>CANKGV010000008.1 GCA_947481575.1 Alphaproteobacteria bacterium
CCGCATAGCGAACCCGTCCATACAACTCCACGCCCTTCATCCCCCACCCTCTGCCAACCGCAAAGGGCTATCTGCTGCCGGACTTTTACTCCGGCGCAACCGGACAAACCCGGCCGCTTCAGTGAGGGAGTTTTGCTCCGGCGCTTACACGGTAAGCATGTCGGACGCGAACCGCATGATTTCGATCGTAGCGGCTCGATAGCCTTTCCCACCGGTTGCAACTTCCGCAACTTGGCATAGCGCTGCCCATGTTCGAAGAACCCGCCTTCGTTGTGATTGATGTAGCCGATGCCGGGCGATTATGTCGGCACCGCACGAGATCACCACCTCGTGGATATCGCCGCGGATCAGAACCTCGCGATGACCGAAGGCCGTCGGCACCGAGTAGTCGGTGCTGCGGTAGCGCATCAGGGACAGCGAGCGAACGCGACCTGCCCGCTTTTCCCAGGCGTCATGAGGGATCGGGCCCAGGTAGTTCCGCCGGATCAACCCGACCAGTCCGTCGACCTTGCCCCTGGCCTTGCCCTTACCGGGCCGGCCGAACCGGTCGGCGAACAGGTAGTGCAACTGCAGTTCGCTAAACGACACCAGCGACGCTTGCCGGCCACCCGACGGTGCGCGCACAGCCGGTCCATAGAAGACCAGCCCCCCCACCAGCAGGGCTGCCGGCAGCAGGATGGCGGAGTCCAACAGCCAACTGAAAGCGCTCACCAGCGTCGAAATCATTGCAGAGCGTCGTTAGCCGGCTTGGGCCGCCAACCGCGGACCGGGGTAGAGTATAGTTCGTGCCGACAAACGGCGCAGACCGGGCAAGGCGATGATCGGGCCGCCAGCACACCAGCGACGGTGAACTTATGGGCCAGCGGTACATCCTCGTTGACACTCACAACCTAGTGCGGTTGCCGGCCCCTACCTCCGTCGCGGCGCTGACACATGCGGGCTTGGTTGAAGTGCGCCTCGGGGTTTCCGGTGACGGTGAGGCCCGGCCGTTCGACGTGGTCGCCCACATTGGGCCCGACGTCGCCCGCAGGCTCGCGCACCAACTCATCGACGCTGCGATCGACATCGAAATCCAGGTGGCCGCCGAGGGTCGTGGATAACCCACGGCGGCCCCGATCAGGAGGTCGGCGGCAGGCGCGCGAGCAGGCGCAACACCTGCTCGTATGGCTCGTCGTAGGGGTAGGCCAACTCCGCCCGTGGGGCATCTTGTGACATCACCGCGAGGATCGCCCGGCGCAATTTCTCCTCGTCGTAGTTGACGAAGTAGGTAGCGAGGTCCGGGCGGGTCGACGCATCGCCCGTCACTGCTTCGACCGCGGGGGCATAGTGAACGTACTCGATGATCGGGACATACATGGCGATCGCATTGAAGTACGCGGTGCTGGACCAGTTCGAGATGAAGAACTTCGCGCGCGCCGCCAACAACATCGGGTGAACATCGGCGACGACGACGCGCTTCTTGGGTGACCGCGCAACCACTTCGCCGATCCGCCGCACGTAGTCCGGCGTGGTCTTCGGATGGCGCTTCACCACGATCGGCAGGTCGGGAACGACTTCCGAGAGCACGCGAAGGGTCTGCTCGAATAACTGGATGAACTCATCCTGGTAGAAGGTGAGATTAGGAGGATCCAGACTGGAAAGGATGAAGACTGCAATCGCCGGGTCACCGCTGATCCCAATCTCAGCGAAGTGCGCTGGTGCCACTTCGCTAAGATAGTTGTGCCATACCTTACGCGAGCTGGGCGAGCCGATCATGTACCGCGGCGTATCGGCCACGTGCGGAAGATCGAGGGTCACCCAGTCCTTGTTCTGTGCGAAAAGCGCGCTTGCCGCGACCCGAGGCGGTAATTTGGCATCCGGAAAGCGAATGCGGTCAATGCGTTTTTCGGTATCCGACAGTCCGACTGGGGTCGCCTGCATAACGTAGGTATGTTTCGGATTTGCGAGGAACAGCAACCGCACTGGGAACGCATTCAGGTAGCCGAAATGCAGGAAGGTTGCGGTGCCCGACAGCCCCCGGAGCGCTGCGCCAACGAGGAACAACCAGCGATGAACGCCGTTGCGCAACCGCGGCCAGCCCTTCAAGCGCTGGGTCGAGAACGAGATCAACTCACCGATCGAATTGATCGCATCGAAGACCACGACGTTGGATCGAATCTCGGGGAGAATGTATTGTGCAAATAACGCAAACACGATGCGCTCGCCCGGATATCGCCGCGACAATTCCAGCATCAGCGGCACGGATGCGTCGGTAGCGATGAAGGCGCGTGGAAGGAAGACGTAGATCATCCGGCGCCCACCGAGAATCGGTCCTCTAGGCCGGCATTCACCGACCGATCAGACCAAATAGCCGCGTGACGCAAGATCGAGGCCAAACCGCTGGGCCAGTTGCCGATTCCCTTCGCTGTAGATCGAGCGGAAGACTTCCAGCTGGCGCTCGTTCAACTCGATATCACCGCCGCGCTTCGCGCGCAGCTTGGCGCGGACCGCTGCCGAAATCTTGCCGAACATGGGCAGATTCTTGGCAAAGGAAAAATTGCCGAGCAGCGCGTACTTCCAACGCTCGTATTGGATTTCGGCGGGAGTTGCACTGGAATTGATGGCCTTGTTGTCGACCACATACGTGGCGTGGGGATCAAAGGAAACGCCAAGGATCGAGGTCAGGTTCCGGTAGAACTCGCGCGGGGCGCGGGCCAGATCCTCGAAAAACAGGATATGGACGTTCTTTTCACCAAAGCCCTCGGCGTAATAATTGACCAAGCGATTGAAATCGATGATGCGGAAGTAGTCGACAACCCAATCGCGCGCCTTGTGGCCGCCGCGATTCAAAAAATTCTTGTGCGCGAGATCGAAGTACTCGTCGAAGCTGACAAAGCCGTTGTGGTAGCGCGGCGGCACATAGATCAGCCCCTTGCCCCGGTACTTGTAGATGGACTTGATGATGTCCTGCTGGCGGCGGAGGACAACGACGATGTGCGCATCGGGGATCAGTTCCTTCATCTTGGCGACGGACCACTGCGGGGCCACCAAGAGAGAGAAATGATCGTTCGAATAGACGAACGCCTTGCCGTGCTCGGCAGCGAGCGCCTTCTGCCGATTGATGTGAGCCACATCGCCCGGAAGGAACCCGTCAAAGTACTCGGGGTGCACCAGTTGGCCGCACAGGCGCCCTGCTTCCTCGAACGGCCAATACGGAGTGACATCCTCGAAATACTGAATTCCGTAGAACGAAATCTCTTTGTGGGTGGGAAAGAACACGCATTGCAGCGTGCTGCTCCCGGCCTTGCCGTAGCCGATATGGTAGAAGTTGCGTTCCGCACTCATCAGTAAGCCCTTGCGGCGAAATCGGGGGAGACGTTCATTTGGCGGCCGACTCGTCCCAAATGTTGCGCTTGTGCCATCCGCCGGCATCGTCCCGGACCCAGACCTTTGGGCTGCGGAACGTGTTAGCGATTGTGTCGAACCACTCCTCGCTGCGATCCACGTACTTCAGCCAGTGGTAGAGGTCGGACGAACGCACGTGGTCGTACTTGCGCACCATCTCGACGCCTTCTGCCCGCGTCATGTGGCCGTTGCGGATGTCCTTGCACGCATGGTCGGTGGCGCGGCCATACCCGAACTTGATGAACTTCAGATAGTCGTGGGCCCCGTTCTCGTAGCGGTCATCAAGGTTGGACATGAGACGGTAGGTTCTCTCAAACGGGACCGGTGAAGGCTCCCACCCGTAACGGTCGATGACCAGCTTTGAGTGCAAGTTGGCGTCCCATGGATCGAAGTTGCCGATGTATAGGCCGCGCACTCCGACCCGCTGGATGTCTTCGTCACTTGGGTACTTGAAGCACTCGAGTTCGGTTGCGCCGATCGGGTCTTCTTCGTCGCCGGTGAAGTCCCACCAATCGTAACCCCGCAGTCCCTGATCGACCCGGTAGCGGTAGGTGAACTCGGGAAAATCATGCATCGAGAGCATGCCGCCCACTTCGGTCCAGCCATGCTCACCCCAGAACATCAACGGGATGCCGTAGCGCGCCGCGACTTGAATCGGCGCGGTGAAGATGCCGCAGTGATTCTGCCAATTCATGTCGCCGCATTTGCGAAAGCCCAGGCGGTTCAGGCGAATTAGCATATCGACGGACGGCGAGATGATGATGTGGTCCGCTTTAAACACGTCGGTCATACGCAT
This sequence comes from Alphaproteobacteria bacterium, assembly GCA_947481575.1. Lineage (GTDB taxonomy): Bacteria > Pseudomonadota > Alphaproteobacteria > UBA2966 > CAIVPW01 > CANKGV01. Next base: position 4,181 of record CANKGV010000008.1, read on the forward strand.
CAGATTGCGCCAGCCGACATCGAGATAGTTGTTGCCGTTGTAGGTCACCAACAGCGGATTGAGGCCGAGCTTCTCTTTGACGAAGTGGACCTGGAAGTAGCTGTCTTTACCCCCGGAAACGGGAACGATGCACTCGTAGCCCGAACTGCGGCGATACGGCTCGACCATCGTGAGCAGCATCTCGAGGCGTTCGTCCCAGTCTATGTCCTTTTTCTGCCGATGGACGCGACAGCCGGTGCACTCGCCGGAATCGTCAAACGTGAGCGGCACCGCCGAGCTGGAGGGATAGACACAGCGGCTGCACCACCGGAGTGGGGGAAGGGAAATTAGATTCATGCTCATCTGTAGAAGGGGAGCGTTCGCCACACGATTGGCCAGGCACGCATTAGTGCTGCATCAACGGATGTCCGGTAACTGGTGGCGCAAGAGCAACTTGGCGTTGGGGTATGCGTTCTCGGTGAAGTGGAAGATGTTGCCGGCGGCGACCGCGGATGCGCGGGTCTCCCGAAAACACTTGACGAAGTGCAGCGGATTGCCGGCGCCGCCGCAGGCGATCACCGGAACGTTCACGGCATTGGCCACTGCACTGATCGTTTCCAGATCATAGCCGCGAGCGGCGCCATCGCGGTCAATGGAGGTCAGCAAAATTTCCCCCACCCCGGCATCGATCGCGCGTCTTGCCCATGTTTTCACGTCTGCCCCAACATCGCGGGCGCCGCGGTCGCAGTAGACCCGCGCCTCGTTGCCGACCATCCGGTAGTCGATACTGGCAACAATCGCCTGGCTGCCGAACGTCGTCGCCATCTTCGTGACTTCGGCAGGGTTGTCAGCGATCTGCGAGTTCACGGTGACCTTGTCCGCGCCGTTATGGATTCGTTCCCGCACGTCAGCCACGCTGCGAACGCGGCCGCCGAAGGTCAATGGAATGCGGCATTCCACGGCGATCAGCCGGATGAATTCCGGGAGGGTCGTGACCGCCTTGTTCCGGTAATCGACCCGGTCATGCCCAAATGGCATTTCGGCGTCGCCGATGTCAATCACGATCAGTTCGTCCACATCCCATTGGACCATGCGGCGGACGTGATGAAGCGGGTCTCCGATGGCCTGGTGAATCGAGAACGATTCACTACGCACCATCCAGCCGTCCTTGAGGAACAGGACGGGGATCAGGCGGCGTTTGTACACAAGCCATCCCCGATGAAGGCCGTCAGCAGAGCGGCGCCGATCAAGGAACTCTTTTCGGGGTGGAATTGCACCCCCGCGATGTTGTCGCGGCGCACCGCGCAGGGGAACGTAACCCCCTCGTACTCGGTCGTTGCAAGAACGAACTCGCGCGGACAGTCCATGGCGTAGGAGTGGACGAAGTACGCGTCCTTGCCGTCGATGTCGCGCATCAGTGGATCGTCGGGCCAAGTCGCGGCAATGGTGTTCCAGCCGACGTGCGGCAACCGGACCCGCGATACGACCGGCGCCATGCGCCGCACGTGCCCCGGTATCCATCCGAACCCCCGGTGGGATCCGAATTCCTCGCACACATCCGCGAGGACCTGCATGCCAACACAGATACCGAGAAATGGCACGCCGCTGCCTCGCACGAGGCGCTCCAGCACCGGGGCGATCTCGCGGCCGCGCAGATTCGCAAGGACGGTCCCGATGGCGCCGACTCCCGGCAAGATCACTCGCTGGGGGTTGGCAGCGGTCAGCGCGGCGCCGTCTGCGACCACGACCGTATCTGGCGCGATCTGCCGACACGCGTTCGCGACGGACTGAACGTTCCCGATGCCGCATTCGACTATCGCGACTGTCATGTTGGCGACGGTAGCCCTATTGCTTGGTCGCCAGATACTTTAGTTGTGCCTCGCCGTACTTCACGACCGCGAACGGAAGCCCAGCGGAGACCTGCTCGATCTGATCTGACGCCACCCCGCGCATCAGCTGGCGGAGATCGCCGAAGCCGTGGCGCCCTAGCATGGCTTTGATGTCCGCGGCCGGCTTGTACTCGTACGGCGCGTACAAGAAGTCCTGAATCCAATACAGTCGGCCGGAATCGACGCCAAGTAGCGCGATGAAGTGCTGGAACAGCGTGGGCGGAACGACCTCGGTCGCCAGCCGCAACGTCGTAGTCAACAATTCGAGCAATCCGAACCGTCCGTTCACGTACAGGAACAACGTACCGCCCGGCTTCAGGACGCGGGAGAATTCCTTGACGCAGCGTTCGTACCCGACCGTGTGATGGATCACACCGTTGGACCACACCATGTCGACCGAACCCGCAGGCAGCGGGATGTCGAGAAGGGATGCGTTGCGGTACTCGATAGCCGAACCGTAAGGGACCTTGGCGGCCTGGAGCCGAGCGAATTCTAGCCCCTTTTCGCCGATGTCGAGCCCGATAACCTTCTTGGCGCCGAAGCGAGCGATGGCGGCGGAGAATTTTCCGCTGCCGCACCCTGCATCGACCACGACCTTGCCTTTGAACAAGGCGACCGGGTCGGCGCCGCTCTTCTCCAAGCGTTCTTGCGTGAACTTGTAGGACTGATCGAAATAGATGTCGTCCGACATGCCCACCCAGATGTCGCTAAACATCCCGGACACCTGCTTCTCGAAACGCCCCTCATCGACGGCAGCAGCACCAACCGGCGGGAAATGCCCACCCGATACGCCGCTGGTAAGCGTGCTCTCGAGAAACCGCGTGGTACGGTCAAACGCGTCCACGAAAAGCGGCACAGGGTCCTCACCCTTCTTAAACGCGTCGAGATGCCACAAGAACAGGTTCAGGGACGAGAACATGATTACTGGCCAATAGGCGCGATCTTCCATCCGCTTGACCACCGCCATGTAGCGCTTGGTCGCTTCGACCGCTGCACGCGGCCATGAAGGATCCGGAGGGACGGGAGCAGGAACTGGCAAGAGACACTCCAATAGTACAAGCGATGGACCAGGCGGCACACAGGACCCGCCGTGTTGGACGAGGTGGGGGTTAAGCCGCCACCTTCTTGCTGACGAGCCAGCCGGACATATACAAGTGCTCCATGCCGGAGCGCTCGAAGGTGCTGAGTGCATCGGCCGGAGACTCGACTACCGGTTCGCCGTGCAGATTGAACGACGTATTGAGCACCGCCCCGACGCCGGTCAGCTTTTCGAATTCCCGGATGAGCTGGTGATAGGTCGGGTTGTCGGCCGCAGTGACGATATTGGGCCGGACCGTACGGTCGTAAGGATGCAGCGCGGCCGGTATTTCGGCGTGGGCCTGCGCGGTCGTTTCAAACGCCATCGTCATGTACCGGCCGTCAATCCCTTTCGGGTTGACGATGTAGTCCTGGGCGCGTTCGGCGAGCATACTGGGCGCGAACGGCATCCAAAAATCCCGCATCTTGATCTGCATATTGATCTTGCGGATCGCATCCGGATCCTTGGCGTTGGTGATGATCGAGCGGGAGCCGAGCGCGCGGGCGCCAAACTCCATTCGGCCGTTCATCCATCCGATCACGCAGCCGTCGGCGAGCAGCTTGGCGACATCGAGCAGCGAGGCCTGGCGCACGCCGAAGCGGCCGTCGCGGATCTCGTGCTTGAGGAACCGGCTGACGGTATCGGTGTCGTAGCTCGTGCCCAAATAGGCATTCGCGAACTTGCCCGGCTGGGTGCAATCGCCATCCAACAGGTGTGCCATGTAGGCAGCGCCGATAGACAACGATTCGTCGTGGGCGCCGGGCGGGACGAAGATGTCGTTGACCAGATCGAGCTCCCAAACGCGCTTGTTGGCCTTGATGTTCTGGGCAACGCCACCCGAGAAGATCACATCGCGCAGGCCGGTTGCGCGCACGGCGTTACCGATCCAATCGCAAATCAGCTCCTCGGTGCGTCGCTGAATCCCATAGGCGATAGCGTCGAAGCGCTGCCCGGCCAAGCGATCACGGAAATGGAAGAAATTGTCCTTCGGCCGCACCTTGTAGACAAAGTCGAGGCCTTCCACCTGCAAGGTCTCGGCGTAGACTTGGTAGGCATTCTGCGAAAATTCAGGGCTAGCGTACGGAGCGAGCCCCATCACCTTGTATTCGTGCTCGGCCGGCTTCATCCCAAGCAGCAAGGTGGCGTACCGGTACATGCGGCCGATGTGGCACTGATCGGTGTGCAAGATCTCCTGGAGCGGCTGGTCGCGACGCCCCTTCCAGATCGACGCGTTGGCCCGATCGCCGAAACCATCGGCGGTCATGACTAGGAACTCACGATCGTCTTCCGGGACCGCCAATAGGCCGTAGTAGGCGTGACAGGCGTGGTGGTCGCGGAAGCTGACCTGCGATTCGCTCAGGCCAAAGGCGTCGCGCACGTACTTTTTACGCGCCGCCTGCATCCCCGCGACGTCGCGATCATCCCGAATCAGGCTGCGGTCGTAAACGAAGTTCTCGGGGCGATACTTGTCCTTGAAAACCTCCGCGTAGGAGAGCGTGCGGCCCTCGTACAAGGTCGGATACCAGTAGTCCGTTTGCTCGCGCCAGAAGTCGGTGATCGAGAAGTCGGAGTCGCGCCGGATCATGAAGTAACTGGGCGGCAATTCGCGCGTCGCGATGGCAACGTGGTCGACATCGCCGGGTTCGATGCCGGCGAGTTTGAGGCATGCCGCGATGGCGTGGCGGGGATAGCCGTGCTCGTTCTTGTGGCGGGTGAATCGTTCCTCGGCGGCGGCGGCCACGAGGACGCCGTCCACCATCAGAGCCGCGCTGGCCTGATGCCCGTCGTTAATGCCGAGAATGATCACGACTTCAGCGACCTGAGGTAGTCCGCGACTTTGCGCGCCATAAAGATCCGGGCTCCGTTGATCGATTCGTGCGTGGCCCCGCCGATGTGCGGCGTGATGATGACGTTGTCGTGGCTGCGGGCATATTCGACCAGCCGGTTGCGCGAAACGTCCTTGTCCCACTCTCCATCGATGATGTCGAGGCCAGCGCCTGCCAAGCGCCCCGATTCCAGCGCATCCAAGAGGCCGTCTTCATTGACGATCTGAGCACGACTGGTGTTCACCAGAATCGCGGTCGGCTTCATCAAGGCGAGCGCCTGGCGGTCGACGAGGCCGCGGGTGGAGTCGTTGAGGTGAACGTGGATGGAAAGCACATCCGATTCCCGGAACACCGTGTCGAAGTCCACGATTTCCACCCCCGGGGCAGACACCGGGCGGACGTCGTAGGCGATCGTGCGCATCCCAAACCCCTGCGCCAGGCGCGAGCTGATCGTTCCAAGCCGTCCCAGTCCGAGAATCCCAAACACTTTGCCGGAGAACTGAAACCCGGTGTACGCCTCACGGCCCCAGCCGCCGTCGAACACCGAGCGCACCGCTGGAATGATCCGCCGGTTGACGTTGAGCGCCAGGGCAAAGCCAAGCTCGGACGTCGCGGTGAAGCTACGGATCAGATCCAGTTCCTTGGAGATGTCGAAGCGCTTGATGCCGGCGGCATCTATCGCGGCGAGGTCGAAATGGTCGGTGCCGGTGCTTGGTGAACCTATCACCTTGAGCCGCTTGGCGCGCGCTACCATGTCACGGTCGAACCGCACCTCGAGCGCCGCCAGATAGGCATCGTAGTCAGCGATCCGCGCAGCGACGGCGGCGGAGCTGCCCGGCACCGTGTCCACCGTCCCGATACCCTCAAACGCATCGAGTGCTTCGGGGCAGGTGTCCACCCGCATGGCATTCAGAATCCGAAACCCGGTCATTGGGTAGAAATTCTTCCTTCGCGCTCGATCGTTAGTAGGTGATCCAGCAGAGTGAGCGTGAACAGATTGTGTACGGTAAAGCTCCGTTCCCAGGGCACGATGACATGGCCGAAGGTCCGGCCGAGCAGGCTGGGCCCCGACAGAACGTCCCGCCACGCCACCCGCATCATTCCAGTGTCCACATACAGCGCTTCGCGCTCAAGGTAGAGGTTGTTTAACGCGCCCCAGTTGAGTGGGGCCATGCCCTGCTGTCCGTGAGTGAAATGCAGGTCGCGATCCTCGTAGACGCCGATGACGCTGTCCACGTTCATCAGGCGCAGGGTATCCACCGCCTCGTCGATATCGGTTCCGTGCACGAGCGGAGCGTGGACGTTCAGCGTGACGAGGATGTCGGGAAAGATGCCGAGAACGTTTTCAAGATGGTCGACTGCCGCGCGGGTCACTTCGACCAACTTGGTGTGGCTGAGCGACAGGTCGAGCGGCCGCTGATAGGTCAGCACCCCGGAAAACTTCTTGCAGTGGTCCAGCACGGCCGGGTCATCGGAAGCGACCAGCACCTGGTCCAGCGCAGCAGAGTTCAGCGCCGCCTCGATCGCGTAGTCGATCAGTGCGCGCCCGGCCACCTTCGTAAGACATACGTTGGGTATGTCGGTCTTAGTGTTCCGCGCGGGCAGGATACCAACCACGCGCAACTTGACGTCACCGTCATCTTTCGCCGCTTGGTGCCGCTTGATCTTACGGCGTGCGTCGAGGAGCCGGTCCTGGTTGCGGGACAAGGACGCCGGATGCTGACGGTAGAAGAACAGGGGCGTGGAAACGCTGGCCACCTTGTACCGGTGCAGGATCTTGAGCCAAATCTGATGGCCGTCTTGCGCTGGAAACTCCAGGCTGTAGCCGCCAACGGCCTTGAGAATCCGCTTGCGCGCCATCGTGCACGCGCCGTGCGCCGGAAGGTCAAGCACTTCGGACTCGGCATCGACGCGTTTGCGGTATTCGAGCCCGAGCAGCGCACCGTCTTCATCCACGTACACGTAATTTGGAAACACCAACGCAACGTCCGGATTCCGGTCGAGGAAAGTCGTCATCGTCAGCAACGCCGATTCGTCGAAATAGTCGTCGGCGTCGAGGCGAACCAAATACTCGGCGCTTGCCATTTCAATCGCCAGGTTCGCGCAGGCAGGCACACCCAGCGGAGTAGCGTGGTGAAACACCCGCACCCTGTCGGGGTGACTAGCGGCGCGTTCATCGATCACAGCAGCGCTGTCATCGGTCGAGCCGTCGTTGATGATGAACAGTTCCCAGTCATCGAACATCTGCCCAAACACGCTGTCGATCGCTTGACCGACGAACCGCCCGTAGTTGTGGCAGGTGATGTAGACGGTGACTTTTGGACGCATCGCCTAGTCACACTCGGGCCGGTTCGCCCATCAGGCGGCGCAGGTCAGGAGCGCCGTCAAAGGCCCGGATCGCATCGCCGACGGAGAAGTTCGCGTTGTTCGAGAAACAACGCGCGAACAAGCCGCGGATCAGATCCAAGTTTTCGCGGTGATTGACCGCAAAAGTTAGGTCGGGCCGGTGGCAATCGGCGAACTCCCCCGCAGCCTCGAGAAACGCGGTGCGGAAGATCTCGGGGTGGGCAGCGATATAACTTGTCGCGTGTTCGCGGAACTGCGCAGTCAGCGCCAACTCGGCACATTTGATCAGCGCAGCGCGCGCGATCACCTGCACCCGGACGCCGACGGGAAATCGCATCAGGCTGGCTTCAGCCTTGGGATACTCGGTGGTAACGGTGGCTACATAGTCGACGCCGCCCCGGTCGTAGATGCGCACGCACCCATCGACCAGCGCCGAGTGCACCAGGGGGTTGTCTCCCAGCACCTCGATCACTGGATCGCAGGCGAACCTGTCGGCGGCGCCGGCCAAGCGGCCCAGAACATCATTGGCCGAGCCGCGATAGCACGACACTGCCTCTGCGGCACACCACGCCTCCAGAGCGTCGTCTTCGGGCAGAACGGTTGTCGCCAGAACCACCCGCTCGACATGGGGCGAGGCCCGCAATCGCTCAACCAGCCGGCTGAGCATCGGACGGCCGGCGATGTCGGCCAGCGTTTTTCCCGGAAAGCGCGAAGACCCCATACGGGCTGCGATCAGTGCCGCAGGGCGAAACCCACTCATCAATATGACTAGTCCTGAAGCCGTCCGATCCGCCCCTGCCCGCCGTCCTCAGACACGGACTGCGGGCAGGCGCTTGGAGGGTTGTACCCGCGCACCGCCAGTAATGCCAATTCCCGAATTTGCCCTGCCGGGCCGCGATGCGTTGACAGCGAGAGTGGCGGTTGTCATGTTCCCCGGTGACGTTGGGGCGGTATTCACCCGCCGCGCGGCAGCATTGGAAGGCACTTGCCGCCCTTCCCTCAACCCACGGGATATTTTGAACCTTTTCGGCCGCAACCTGAATCGTGAGGTCGCCCTGATCGCTGAGATCGGAGTGAATCATGAGGGCGACGTCGAGGCGGCATCGCGGATGCTGGCGCTCGCCGCTCAATCCGGTGCAGACGCCGTCAAGTTTCAGAGCTTCACGCCCGAGCGCTACGTTTCGACCGACGACCCGGTGCGGATCGAGCGCTATCGAAAATTCGCCCTCGACGAGCGCGCCCATGGACGGCTCGCCGACGAAGCGAAGAAGCTGGGTGTGGCGTTCTTCTCCACTCCGGTTAGCGAAGACTGGCTGCCGTTGCTGAACAAGCTCGGCGCGGCAATCAAGATTGCCAGCGGGGACCTTACGTTTGAACCGGTGATCCGCGCCGCGGCGGCGGCGGGAAAACCGATGATCCTTTCCACTGGCCTCGGCACCGTCGAAGAGATCGATCAGGCCGTCGGTTGGTGCCGGGATGAAATGGGTGAGGACGGCGTGTCTGGACGCCTAGTCCTGATGCACTGCGTTTCGGCCTACCCAACCCCGATTGAGGAAGCCAACGTGCTTAGCGTGCCGTTCCTTGCGCAGCGCTACCGCTGCGCGGTCGGCTATTCGAACCACGTGATCGGCTGGGAAGCTTGCGCCGCCGCGGTCGCGCTTGGTGCGCAAGTGATTGAAGTCCATTTCACCGACCGCAAGGACGGGCGGGAGTTCCGCGACCACGCACTTTCGATGGAAGCGGCCGATCTGAAGCTCCTTCGCCAGACGATCGATCGCGTTGCGGCGAGCCGTGGCCTGATCGGCAAGACGCGCATGCCCAGCGAACTGGCAAACGTCGTTCTGGCCCGCAAAGGCGTCGTCGCCGCGCGGGACCTGCCCGCAGGCACCACGCTGAAGCGCGACGATCTGATGTTCGCGCGCCCGGCCCGTGAGTTCGCCGCGAGCGAGATCGGCACCCTGGTTGGCAGACGTCTGTCGACAGCGGTGCGGCTCGGCCAAACCATTCCGCGCGCCGCCATCGCTTAGCGCATTCGCCGGGCGCCCGTCGGCGACCGGCGGAATCCACTCCGCGGCAATCCCCGCGCGGCGGCTTGTCGCCGCGTCCGCCGATCTCCCTCCAACGCAAGCAAACTCAGATGACTTCTTCCATCGACCTTAACGGCAAAACGATCCTTGTCACGGGAGGAACCGGCTCGTTTGGCCAGCGCTTCCTAGAGACGGTGCTGACGCGGTATCGCCCGCACAAGGTGATCGTCTTCTCGCGCGACGAACTCAAGCAGATGGAAATGAGCGAGAAAAAGCCGTTCCGCGGCGTATCCAACATTCGCTATTTTATCGGCGATGTGCGCGATGCGGATCGCCTCGAAATGGCCTTTCGCGGCGTCGACTATGTCGTTCATGCCGCTGCGCTAAAGCAGGTCACGACGGCCGAATACAATCCGTTCGAGTGCATCCGAACCAACGTGCACGGCGCGGAAAATGTGGTTCGCGCGGCCATGCGGGCAGGGGTCAACAAGGTCATTGCCCTCAGCACCGACAAAGCGGCCAATCCGATCAATCTGTACGGCGCCAGCAAGCTTGCGGCGGACAAGATCTTCATCGCAGCGAGGTCCGTCGTCGGCGCCGGTAACCCGAACTTCGCGGTCGTTCGGTACGGCAACGTAGTCGGTTCGCGCGGTAGCGTGGTTCCGCTGTTTCGGCGCCTGATCGAGCAGGGCGAGACGAGCTTGCCAATTACCGATCCGCGGATGACGCGGTTCTGGATCACTCTGGGCCAAGGCATCGAACTGGTGCTTTCCGCGCTGGCCGATATGCACGGCGGCGAGATCTTTGTGCCTAAGATCAGGGCGATGAAGATCGTCGATCTGGCCCGAGTAATGGCACCCAACTTGGCAACCCACGTCACCGGCATTCGGCCAGGTGAGAAGCTGCATGAATTGATGATCACCCAGGAAGACGCGCGAATGACGGTCGAACTGCCGGACCGGTACGTCGTGCGGCCCAGCCTGTATGCGGATATCCGCAAGCCGTTCTCCGGCGAGCAGCCGGTCTCCGAAGATTTCTATTACGCAAGCAACAACGCCGAGTGGATGAGCGACGAGGACTTCCGGGTCATGCTGCGGGATGTGGGGGTTCCGGTGCCCGACCCAGGATCAGCCGGCTGATAACCAAGATGGTATCTGACGCGCAGTCGCGTTTTCTGCCCTACGGCCGGCAGACGATCGAGGACGACGATGTCGCCGCAGTTGCCGCCGTGTTGCGCGGCGACTGGTTGACCACCGGTCCTGCCATTGAGGCCTTCGAGAGTGCGGTGGGGGTCGCGGTAGGTGCTCGCCACGTGGTGGTGTGCGCTAACGGCACGGCGGCTTTGCATCTTGCTCTGGAGACGCTCGACGCGCCGGGCAGCACCGTGATCGTCCCCAGCGTCACGTTTGTTGCGACAGCAAACGCCGCGCGGCACGCCGGGATGGAGGTCGTGTTTGCCGACGTCGATCCCAATAGCGGGCTGATGACGGCGGCCACCCTGGAGAAGGCGCTGGATCGTGCCAAGGGGCGGGTGGTTTCCGCAGTGCTGCCCGTCGACCTTGGGGGCCAAACTACGGACAAGACGGCGATTGCCGAGATCGCCTTGCGACACCGAATCACGGTCGTCGACGACTCCTCGCACGCGTTTGGTTCGCGATACCCGGCCGACGGAGAGTTGATCCCGGTCGGATCCGCCCGCCATGCGGACATGGTCGCGTTCTCATTTCACGCAGTGAAGAACATCACGATGGCGGAGGGCGGCGCGGTGTGCACAAGCAACGCCGTTCGTGCGGAACGCATGCGGCGCCTTCGACACCACGGCATTGAGCGCGACGGCGCAAGATTCACGGCAGGCGGCATCGACGATAGAGGCGCGCTGCCGTGGTACTACGAACTGTTGGAGGCCGGGTTCAACTACCGCGTCACCGATCTGCAGTGCGCGCTGGGGCTCAGCCAACTGGCGAAGTTGAACCGATTCCGGGAGCAACGAAACGCAGTGGTCCGCTCCTATGATGCCGCGCTCGCTCCACTTGCACCCCTGGTACGTCCGGTCACGCGTGTAGCCGGCGCGCCGTTCTGGCACCTGTACGCCGTACTCATTGATTTCGCGCAGACGGGGATGACTCGGGCGAACGTCATGCGCGCCCTGCGCGAGCGGGGTATTGGATCGCAGGTGCACTACATTCCGGTACACACGCAGCCGTATTATGTGGAACGATACGGGCGCACGTCGCTGGCGGGCGCGGACGCCTACTACGAGCGCACCTTGTCACTGCCACTCTTTTCGTCAATGACATCGGATGACGCCGAGCGAGTGGCCTCTGCGTTGCGCGACGTGCTCGCTGCTTGAAGGCGGCGCCGGTCAGCCCTTGGGTCCTTCGCGTTGCCTCTCGGCCCGAGTCCGGCGGCGGTCATGTTCGCCGCTGTCTTGCATTGGCGACGGCAATCGCGAAGCGCGCTCCCGTCGTGTTCGTTCTCGATCCGGAGGGCGGGCAATGGATCGAGCCGCTGCGGACCGCGGGATTCCCTTCTCAATTGGAGACCGGTGCGCCGCTGCCATGTGCTTGCGCCATTCTGGACGGCTATCAGTTCGACCCCAGCGAGAGGTTGCGTTGGCGCCACAATGCGGACTGCTTGGCAATCATCGACGACTACGGAGCGTCATTGCCTGAGGGTGATGTGTTAGTCCGGATCGCCACTCCCGCCGCGCCGCCTCCGACCGAATCCCAACTGGTCCTCGCGGGCTTGGCGTACGCCCTTATCGATGCCAACTTGGCGACCGTGCCCCGGCCACCATTCGGACCGGCCGGCAAGCATCTGCTCGTGAGCTTTGGACTGCGTGATTCAGCGAATGCAACAAGCCGCACCGTGCGTGCGCTTGCGCGCTTGGCGGCCGACGATCGCCCTCGTGCCATGACCGTCGTCATGGGCAGCGGAGCCCCGCACCTTGCGGAGGTCAACGGCCTTGTCGGTGAACTCGGCGCATCGGCGCGGCTGAGGACTGACGTGGACGACATGCTCCGCTTGTATCGAGACGCCGATTGCGCAATCGGCGCCGGTGGGGTCGGGCTGCTGGAGCGCATGGCCACCGGCCTCCCCTCGCTGACCGTGATCACCGCGGAAAACCAGCGCGTGGCCGTTACTGTTGCCGCATCCAACAACGGGACGCTATCGCTTGGCGGAATCGGCGACCTTGACGATGCGACTCTTGCGAATCAACTCAAACTATTCGTCGGCGACCAGACATTGCGTACGATTTTGTCCTCGGGCGCGCGTTCATGCGTCGACGCCCGCGGCTCTGAGCGCGTCGCAACCGCCCTGTTGACGCAGGTCCAGAGAGGGTGCCCACGATGAACTCGGCGTCGAAGATGTCAACCTTCCCCGAGGCGAGCGCGAAGGGGTTTGGGTTGCTCCGCCTCATCCTCATCGTCCCGAGGTTGTGGGCACTGCGCATCTTCGTGATGCTGTTGGCTGCCAGCCTCTTGGAAGGCATTGGCCTAGCCACCTTCTTGCCGCTCCTCACTCTAGTCAGCAGCGGCACCGGCGGCTACCAGGCAAACCCAGGACCGATCGGCGCGGTCCTGGCGTGGCTAGGCGCGGTAGTCGGTCATGATGCAGGACCGGGCCTGCTGTTCGGACTGATTGCGGCGCTCTTCTGGCTCAAAGGCGGCGCGAGCATCGTCGCGCGCTCAGACGCCGCCACGCTTATGGCGCGGTTTGTTACCGACCTGCGGGCGTTGTTGCTCGATTCGATGGCACGGGCCCGATGGTCCTATTTCGGCACGAAACCGGCCGGTGACCTCGCCAACGCGATAACGGTCGAGGTCACGCGGTGCGGCTCTGTTCTTAGCCTGTGCTTTGATTTCGTTGCAGCGGCAATGCAGGTCGCCGTCTATCTGGCTCTTGCGATACTTGTCTCGTGGCAGCTCACGGTCGCGGGCCTCGTTTCGAGTGTTGCGCTGTGGACCATCCTGCACCGGTTTGTGCGTATGGCGCGCAGTTCGGGCCGCATGCAAAGCCAGTCCTTTCAGGAGGTATCTCGCCGCCTCGTCGACCAACTCGTTGGCATCAAAGCGATCAAGGCAATGGGCGCGGAGGATCGCTTCACGCCGTTGCTGATGCGTGAGAACGAAAACCTCTACCATGGTCTGCGACTCAACGCCTTGAGCAGCACGTTTTTGCAAGGTTTGGCTGAGCCCCTGCTCATCACGATGATGGCTGGGATCGGCATTGTTTCGATTGTGTGGCTCAAGGTCGAGTTCGCCGAACTCGCGGTAATGGGGCTCGCCCTATATCGAACGGCGACGACGGCACTGCGACTGCAGTCTCAGTATCAAGGGCTAGTATCCCACGAAGGTTTCGTTCAAGGCGCGATCGAAGAGCTGCATGAGGCGGACGCAGCGCGCGAAGTGCGCGGGACGGGGCAGGCACCTTCGCTGCACAAGCAACTTGCCATTCGGGACCTGGGCTTTGCGTACGACGATCGTACGATATTGGATCGCGTCAATTTGACGATCGAGGCCGGGATGCTGACAGTCCTGATCGGGCCGTCGGGCAGCGGAAAGACGACGCTGCTCGACCTGCTGATCGGACTGCACCGGCCGACCACTGGCGCTATCGAAGTCGACGGTACCTCGTTGGCCGACGTCGACACCCTGGCGTGGCGCCAGCGTCTTGGGTACGTGCCGCAAGATACGCTTCTATTCAACGACACGCTCATGGCCAACGTGACGCTTGGCGATCCTAATCTCACCGAACAGGACGCGATTGCGGCGTTGCGCCAAGCCGGAGCCGAATTGTTTGTCGCGCAGTTGCCGCAGGGCTTGATGACTCCACTTGGCGAGCGTGCCCAGCGCCTCTCCGGTGGGCAGCGGCAACGCATTGCGCTGGCGCGCGCACTGGTGCGCCGGCCCCAACTGCTTATCTTGGACGAGCCGACGACGGCTTTGGATCCTGCGACGGAAGTCGAGCTCTGCGAGACGCTGCACACGCTGGCGCGCTCCACTACGATCTTTGCCGTATCGCATCAGTCGGCATTGGCGCGCGCGGCCGACCGCATCTATCGCATCTCGGAAGGGCACATCTACGCCGACCGCGCGGCGGGGGCCGTTCCGTCGCAGGGAACGGCGACGGAGCCGAGCCCTCTGGCGGCGGGAACCCGACAGTGAGCCGGAGCCAAGGCCGCCATTTGACTCCTAAGCATCCCCAATGATTGTTCTTGGTATATGTGACAGCCACGAGGCCCATGCGTGCGTCGTGCGCGATGGAGTTTTGGTCGCGGCGATGAGCGAAGAGCGCCTCACCCGTCTCAAGGCAGACATGGGGTATCCGCGCCGCGCGATCGACGCCGTGCTGCGACTGGCGAACGTGACGCCCGAAGAGATCGACGTCGTCGCCATCGCCGGCCAAAAGGACACAGCATTCCAGCGCCTGTACAAGATGAACGCGCTCCTCAAGGTGAAGGACTGGATTCGCCAGTGCGATCGATACTGGCGGCCGATTCTGCTTGAGGGCAAGAAACTCACCGAGTGGGATGACTACGAGCTGTTCAAAGGCCTGCGCAACGCGGACGAGCTTGCCGCCGACCCATACTATTCGTTCCTTGAACGTGCCCGGGTCGCAGATCCGAAGGAATATTTTGGCATCTTCAACAGGATCCGCGCCGAGACTGTGCAAAGTCACCTGGGCGTCGACCGCAGCCGCATTCGATCCTTCCGCCACGAGGACTGCCACAAGTCATACGGACTGCATTCGTCGCCGGTGAAGCTCGACCGGGCGCTGATCCTGACGGTCGAGGGTGGGGGGGACGACTCATCCGCCACGTACAGCACATTCACGAACGGCGCGATCACGGAGCATTGGCGTTCCAACGAGGTCAACCTCGGCCGCCTATACCGGTACGTCACGCTGATATTGGGGATGCTGCCGCTGCAGCATGAGTTCAAGGTTATGGGGCTTGCACCGTACGGCACGGAGTACCACGGCAAGCGATCTTTGGAGTTCTTCAACACGCTGTCGACGGTGGAGGGATCCAAGATCCTCAATACGCGCAGCGTGAAGGACCTGTACTACAGCGTGCGCGACGCCCTGGAAGGCGAACGCTTCGACGGTATCGCCTGGGGACTGCAGACGCACCTCGAGCGGATCCTGAGCCGCTGGGTGGAGAACTGCATCGAAGAATCGGGGATCGACGACGTGATCCTTTCCGGCGGCGTTGGACAAAATATCAAGGCCTGCAAGGCGCTGACGGAGACGACATCGCTCCGCTCGCTGTGGGCGGCACCCATTTGCGGGGATGGATCGCTTGGCATCGGCGCCGCCTGGTTGGCCAGCCAGCAGCTGGCCCCGGAAATCTCGATTCGTGGTTTTGACACCATCTATCTCGGCACCGAGCATGGTCCGAACGTGGTCAGCAGCGCCGTGCAGCGGCGCGGCTTGGCAGGCTCCTTCACCATCGTTGAACGCCCCAGTGCCGACTCCGTAGCCGGATGGCTTGAGCAAGGGAAGATTTGCGCCCGCTTCACTGGGCGCATGGAATTCGGGCAACGGGCCCTGGGCAATCGCTCGATCCTCGCTGACCCGCGGCGCTGGGAATCAGTTGAGCGCGTAAACCAGAAGATCAAGTACCGCGACTTCTGGATGCCGTTCACCCCTTCGATGACGATCGAGCAGTCGGACCAAATGATCGTCAACCCGAAGGCGGTCTACAGCCCCTACATGACGATGAGCTTCGATCTCAAGCCGGAATTCAGCAACAGCATTCCGGCTGCGATGCACCCGGCCGACAAGACGATCCGCCCGCAGATGCTTCGCCGGGAGGACAACCCTGGCTACCACGACCTGATCACTGCGTTCGGCGCGCGTACCGGCCTCGCCTGCGTCATGAACACTTCTTTCAATCTGCACGGCGATGCCATCGTCGAAAGTCCCGATGACGCCATCGACACGTTCGCGCGATCGGACCTCGATATCCTGCTGTTCGACGACGTCGCGATTTCACGCGTGGGACTCGAATAGCGGCACCGTCATGTGCGGGTTAGCGGGAATTCTCGGCGACGTACGTCCGGACGACGGAGCGACCGTTGGCCGCATGCTGGACGTGCAGGCCTATCGGGGGCCCGACGCCGGGCGAGTGTTGACGCTACCCGGTGCGGTGCTTGGCCACCGCCGCCTCTCGATCATCGACCTTTCCGACCGTGGGCTGCAGCCAATGTCGTCGTCGGACGGCCGGTTCGTCCTCACATACAACGGCGAGATCTACAACTACCGCGAACTGCGCGCTGAACTTGCGGGCCGGTATCCGTTTCGCACCGAGACCGACAGCGAGGTACTGCTGGCAGCCTGGGCAGCTTGGGGCGAACGGTGCCTCGATCGCATGAACGGAATGTTCGCGTTTTGCATTTTCGATCGGCATGCCCGCGTCGCGTTCTTGGCGCGAGACCGCTTTGGGCAAAAGCCCCTGTTTCTCCACCAAAGCGGGAGGCGTCTTCTGTTCGCCAGCGAAGCGAAGGGCCTGTTCGCGGCGGGCGTGGAACGTGCGCCGGACCTGTCGGTGTGGTCGCGCTATTTGTTGACTGCGAATTACGACGACACGGCGGCCACTTACTTTGCCAATGTCACGCAGCTTCTACCCGGCGAATGCGCGACGTTTGGGCCGGACGCTGGCCTGGTCAGGCGACAATGGTACCGGCTATCCGATCGCGTTCATGAACGGCGGATCGACGTCGAGGCTGCCACCGCCGCAACTCGAGACCTGATTGTTGACGCATGCCGGATCCACATGCGTGCCGACGTGCCGGTGGCGATTCTGCTGTCCGGCGGGCTCGATTCTTCGGCAATGCTCGCGGGCTTGGACCTCGCCAGCGTACTTGGCCCCGAAGTGAAATGCTTTGCCGTAGATTTCGGACCCGATCTCTCGGAGCGGCCGTGGATCGAAGACGCAGCGAACCATCACCGCCTTCGCTGCAGCATAGACACGTTCACCCAGAAGATGTTTTGTGACACGCTAGGGCAGATGATGTGGCATCTGGAAGGCCCAATCGGCGGACTCATGAATTCCGCCCTTGCGATGCCGATCGCCCACGCCCAGCGTGAGGGCTTCCGGGTCGTCCTGGACGGGACGGGGCCGGACGAAATCTTTGCGGGGTACCGAAATCACCACAACCTGTACGTCGGTCTCCTGTTGCAAAGCCAATCCGGTGCGGCCGAGCAGGCCGTTGCGGAATACGCCCGCAACTGGGGAGTCGACGCGTCGGCCGCCCGTCTTGCGGCGACCCGAGAACTGGACCGCGAGAACACCGCCATCGACGGGTCGGTGCCGGTACGACCCGACCTGCTGAGCCCCCAAGCGGTCCGGCGCGAACTTGCGCAGCCCCCGATCAGCGGGAGCACAGGGGACCGCCTGCGCGACGCGCTGGTGTCGTACGTGCAGGGCAGCAAGATCGGGCGCAACATGCGCATGAAGGACCGCCTAAGCATGGCCTACGCGGTCGAATTGCGGCTGCCGTATTTGGACCATCGGCTAGCGGAGCACGGCCTTTCACTGCCGACAGCGCAATACTTTCTCGACGGCTACTCGAAGAGCATCGTACGCCGCGCGATGAGCGGCTCAATGAACGATGGGGTGCGCGTTGCGACCAAGCGGAGCATCCAGGCCCCGCAAGGGATATGGCTGCGCAACGAACCGATGCGTGCGTATGTGCGGTCGTTGATCGAGAGCGAAAGCTTCGCCTCGCGCGGCCTGTTCGACGTGCCGCGAGTGCGCGCGGCATACGACGCGTTCTGCACCGGCGGCGCCGATTCCAGTTTCTTCGTTTGGCAGTGGATCAACGTGGAGGTTTGGTTCCGCACGTTCGTCGACGCCGACCCAGTGAAGGATCGTCACCCGTTGGCGAACCATCTTACCACGCAGGCCGCGACTAGTGTGGCGGACGCACGCGAATTCCGTGCGGGGTACCTGCATTGATGGTCGAACCCATTGCCGGCAGTGGCGCCGTATCGTTGTCGCCGCTCCTTGGCTCAGATGTAACCGACGAGTACGTGGCGTGGCTGAACGACCCCGCCGCGCGGCAGTACACCGAAATTTCGGGTACCGAGACCATCGCTTCAGTCACACGTTACATCGATGAGACAAACGCGGCAAAGGACGCGGCGATTTGGCGAATCATCAGCGACGGGAAGGCCCACGTTGGCAACATTCGCCTGTCGCACATTCGATGGCAGCACCGTCGCGCCGAGGTCGCCATCTTGATCGGCCGCCGCGAGCATTGGGGCAAGGGTATAGCCACGGAGGCGATTCGCCTTCTTACCGAGTTCGCTTGGAGCAAACTCGGCCTTCACAAGCTCACTGCAGGCATTCTTGCGCCGAATGTGGGTAGCCGAAGGGCCTTTGAAAAGGCGGGGTTCGCCGTCGAGGCCGTTCTTCGTGACCATGCGATCTTGGACGGCGCCTTCTGCGACGTCTTGTGGATGGTAACCCTATCCACTGAAGCGGGGCGGCCGTGACCGTAGCGGTCCTTCCGCCATTAGCCGAGCCAGCAACTCTTTCCGGGTTCGACGGCGTATTCGTCGATAGCCGCTTGGCCCTGGATGCCGTACGCAGACTCGGCCTTCGTCCCGGGGCATCGCTACGCACGATATCGCCTGCATTGGCGTTGGACCCTGGTTCGGGGGTCGAACTCGCCGATGAGCATTTGCCCCGTAACTACCGCGCCGCCTTCGCCGAAACGATTGCGCAGGTGTCGTTGGATGCGTATCGGCGATGCCTAAGGCACCCTGAATATGGTCCGCTCGCAATCGTAATTGCTCAGCGGATCGTTCTGCAGTCCGGGTTGGTATGGTCCGCGATGATGGTTCGGCCGGACGACTCGACCCGGCGTCTTGCCGCGGTACGCCCTGCACAGGCCGGACAGCCCCACGGGGTCGTCGTCACCAGCGGCTGGGAACGCCTCTTGATGGCCACGGGAAACCTGCGCGTGATCGAAGTTGATGCCCCGCACTTGAGGGACGCGCCCAAACCGCTCCCTAGCGTCAGCTTCTTCGACCGGCAGCGGCTTGGGCGGATGGAAAAGGTGGGCTACCAGCTCGTGTCGAAGGCGTGGCGCGCCTCGTCGTTCCGCTCTCCGCGGGGCACATTTCTGATCCTGCGCGAGAACTATCTCGTGCGGGAGGCCGCGCTTGCCTTGGCGCTGCGGGGGTTCGGGCTCAAGTGGCTCGCTTTGCCCAAAGGGACCGCCCACGATGTCGTCAAGGCAGACCACCTGACGGCGTTCTTGGCTCCCGCCCTGGAGCCACTCCGGTCATTGATCGCGCCGTTCGTCTGGTCGGCTTTGTTGGGCCAGTTGGCCGAAGACTTTGGGCGGGCAGCAAATCGTTACCACGCCGCCCTTCCCCATTGGCGCACGTCCCTGGCGGAGGCAAAACGCCACGGCGTTCGCGGCATCCTCACCAACGTCATGATCGCTCCCGACACAGCGGCCCTACACGACGCCTGCCGGGCGCAGGGCGTCCCGCTCTTCGCCTTTCAGCACGGCAACTCGCGGGAAATCTCGCGCAACATGGCGCACGTTGAAGCGATCTTCGAGGGCAACGTCGCCGACCACTACCTCACCTTCAGCCCGGAAGCGGCAGAAGTCTCCATGCGAAACCCGTTCAATCGCTGCATTGCGACGCCGGTGGGCCTTCCGGCCGGGTACTCTCGCGCGGCGTCGTACCGTCGCTCTCGGTCGCGCAGTCCAACGGTCCTATTCGTTTCGTCCACTCTCTACGCTGGGCATTTTGCTCCGATGGTAGCGGGCCGTGGAGCCAGTGACATCGACATGGCACGCAACGACGTTGAACTGGTCACGCGCGTTCTGTCTGCCATCCCATACCGGGTTGTGTTCAAACCCTACCCTGCAATCCGCTACCCGGACCCCGACCCGGTCTTGGAAGCAGCTGCGCGCGCGCCAAACATCGAGGTGTTCGCTGGCTTCGAGGATGTGTCGTTGTTGTTACCGGACGCCGATCTGATCGTGTCGGCACGTGCCACCAGCACCATTGCATGGGGCGCGACCGGGACCAAACCGTTCGTGCTGATCGATCACCCGGAGGACAGTTCGATTCGGGCTGAGGCACTGCCGCATTTCCAGCGCTCGTTCTTCGTGTTCAATCGCGCCGACCCTGACTTTTGCGAAAGGCTGAGGGAATTCCTTTCTCAGCCGCTGTCCGTGATCGAGGCGGAGTGGAAGAGGAGGGAGCCGGCAAGACGACTGACCTTGCTGCGCTTCTTTGGCATCTACGACGGCCACGCGGGACGGCGTGCGGCGCGCATCATCCAGGCCGTGTCAGCAAAGATCTGATGAGTTCGTTCGCATGTGCGGCGTAGCAGGAATATTTAGCCTCACCGGGGTTCCGGTCGCTGACGCGGCGCGGCGGATTGAGCGCATGACGCGCATGCTGCACCACCGCGGGCCAGACGGAACCGGCTGGCACGTGACATCCGACAACCTCTTGGCGTTGGGCACAACTCGCCTGGCGGTGACAGATCCCGGGGCGCCGATTACTCTCCCCCTGCTTTCTGAGACTGGTACGGAACTACTGAGCTTCAATGGCGAGATCTACGACTACAAGAGTTGGCGCGCGCGCCTGCAGGCCAAGGGAGTGCGCTTCCGTCATCACACCGATACCGAGGTATTGCTGGAGGCGTTGCGCACCTATGGCGACTCGGTGCTTGAGTCGATGGACGGCATGTGGGCGTTTGCACATTACTCGACCGCGACCCGGCGTCTGCTGTTGAGCCGGGACGTCATGGGCGAGCGCCACCTGTTCTATCGAGTGCTGGACGGTGAATTGGTGTTCGCATCGGAGCCGGGCCCCATCCTTGCAGATCGTTCGCGGGTCGAGGAATTTGACTTCGACGCGGTCGCCACGTGCATCCGCTATTACAGCGCGCCGCCCGGCCGCACTCTGGTCAAGGGGCTGCGGCGGATGCTCCCTGGCCACAACATCGTCGCCACTCCAGGCGGAGCATTGCGCGAATATCGCTATCGCCGCCTCCATCCTGAGCATTGGCACGACTTCTTCGCCGCCAAGCCTAGCGCCGAGCAGATCATGCAGGCGTACGACCAACTGATGCAAAAGGTGACCGACCTTCGCCTTCCGCCAGACTCACCCTACGTGGCAACGCTGAGTGGCGGCATCGACAGCACTATTATTTGCGCGTACGCGTCGCGCCAAGGCAGCCAACGCATTCCAACTTTGTATGCACAAAGCTCCGATGAGTTGCCAGGTGGCCCCGGGGAATTGAACGAGTTGGATGCCAGCCGCTTCACCTCTCGCCGGCTCGGCACCGATCACATCGAAATACGTATCAACAATGGTGATTGTGTACCCGTCCTGCGGTCTGTGGCGCGCAATGGCTTCGACGGAATGATCGACCCGGGCGTCGCCTCGTTTCGCATGCTTGCTGCCGAAGTGCGACGCCGTGACCGGAAGGTGCTGATCGTCTCCGATGGTCCCGACGAGACAGCCGGCGGCTACCATGTCGACCGCACCGCGTACGCGTGGGATCGGATGGAACGGGCCGCGCCAGCGCGCTACCGGCTGTTGCGTCTTGCATCCTCCAACCGGGTTGGCCGCGCGGCACTGCGCCGCCTCGGACACAAGGATTGGATTGTTCCCCCGGAGCGGCAGGATCAACCATTTCAGTTCGTCCCGCACCATTCGGCGAACGGGCTCGCAACGCTTCAGCGCCTCGGGCCCGCGCGGTGGTCCGCGGCAGGCGGGCTGTCGTACGGCCGCGAGGACCCAGACTATGCGGCGGTTACACCCGAGCTCGATGCCTCGCAGCGCCGCGCACTGTCATATGCCGCGTATAGCCTTTCAGACATGGCCAATCTGCGGACGGACAAGGCATTCTTCGCCGAATCAGTGGAGGCTCGTGTTCCGTTTCAGGCGCCAGAGCTGGTCGACTTCCTGATCGCGCTTCCCGCCGCTGAACGATTCGGAAACGGCAACGAAACCAAGGCTATGCTGCGCCGGGAAGTGGCCCTCCGGGTGGGCCCTGAGATCGCCGGCCGTCGCAAGTACGGGTTCTCCGCACAGTTGTTCGATACGCCCCAGGTATATTCAGACCTGCGGATCGACGAATCGCTCAACGACACATCGCTATTTCGCGACTTGCCCTTTGCCAGCGGTGCGCGGCAGTACGTGATGGCGCAGAGGAACCCTAAGCTGCGTTGGATCTTCTTCGCGCTGGCCGAGACGTGGGGGCAGATGCGGACCGGGACATACGACTTCGCATCCTCCGCGGGGGCGGCATCTTCGATGGTGCCCACGGGAACGCAATGAACGCGGCCACAATCGCATTTGGCTCTCGCCGCATCGGCAAAGGCGAGCCCGTAACGGTGATCGCCGAGATCGGCATCAATCATGAGGGCAATGTCGACGCGTGCGCACGCATGATCGATGCGGCCGCACGTGCGGGCGCCGACGCTATCAAGTTGCAGACAATCGACGCCGATGAGAACTACGTCGAAGGAACCGCCAGCCACACGCTATTCGCAGGCGCCGAATTGACGCCCGAGGATACGGGGAAGATGTTTGCCCATGCTCGCAAGAAGGGAATGGAAGCACTTACGACGGCAGGCGATTTCGCCACACTGGATTGGGTGGACCGACTCGCGCCAGCCGCGCACAAGATCTCGTCCGGACTACTGAACAATACGCCCCTCATCCGCGCCGCGGCACGCACTGGCCGCACGTTACTCATTTCCACGGGAATGGCGGAAGCCCACGACATCGACCTTTCGGTGAAGGCTGCTCGCGACGCGGCCGCGAGCGGGCTGGGGCTGTTTCAATGCACGTCCCTATATCCGGCGCCACCAGAGTTGTTGCACCTGGCGACAATCGCTTGGCTATCGCAGCGGTACGACGTTCCGGCCGGGTTTTCCGACCACTCGATCGGACCCGAGGCTGCGGCGCTGTCGGTTGCTGCGGGCGGCTGCATGATCGAGAAGCACATAACTCTGGACGTCACCCGCCCGGGCTTTGACCATGCGATCTCGCTGGACGAGAACGGCTTTTCCGAGATGGTTAGACGTGTGCGCTCCGCTGAAGCAATGCTGGGGACTCCGGTGAAGTCGCGCACAACCGTCGAGGCAGAGCGCGCGAAGGCACTCCGCCGTGTTGTTGTGGCGCGCCGGGATATTGTGGCGGGCGAGGTCCTTGGCTGGGATGCGCTCGGCCTCAAGCGCCAGATGCCGGGAGTGGGAGGCATGTCGCCGAGCGCGGCCGACCTCCTGCTCGGCCGACGTACCCGCCGCGCGATTTCCAGGAATGAGCCGGTGGGGTTTGCCGATCTCGAACCAAGTCCGCCGCGGTAGCTCATGGCGCGCGGCAAGACCTACACCATTCTGATGACCTGCGTTGGCGGTGAGCTGGCCACCCAGACGATCCTGTGCCTTCGCGCCTCGCAGCGTCACCAACTGCGTGTGGTCGGCGTCGACGCCTCGGAATCGGCGACCGGTCGGCGGTTTGTCGATGCATTCTTCGTGGTCCCGCGCGGGAGCGAACCAACGTACCCCGACCGCATCGTCGAGATTGTTCGAGAGCAGCGGGTGGATCTTCTGCTGCCGACCTCGGATGAGGAGGCGCTCGCGTTGGTGCCCCATCGCGCCCGCCTCGCCGATGCGGGATGCAAGCTCGCCTGCGCCGAGACCGACACCGTTCGCACGTTATCGTCGAAAGAGAGAACGTACCGCTGGCTGGATGACCACGGTGTTGCCACGCCGAAATGGGTATTGGCCAAAACCCTGGACGAAGTGCGCGCGGCCGCGAAGGAGCTGATCGCGTCGCGCGGCGATGTGGTGGTTAAGCCGGCGGAGAACCGTGGTGGCCGGGGCGCGATCATCGTGAGGTCCGACGTTGAGGGCACGGTCCGGCACGCCTACACAGGGTCGCGCGAAACGCATGCGAGTCCGCAAGCGTTCATCGATGAGATATTGCCCCGCTACGAGGAGTTCCTGCCCGCCATTGTCATGCAGCGGCTGCGAGGGGTCTCCTGCGATATCGATCTCTTGGGTTGGGAAGGCCGTCCGATGCGAATCGTCCCCCGACGCCGGATCAATCCGGTCCGTCCGTACGAGGGGAATGAGATTCTCGACGCGCCCGAACTGATTGCTCTGGGTTCCCGACTCGTCGAGGTCCTGAACCTAAGCTGGCTCTACGACTGCGACGCCATGTACGACGACCACGGCAAACCGTTCGTCATTGAAATCAACCCGCGCCCGAGTGGATCAGTTTGTATGCCAGTCGTTGCCGGAATTCCGTTGCTTGACGATCTAATCTCGTTAGCGCGGGGCGAGGCGATTGCCGAGGGGGTGCACCTACCGGCGGGCACGGTAATCGCGTCGTACACGGGCCTCGCTGCGGCGCCGTCCATGCGGACCGAAAGAAAGTGAGTGCGAACGGCGACGATCCCGTTGCCATCATCCAGGCGCGGATGACATCCAGTCGGCTACCTGGAAAGGTCCTTATGGACTTAGCCGGCAAGCCGGCCTTGGCGTTCATGCTAGAGCGCGTGCAGCGGGCGCAGCGGATCGGCCGGATCGTGGTCGCGACCACGATCAATCAGGCCGATGATGCCATCGCCGCAGTATGCGCCGAGATGAGTGTCGATATCTTTCGTGGCGACGAGATGGACGTCCTAGGGCGGTTCGTCGGCGCCGCCCGATGGGCGAATGCCCGCTCCGTGATGCGCCTGACGGCCGACTGCCCGATGATCGACCCGGACGTTGTTGACGGCGCGGTGGCGATCTTTGCCGAGGGCAAGCATGACTATGTTTCCAACTGCAATATCCGCACGTTTCCGGATGGGCTAGACGTCGAGGTCTTCACCTCGGGCGCACTCATCGAGGCCGATGCCAATGCCCGGCACCCGTTTCTGCGGGAGCACGTTACTCCGTACATCCGGGGCATTCGGAAGGAACTGGGGGCCGGTAACTTCCGGATCGGCCATTTGCTCGCCCCGGCCAACTTTGGTCATGTCCGTTGGACGCTGGACACGATCGCCGACCTAGACCGGATTCGCGAACTAGTCGGTCGACTGCCCGAGAATTTCGGCTGGCTTGCGGCCTTGTCCGAAGCTACCCGCCGACCCCACCTTCTTGGCGTTCCCGTCCTGTGACTGCGGCAAGTTTGGGCCCAGCGTGAGAGTCTTGGTGACCGGCGCCAGCGGATTTGTCGGCCGCGCTTTCGTGCGCGAAGCCACACGACGCGGCTGGGACGTGCTTCCCCTTGTACGCGGCCCCCAAGGGCTTGCTGGCGAAGGATGCGTAGACTTGTCTTCGCCGGCCGCCGCTCTGGCCATCGAACGGATGGGGGACGTAGATGCGGTTGCCCACTTCGCGAGCCACGTCGATTTCTCTCCGTCCGCACCTTCCGGCGACTTCTTTGACGTCGGGCCCTGTGCCACGGCGATGTTGGCGTCGTTTGCGCGGCGGCGCCGTGCGCGTTTGGTATTCGCTTCCGGCGTGATCGTTCTCGGCCGCCTCACTCGCTTCGATTCGCAGTCTTTACCAAATCCGGCAACCGCGTACGCCCACTCAAAGTTGCTATGCGAAGAGATTGTCACCGCTGCCGGATGTTCGGCAACGATCCTACGGATCGGCGGAGTATTCGGGCGCAGAGGTCCGGAGCACCTCGGCCTCAATCGGGCCATCGATTGCGCGCTCGATCGCCGCGAACCCCCAACGGTAGTGGGCAAAGGCGAAGGGCTGAGGAACTACATATTCGTCGACGATTTGGCCCAGGTTGTCGCAACGTGCATCGATCAGAGTATCGACGGAACCCATTTGGTTGGGGGCAGTGAGCCGATCTCGATCGCGGCAATGCTACAAAAGGTCTGCGAGGTCTTGCTGCCAGGCGGGCAGCCAAACAGCGTCGCCGGCAGTGAAAGCGCCGACTCGATAGTCGTTCCTTCGGCGATACTCCCGAGAGGGCGAGACTTCGCCGGCGCGTTGCGTCAGATTCTGAGCGCGGAATCCCGATGAAGATCGGCGTGCTTGCCGACATCCACGCGAACTTGCCGGCCCTTCAGGCCACGTTGTCTGCGGCTCGAACCGCGGGCGTGGAACGACTGCTGATCGCGGGTGACTTGGTTGGATATTATTACTGGCCCGCCGAGTGCTTCGATCTGCTGGCCGGCTGGCCGCACGACATGGTCGTCGGCAACCATGAAGAGATGCTGCGCGCCGTCGTGGACGACGTGTCCGCCCTTCCCCCCATCCGACTGCGCTATGGCAGCGGCATCAACGTAGCGCGTGAGACCCTCGGCGCGCGGATTGCGCCATTGCTCGCTCGACCGAGCACCACCCGCCTCACGATTGATGGACGTGAGGTTCTGCTTTGCCACGGGTCTCCGTCTGACACCGATCAGTACGTCTACCCCGACGCGCCAGAGTCCGTCCGGCGAGAGATGGCGGTCACCGGCGCAGAGTTCGTCTTCTTTGGGCATACCCACTATCCGGTCCAATGGCAGACTGGTTATACCGTGGTTGCGAACCCCGGATCGGTTGGGCAGCCACGCGATCGTCGGCCAGGCGCGCAATGGCTGCTTTGGGACACCACCGCGGCGACCATGGTCCATCGTCGCGAGCCGTACGATATCGATCGTGTCGTGCGTGAGTGCGCCGCGCGCGATCCTGGCAACCCATATCTCGCCGCGGTCCTCACCCGCTCGTGAGCAACGTGCCGACATCGTTTCTGATTACCGCCGCTCACGGCGATGTCGCGGAGGCGATCGCCGGCATCCTGCGGGAAGCTATTCCCGGCGCGCGCGTCGTCGGCGCCGACGCGGCGCCAACCGGGCCCGGCGCGATCGTGTTTCCGGAAGTGCATAGTCTGCCCCTGGCCTCGGCGCCTAGCTACACGGCCGCGTTGACCGCGTTGACCGATTCTGTGGGCGCGGAGTTGGTCATCCCGTGCAACGACCGTGAAATCGAGCGCCTTGCGGTCGATCCGGGTGAGGCCGCGGCATTGCCGCTTCTGCGAACCAGCCCTGACGCTGCACGGGTATTCGTGGACAAGCTGGCGACCGCACGTTGGCTGGCCGAGCGAGGGTTCACAACCCCTTGGACCATGCCGCTGAGCGAAGCCGATCCGTCCACCCTGCCCTTCATCGCAAAGGCACGACGCGGGGCGGGATCGCAGAGCGTCCGCCTGGTTCGCTCCAAGGCGGCCTTGGACGCGCTCACGTCGGAGTACGGCGATGAATGGATCGCACAGGAATACCTGGAGGACGAATCTGCAGAGTTTACCTGTGCCATCTTGCGGGCCAACGGCGGGGAAAGGCACCTAGCCATGCGCCGCCGCCTTGATGCCGGCCGGACCGTTATGGCCGTCGTCGACGGCGACCCCGCCGTTGAATCGATGCTGCGCCGCTTGAGCGCGGAGGACTTCGACGGCCCGATCAATGCCCAGTTGCGCATAAGCGGCGGAGTTCCGAAGATATTTGAAATCAATCCGCGCTTCTCCAGCACAGTGCGGATGCGGCACCGTCTTGGCTTCGAGGACCTCATTTGGGCGGTGCACGCCCGCGCCGGAAAAGGCTTGCCGGCGCCGCGCGTGAAGCCGAACAGCACAGTCTACCGGCTAAGCAGAGAGGTTGTCGCCCGAGCTCCCCGAACCACGGACGGCCGGTACCACAAGGTGCAGGCCGCAGGTGGGTGGATCACTGCGGAGCCTAAGCCGTCCGCGGACGAACTGAAGGAATTCTACCGGACCAAATACTACCAGGAGCTCCCGTCCGCATCGTACCAGCCGTCCTACGACGAGTCGGAGCGCAACCACCGACGGCTGTTGTCCGAGGTGATGATGCTTGCGGTCGCGCAGGCACGGCCAGGACCGCCTGGCAAGTTCCTGGATGTCGGATGCGGCGAGGGCTTCTCCCTTGCGGCGGCGCAGGCGGGCGGTTGGGACGTGGCGGGCGTGGATTTCAGCGACCACGGCGTGCGCCGCTTCCACCCGGAATTGCTTCCGGCAGTTAGGGTGGGGGATGCGTACGCCTTGCTGGATGAGATGATCGGCGCGGGCGACCGGTACGATGCCTGCGTCCTGCGCAACGTGGTCGAACACGTTCTGGATCCCGCCGATCTGCTGAAACGAATCCATCGGGTGTTAGCGCCCGGAGCCGTAGTGGCGATTACGGTGCCGAACGACTACAGCCCCCTGCAGATGGAGGCGCTGTCCCGCGGCAAGATCGATCGAGAATTTTGGTTCGGCCCGCCCCAACATCTTCACTATTTCAATATCGACAATGGAACGGCGTTCGCGAAGGACTGCGGCCTTCGCGTGGTGGACCGATTCGCGAGCTTTCCGATCGATTTCTTCCTGTTTCACGCCGGCTCGAACTATGTGGCAGATCCGGCGCAGGGAAAGGCGGCCTACCGAGCAATGGTCGACCTCGACCTCCTGATGTCGGCCCAGGGCCTGCCGCAGTATTTGTCCCTGTGCCGTGCAATGGCGGAATGCAAAGTTGGCCGCGCCTTCACGATGATCCTAGGGGTAGCACCATGACACGTCCGGCACCGAAGCAGTTCAATCGCACCCAGGCGTTGTACGAGCGCGCATTGCGCACCATCCCGCTGGCTTCGCAGACGTTCTCGAAGTCGGCCATGAACTTTGTCCGCGGCGCATCGCCGCTGTTCATGTCTCGTGCACACGACTGTCGCACCTGGGATGTCGATGGGAATGAGTACATCGACTACATGCTGGGCCTGATGCCCATCATTCTCGGCTACTGCGACCCTGATGTGGACGCCGCAATTCGCGCCCAGTTGGATCGCGGCATCATTTTTTCCCTGGCCACCGAACTCGAGGTAGAACTGGCCGAGCGTCTTGTGCGCATGATCCCGTGCGCTGAGATGGTTCGGTTTGGCAAGAACGGGTCGGACGCTACCAGCGCGGCAGTCCGGCTAGCGCGAGCTCACACCGGCCGAGACCGTGTCGCAGTGTGCGGGTATCACGGTTGGCATGACTGGTACATCGGGAGCACGACGCGATCCCTTGGCGTGCCGGCCGCCGTGCGCGCCTTGACCACCACATTTACCTATGGCGACGTCGAAGGTGTCGAGCGCCTGCTGGGCGGAGACCCCAATGGGTTTGCCGCGTTGGTTCTGGAGCCGGTTGCTCCGAATGGCGGCGACAAGCACTTCCTTTCCGCGCTCCGTTCGCTGACCGAGCACTACGGGGTCGTCCTCGTGTTCGATGAAATCGTGTCGGGATTCCGCATCGACTTAGGCGGGGCGCAGAAAGTGTACGGCGTCACCCCGGACCTCGCGTGCTTCGGAAAGGCGATGGGCAATGGGATGCCGATCGCCGCCGTCCTGGGCCGTGCGGAAATCATGCGGCACATGGAAGATATCTTCTTTTCGGGCACGTTCGGTGGCGAGGCGCTGTCCCTCGCTGCGTCCATCGCCACGATCGACAAGCTCACGGCTCTGAATGGGCCCAAACGAATCGAATCCGTGGGAACCTTTCTTTTGCGGGAAATCGCTGCCGTTCTGCAACAGGCGGGACTGCCTGAAATTTCGATTGGCGGCATGCCATGGCATCCGATCGTCAAGGTGACTGCAGAAGGCGCGCGGGCGATGACGATCACCAGCCTTCTGCGCCAAGAATTGATTGCGAGTGGAATTCTTGGCGGCGGAGGCATCAACATCTGCATCGCCCATGATGAACCCGCAATCCTCGAGACAACCATTGCTCGATGGAAGCAGGCCGCGTCCGCGGTATGTGAAGCAGTGCGTTCTCCGGATCCGGCGAAGTACTTGCGTGGGGACCCCATCCGGCCGGTCTTCCAGGTTCGGGCACAGTAAATGACGCCCGTATCGGTTGCCGCCATCTTCGCCCACCCGGACGATGAAGTTCTGGGGTGCGGCGCAGCCCTTGCACTACATGCCGACCGTGGCGACACGGTTCAGATCTTGATCCTCGCTACCGGACTCGCCGCCCGCGGACCCGCTGGCGCGCCCGAGCTCGGGGCGCTACGACGCCAAGCGGAGGCGGCGGCCCGCGTGTTGGGTGTCGGAGCGATAGAGTTTGGGGACTTTCCGGACAATGCTATGGACACGGTCCCCCTGATCGAAGTGGTGCGAACGGTAGAGACTTTCGTGCAGAGAACGGCACCGGCGATCATCTACACGCACCATGGCGGCGACTTAAATGTCGACCACCGGGTGACCCATCTCGCGGTCGCAACCGCGTGCAGGCCGACCCCGCAGGCCGCCGACCGTGAGATATTCGCGTGCGAGGTCCCGTCCTCGACCGAATGGGCGCCTTCAACATTGACTAACTTCGTTCCGACGGACTTTGTCGACGTCTCGGCGACCCTTGACCGCAAGGTTGCCGCTTTGAAGTGCTACGCCGACGAGATCCGGCCGTGGCCCCACCCGCGCTCCTCCGAAGGCGTGCGTTTCTTGGCCCGGTGGCGTGGGGCACAGTGCGGCCGCGATGCCGCCGAATCGTTCATGCCGATGCGCCGCGTGCGGCAACTGACCACCAGCTAGCATTGCCCGCAGTTCTGGGTTTGGGAACCGTTCAATTCGGTTTGCCGTACGGGGTGTCCAACACGCATGGCAAGCCAAGCGATGCTGAGGTGCGCGGGATTCTCGCAACTGCTGGCCGTGGGGGCGTCCAGGTCCTGGATACGGCGCCAAGCTATGGCGACAGTGAACGAGTATTGGGACGGTCGCTTCCGCCGGATTGCGCATTTCGGGTTGTCTCCAAGACGCCCACAGCAGCGGATGAACTTCGTAGCCGCGGGTTCGCCGGTGCGATGTCCGAATCCCTTCGGCGAACTCTCCAAGATTTGAATCGCACCAGCATCGACGGACTCATCGTCCACAATGCCCGACATCTTCTCGAGGAGGGTGGCCGAGAGCTTGTTGCGGCAATGGGCGAGCAGAAGTCGCTGGGCCGCGTGCGAGCGATCGGAGTATCAGTTTACGATGCGGAGCAGCTTGACCGAGTACTCGAGTTCTTTGTTCCGGACCTTGTGCAACTACCGGCGAATGCGTTGGATCAACGACTGGTGCGCAGCGGACATATTCGAGCGTTGGCGGCCGCAGGTGTTGAGGTTCATGTGCGGTCCGTATTCCTTCAGGGGCTCCTGCTGATGGATGCGGAGGCACTGCCCTCTCATCTTTCCACTGCCAGTCCCTATTTGTCTGCATTTCGCGCCTCGGCGGAACGGCAAGGCCTGTCGCCGATGACGGCGGCACTCTCATTCGCTCGCTACATCGAGGGCGTCGCCGTGGTCTTGGTTGGGGTGAATACAGACGCCGAGCTTCGGCAAGTCCTGGCGTCCTGGGATGCAGCAGGCCCCCAAGTCGATGACCTAGAACTGCTGCGGCAGCCGCCGGACGCGGTGGTTGATCCCCGACAGTGGCGCAGTCAGTAGGGAGTTAGAGCTTTGGCGGCTCCAACCTTCATCGTGGCCGGAACACAAAAAGCGGCCACCACTTGGCTCTACGAATGCCTGCGAGAGCATCCGGATGTTTTTGTTTCACGGCCGAAGGAGCTGCATTTCTTCTGCCCAAAGGGTGTGTGCTGGAAATCGCGGGCGGATCAGGGAATGGATTGGTACTTAGGTCAGTTCCCGGAGACCGGACGATCCGCGCGTGGCGAACTGTCTGTCGATTACATGTACTACCCCGAGGTCGCCGGTCAGATCGCCGCCCTCAACCCCGCCATGAGGGTCCTATTCATCCTGCGCAACCCCATCGAACGGGCGTACTCCGCGTACTGGATGAATCGCCGTGGCAAGTCGGATATGCCCGCATTCGCGGAGTTCATCCGACCCGACAGCGACTTTGTCGCCCGTGGATTCTACTGGCGTCAAATCGAACGCTTTCTTGCCGTGCTGCCGCGAAAGCAGATCAAGGTGATGGTGTATGAGGACATCGCGGCCAACCCACAGGCGTTTGTGTCCTCCGTGTACGAGTTCATTGGCGTCGCCAGCGCCTTTGCGCCTCCTTCTCTGCGGCAGCAGGTGGGCGAGACCAAGGCGCTGCCGCCGATGATCAGCACACTACTGTACCGGCAACTGACTCGGCTTCTTCATGTGCCGGCGATCCTAGCTGTCTGGCGTGCGACAAAGCGGACGACGGGGCTCAAACAGGTTCGGTCGGGAAGTCCAACGCATGCCTACCCGTCCCTCGGACCCGACGAGCGCCGCCGCTTAGAAAGCATCTATCACGACGAGAACGAGCGGCTGTTCGAGTTCCTTGGGTCGCGCATTCCATCTTGGGACGAATAGGGAAGGCCCCCTCAGTCAGCGAAGATGCGAATCTTAATGATTCTGACTCTCTTTTCCGGTCTGAAGGAGAGCGTCGCCCAAAGACGGTGGATGCCGGGCGGAACGCCGACGGTCTGCCGGCTCATCGAAACCTTGGATGCCGCCAACGAATTGGCTCTGTGCTTCACCCTGCGAAGGGTGTCGTTGGGATTCCGCGAAGTTGAACTCCCGCCCCTTCAAATCAAGGCTCGGCTCGAGTCGCCGCCAGCTTGGTTGGGGTTGTTTGGCAAAGCGTCGTGGTACCTTGGCGAAGCGTTGAAGATTGGCCGAGTTTGGCGACATGTCCGGGCAATTCGGCCCGACATCCTGTATGTGGATCGCGCCAACTCCTGGGTTGCCGGTACCCTGGCACGGTGGTCGGGTATCCCCGTCGTATATCGCGTCATGGGGATCAGCGACGACTTGCGGGCGTGCGTAGTCGGCCGCCATCCTCGCAACGCGATTCAGCGTTGGATGCTCCGGGCGCCATTTGGCGCCGTGATTTGCACGCAGGAAGGAAGCGACGGAGAGGCAGTTCTGAACGCGCTCTTACTTCCTTCCGTGCCACAACATCATTTCGTCAATGGCGTCGATTGGGATCGGACCGCAGCCGCAATGGACCGGCCGGCGGCGACCGGCGTAGTAGTACTGTTTGCTGGCCGGCTTGAGGCAATGAAGGGCGCTGACGAGTTTCTTGAGGCGTTCCTGACGGCACGGTCACGCGCACCAGGACAACTCCGCGCAGTCGTCATGGGTGACGGAGCACGGATGGAATCGATGCGAGCTCGAGTCCGCTCGGCGGACGCGGAAGGCGACGTGACCTTCTTGGGAGCGGTCCCGCACAGCACCGTCGCGTCGATCTACCAACGCGCCGACGTTTACGTTTCTTTGAACCGAATGGGCAATCTCAGCAACACCACGCTTGAAGCATTGGCGCATGGCTGCTGTTGCGTCCTCCCTGAGCCCGACGACTCGATCCCGCGTGATGCGGTCACGAGGCAGTATCTGCCTAACGGGACGGTTGTTCGAATTCCAAGCATCGACGACACCGAGGCCCTGGCCTCGGCACTAGTGCACCTAGCTCAGCATGGGGCAGAACGGCAGACCATTGCGGCACGCGGCCAAACGGCCGCGCGGGCATTTATCCCCACTTGGTCCGGGCGCATTGCCGCCGAAGTTGCACTCCTGCGGGACATTGCCGGCCGCGGTCATTCTGCAGGACACGGCTAACCCATGTGTGGCGTATTTGCACTGTTCCTGCGTCGTCCGTTGACCGAAGACGACGTAGCCCTCGGCAGGGAGGGAACAAAGATGCTGGCCCACCGCGGACCGGACAACGGTGGCGAGTGGATGGATCGTGCCAACGGGGTGTTCCTTGGGCACCGCCGCCTTTCGATCATCGACCTCTCGGCGGCAAGCAACCAGCCAATGACTCGAGCGAATCTGACCGTCAGCTACAACGGAGAAATATTCAACTACCGCGCCTTGCGCGACCAACTGCACCGCGAACGCTTCTCCACCGCCGGCGACACCGAGGTCCTGTTGGCATCCTGGCGCAACTTTGGCGCGGATGGGCTTCCCCGAATTGACGGAATGTTTGCCTTCGCGCTCTGGGATGGAACTGCGGGGTGGCTGGCGGTTGACCGGTTCAGTGAAAAGCAATTGTACGTCGTTGAAAACGGCGACGGAGTCTTTGTGAGTTCCGAGCCGCTGCCGCTGGTCCGACTGTTGTCTTTGCGCCCGGACGTATCGCAGCGAAACATTTCGGCATTCCTTGCGCTCGGCTACCTTCCCGCGCCCGATACGTTTTATCCGGGCATGACGAAGCTTCAGCCGGCCCAGGTCGTGAGGGTTACGCGAGGTGTCGCAGAACCGCCGCACCGGTTCTGGACGCCGCCGTATGGCACGGTGGGAAGAACACGGCCGGTGCCGTTGACCGAGCGCGAATTGGATCGCCTGCAGGAGGCGCTTGTCGCCTCGATGGAGCGCCGCCTGGAAGCCGATGTCGAGCCGTGCCTCTTCCTTTCGGCTGGGATCGACTCGTCCTTGATCGCATCAATTCTCGCCAAGGATCTCGGGCGACGCGCAAGGTGCATCACCGTGAGCTTTCCCGAAGGAGCCACCCGTGATGAAGCGGCAGACGCTGTTCAGATCGCCGGGGCGCTCAAGCTCGATCACGAGATCGTCGTCAACCGAGACGACCCCGCAGCAGCCGACTGCGACTACTACCTGTCGCTATTCGGGCAACCGAACGACAATCTGACCACCGCGTCCATTCAGCAGATGACCCGCTGTGCGGTCGACCGCGGATTTCGGCTCGGTTTGACCGGCTTTGGTGCCGATGAACTCTTTTACGGATACCTGAAGCACAGCTTCTTCTACCGACGACGCAGGTTCTTCAGAATTCCGTCGCCACTACGCCGGCCCACGGCCTGGGCGCTCTCCGCGATCTCGCCGCTGCACACGGGCGCACAAGCGTTTGCGGACCTGTGTGGCGTTGCAGACGCCGAGCAACTCCTCGCAGTGAAGAACGCACCGACCTACGCGATCCTTCGGACCATCCCAGGCGTTCAGCAGTGGGCCGCAGAAGCGTTTGGTGCACGGCTGCTACCGATCGAATACGCCGTGCCGCGATTCGATCTGGAAAACACAATGCCAAACTCGCAGCTATCCTCTTTGGACCTGGGCAGTATGCGGTCGAGCCTAGAGTTGCGGACACCTTTCTTGAGTCCGGACCTCATGAACGTCGTTGCTGAATTTGATCCGCGATCCCTGTTGGCGTTTGGGCAGAAGTCGGTTCTGCGCCGGCTGCTCTCCAGGTACCTACCGCGCGAGTTGTGGGACCGGAAGAAGCACGGGTTCTCCTTTCCCGCGGACCGATTCCTGCAGAACCACGCGCAACCCATCACCGTGCCCCAGGTTCCTAGCGAAGTTGTTCGTGCAGTTTGGGCGCGACAGTCAGAGGCGCGAGGATGGCGTCGTCTGGCGGTACGCATGCAGATGGCCGCGCGATTCCAGGACTGGAATACGGCTATTCAGTTTGTGCCGGGACGCGACGCTCGGCACCCGATCGCCGGCCGCGACGCCCCTGACTTGGCCGAGACAATCCTGTAGCGACCTTGCCGCAATCAAGAACTCAATCGGAGTAAGCGTACGATGCCCCACCCTGAACTCTGGGTCCTCGGAGTCCATGACGGCCACAACTGCGGTGCAACCCTGGTATGTGGCGGCCGGGTAGTTGCGTCGGTCAGCGAGGAGAGACTAAGCCGCAAGAAGAACGAGGTTGGGTATCCGCGCAGGTCGATTGAGGCCGTGCTCCAGATCGGCGGCATCGATTCAAGTCAGCTGGCGAGCATTGTTTACGCTTCGCTCTTCATGCACCGCACCGAGTACCTCACGGACATAACGCCTTGGTACAAAGTCGGCGCCCGCGATCAGGAGCGGGCGAAGCAGGAGTCACCTGCCTACCAGAAGGCGGTATTCGAGCAGCGCAAGGCGGAACGGATTGCGGAAATCTGCCAGCACCTGGATGTGGGGCCCGAGCGAGTCTCCTTCCTTGAGCATCACTTGTGCCACCTGGCGGCCGCCTACTACACGCGGCCGGCAGCGTCCTCGGATCGCGGGATCCTGGGTCTTACGTGCGATGGTGCGGGCGACAACTTGTGCGCCACCGTTGCCGTTTGCCGCGGTAAC
Source organism: Alphaproteobacteria bacterium (assembly GCA_947481575.1). Classification (GTDB taxonomy): domain Bacteria; phylum Pseudomonadota; class Alphaproteobacteria; order UBA2966; family CAIVPW01; genus CANKGV01. Next base: position 40,333 of record CANKGV010000008.1, read on the forward strand.
GACATCAAGCGGATCGCGGCGACGGGCCGGAGCGCCTCTCTTGGAAAAATATACTCCCGCATAACGTTTCTGATGGGAATGACCCCATGGGAACACGAGTACAAGGTCATGGGGCTGGCGCCGTATGCGGAGCCCGACCGAAGCGAACGCGCAGCAGAACCGCTGCGGAAGCTGCTGCACATCAATCGCGACAAGCTGGTCTTCGAACTCGGCGGCGAGTTGTCGACCAACTACTGCTACGAGTACCTGCGCGATGCCTTTGAGGGCGTGCGCTTCGACATCATCGCGGGAGCGGCGCAGCATTTCGCCGAGGAAATGATGTGCCAGTGGATTGACGCCGCCATAGCGCAAACCGGCATCGGCGACATCGTATGCGGCGGCGGCGTGTTCATGAACGTCAAGGCCAACATGTTGATCGCCGGTCTTCCTGCGGTCCGATCAATGTATGTGATGCCTAGCGCCGCAGACGAATCCTTGGCGATCGGCGCCGCGCTGCATGACTACTATCAGCGAACCGGCGTCACCGACCACGCCCCGAGCGTCCTTCCCAACTTGTATCTCGGTGCCGAGAACACTCGTGCCTCGGAGGAACGCGCCGCCCGGACACTCCAGAAGGATTCTGCGTTCGCCGTATCCGAACCGGGCGACATGGAGTCCGAAATCGCCGACATGCTGGCCGCCGGCGAGGTGGTCGCACGTTGCAGCGGCCGGATGGAATGGGGTGCTCGGGCCCTAGGCAACCGAAGTATTCTATGCAGCGCGCATGACTCGCGGCTGGTCGATCGCATCAATCAGGCAGTGAAGAAGCGCGACTTCTGGATGCCGTTCGCTCCGTCGATACGCGAGGAAGAGGCCAACCGTTACTTCAACGACCCCAAGGGCATGCGGCCGAAATTCATGACCTTTGCCTACCAGACGCGGCCCGAAACCTATTCCGACATTGCCGCGGCCAGCCACCCGCGTGACGGCACGATTCGACCGCAAGTCGTGTCCGCGGGCAGTAACCCCAAGTACCACCGAATTCTTTCGCGATTCCACGATCGTACAGGGCGCGGAGCTTTACTGAACACTTCCTTCAACTTGCACGGCTATCCGATCGTCAACACCCCAGAAGATGCGATCGGCGTACTGACCAACTCTGGTCTCGAAACGCTCGCGCTGGGCCACCTGCTCATTCGCAAATCTCGGCCTAGCTCCCATTGACCACCAATTCCCACGGCCGTGTGGCCTGTCCTGCCGACCTTGCCATCGTGATTGCCGACCTTGGCGCCGGCGGAGCACAGCGAGTAGCAACCAACCTCGCCGCCGGCTTGGCATCCCGCGGCTGGAGTGTCTCACTCATCACCCTGGCTTCCGATGTTCCGGATCATTTTACCTTGCCGCCTGCCGTGCACCGCATTGGGCTCGATCTTGCTCAACGGGCCAGCGGGGTATTGGCAGCGCTTGCCGCCAATATTGGACGGGTCGTCGCGCTACGTCGTGCAATTCGCGTCTCGGCCGCCCCGGTGGTACTTAGTCTAGTTGGGACGACAAATGTCCTGTCGGTGCTTGCGTGCTCCGGCTTGGGCATTCGCCTCGTCATATCCGAGCGGAACGACCCGTCGCGGCAGTCTTTGGGCCGTGCTTGGGATTGGCTGCGGCGCCGATTGTACCGGCGTGCGGATACTGTGACTGCCAATAGCGCTGCCGCGATAGCCGCCCTTGCCACCTACGTTCCGAACTCCAAGCTCGTTCAGGTCCCCAATCCGCTGATCGTGCCCGACATGGACCCCGAACCAGGGCGCCCTCTGCGTTCGCACCGAATCCTCTGCGTGGGAAGGCTGTCGCACCAGAAGGCCCAGGATATCCTGTTGCCCGCGTTCGCCCGCGCCCTGCCTAGCGCGCCGGACTGGCGGTTAGCCATGGTGGGCACGGGAGATCGCGAAGCCGGCCTGCGCGCACTCGCGTCGAAGCTCGGAATCGGCGCGCAGATCGACTGGATCGGAGTGACCCCGGACATTTGGCACGAGTACCGCAACTCGGACGTGCTGGCGCTACCGAGCCGCCATGAGGGAATGCCCAACGTCGTTCTGGAAGCCATGGCCTTTGGTGTGCCAGTGATCGTGAGCGATGCTGCGGGTGGAGCGCTCGACTATGTTGTCGACGGGACGAGCGGCCTGATCGTCCGCAATAGCGACGTCGATTCGCTCACATCCGCAATGGTCTGCATGATGACCGCGCCCGCATTGCGGAGCCGTTTAGGAAGCGCTGGCCGCGAACGGGTTCGTTCGCTCCTGCCCGACACTGCGTTCGGCACTTGGGAGCGCGTGCTGGGCCTCACGCAGCTGGATCTTCTGTGATCCGACTCAATCTGCTGACGGAGCCGCCGCGCAACCAGAACACCGCCGCCTTCCTGGGACCGATCGTTTGGAACCAGAAGATCCTGCGCGATCGTGGAATCGTCGTTCGGACTTTCTATGGATCGGACCCAGCACTCGGCGACTGCGACGTATTCGCCGTCAATAGCAAGTTTTGGGGAGGAGACTGGCAGGCGAACCGCGAACCCGCGCTGGCTCTCCTGGAATCCATGTACGCGAACCGGCGAGTTCTCTACTTCGATCGCAGCTCGACCCCGGGGTCGGTGAATCGGGACGTCCTGCCCCACGTTCACCGCTACCTCAAGAACGCGGTGTATAGGGAGCGAGGCAACTACACACGTGCCGTCTACAACGGGCGGCTATTCGCTGACTACTATCATCGGGCCGCCGACGTCACGGACTACGCGCCGCTTGCCTCACCGGCGCTGAGCGAGGCCGAGGCCGCCCGCATCGAGGTCAGTTGGAATACTGGGCTGGCGAACTATTCCCTAACCGGGCCGCGTCGTTGGTCCTGGTATCGATTTCTGCCGTTCCGGGCACTGATGGCGCCGCCGCGCCGGTTCATACCACCATCCGGGCAACGAACGGTTGCTGTCTCGTGTCGAATGGGGTCAAGCTACCGCCACGCCACCGTGGCTCATCAACGGCTGCGCATGGCAGAACTACTGGCGCGCTACCGCACCACTCGCCGCGTTTCGAAGATGGCCTACGTGCGGGAGTTGTGCGCCAGCAAGATCGTCGCCTCGCCGTTCGGCTACAGCGAGATCAATTACAAGGACTTCGAGGCGTTCCTGTGTGGTGCGGTACTGTTCAAGCCGGACATGAGCCACTTAGATACTTGGCCGGACTACTTCCGGCCCGACGCCACTTATGTTGCTCACCGATGGGACCTATCGGACGTCGCAGCGAAGATTGAAGAGGTCCTCGGAAACTACGACCACTATCTGGAGATCGCCCGCGCCGGCCAGTCGATGTACCGCTGGCACACCGCGGAACGCGCTGGCCAGGAGGCGTTCGCTGACCGCTTCGCGACATTGGTCGGCCCACCGTGAGGCCCCGCGTCGTATTGCTCGCCCGCAGCATGGATGTTGGCGGTGCAGAGACGCAACTGGTCGCGTTAGCGATCCGGCTGCAGCGCGAGTTCTCTGTTTCGGTCGTCACGTTTTATTCAGGGGGGGTGCTGGAAGCGCCCTTGCGTGACGCCGGTGTCCCCGTTCACACCGTCAATAAGCAAGGGCGCTGGGATCTGGTGCGCTTTGTTGCGCGCCTCCGCGCAAAGTTAATCGACCTCGCGCCGCAAGTCATTCACAGCTACCTGGGGCCGCCCAATCTGATGGCAGCGATCTTGCGGCCGAGGGGGTCGCGTCTTGTTTGGGGCATTCGCGCGTCGGACATGGACCTTAGGCACTATGACTGGACGTGGAGCGCCACATTCCGGGCGGAGCGGCTACTCTCCGGGGTGCCTGACCGCATCGTCGCAAATTCTGACGCTGGGCGCCGGCATGTGATTCAAGCAGGCTTCCGGCAGGACCGCTTGATCGTCATTCCGAACGGCATCGACGTTGACCGTTTCCGTCCCGATCATCCCGGAAGTGGCGCCCTTCGCGCCGAGTGGCTCGCAGGGACGGCGGGGCCGTTGGTCGGGGTTGTGGCTCGCCTGGACCCGATGAAGGACCACGAGACTTTCCTGCGGGCCGCAGCGCAATTTGCCGCAGTTGCGCCCTCCGCCCGGTTCGTGATCGTAGGAACGGGAAGTGATTCATATTGCATGAGCTTGAAGGAACGGGCGCGAGCACTCGGCCTAGTAGGTCAATTGGTATGGGCTGGTCAGCGCCGCGACATTCCCTCAGTACTCGGTGCGCTCGACATCGTCTCCTTGTCGTCGGCGTTCGGTGAGGGTTTCCCGAATATAGTCGGGGAAGCAATGGCGTGTAGTCGCCTGTGCGCAGTGACCGATGTAGGCGATGCCGCCATTGTGGTTGGGGAATGCGGCGCCGTGGTGCCGCGGCGCGATCCCGACGCGTTGGCAGCCGCATGGCGCAGACTGATGGACTTGAGTCCTGCCCATCGTTCGGAACTCGGCGCCTTGGCACGCGCTCGCGTCGTGAATCAGTTCAGCGTCGATGCGATGGTGGCACGAACATCCGCCATGTACCGCAAACTCCTGGCCGCCTGAGATGTGTGGGATCGCCGGAGTTCTCGACCTGAACCGCCCCGAGGCGTGGCTGCGCGACACTGCGACCGCCATGACCACGGCACTGGTTCATCGCGGACCGGACGCAGGAGGGGTGTGGCTCGACCCCACCGCTGGCATTGCATTGGGGCACCGGCGGCTGTCGATCGTCGACCTGTCTCCGCTTGGTGCGCAGCCCATGGTGTCGCCGTCGGGCCGCTATGTCATTTCCTATAACGGCGAAGTCTATAGCTTCCTCGATATACGACCGGAGTTAGAGGCCAAGGGCTTTTCCTTCCGCGGGGGCAGCGATACCGAGGTGATGCTGGCCGCGATCGAGGCATGGGGACTCGATGGTGCGCTGACGCGTTTCATTGGAATGTTCGCGTTCGCGCTGTGGGATCGCCGGACACAGACCCTGCACTTGATCCGCGATCGGATGGGCATAAAGCCCGTGTACTGGGCGCGCGCAGGATCGATGTTCTTGTTCGGGTCGGAGCTGAAGGCGATGCTCGCCTGCTCCGATTGGCGACCTGCAATTGATCGCAATTCGGTGGCGGCCTACGCCCGCTGGAACTATGTGCCGGCACCGCACTGCATCTACCAAGATGCCGGCAAGCTAGCGCCCGGATCGATACTCACTGTGTGTGCCGGCGCCCCCCCCACCGTGCGGAAGTTCTGGGACTTGCGGTCGCTCGCCGCGCAGTGGCCGGAAACGGCCGACGACGACGCGGCCGCGACTCAGCGACTTGAAGTTCTGCTCCGGGATGCAGTGCGGCGGCGCATGGTGGCAGACGTTCCACTTGGAGCCTTCCTCTCCGGCGGAGCCGATTCCTCTCTGGTCGTTGCGCTTATGCAGAGCCAGAGCACCAAGCCGGTTCGGTCCTTCACGATCGGCTTTCACGAGCGTGAGTACAACGAAGCCGTGCATGCAGCCGCTATCGCGAAGCATCTCGGCACAGATCACACCGAGCTCTACGTCAGCCCACAGCACGCGCTCGAGGTCATCCCCAGGCTGCCCGAGTATTACGACGAGCCGTTTGCGGATTCGTCGCAGGTGCCGACCTTTCTTGTTTCCGAGATGACAAGGAAGCATGTGACGGTCGCCCTATCTGGCGATGGGGGCGACGAGTTGTTTGCGGGCTACACGCGGTACCACTGGGCTGATTGGGTGCGGCGCACTTTCCTAAGTCTGCCGCCCAGCGTGCGCCGACTTGCAGCTTCCGCACTGTCGCTACCTCCCCGCGCGTTCTGGGAGGCCGCCGCACGAGTCCTACCGCCGAGCCGGCGGCCCCAGCGAATCGGCGAACGAGTTATGAAGCTCGCTGGCTTTCTGCGCGAGGACACCGCCGACGGCGTGTACCGCCGCCAGCACACGCATTGGGGCTCGCCCGAACTCGTGGTTCCCGGTTCGTCGGAACCGCACGGACTTCCGTTTGACGAGTCGCTTCGATCGGAGATCCCCGACTTCCTGAAGCGCATGCAATTGATGGACCTCCTAACGTATTTGCCCGACGACATCCTGACCAAGGTCGATCGTGCGTCGATGGCGGTCGCGCTCGAGGCACGAGTACCCCTTCTCGATCACCGTGTGGTCGAACACGTGTGGCGCTTGCCGGCGCGGATGAAGGTCCGCGAAGGGAGCGACAAGTGGCTGCTGCGCAAGGTGTTGTACCGGTACGTACCGCGCCATCTCATTGAACGCCCGAAGATGGGATTTTCGGTTCCCGTCGGCGCGTGGTTGCGTGGTCCATTGCGGCCGTGGGCGGAGGAACTGCTGTCCGAGCGGCGCCTGCGCCAGGCTGCGTTCTTTGACCCTGCGACAGTACGTGCCGCGTGGACGCAGTTCCTCGGCGGGCGTGCTGGAGATCAGGAGCCTCTTTGGGGCGTATTGATGTTTGAAGCATGGCGTGATCGCTACGCTACAGCTTCCAGTAACGCGCCAGTTCAACCGGCGCAGCATTCGATCGTGGTAGCCGCTCCGGCATGATTCGGGTGACCCACGTGATCTCGAGCCTCACGACCGGAGGCAGCGAGATGATGCTGTACAAGCTCCTGCGCGACATAAACCGCAGCCAGATCGACAATCGCGTCGTATGCATGATCGGGGGCGGCCCCATCGCCGACATGGTGCGTGCGCTCGGGATCACCGTTGAAGACCTAGGGATGCGCCGAGGTCTTCCTGACCCCCGCGCACTGTGGCGGCTGCGCAGGATTCTCCGACGCGATCGGCCCGATGTACTGCAGACCTGGTTGTATCACGCAGACCTACTGGGAGTGGTCGCGGGGCGTTGGGCCGGGGTGCCGTCGATCGCGTGGAACATCCGCTGCTCCGCCGCCGAAGCGCGCTACCGCGAAGGCGGGGCGAACTGGACGGTTCAGTTGCTCGCGCGCCTATCGTCACTGCCTGAGGTGGTTATCTCCAATTCGCAAGCTGGAATTGAGTTTCACCGCGCTCTCGGATACCACCCTCGCCGGTGGGAACTCGTTCCAAACGGCTTCGATCTCGACACGTTCCGGCCCCTGCCGGAAGCGCGCCGAGCCCTGCGAGCTGAGCTAGGCCTCACGCTGGACACGCTCATCGTCGGGCTAGTGGCACGCTTCGATCCACTCAAGGATCACGAGACATTCCTCCGGGCTGTGAAGATCTTGGCCGGGCAGATGACAGGCGTGCACTTTGTACTGGTGGGCCGTGAAGTCACGCCTGACAACCCGTTCTTCGCTCAACTGGTCGCGGGCTTAGGCCTCGACCGAGTGGTTCATCTGCTGGGAGAGCGCACCGACATTCCACGCATCACTGCCGGATTGGACGTCGCGACATGCTCGTCCATCGCAGAGGGATTCCCCAATGTCCTGGGAGAGGCCATGGCCTGTGCCGTCCCGGTGGTTGCCACTGATGTTGGAGACGTCCGGATCGTCGCAGGAAAAGCAGGTGTCGTGGTCGCGCCATCCGACCCCGCCGCCTTGGCCCGCGGCTGGCACACGGTTCTGAGCCTTAACCAACCGGCCCGATCTGCAATGGGCGCCCTTGGCCGCGAGCGGATTGCCGCCAGCTACGCGCTCGGCGGAATTGCCCGCCAGTACGAGGACCTGTATTCCGAACTCGCAAAGAATGTGCAGGAGCGGGCGGCGTGATACGCTATTGTTGCGGAGTCGCAACTGTTTTCAGAAACTGCGCCACGCGCGCCGCACCCGCAGCTCAGGTCAAGGCAGCTAGTCAGGCGGCGAGTGTCACCGAGGCTTGGCGGAAAATGCCCGCGCCATTCCAGCCGCAAGGCATCAGTCCGCAGCAATGCTGTCCGCGTACTGCTTCTTCAGCGATGCATTCTGGTCTTCCTTGCGTAGCAGGGAATTCCCAATCGCGAGCATGTCGATCTCGGTTCCCATGAAGCACCGGAAGGCGTCTTCTGGGGTGCTAACGATAGGCTCCCCACGAACGTTGAAACTGGTATTCACGACCACCGGGCAACGCGTCCGCTCGCCGAACGCCGTGAGCAACGCATGATACCGCGGATTAGTCTCTCGGTGCACAGTCTGGATCCGCGCTGAATAGTCGACGTGTGTAACCGCCGGAATCTCCGAGCGCACGACGTTGAGGCGGTCGATTCCGAACAATACTTCGTCTTCCGGCCGTCCGCTTTTACGATGGCGCGGCGCCACGCCAGCAACCATCAACATGTAGGGACTTGGGCGATCGATCTCAAACCATTCCGAAGCATCCTCAGCACGCACGGAAGGAGCAAATGGTCGAAAGCTTTCCCGAAACTTCACTTTCAAATTGAGCGTGCGCTGCATCGTCGGTGACCGGGGGTCCCCGAGAATGGATCGAGCGCCGAGCGCGCGTGGTCCGAATTCCATGCGCCCTTGAAACCAACCGACGGCCTTTCCATCGACCAAACCATCGACGACCGCGCTAAGGAGTTGGCTTTCCGACAACACCGTTTGCCGGGCCCCAACGCTGGTAAGTCGATGTTCGATATCTGATTGTCTGTAGCTTGGACCCAGGTATCCGCCGGACATTCCGTCCATTGCCCCCCCCACCACTCGGTCCTTCTTCAGAAAGCCGTGATAAGCGGCCAAGGCGGCTCCCAGCGCCCCTCCCGCATCGCCGGCCGCCGGCTGAACCCAGATTTCGTCAAACGCGCGGTCCCGAAGGACCTTGCCGTTGGCGACGCAGTTGAGTGCCACCCCGCCGGCCAGACACAAGTTCCGCATTCCGGACTCGCGCGCCAACGATCGCGTGAGGCGCAAGACGATCTCCTCGGTAACGGCCTGCACTGACGCCGCGAGATCCATTTCGCGCTGAGTGAGCAGATCCTCCGGCTTTCGCGCGGACCCTTCGAACAACTCGTCAAACCGCGAGTTGGTCATGCGGAGACCTGTGCAGTAGTCGAAGTAGTCCTGATTGAGGCGGAACGAGCCGTCGTCCTTCAGATCGACTAGGTTGTCGAGGATACGGTCACGGTATATGGGCCGCCCGTATGGCGCCAAGCCCATCACCTTGTACTCGCCGGAGTTGACCTTGAAGCCTGTGTAATATGTGAAGGCCGAATAAAGCAAACCAAGCGAGTGCGGGAAATGGATTTCCTTAGTGACGCGCAACGAACTTCCATCGCCAATTGCTGCGGATGTCGTTGCCCATTCGCCCACTCCATCCATCGTCAGCACGGCAGCTTGCTTGAAAGGTGACGGAAAGAAGGCACTCGCAGCATGCGACTGGTGGTGTTCTGAGAACAGCAACCGCTGATTCCAGTCGACCCCGGGGGCCTGCTCCTTTAGTTCGTTTCGGATCAAATCCTTTTGGAACAACTTCTCGCGGAGCCAAACTGGCATCGCCATTGCGAACGAGGCGAATCCCCGCGGCGCGAACGCCATATAGGTTTCAAGCAGGCGCTCGAACTTAAGAAACGGCTTGTCATAGAACGCGACATAGTCGACATCCTCGAGCCGCAGACCCGCTTCACCCAGACAGAACGTGACCGCTCGCGTCGGGAAGTCGGAGTCATGTCGCTTGCGGGTGAACCGCTCTTCCTGTGCAGCTGCAACGATACGTCCGTCGTCGACAAGCGCAGCGGCGCTGTCGTGATAGAATGCTGAAATGCCGAGGACTCGCACGCGCGCGGCCGTGCTGTCAGAATATCGTGTAGATGAATGGCGCCACGGCGGAACCCTGACTCAGCACGATCAGGCCCCCCAGGATCACCAACGCCGCCAATACGGGCGCAAGCCAGAACTTGCGGCGCGCACGCATAAACTGCCAGAGTTCGATCAGAATCGACATCGCCATTCCCTAGAACTGTTGGCGCATAGACTGGGGGTCGGGCCCCGGGGGCTCTCGCGGAATCCAGTACGTCGTCGCGTCCTTGTCGCCCGCCAAACGCAATGGATCCTTCCCACTCGCCCGCGCTAGAAGTGCGATTGGCGTGAACAAGACGAAGAAAAAGACGCCCATCACAGTCGGAGCCACGACGCGGCCGAGCGCCAGGCCGAACAAGTGCCAAGCCCGGTTTAGGGGCCACAGAATGTCGGGCAAAACGAGCGCCAACGCCAGAAACACGGCGGCAGCACCAAGCCACACCCAGCCGCTGTCATGTCCGCGCCACAGCGCAAGCACACCGAAGAGGGTGCCGACACCGGCGAACACTAGGCCAAAATTCCGATTGGAGCCCATGCGAACGGGCGCATGGTGGATTCGCTCATGCGTTGCGCGATGTGTCATATGATTGCGGACCCTAGTGCATCGAGCACATTGCTTCAACCCGTGGACGCGGACTGTGGTCGTAGGACTCGGCCGGAACGGAGCCCTAGCACTTGGCGCCACGCAATGAAGCGAGGCCGAGAAACCAGAACCACGGTCGCTAGAAAGACGAGTAACAAATAGTCCGTACGATAGCGAACAGCGGTGCCCGGATTTGCAATGCCGAGAGGGTAATTGGCGAAGAGCACCCAAAACAGCGTGGTCCCGCCAATGGCAGCCATGTAGACCGGAAGGTGACGCAGTCGCGGGAAGACATAGAGGGTCAGCAGGACGATGATCGCCATACTTTCCAAAAAGGAGGCCATTTGCAGGATGCCCCCACTCGCTTCTGCGATAGTCGGCCCAACAAAGGCCCGCCACATCCCCTCGGGGGCTTTCGCAAAGACGTCGAACTTGTCATGAAAGAAATCCAGGCCGCGGCTACTTTGGCCGGGTTCGCTGGCGATTCCCCTGTAGACGGTGCGCACTCTACTGTCGAGTTGCTCCCGGAATAGGTACAGGCAGCCGAGGGACACCATGCTCCCAAACAACGCGACCGTCGCGGGCCTTTTTGTAATGCTAGCGGCCCACGTAGATCCAATGGCAAACAGAACCGCTGGCATGAAATGGGGCTTGAACACGAACAAGAGTGTGAGCGCCGGCAGCAGGACGACGAGATGGAACGATATCGACCTGCGAACCCCCAGATAGAGATCAATGATGTACCGAATCGCAACGCACACAAATCCCACGACCAGGGCCTCCTTAGAGACCAGCGACGACCAAACCGAGAACGAAGGCGTCATGATCAGCACGGCCATGAAGGCCCTGGTGCGAACGTCCAAGCCCGCTAAGACCCACACTAGGCCCGCAAACGCCAATGATTGAAACGCGATATTCATCAGAATCGCGTTGCCGCCCAGTGCAAAATTGGCGCCCGCAGCCAGCACGGCGATCAGCACTTGACCCTCGCGCTGCATGGCGTAGCCGGGGTCGAACACGTGGCTGGCGAGGATTAGGGACACCCGCGAGAGCGTCGTAGCTTGGTAGCCGGTCGTGTCGGGTATGCTCGTCAGCCGCAGCACGACGGTCTGCCCCAATACCGAAAAGATACAGCGGTACAGGAAGAGCCCCACATAGAACGCTCCCCATGTTAGACGCATGGGTTCCCGCCCGTTGGACTAGGAGTGCTCGCGACGGAACACCGCGACCAGAGTAATTAGAAAGAACCCAAGCGCAAACCCGGTCACCGTCGGCACTCCAAATATCAATGTGATATTCGGTTCCGTGCGGCGATTCTGCAGGTGCGGCGCTTCCACCACCGTGGCCGAATATAGAAGATTGCCCGCCAGGGCAACTTGGCGGCTCAACTCATCCGCTAGGAGGCTTCGCAGTGCATCTTGGTTGCGAACCAGGGTTTGCCGCGCAAGTTCCTGTTCAATGTAGGCTTTGCGCTCAACTGACTGCTGTCGGTCATTGTTGCGCAGCAGTTCGTCCGCCTCAGAGAATGCGGTGCCCAACAACCAAAGCGCCATTTCGCCATCCGCGCCGGTCACAGATATCCGCTGGAATGCTCCGCCTCCTGACACCGACTCGAATTTCAGAGATCCACTGATCAAGCCCGCCAGCGACTGCAGGTCAGGAGGCATCCACGGGTTCTGGCGTAAGAAAGCACGAATCCGCTCCTGGCGCTCAAACTCAACGCCCGTCGGTCGCTTCCAAGTCCCGGTCGAGGCATCCCACGCGGACCCGTAGAACCGCCGCATCAACTGGTACTTCTGGTCAAGCGTGGCCGCCAACTCGCTTGAGCCGAGAGTCAGCTTCAGCCGGTCGAACGGCGATGCACTGATCGGCTGCGGGCCGATCTGCAACCCAAACTGCGCGGCAATGGCAGTTACGCCACCGCCGTTACCCGACGCCGCGCTCTGCGTTCCGTTTGGCAACACGATCATCGACGCAATGTACTGCGGCGTGAACCCCTGCAGATTCCGGTATCCAAAATACAAGCCTGCGACGGCAAGCAGGAATGGAACCCAAGACCACACCAACCAAGTGCGAACCAGATGCGACAGGTCGACGATGTCGGCATCGCGCGTCGCATGTTGAGCCGGCAAAGCAGCACCAAGCTGCACCGCGAGTGCCTCCGGCGCTCCGGGGGTTCGGCTATCCATCTCCGACATCATCAGTAGGTAGACTCCTGGGGCCGCATCCGGCTGCGGCCTGCGTTTGGCAGCAACGAACTGTATACCGAGAGAGTTTGCGCCGCGACAGCGCGCTGATCGTAGCCCGCCTCTGCACGCGCGCGAGCGGCAATGCCCATTGCAGATCGCCTGCTTGGGTCCACCACGAGCACCCTCAGCGCTTCCACGAGGGCCGCCGCGTCTCCGGGGGGAACGACTAGGCCCGTCACGCCGTCAACTACCGCGTCGACGCACCCAGGAATGTTGGTAGTTACGACGGCGCGCCCGCTGGCCGCAGCTTCCAACAATATCTTGGGAACGCCTTCCCCGTACTTGGACGGCAGGCAAACCACGGCTGCCTCGGAAAGGACTCCGGCCATGTCTTCGCGGAACCCCCACCACTCGATCAGACCTTCCGATTGCCACGCCGACAGCTGTGCTTCGGGTACTGCGCGCGGGTTGCTGCTATGAGTCCTCCCGACCAAGGCGAACCGAGCGACAACGCCTTGGGACCGAAGTTGTCGCGCAGCATCGACAAACTCTTGGATCCCCTTCTCCCAGATGAGGCGCGCCGCCAGGACGACAAGCGGGATGCCCGGGGGCTCTCGGAGCAATCGGAAATTCGCCAAGTCGACACCGGCGCCGCCAAGCACCAGAGAACGGTCGAGCCTGACCACACCCAGGTCGACTAGGCTGTCGCGGTCCGCCGTGTTCTGGAACACGACTCGGGCATTGCGATGGCCGAACGAAACTCGCATTGCGATCGACACTACGGCTCGGATCAACCGCGCCCCTGGCCCGCGCGCCGAGAACACATGACCGAGGCCCGTGACGGCGTAAACGACGGCCGGAACCGAAGTGATTCTTGCCGCGATCCCCCCGTAGAGATTTGGCTTGATCGTAACTAAGTGAACTACGTCCGGCCGGAGATTCCGGTACAGGAGAATCAGCGCAGCTAGCGTTCGTAGCTCGGCGAGAGGGTTGGTTCCCCGGCGCGACAGCGGAATGGCGTGGTAGGTGAACCCGGCGTTGGCCAGCTGCGAAACCTCGAAACCATCCGGCGCCCACACATGATCCGGAGGAGCGGCCACGTGAACGTCGAGCCCGGCATCTCGAGCTGCCTCGGCAGTCGCGAGCCTATGAGACAGCAAGAAGTAAGCCTCGTTGATCACAAACAGTAGGCGGCGCCCGTGCAAGGGGCGAGCAGCGCTATCGGGATCGCGCGCGCGGCCATCGAGCGGCGGGCGCATGACGTTGCTCACTCCCTCTCCACTTGCCACGCGCGACCGCGTTCCTGGGCATCCAGCTCCATCGCCGCAATCTGACGGACCAGTGCCGCCTGCCTTGATCGAAGCCGGGTTACAAACACGGTAAGGGTTACCAGGATGCCGACCAAGAGGAACACCGCGAGGAACAACACCGCAATCGGCGGATAGAGAATTCCGAGCCGCACCCCCAGCCAGTCAACGAACGCGGGCTGCGTGGCCGCAAAGCCCAGCATCACGACGCCGGCAAACCAGGGGAAGAACAAGTCCACTTGGATCAGGCGCGCGCGCACAAGCGCCAGAAGCGCCACCGCCAAGGCGACGACGATCGCGATGTGAATCGTCATCGCCGTGGCCTCATCAGTTCGGTCAGGGCGAAAACATTGAAACGGAAGAACATGCCCAGCGCCGCTGTCACATTGATTGAGGAACGGCCCTCACCACGCGGACGCTGTTGCACCGAGACCGACACTACCCGCAGTCCTGCGCGGCACGCGGTTATCGCGATCTGCGGCTCCGGAAAGCGCTCCAGCGGCACCGCGTTAAGACGTTGCATCGCCACCACATTTGCGGCAAACAGGCCACTGTTTACATCCCGTGGCGCGCCGCCGCCGGTCATCAACCGGGCGACGAAATTGAAATAGGCCTTCATGGCGCGGCGCGCGCCAACGTCGAGGGTGTTGCTGCGATCTTCGTTTGTCCGTACGCCTACTACTAAATCTGCGGTCTTCAGGGCTTCGAGCAACCGGGGAATGTCGGAGAGAGCATGCTGACCGTCGGCGTCAACCCGAACGAGCGCCTCGTAGCGCCAACGGAGCGCGTGATGGAACGCAATCTGGGTACTGACACCCAACCCGTAGTTCGCGTTCAGGCGAACGTGCAGGCAACGTTCATCTGGCCGGTCGACCGGCGGATCAGAACCGTCGTCCACGATGAGCGCGCGATAGCCAGCACCGAGCTGGGCAACCTCGGCTGCGATGTGCGGAATGGCGCTGCGATCCGCATACGTCGGAACAAAGACTAGGACCGGGTGATCGCTGTTCGGGGCCACGGAATGCATGGGTGCGTGTGCGTCAGCGGGCACCTTACTGGCTCCGTGCGCGGAAGTCATCGAGCCGGCCCGTGGACCGGCGGTGAGTAGAGTGGGCGGCAAGACCTTGGTGGCGTGGGGTGGGTGGGTCCGATGGTCCGTCACCCTCGCTGCGGCGGCTCGCGTCGCACTCTTCATCGGCGCAATCGTTTGGCCGATCACGAATGAGCGCGGGGCGCGTGTTTCGCCCCTCCTGTCCCAGGGATACCTCGACTTCCAATTCTACCTCGATTCGCTGCACCGCTACGTCGCGTCGTTCGGCGCGGTCGTCACCGAGTTCATGCAGTTCTACGCGGGGATGGTCTGGAGAGGGTTTCAACTCATCGCCGGACCGGTCTTTCCGCTCCTCCTCGGTGCTTCCGGCTACTCGAGCGGACACTTGCTGCCGTTGTCGCTCGGATACCTCGTCGTCAGTTCGCTGCTCGCCGCCGGTTGGATCATCTGGTTGTCGCGCAATGGAGTACGCGGCCCCTGGCTGGCGGCGTTTGCGGTCCTGCCGAATGCGGTATGGTTCACCCTCATTATTAGCCCCGACCTGCTGTTCGCGGCCGAATTCGCCGTATTCTATTTCGCGTACACCCGCCGCGCCGGTTCCAGCGACACCGCCCTGTGGGTCGCGGCGCTCTTGCTGATGCTGCTGACGCGTCCGAACGCGTTTTCGATCCTGTTGTTTGTCGCCGCCGACACCCTGGTCAGCACCGTGCGCACGCGGGCGGTGTTCTCGCTGCGAACTGCGGGTACCCTTGTGCTCGTCACCGTTGCGACGCTCTATCTGTACCCGTACTTCCTATACGAGATGAACAAGGCTGGCGGGGCGCTTCGGTACTTCGGTGCGACGCCGAACGAGTACCTCGGCGGACTGTTTCATAGCCTGCCGCCGTGGCTGAACGTGCCTATCTCAGCGGCCGCACTCGTCGGCGCCAAGGTTCTGTACTTCGTGGGGCTGCGACCGACCTATGGCCAAACGGCGCTGGTGTTAGTCTTCTTTCGTGCCGTACCGGGCGTCATTCTCCTGCCGGGCCTCCTCAACGTCCTCGCGCGCGGCCCCAACCGGGATCGAGCCCTCGTGTTCTTGTTTTGCCTGCCGATCATTCTGGGCCCGTCGCAAGACCGCTACTACCTCGCGATCTACCCGCTGCTGTACCTATACGGGGTCCGGTTCTATGAGGCGGCCTGGCAGTGGATGACCAGGACGCGGGCCGGACGCGTTAGCCCGGCGGCCTAGGTCCGGGAGCAACGCCCGGGTCGGCAACAACTTGCGACAGATTGACGTGGCTCAGATCGGCGTCGGTCAGCCGCGCGCCGCGCAGCACCGTCGGAATCGACCGGCCCTTCGACTCGCCCGCCCGCCCACGAATCTCCACGGGCTTCAGAACGGCGTGCGAAAGCTTTGCCTGGCGCAGGTCCGCGTTCTGCAGATTGGCACCCGACAGGTCAGCGCGGCGCAAGTCGGCTTTGAACAGGTTCGCGTCGCGCAGGTCGGCCAGGACGAGTTCCGCGTCCGCCAGATTGGCCGACGAGAGATTGCACGCCTTGAGGTCCGCTCCGCTCAGGAAGATTCCGGCCAAGTCGGCGCCCTGGAAATCCATTCCAGTGAAGATGGCGCGGGAGCCATCGGCACCCCCGGAATCCGACCATAGGACGTGGTTGCGTAGCAGTTCCTGGACGTTGGGCGGCAGCTTGAGCACGCCATGACTGATTTCAGCGTCGCGCAAATCGGTCGAGCTCAGATCAACACCGGCGAGAATAGCGCCCGTCAAGCGGGCCCCATTCATGCGCGCCATCGCGAGATTCGCTCCGGTTAGATTGGCGCCCGCCAAGTCTACGCCGGTCATCGCCGCGGACCGAAGATCCGCACCCTGCATTTCCGCGCCGCGCAAGTCCGAGCGGACTGTGCTGCTCTTCGGTGCAGCTGCCTTGTCGATGGCCGCATCGCCGTTGCCAGCGGCATCGGCGTCGTCAGACTTGGGCTTGCCGATCGATCCCGCCAGGCTGCCGGGCCGTAGGTCGGCGCGGGCGAGGCGCGCCTGTGTGAGTACGGCGCCCTTGAACTTGGCCCCGCGCAAGTCGGCTCGCTCAAAATTTGTGCCCGCAGCTACCGAGCGTTCGAAATTCGCGCCGTATAAGTCGGCGGAACTGAAATCCGCCTGGCTCAGGTCAGAGCGGTGGAAATCCACGCCGGCAAGACTGGCTTCGTGCAGATTGATGCGGGGCAGACGGAGGCCGGAGAGATCCTGTCCACGCAAATCGGCGCGCACACCACCGGCCTGGCCGCGGACATAGCGGTCATGCGCCCGAAGGATGTCGACCAGTTCTTTGGGCGTCACAGGAGCGCCATCAGAGGGGGCCCGTTCCAGCGCCGGCTACGCATCTGCCGGCGGAAGCCGCGCCGCGAATCCGCGGCCGACGTGCAATTGGCAGGAGGGCAACCAAAATCCTAACCAAACGCAGTACCTACTTGTCGCATGCACCGGTGGGCCACTGCAAGGCGAGCCGTACTACGGTCCGCCGCCCAAATAGTGGGCACAGGGCGCATCGCCGCCCAACCAATAGGCACTAGGGTCGCACGGGCAACCGGGAATAGGCGATTTCGTTTAGGAAAATCAGTATGTTAACTCCGATCCAGCGGCTGGCCCGGTTTATGCTCTGCTATCCGCGCCGCGGTTTCGGGCCGACGTGGCGCCAGGGGGTCGCAGGACGAATGCAATGCAGATCGACAGCATCATGGTGGTTCCCACCGGTTCACGCCGGGGGGTAAGTCTTATCCGGGAGTTGTCCGAGGCCGGTTGGCCCCAGGTGGCGGAGGTTTCTCCGTCGGAAGACGTCATGGCGGAGATCCGGGACCAACAGCCGTCCGTCGTGATCCTCGATCTCGGTATTCCGGACGCCCGGTCCCTGGCCCAGGCTTTTCAGGTGGCGCGCGATAGCGGCCGGCCCACGGTCGTATTTGTCGACCGCACCGACGAAAGCGCGATCGAGGATGCGATTGAGGCTGGGGTTGCGACCTATGTCGTTGGCGGCCTGCGCCACGGCCGCATCCGCCCGATTGTCGAGACTGCGGTGACACGTTTCCGGATGTTCGAAAGGCTGCGCCGCGAGCGGGACGACGCCATGAGTGCCTTGTCGGCCTTCTTCGGTCCCGTCGGCCGCTAACTCGAGCTGCACCCACGTTTTGCCGGGGTGCCTCCCTTTGTTACACTGCCGCCCACATTGACTTGGGGCGGATCATGGCGAGTCGCATCGGACTGATCGTGGCAGGGGCAGTTGTCCTGGCGGCTGCCGGGGCAGCGGCGGTGCTGTTCATGGCCCCCGGCAGGGTTGCTGGACCTGCGGCGACCGTCACTGCAACCGGGGCAACGGCGCAAACCACGCCACGGCCTGAGACTGACTTGGGCAAGGGTCTCATGGCCCAGGCCGAGCAACTCTACAATCGGGGCGACGCCGCTGGCGCTGCAGCGGCCTACGACAAGGCGCAGACCGCGTATCGCAAGGCCGGCGACGTCCGCGGCGAGGCCGGTGTCGCCTATGGGCTTGGCCGGATGAATCACGGCAGCGGCCAGAGCGACAAGGCCCGCGCAGACTATGGACGTGCCGCGGGCCTGTATCAGCAGGCGGGAGACCTTGCCGGTGAGGCGCGCGTGTTGGTGGCGATGGCAGACCTGGAGAAGGACACGTTCCACGGACCACTGGCGGCGAAGTACTACCGCCAGGCGCGCGAAACGTGGGCGCGGGCCCCGGATCCCAAGACCGACACCCACCCCATCCTCAACATCGACCGCGCGCCGGAGATGCCGGCCGGTGAGGACAAGGCGCGAGCATTGCTGGCGCAGGCGACGAAGACATTTGGCAACATCGGCGACCGCGAGGGTGAGGGTGACGTGGCAATGCTCGTCGCAGCCCTCGAAGCGAAGTTGGGGAACGAGAAGCCCTCGCATGCCGCGTATCAGAGCGCCCGCAACCTGTATTCCATGGCCGGACAACCGGCGAAGGAGGCGATGGCCCAGCTCGCGTTTGCCGCAGGGGATATCCGGTTTGGCTACAACGTGAACGCAGCGGAGGATCTAGCAGAGGCACAAGCTCTGCTGGCGGGAGACCCGGTTGGCTTGGCCCGCGTGAGCGCGGTCCGCGGCGACCTCGAACGCCTCCAAGGCCGGCTGGAGGAGGCCCGCCTAGCGTATGACACGGCCCTGCCCGTCCTCACCACCGCCAAACATCCGGACGAACCGTGGGTGCGCTTGCACCTTGGCGAAGTCCAGGCACTGCTCGGTGACGCCACGGCGGCACAGAAGTCGGTGGAGGTAGCCCTCGGCCGCTTCCGCGAACTCGGCGCCGTCGCCGGCGAAGGCGCCGCCCAGTTGCAGCTTGGGCTTCTCGCCCTGGCCGCCGGCGCGATCGACCGAGCCGGCCCAGCGCTCACCGTTGCGGCCGAACGCGCCCACGCCGCCGGCGACTCACTGAGCGAGGCACGCGCCCTCATGGCCACCGCAGAGGTGGCGGCAAAGCAGAGCAACGCGGCTGCCATAGCAACCGCGCTGGCCTCGAGCGCAGAGCGGTTCGCCGCCGCAAAGGCCCCATTCGGTTCTGTGCTGGTCAATTTGGCGAAGGGCGATGCGGCCAAAGCCGCAAACGACCCCGCCGGCGCCGCAGGGGCGTACCGGCAGGCGAGCGCCGCCCTAAAGCAGATCGAGGAGCCGCTCGCGGAGGCCAGCCGGGTGCTGGGCCAGCCGGCCGTGGGCCGCCTCTGGCTCCTGATCGAGGCCGAGGAACGGGTCGATGGCGCCGTGCCGGACCCGGAGGTAGTAAGGGCAGCCAAGGCGGCCGATGCTGCCAACAGCGCCACCTATGCTGCATTCAACCCGGACGGCAGGGCGTTGCTTGCGGCGACTCAGAAGCGCTTGGCCGCCGCCCTCGCTGCCAACTAGAACCCGGGGAGACCGCCGTGACTCCATTCACTATTGGACTTGGTGCCGCCACAATCGCGGCATTGGTTGCGACCTCCGGCGTAGCGATGGCAGGGGAGCGGGAGGACGCATTTCGCGCCGGAACGTCGCTCAACTGCTCCGGCTGCAACCTCGCTCAGGAGAACCTTAAGCGCCGCAGCTTCGCCGGCGCCGACTTGTCTGGTGCGAACCTCGAAGGCGCATCGTTTCACCGGTCGGTGTTGCGGGGAGCGAACCTGTCGGGCGCCAACTTAAAGGGCGTGAACTTCGACGCGGCGGACCTGACCTTGGCAAACCTGTCGGGCGCCAATATCGAAAACGGTTGGTTCTACCTGACCGACGCCAGTCGCGCTGACTTCACGGGCGCCAATCTCTCCCACGCACTTATGGGCAGCGCGCGCCTGATTCTGGCCAAGCTTGACGGAGTCAACTTCGAGGACGCCGACCTTGGCGACGCCAAACTCACGGACGCCAGCCTAAGGAACGCGATTCTGGACTACACGTCGCTGAAAGCGGCCACCGCCATTCGCGCCGACATGACGGGCGCAACCGGTCAGGAGATGAACTGGACGGGCGTCGATATGCGGGAGGCGAAGCTGACCGGGATCAATTTCGTCAACTCGACCTTCTGGCAAGCCAATATGTCCGAAGTGGACATGAACAATGCCAAGTTCACTTCGTGCGACTTGTGGGGAGCCAATCTTTATCTGGCCGAGAGGGACAACGCGGTGTTTGAGCGATCCCGGATGCCAGACAACACGATGACGCCGTAGCGCCCGCGGTCAGGGGTGCGAAAGCGCCGCAGCGACAACCAGTTCCATCCGAGCACTGCTCTCGAACGCGTTCGGGTACGGCTCTTGCGTCACCGGGTCGATCAAGTTCTGGCCAGGCTTCAGGAATAGCTTCGACTCGATGGTTGCCCGGATTCCGTTCACGACACCGCGGCAATAACGCTTCTCGAATACCCCGTACACGGGCCGTTCCCCCGGCAGGGGCGCGATATCGGAACAGCTTGCCTCATCAAGGCCCGAAAGGCCCACCATCGGCCGCCCCATGATATGGGCATCAATCCGCTGCGCGGGGGGGGCCCGGTTGTCGTTGAACACACGATACCCCTGAACCAGCCCCTGATCATCGACCAGCAACGACATGATGATCGGCTGATTGAACAGTTGATTGGCCGCATACACCCCGATCATGTGCGGGTCACGAAGCGCGCGCGCTGCCAGCTCGTCTTCGTCGTCGTACTGGAACCAAATCTCGTGAAGGCCCGTATCCGCTTCTTTGGGACACTTCGCGAAATTCTCAAACGACTGAATGAAGCCGCCGCGCGGCCCGCCGTTGGTCCCGCAGGCCGGGTCCACCCATTCCGTAACGGGCAGCATGCCGACCGGAGTGCCCAGCTTGATGTCGTAGATCTTGGGTTGGAGTTCCAGCGCCGCCGCGTCCAACGCAAGGAGCGCAAGCACGGCAAGTACGCCAAATCCGGCAAACCCGCCGCACGCACTGCGATACACCACAGCGAAGCCTCTGCAGGCCTACTTCGGAATCATCATGTCGGGGGGCGGCGGAATCGGCAGCGGCGCCGTGCCCGCGGGAATTCCGTTGAGCTTGAAGAGGTGCGCCATGATGGAGACGTAGGCGTCCTTGGTCAGGCTACCCGGCTTGTCGGCCGGCATCAGCTGGGAAATAAAGTCATACAACGACGCAGCCGGAACGCCGCGCCAGTTCCCGTCAAACTGCGCGCCGAACAGCGCTGGCGCCTCGGCGCCCTGAGCCTGCGCACCGTGGCAGCCCGAACAGCCCGAGCGAAACGCGTTGGCGCCGGCGGCGGCCTGCGCCTCGGTGTACGTCAGCGCCTGCGCCGATGCGGAAGTCGGGCCCCCAGCGGCGACAATCGCGAGAACCGCGCCCGCCGCCATCAAACGCAGATCCATCATGAGATTCGTCGCCATCTGTACATGTCCCGTATGTTCGGTGACCGACTAAACTGTGCGTACTTTTGCTCGCGCACTTGCGCGCCGTCAACCATTGCCATGTGGGTTTCTGGCACCCATCGTTGGCGAAGGTGCGGTCTGCGGCTAAGGTGGCGTTGCGCACCGAACAATCAACCCAGTCGCCTGGTCGGCTCGCTTCGAGCTGGCGCTGCCCTGAACGGAACAACGGCCCGGATGCCAAGATCGAGAAAATCTGCTTGGCGAGATCCTTCGGTTATCGCGACCCTCGCCGGTGGCATCGCCGCACTGGCACTGATGGCGGGCGGTCTGGTCTGGGTGGTCAATGCGCCGCCGCCCCAACCCCGCAGCTACGACACACCGTTGGACTTGTATGACGCCGGGATGGCCGCCTACCTGAAGGGCGACTATCAGAGCGCGATCCTTGCCTGGACAACCGTCGCAGCTAAGGACCCGCGGGCACAGGTCGGCCTTGGGGACATCTATTACCGCGGCGGCGGTGGAGTGGCCGCCGATCCGGCCCAGGCTCTCGTTTGGTACTACAAGGCCGGCATTGCCGGCGATCGCTGGGGAGAACTTGCGCTCGCGAAGGTGATGCTCGAAGACAAGGGTGTGAAGCAGGACTTTGCCGCCGCCAACTACTGGTACCGGAACGCAGGATTGCACGGTGTAGGCGAAGCGGCGTTCATGGCAGGTGCCCTGACCGAGGCCGGCAAAGGCATCCGCGCCGACATCGTTGAGACCGCGGCCTGGTACGACCTTTCGGACGAACTAGGGTATCCGGATGGCGCGGCAGCGCGCGACCGCGTGCTTGCAGCAATGACCGAACAGCAACGCAGCATGTACGCTCAGCGCGTACGGGAGTTCCGTCAGGACTTGCGCCGCTAGTCGGTCGGCGATTGCGGGCCGAGAAATGAAAAGGGGGAGCCCACCGGGCTCCCCCTTCATTTTTTCGAATGACGAAGTCTAGAGGCCGAACACCGCAACGATTGCGCTGTTCACTTGGCCCTGATCGCCGGAGACGCCCTGGTGGCCGCCACCGATGACCGCAATGTACTGCTTGCCGTCAACCGAGTAGCTCATCGGCGGGGCCGACATGCCCATGCCGAGGCTGAAGCTCCAGAGAGGCGCCAGCGTATCGGCGTCGTATGCCGTGAACTTGCCCGTGTTTTCTGCGTTCCACAGCAGACCACCGGCGGTCGACAACACACCCGCGTCGATGCGGTACTTCGTCGTGACTTCCGCGGTAACCTTGCCGCTGGCAACGTCGAACTTCCAAACCTTGCCCACCGGATCCGGCAGCTTGACGGTCGTTGCGTTGCTCTTGGACACGCCGGCTTCACCGGCCGACTTGCTGATCAGCGCGCCGTTGAACGACTTCTCGTTGATCGAGACGACGTCCGAGACCTGCTGGCAGGCGAAGCCGGCTGCGGCATACGCTGCGCCGCGGGTCGGGTCGAAGGACGGCCACTGGTACAACGGCGCGAACCCCTGATTCGGGCAGAACATCAGGCCGGCACCGCCGCCCGCCAGACGCGGGCCACGAACGGCGTAGGTCTGGATGGTTTTGCTCGGATCGTACTCAACCGGCTTGCCGGTCTTCGGGTCGAGACCCTTCGTCCAGTTCAAGCCGCTCTGGTACGCGTCGCCACGGACGAACTGGCCCGAAACGCGGTCGTGCTGGAAGAAGAATCCGCCGCGCGAGAAGTTTACGGTCAGCTTCTTGCCACCCACGTCAACCAACATACGGTTGTTGGGGGTGTCTTGATCCTGCTGCTCGTTCGGAACTTCCTGGAAGAACCACTTCAGCTTGCCGGTGTCGACGTCGAGCGCAATGGTGCTCGCCGTATACAGGTTGTCGCCCGGACGGTACTCAGGAATGCCCGTCGGGAACGCGTCGCCCGTGCCGTAGATGACGGTGTTGGTGACCGGATCAAACGCACCCTGCCCCCAGATACCGGCGCCGCCGGTCTTCCAGGCCTGGTGGTTGTCCTTCCACGTGTCCGCACCCGGCTCGCCGGGGGCCGGAATGGTGAAGAAGCGCCACTTGATTTCGCCGGTGGTGGCGTCGTTCGCCACAACCCAGCTGCGCGTGCCGCTCTGGCCGCCGGTGCTCTCACCGAGGAGGGCCATGTTCTTGATCATCAACGGGCCCGGCGTGATGCGCTGGGTGTTGGATTCCGTGGTCGCGACGAGGTTCTTCTCGAACACGACTTCGCCCGAATCCTTGTTGATGGCGAACAGGCGGACGTCGTTGGTGCTGATGTAGACGTTGTTGCCGAGCAGGCCGGGGCCCTTGTTGCTGCGGACAAACTCCGACTTCGGGTCGAAGCGCCACACCGGCACGCCTTCCTTGCCGTTGCGGACGTCAACCTTCATGAGCTTGGACCAAGCGTTGGTCACGTACATGAAGCCGTCTTCAACGAGCGGGCGGCCTTCTTCCTGACCTTCCGCCTTGGTGTCGCGGCCGATCGAGAACATAAACTTCATCTGAAGGTTGGCGACGTTCGCCTTGGTGATCTGGTTGAGCTTCGAATAGGCCCAATTCGAGTAGTTGCCCGTGTTCAAGAGCCAGTTTTGCGGCTCGTTGTCAGCGGCGAGCAGACGCTCGTAAGTAACATTCCCGGCGTGTGCCGGAAGCGCAGCGCCCACGGCACCGCATGCCGCCAGGACGGCGACGGTCCAATTCATCTTCATTCGTGTTCCCCTCCCAAGGGATGGACTATTGTCGATTTCAGCCGGGGGCATACACATCGCCCACGCCTACTCAATTAGCGCACTCCTGACAGCAGCCTGTCAAACTGAAAGACCACTAGATGTTTAGTGGTATACGCAGTTATACGTACGCCGTCCGGCGCCGGATTGCGTCGCGGAACAACGTCAGAAGCACAACAATCGCGGCCCCCACCAAGGCAGCCGTGACCGCCCCCGCCGTGACCGCATTCTCAAGTAAGCCTCGGTCATCGACGATGTCCGCCACCGCTTCCTGCTCGACCACGATCAGGCGCTGACCCCCGGGAAGCTTCGCCACGTTGCCAGCAGCGGCGACCTCGCCCGACGGAGCCGCAATGCGAACCGCCATTGTGTCGGTGAACCGCAAGCCGCTGGCTACCTGGGGCAGGTCAACATTTAGGCGGCCCGTGCCGCCGACGTATTCGCCACGTTCGTTCACGAGGCGGGCGGGCGGGTTACTGGCCGCCATCGCCAGTAGCGCTGGGCGAATGTCGATGTCCAACACGAAGATTCCGAACATGGTCGCGGGCGCAAGGTCGCCAACCAGTTCCGGCACTCCGGTCGCAAGCCTTAGAACGGGAAAACCCAGGGGATCGGCGGGCTGGGGGGTGACGGTGCCGTGGGTGCTGCCCACGCGAATTGTGTAGACGGCGAGAACCGATGGATCGTTCGGCCGCGCGCCGAGATCGGCATCAGGGACAATGCGCGGCCGGCTATCGCCGGGAGAGCGGCGAACCCGGGCCAGTTCCAATCCCCCCGTACCGTGACCCGTGCTGGGCCCGATCAGACTCCATTCGAGGAACGATTCGTTGCGCAGCATCACGACCTGCAAATCACGCGCGACGTAGGTCATCTGCGAGGGATTGGCGCCGTAGCTGATCGCCATCACCATGACTTCGGATCGGGTGGCCGCCAGCAACTGCTCGTGCCCACGGGCCGCCGCGCCGGCGATGGCGTCGGCGTGGCGAGCCGCGTCGGCACTCATCCGCGCCAAGGCGGCGGATACCAACGCGGCCTCGGTGCCTGCATACGTGCGGACGCCGACCAACACTCCTGATCCCGCGGCAGCGAGTACCAACAGCACGGCGACAATCCAACCGAGGGGGCGGTGCAGCTTCATCGACACACCTAGTGAGCGAAGACGCCCGCTTCGTTCCAGCGCATGGCACGGAACAGGTTCGAGAAGTCGTCGGTCCACGGTCGGGCGCCGGGCGCCGGCTCAAGGTCGGGCCACTGGATTACACCCTTATTGAACGCATCCAATGCCTCGTGGCGGCGGGCCGCTACCACCCATGTCGAGTTGTAGATGTAGTCGGCGGGGACGCCCGCGGTGAAATCGATGTACCTGCCGTATAGCCCAAGGTCCGCGACCGTGGCCGCCATGATCGGCATCAGGTCTAAATAGATATTGGTGATGTGGATCAGCAGCTCGCCGTCCGGCGAAAGCTTCCGCAAATACAGTTGGAACGCCTCGCGGGTCAGCAAGTGCACGGGGATGGCGTCACCGCTGAACGCGTCGAGAATGATCACATCGAACCAGCCGTCAGGATAGCGCTCCATCGCCAAGCGCCCGTCGCCGATTTCGACCTTCAGGCCCTCGCCACAGGCCGACAGGTAGTCGAAGTGCTCGCGCGCCAACCGCTCCACTTCGGGGTCGATCTCAAAGTAGGTAAGCGTGCGCTCCGGCCCGACTTGGCACGCGAATGCGCCGGTGCCGAGGCCGGTAACGGCGACACGCTGCAACGTCTGCGGGCTGCGGCTGGCGGCGAGGAAGAACTGCCCCACCGGACCCTGTGCCGCGTAGTACGTGATGCCGCGTTGCGGTTGCCCGACAATCCCGCCGCCGTGGTTGATGCGGCCGTGATACAGGAACCGGAAGGTGCCGGTGTTCCGTACGAAATCCGACACCGTGTACACGCCGAAGAATGTCCGTTCCTGGGCGATCTTTAGGCCGGTGTTCGACATTTGCGAGACCATCGCGATGCCGATCGCGACCGTAATTGCGAACCGCAGGCGCCGCCGCGCCAACAGCAAGATCACCACTGTCAGGATGACCGGCTGGTATGACAGCGTCGCCGCGCGCACGTAGTTGAGCATGTCGAAGTACGCGAGCGCGTCGTAGACCCACGCCTCCCACGCATACTGAAGGGCATCGGCCCAGACGCCGGACATCATGGCCCACAGCAATGCCAGCGGTACGGCAACGTCGAGAACGCGCGGTACCCAGGGCACGATCGCAGCAGCCCAGCCCGAACGCGCCGCCGGGATGAACCGCGCTACCCACCGGAACAACGACGGCCCCTCGGACGGCCGCAGCAGCAGCGCGAGCACCAAGGCGATCGGATACTCGTAGATGGCATTGAAGACGAGCGGCGCGAGGATCGCGGCAAACAGCCCGCCAGTGACCCCGCCGAGCGACATCCACAGGTAGAATTCGGTCAGCTTGCTGGGAACGGGCCGCAGCTTGGCGAGTTCCCCGTGACAGACCATTGCCGTGACGAACAGGCCGGCGAATCCCAGGCCGAGGACCAGGTAGAGCTGCGGCATGACGTAGTAGCCCACCATCGCCGCAACTACGACGATTTGCGCGTGCAGCATCCACGAGTGCTTCAGCAGTGGGCGGCGCGCAAACACCAAAACGAACGTAAGCAGGTACAGCGCCAGGGGGATCACCCACAGGAACGGCACCGCGGCAATCTCGCTGCCAATGTGCAGCGTTGCACCCAGGAGCAACGCGGACGGGGCCAGCGACAGAAGCAACCAGCGCAGCCGGATGCGCCAGGTGATCTCGGTCAGCAGCGTGCCGTTCGCCGGTTCCGCAATCGTTGCGTCCTCGCTGCGGTAGCGGCGCCACAGCAGGATCCCGCAAGTACCAATGGCTGCTGCCAGAAGTGCGTAGCCGGCGGTCCAAATCAGACTCTGGTCGCGAACCCCGATAATCGGCTCGATCACCACGGGATAGGCGAGCAATGCAACCATGCTGCCGAGGTTGCTGCCCCCATAGAGAAAGTAGGGATCACCCGCGGCCGGGTGGTCGGTGTGGGCAAACCATTGCTGCAGCAAAGGGGCCGTCGCCGACAGCGCGAAGAACGGGAGGCCGACGGAGACCGCCAGCAGGCCGATCAGCCAGGGAATCTCGTACCCGCCGGGCGGTGAGGTCCAGCTCGCGCCAATGCCGATGGGCAGCACGAGCACTCCGGCCGCAAGCACCACCGCGTGCAGAATGGTCTGGCGGCGCAAGCCAAGAAGCCGCGTACTCAGGTGGGCGTACAAGTATCCGCCGAGCAGCATCGCCTGGAAGAACACCATGGCTGTGTTCCACACCGCGGGCGCACCGCCGAACCGCGGCAGCACCATCTTGGTGAACATCGGCTGGACCGAGAACAACAAGAAGGCGCTGAGGAAAAGCGTTGCCGTGTAGAGCGGCAAAACTGTCCAACCCAAGCGTGACCGCGGGGCCGCAGCGGCCATTCAGGCTAGCGCACGCCTTCGCGCCACTCGCGGGGCAGCGCGAAATTGCCGGTCCACATTCCACGCTTGGCATTGCGGGCGGCGACTTCGAAATCGATGTATTGCGACGACTGTTGGCGGTCGGCAACAGCCCAACCGTCTGTCACCATCTGTTCGTTGAACGACTTGGCCCCGGCTTTGATGCCGGCGCCTTTGGCGTCGGCCGGGCCGCACAGGCCAAACACGCGGCTATCGCCATCGTGACGCTCCAGCTTGCAGTACACGTCCGTTCCATAGGCCAACTCGATCAGCCAGTATTTGGCGAACGGACCACACTGATACCCGCCGAAGTTTGTGATGCTGCACCCCTGCAGGAGTTCTGGGGCATCAATGCCGGCCAGGAAGATGCGCTGGCCTTTGATGGCGATCGAGCGCCCATCGATCACATCGACCGGCCCCGCAATCTCGCCCGCCGGTGGTTGCTTGGCGCGGGGTGGTGCGGCCCACAGCCCGAGGCGGGCAGCCTTGGCGGTGGCTTCGTCGGCAACAAACGCGTCGCTGTGCTGCGGGTCGGCCATGCCCCAACCGGAGCGCACCCACTGCTGATTCAAACTGACGGCGCCCGCGGCAGGGACCCGGCTGCCCTGATCGACCTGGGTGCAGACCCCCCATAGCCGCGGATCGGGGGCAAACTTCTGCAGATCGCAGCGATGGAACTTGCCGCCGGCAAGCTCCGCCAGCTTGCTTTGCGCGATCACGCCGCACTGGTATTCGACGGCGCCCATCGGGCAGGTCTCTTCCCGCTCCGGCGAGGTGACGCCGAGCAACTGGAACCACAGCCCGCCCCCCGAGACGACGCCGGCCCCCCGTACTCGTACGTCGCCGTAGACGCTGCCGAACGTCTGGGCGGATGCCGACGCGGCTCCCAGCACGTGCAGTGCCGCACCCGCCGCCACGATCAGCAGCGCGCGGCGCACCATTTGGGCAACACCGCTAGCGCTTGCCATTGCGCCAATCCGCCGGCGGGATGAACTCGCCTTGCCATAGGCCGCGCTTGTGGGTGCGCGCATCGTCTTCGGCTTCCACGTAATCCATACTGCGCGCACGGTCGGCCAGCGCCCAGCCAGCGCGCACGATCTGCTCGTTGAAGGTGTTGGGCGAAAGCTGGCGGCTCAGCGGGTTCTCTTCCGTGCAGATGCCGAAGGTTCTGTCGTCACCAGGCAATTGGCTGACCTTGCAGTTCACCGTGTGCCCGTCGGTCAGGCTGTTCAGGTACTGGTGCGACATGAACCCGCACGGATACGGCTTGCCGCCGATCGTGCACTCCTGGGTCAGCGCCGGCGCATCCACTCCAAACAGCTTGATGCGGACTTCACGAACCTCGGCCATGCCGCCGTCGGCGTTTTCCGAAGAACCTCTGAGCGGTCCCTTGAGGAAGTCGGGATGGCTGAATGCTTCGCCCACCCACATGCCGGCCTTTGCGGCTTTTGCCGCGGCCTCGTCGGCGGCGAAGTCCCGCGTGCGCGGCGCGGCGAACGCCCAACCGGCGCGAACCAGCCTGGCGTTCAGACTGTCGGCGGCGTTGCCAAAGGTGCCGACTCCGTCGGCCCAGCACTGGCCCCAATGGCGATCATCGCCGGTGTAGTGGCGCACGCGGCAACGCACCTCATGACCGGCGACGAACTCGGCGACCTTGCCAACCGAGATCAGCGTGCATTGCAGCGTGACGCCGCCGACCGTGCAATCCGGCTCTTCGCGCGGCGCCACCAGGCCGTAGAGGTAGATCCAACGCTGATCAACGATGATGACCGAGCTCGATGGAACCGGGCCGGTCACCGGCACCGTCGCCACCCCGCTGACGGTTTGGCGCGATGCCCCGCCGGGCAGAAACGGTCTGCCGTATACGGCAATCACCGCGATCACGGCCAACAGCACCGCCCCGCGGAGAAATTGCCACAAGCCCGGCAAGCGCATGGCGGAAACCATCCCGGGCCGCTACTCGGCCGGCTGCGGCGAGAACCCACCCAAGGCTTCGGCACCAACATCACCGCCACGAGCTTCGCGGCGCTTGCGGCGCTGAATGAGCGGCGGGCACTTCTGCTCGTCGAAGTAGTCGACCTGGCAGTCGAGGCACTGCAGGCACTCGTTCATGTTGATCGCACCGGTGGGCTCGATCGCCCCGACCGGGCAGTCGGTTTCGCAGATGCGGCAGCTGGTACCGCACTGCGGCTTACGCTTCAGCCACTGGAACATGTGCATGCGGCCGAACACCGCCAGAGTGCCGCCCAGCGGGCAGAGGAACCGGCAGTAGAACCGCTCGACGAACAGACCCAGCGCGAGAAGCACGACGCCGTACAGCACAAACGGCCATTCACGCGCGAACTTAACGCTGATTACGGTCTTGAACGGCTCGATCTCGCCGACCGTGTCGGTGTACGACGAACCGTAGAACGCCAGCCCGAGCAGCAAGATCGCCGCCAGGTACTTCACCGCCCACAGACGTTCCTGGAGGGTGCGCGGCAGCTTGAGCTGCGGAATGCGCATCAGGATCGCGGCTTTGTTGAGCAACTCCTGCAACGCACCGAACGGGCACAGCCAGCCGCAGAACACGCCGCGGCCGAGCACGAACAGCGTGATCGCCACGTAGATGGCCAAGATGAAGATCAGCGGGTCGAGCATGAATGTCGCTAGCCCCGTGTGCGTAAACGGCGCTTCCAGATACGACATCACGTTGACGATCGAGAGTTGCGCGCCCGCGTACCAGCCGATCCAAATCGTTGTGAACGCCAGCGAGCCTACGCGCACCACGTTGTAGAGCGTGCGGCGGCGCGCCAACGCGTCCTGGAAGATGAACAGGATGGTGACGAATGCGAGGGCGGTCAGCAGTACTGCGATTTGAACGTTGTGGCGTTCCCACGCGGCCAGCCACACCGGCGGCGGCGGCGGCGGCGGCAACAGCTTGTGGACGTTCGGCAGGTCATAGGTCACCGGAAAGTCGAGAGTCATCGCCGCGCCAGCGGCGGTCGTGCCCGGAATCTGCAACACGATTTGGTACGGCTTCAGCGGATTGAGGCCAGTATTCGCGGGCAGGTAGAACGCCATCGTGTCTTCGTGAAACAACATCTTGCTGCCGATCGCGCGCAGCATCGAATAGTTGTCTTTGGTCATGTGCAGCGTGAGGTCGCCCTGCACAATGCGGAAACGGTCAAACGTGTAGTTCGCTTCTTTCGAGAAGTGAGAGTTCGAAGCGAACGAGAACGGCCCGTCAGTACCAAGCCAAATCGTCCAACCGCCCGGCGGCTGCTTATCCATCGCGGCACGGTACGGCGCATCGCCCATCGCATTGGCGCCGATCGACGGCGGCGTGATCAGGGCCGTATAGAGGTTCAGGAACCTGCCTTCGGGCTTCTGGTTGGCCGGCTTGTAGGTGGGGCGCGCACCTGGGCCGCCGGCCTTTTCAAAGGCCGCAATGATGTCTTTGTTCGAAACGTCCACGTACACAACGGACTTCGACGCCATCAGTTCGTCGTTGGTGTACGGAACAAAATTGGTGCGGTTGACTTCCGGTTCGGTGATCACCCGGAAGGCTTCGCCTTTCACGTAGGCGTTGAAGATGGCGCGGGCAGAGTTCTGGACGCCCAACGCCATCATGCGGCCGCTGACGCTGGCGCCTGAGATCAGATCCGGGTTGACCTTGTGGAAGTCGGAGATGCTGGCCGCGGCAAACCCGGCGAAGAACTGCGCAAACAACTTAGAGGAAACACCGCGGTCGATGATCGCCTCGTGGTGCTCCAAGAGCGAGACGCCCTTGATATTCCCTTCGAGATCGACCGCGCCGACCAAGTCGAACGGTTCGCCGCGATACCCGGTGGCGTTAACAACCTCGTGGGTCGAAAACACATACCCAACCGTTTTGCCGCCAATCTTAATTTCCAGCGCCGGAGGGCGGCCCGGGGTCGGAATTGCTTCCTCGGCGCCCGGGAACAAGAACTGAAGGTCGGCGGCAGGCAAACGCTCCTTGAGCGGTTTGGTGTCCATGAGGTAGCGGCCATTGCCGAGCCCCTGCGTCGGGGCCAGCCGGGAGTTCAGGTCCTGCAATTCCAGGTACTGGACTGCAGCCTGGGCCGACGCACACAGGAACACCGCGCCCACCAGCGCGCCCAAGCCACAGATCTTGTTCACAGAATTCACCGAAACTCCCCGTGCGGGCCCCTCGCCCGGCACTGCGCGCGCATCATAGGACGCGGGCTTTGTGGTGAAAAGGAGCGGCTCCACACCGGTCGGTAGCAAGCGCCGCAGGCCGTCTTTCGCCCCGCTAGTTCACCAGCAACCGCGGCGGCAACCCTTGCGCCCAGGCCTTGCGCAACTCCATTTCGGCGCGGGCAAACAGCGAGGAGAACACGTTCTCATCGTCGGTGATCGGGCGTGCGGCGCCGATATCTGCAGCAGTAATGGTGCGGCCAGCACGCACCGTGTCATCGAAATCGGAGCGGACGCTGACCGGAATATGCTCGGGGTGGAAAGTGACCTGGGCCGGCAATGGGCCATTGGTCGTCACCAGAAACGCGCCGCCATCGCCGGCGCGGAACTCGATCACCGTGTCGAAGGTCGCGGCGAGCGTCGCCAAGACCCGCTGGTTGGGGGCGTCGGCCACGGCGAAGAAGCTGTTCATCACCAGCATGCCGGTGGGCCGCAAACAGGCCGCCGCATCGGCAAAGAACTCGCGCGTCATGAGGTAGTCGGGGGTTCCGTCGCCGTGGAACAGGTCGACGATCACCACATCAAATTGGTTGCGGCACTTCCGGACATACGTCCGCGCATCCTCGATTCGGATGGTCATGCCTTTCGGATCAAAACCGAAATGGCGCGCCGCAATAGCGGGCGAGGCCGGGTTGATGTCGACGACCGTGACGTGAATTCCCTCGTTGCGAAACCGCACCGGCACGGCACCGGCAGCGAGGCCCAGAACCAGAGCGTCCTTTGCCTCCGGAGCGAATCCCAACGCCAGTTCTTCGAGCGCGTGCGTATGCAAGGAAAGCGAGGTGCCATCCGGCGCGATGAAGTTCTGAACTAGACCGTCCTGCAGGTAGAGGCGGGTAAGCTGCGCACCCGACTTGGGGTCGATGGCATCGACCACTTTTACCGTCCCATACAGCGACGAATATTGGGCGGCGAGCGTAAACGCGACATCGCTCTCAATTTCGGCGGCGAACAGGCGGGTAATGAGCGTCAGGTAGGCCTCGCGTCCGGCCGCCAGCCCGATGCACAGCACCACGCCGAGCGCCGACACGGCCAGCACGCGTTGCTTGGCGCGCGGAGCCAATTGCGGCGCCACGGTTGCAAGCAGGAACGAAGCCCCGCCCATGACTGCACCCAGCACCAGCAACGCCCGGAAATTGCTCATTGCCGGGATAAACACGAACGCCGTGATCAGCACGCCTGCCACTGAACCGACGGTCGACACAAAGAACACGCGCCCCGCTCCGGCGTCGGCGCCGTCGCCGGTTTCGCGGCGCAACGCCACCAGAAGGGGGTTCATCGCCGACAGCGCCACCAACGGCAACGCGAGCAAAATTGCCCCACCGATGAAGCTGCCCAACACCAGATTGACCTGGAGCAGCAACGGAAAGACCGGCGGATACACCAGCGCCGCAACGCCGATCGCCACGGAGGCGGCTGCCGGACCGGCCAAGTACAGAGTTAGCAGCTGCTGCTGGCTCTTGCCCGCCGCAACACGGCCGCCCACGTAGTACCCGAGCGCTAGAAACGCGAGGGTGATCGACAGAATCCCCGACCAAATGAACAGCGAGACGCCGAAATACGGCGTCATGATCCGGGATGACAAGACCTCCAGCGCGAGGGCAACCGCACCGGTTAGAAAGATGAACCCTTCGTAACGAAACCGTTCCAACGCCACCCGAACACCCCGCCATTGCTAAGCCGGCTGCACGGTATCGGTTGCTAACCCGCCCGTCCACGCGCGCACGCCTGCGGCTGGCGTGCAGTCGATGCCGCCCCATATAGTGGGGTGGTACCCTCCGAGAGCCCGAGATCCATGGCCACCAAGAAAGCCCCGCGCAAGTCGGCCCCCTCCAAGCCATCCGCGCGCGCCAAGAGCGCCGCCAAGGCATCGGCGCCCAAAAAGAAGGGCGTGGCGCCCGCAAAGAAGGCCGCAGCAAAGAAGCCAATGCCTGCGAAAATCGCGGCGAAGGTGCGTAGCCCGGCGCCGAAGCCACGAACCAAGTCTGACCCCGCGCCGAAGGCGAAGGTCCCCGTGACGGCAAAAATCGCCGCCAAGCCCAAAGCTCGCGCAAAGCCGGCCGCCGTCCCGGGAGTCCGCGCGGCACCGAAACCGGCGGCGAAACTTCCTGGGAAGATGCCCAAGAAGTCGGGTACTCCCGCAGCCCGAACGCGCAACATCCTCGTGCCGCCGCCAGATGTGCTGGAGGACCTGGTGGCCCGGGCCAAAGCAGCAGGGGCGACTTCGGCCGAGGCGCTTCTGATGGAACAGGCCTCGCTGTCCGTGAGCTACCGGCTCGGCAAGCGAGAAGACCTGACCCGCGCGGAAGGCCGCGATGTCGGATTGCGCGTATTCATCGGCAAACAGCAAGCGATGGTGTCGTCCAGCGACGCCAGCAGCGAGACCCTTGCCGCGCTGGTCGAGCGCGCGATGGCCATGGCCCGCACGGCCCCGGATGACCCGTATTGCGGCTTAGCGGACCGCGACATGTTGGCGACCAAGTACCTAGACCTCGAGGTCGTCGATACCGCCGAGCCCGACGCCGAGGAACTGTATGCCCGCGCCGCCGCCACCGAAGACGCTGCCCGCGCGATCGCGGGTGTGACCAATTCCGATGGGGCTGAGGCGGGCTGGCGGCGTGGCGTGAACTACCTTTACACATCGGACGGGTTTTCGGGTTCGTACGCCAGTTCCGGGTTCGGCCTGAGCGTCTCGGTGGTCGCCGGCAAAGACAACACCATGGAGACCGACCACGCGTTCAGCCGCGCCCGCTTCCAGTCCGATCTTCGTTCACCCGAGGACGTCGGCACCGAGGCCGGTCAACGCGCGGCCCGCCGGGTGAACCCGCGCAAGATCGAGTCCGAGCGAGTGCCGATCGTCTTCGATCCCCGGGTCGCTAACTCGATGCTGGGCCACCTGACCGGCGCGATTTCCGGGCCTGCCATCGCGCGCGGAACCAGCTTCTTGCGCAAGGACATGGGCAAGGCCGTGTTCGCCGAAGGCATCACCATTGTTGATGACCCGCATCGCAAGCGCGGGCTGGGCTCCCGCCCATTCGACGGCGAGGGAGTGCGGACGCAGCGCATGAATTTGGTCGACAAAGGCGTACTCAAGACGTGGCTTATGAGCACCGCGTCGGCGCGCCAACTGGAGCTGCGCTCCACCGGTCACGCGTCGCGCGGCATCAATGGTCCTCCGGGGCCTTCCCCGTCCAACCTGTACATGGAGGCCGGCAAGGTCACGCCCGCCGAACTGATGGCGGATATCCGGTCCGGTATTTACGTGACCGACTTGATCGGATTCGGCATCAACCCGGTTACCGGTGACTACAGCCGCGGTGCCGCCGGGTTCCGGATCGAAAACGGCGAACTCGCCTATTCGATCTCGGAATTCACCATCGCAGGCAACTTGCGCGACATGTTCCTTGCATTGGTTCCGGCCAATGACCTCGAGTTCCGCCGCGGAGCGGATGCGCCGACGATCCGCATCGACGGAATGACTGTCGCCGGGAAGTGACCGACCACACACTCGCGGCCGATCTCCGCACGCTTAAGAACGCGGTCGCCGAGGCGGTCGAAATCGCGCGGTCGTATTTCGAGAACGGCGCCAAGGTGTGGGAGAAGTCGCCCAACAACCCGGTGACCGAGGCCGATTTGGCGGTCGATGCCCTGCTCAAGGACCGTCTGACCGGTGCCCGCCCCGAGTACGGCTGGCTCTCCGAGGAGACGGCCGACGACCCGCGCCGCCTTTCCTGTGCGCGCGTGTGGATGGTCGACCCGATTGACGGCACCCGCGCCTTCGTCCGCCATGTCCCGGAATTCACCGTGTGTGCCGGGTTGGTGGAGGACGGACGCCCAATAGCCGGAGTGGTCGCCAATCCGATGACCGGCGAGACGTTTGCTGCGGTCGCCGGCGGCGGGTGCGAACGCAACGGGGTTCGTGCCCATGTGAGCGACCGGTCCGGATTGGCCGATGCCGTCATTCTCGGCAGCCGCCACTTGGTTGAGTCAGCGACGGGCCCCTTGGCGACGACCGAGTTCCGGAAGATGAACTCGATCGCCTATCGCATGGCGCTGGTTGCTGTGGGATCGGTCGACGCAACCGTCGCAATGTCAGGCGAATCGGACTGGGACACCGCCGCGGCAGAAGTGATCGTGAGCGAGGCCGGCGGCATTGTCACCGACCTGTCCGGCGCATTGATACGCTACAACCTCGAAATCCCACGCCATTCCGGCGTGATCGTGGCCGGCCCCAAACTTCACGGCGTATTGCTTGGCTCGCTGCGGCGCGCCCCGGTCGTGTGAGGCCCCCACCCTGACCGCGACCCTGGGCCGTGCTAGCGTGGCTGCCACCGCATGAACGCACACAATCCAACCGAATCCGAGGGCCTAGGCAGCGCCGACGCGGGCACGTGGCCCCTTGTCCACCGCCTGCTGCGCGAACACGTGCGGCGGCACCGCGGGACGCTGGCGGTAGCCGGCGTGTGCATGGTGGTGGTGGCCGCATGCACGGGCGCAAACGCCTACATGATGAAGCCGATGTTGGACCAAGTGTTCCTCAACAAGGATGCGCTGAGTCTGGTCCTCATCCCGTTCGCCCTGTTCGGCGTCGCCGTCATCAATTCAATTGCCAACTTCGGCCAAGCCTACCTGATGAACGCAACCGGGCAGCGGATCGTCTCTGATATCCAAATCGGCATGTTCGCGCACTTGATGCGCGCCGATCTCGCGTTCTTCCATTCGAAGACCTCGGGGCGTTTGATCTCCAATTTCTTGGAAGACGCCAACCTGCTCCGCTACGCTGTCGCCCGCGCCATCACCGGCATGGCGAAAGATATTCTGCAGTTGCTCTTCTTGATGGGCGTGATGTTCTACCAGAACTGGCACATGGCCCTGGTAGCGTTCGCCGTGTTTCCGTTCGCCGCCGTCCTGATTCGCGGACTTGGCAAGCGCATGCGCCGCGCGTCACGCACCATGCAGGAACGCACCGGCGGATTCTCAGCGGTGCTCAGTGAAGCCATTCTGGGCGCGCGCCACGTCAAGGCGTATGGCCGCGAGGCCTATGAGACCGAGCGGGCCAAAGTGGCCATCGAGCGACGCCTAAAGTCGTGGAACGACATGTCGCGCCTGGGTGCGACGGCCGCCCCGTTGATGGAACTGTTGGGCGGCGGCGCTGTCGCGCTGATCGTCTGGTACGGCGGACGGGAAGTCATCAGCGGCACGACCACGCCGGGCACATTCTTCTCGTTTATCACAGCGGTGTTGCTCGCCTACCAACCTGTGAAGAGCCTCGCCAATCTGAATTCGGTGCTTCAGGAAGGCCTAGCCGCAGCACAACGCATCTTCACACTGCTGGACCTCGAACCGACCATCGTCGATGCGCCTGCTGCGCGGCCGCTCGATCTGCGCCGCTCCGAAGTCCGCCTGGAGAACGTCGAGTTCGCCTATGGGGACGGCCGCAAGGCATTGGACGGGGTCAGCATTACCCTCGCCGCAGGCAGTACGGTGGCGCTCGTCGGCGCCAGCGGGTCCGGCAAGTCCACGGTGGTCAACTTGATCCCCCGATTCTACGAAGCCACTGCCGGCCGCGTCACCATCGACGGCCGCGACGTGCGCGA
Organism: Alphaproteobacteria bacterium; assembly: GCA_947481575.1. Lineage (GTDB taxonomy): Bacteria > Pseudomonadota > Alphaproteobacteria > UBA2966 > CAIVPW01 > CANKGV01. The sequence continues at coordinate 78,070 of CANKGV010000008.1, forward strand.
TGTGACGCTGGCGTCGCTGCGCGGGTCGATCGCGCTGGTAAGCCAAGAATCGAGCCTGTTCAACGACACGGTCCGCGCCAACATCGCCTACGGGCGCGCCCTCGCTTCGGAAGACGAGATTGTCGCCGCTGCGAAGGCCGCAGCGGCGCACGAATTCATCACGCAAATGCCGCAGGGCTACGACACGATCGTCGGTGAGGGCGGCGTATTGCTCTCGGGCGGACAACGACAGCGCATCGCAATCGCCCGCGCGATGCTGAAGGACGCACCGATTCTGCTGCTCGACGAAGCTACGTCGGCCCTCGACACCGAGTCCGAGCGCCAGGTTCAGCTGGCCTTGGCGCGCCTCGCGCGCAATCGCACCACGCTGATTGTGGCGCACCGGTTGTCCACGGTAGTGGACGCCAACGTGATTCACGTTCTTAGCGCCGGCCGGGTAATCGAGTCCGGTACCCATGGCGAACTGCTGGCCCGCAACGGCGTGTATGCAGGCCTCTATGCGGCGCAAGGCGCCGAGGAAGCGCCGCCGCCGGCTGCGCCTCGGGTTGGAGTGGCGACGGCGCGGGGATGACCGCCAAGTTCGTCAAGCGGATCCTGGACCGCGACAGTGTCCGCGGCGCGGCCGCAGGCATGGCCGCGGCCTACCTCCGGTTCGTGTTCGTCACCAGCCGCTGGGAATACGTGAACGCGCCGGAACAGTTCTGGGATGCCGGCCAGCCGTTTATTGCCGGGTACTGGCACGGCCGTCTGCTGATGCTTCCGTTCGCGTGGCGGCGTAAGGTGCCCGTGCGCGTCATGATCTCGCGCCACCGCGACGGCGACTTGATCACACGGACCGTGCAGCGCTTCGGCTTCGGCGTGGTGCGCGGGTCCACGAACTCGGCCGGCGCCGTCTCCGCGTTGCGTGAACTGCTGCGGGAGATCAAGCGGGGGATCACCATTTGCCTGTGTCCCGACGGACCGCGCGGACCACGCATGCGTGCCAACGAGGGAATCGTGCTGGCCGCACGACTATCCGGTGCGCCGGTACTCCCGGTTGCCTTCGGGATCACCCGGCGAGTGACATTGGGCACCTGGGATCGGATGGTGGTCCCGTTGCCGTTCTCGCGCGGCGTGTTCGTGTGGGGAGAGCCGATTCTGGTTCCGAAGAACGCCGATCCCGCAGTCACTGAGCGCGCCCGGGCGGAGATCGAAGCGTCCCTGATCGCTGTCTCCGCCGCTGCCGATCGTGCCACCGGGCATGCACCCGTCGCCCCGGCCCCGCTCCCGACCCTCGCTGCCGCCGACGGCTGATCGTGATGCGCGCCCCCGCATTCTGGAACCCGCCGGCTGGCCGATTCTCGCCCGCTGCGACGGCGCTCGCGCCCCTCGCATGGGCATACAGCATTGCCGGCAGGCTCCGGCGCCACCTGACCCGCCCGGTCGCCGTAGGCGTGCCGGTGATCTGCATCGGCAACTTGGTGGCAGGCGGCGCTGGCAAGACGCCCGTTGCGATTTCTTTGGTGCGGATGCTGGCGGAGCGAGGGCTGGTCCCGCACGTGATTACGCGCGGATACGGCGGCACCGTGTCCGGCCCGCTGCTGGTGGACACAAGCAGCCATTCCGCCGACCAAGTTGGCGACGAGGCGCTGTTGCTCGCCGCAGCCGCGCCCACCTGGGTGGCGCGGGACCGCGTCCAAGGCGCCCGCGCGGCAATTGCCGCGGGCGCGACGGTCCTTGTGCTGGATGACGGTTTCCAAAATCCCGGCCTCGCCAAGGACATATCGCTGGTGGTCGTCGATGCTTCGTTCGGGTACGGCAACGGGCGCGTGTTACCGGCCGGTCCTTTGCGCGAGTCTCCCGCCTCCGGCTTGGCTCGCGCTGCAGCTGTGGTGATGGTTCGCACCGGTGGCGCAGGAGCAAAGCCATCGGTCGGCAAAGTGCCGACGCTGACCGCGCAACTCGCGCCGACCAAGGCCTCGCGCTCTGCCTTGCAAGGAGCCGCTGTAGTTGCGTTCGCGGGAATCGGACGCCCGCAAAAATTCTTCGAGAGCTTGGCCGGGGTGCCCGCCACGATTTGCGCGGCCCATGTGTTCGCGGATCACCACCGGTACACCAAAGCGGAGCTCGCCGAACTTGAACGCGAGGCCACGGCGAACAAGGCCATCTTGGTAACCACGGCCAAAGACTGGGTACGCCTGCCGCCAGCGTTGCGCGGCCATGTGTCGGTCTTGCACGTCGACCTAGAGTTCGACGATCCAGCGGCGCTGATGGCCGTGCTCGCACCTGCGCTGCGCAAATGACGAACGCCGTTTCGACCCCCGCACCCGAGCCGACCACGGGCGGGAAGCGGCGCCGCCGCGTGGTGCTCGACGCAATCGAGGCCGCGGCGGTGTGGATGGTACTCGCCTGTTTCCGGAAGATGGGCGTGGAAAGCGCATCCAACGTGGCGGGTGCGATCGTGCGGACGGTTGGGCCGTGGCTCAGTTTCCACCAGCGTGCGCTGCGCAACCTGCGGATCGCATTTCCGGAGCGGGCCGAATCGGAACGCGCGGCAATCGCGGTCGCCATGTGGGAGCACCTCGGGCGCATGCTCGGGGAACTCGCCCACATGGACGAATTCGACTGTCTAGCGGGCACACGAGTCGAAGTGGTGGGTATCGAGTACCTGCGCGCCATGCGCGACGACGGCGTTGGCGGCATCGTGTTTTCCGGCCACACCGGATGGTGGGACCTGCTCGGCAAATCGATCAACCAGGGTGGGCTGGAGGCTCCGGTCATCTACCGGCGCGTCAACAACCCGCGCCTGAATCAGATCATGCACCGCGCCCGCACCGACGTGACGCCCGCCTATGTCGACAAGGGCGCCGGCGCCGCGCGCACGCTCATTTCCGGGCTCAAGGCGGGCCAGCACTTCATGATGCTGGTCGACCAGAAGTTCAACGCCGGTATCGCCGTGCCGTTCTTCGGCCGCCCGGCAATGACTGCCCCCGCCCTGGCCCAGTTTGCGGTGCGCGACGGCATCCCAATTCTGCCAGTGCGCTGCGAGCGGCTGGGACCAGCGCGGTTCCGCATCACGTACTACCCACCGCTTGCTCCTGCGAATTCCGGCGACCGCACCGCGGATGTGGCTGCGACAATGTTGCGCGTGAACCAGATGATCGAAGGGTGGATCCGCGAGCGGCCCGAACAGTGGCTGTGGCCGCACAACCGCTGGCCCGCGGAAACGTCGTAGCAGAGTGGCCCCGGCCACCCTTTTGGGCAGGTAGCGAGCGTCCTGATCTGTCCGCGACCGGGCCGCCATGGGCGCCGCGGCCACTTGGGTTTGTCGGCGTGACGGCGGCGTGTTTCAGTACGTGTCGGTTTGATGGCAGGCGGCAACCCGATGCATGACGCGGTGATCATCGGCGGCGGCCACAACGGCCTGGTGACGGCCGCGTATCTGGCCCGCGCCGGACTCAAGGTGGTTGTGCTGGAACGCCGCCCCGTCCTGGGTGGCGCGGCGGTAACCGAAGAGTTCCACCCGGGCTTCCGCAATTCAGTCGCGGCCTACACCGTGTCGCTACTGAACCCCAAAGTGATCCGCGATTTGGAGCTCGTCCGCCACGGCCTGCGGGTGGTTGAGCGCAAGGTTTCAAACTTCCTGCCGCTCGACGACGGCCGCTACCTCAAGGTCGGCGGCGGCCAAACGAAGGCCCAAGTGGCGAAGTTCTCCGTGCGCGACGCCGAGCGCCTGGATGCCTACGGGGCTGAACTCGAAGCAGTCGCCAGCGTCTTGCGCGATGAAGTCCTGCGCACCCCACCGAATGTCGCGGCCAGCAGCGTGATCGTGGCCGTGCGCGAACTCTGGGCCGCCGGACGTCTCGGCAATCGTTTGCGCAAACTCGGCCTGGAAGGCCAGCGGTCGATGCTGGACTTGTTCTCGCGTTCCGCCGGCGACTACCTAGACGGCTGGTTTGAGAGCGCGCCGATCAAAGCGGCGTACGGCTTTGACGGCATCGTCGGCAACTACGCCAGCCCCTACACGCCGGGTTCGGCCTACGTGCTGCTGCACCACTGCTTCGGCGAGGTAAACGGCAAGCGCGGGCTGTGGGGCCACGCCATCGGCGGCATGGGCGCGATCACCCAGGCAATGGCTAAGGCCGCCGCCGCCGCCGGAGCGGAGCTGCACACGAACTCTAGCGTCCGCGAAGTGATCGTGGAGCGCGGCCGCGCGGTGGGCGTGGTCACCGAGGCAGGTACCGTGTTCCGCGGCGCGGCTGTGATCTCCAACCTGAACCCGAAGCTGCTGTACCTGAAGCTGATCGACGCCGCCGTGCTGCCGCCCGCGTTCCGCGCACGAATGACCAACTGGCGCTGCGGCTCCGGCACGTTCCGCATGAACGTCGCCCTCAGCGAATTGCCGGACTTCACGGCTTTGCCCGGCACCGCGCGCGCCGAGCACCACACCGCCGGTATCATCCTGGCGCCGAGCCTCGCCTACATGGAACGGGCGTACTTCGACGCACGCACCTTTGGTTGGTCCAAGGCGCCGATCGTCGAAGTTCTGATCCCGTCGACGGTGGACGACAGCCTGGCGCCACCGGGTCGGCACGTCGCCAGCCTGTTCTGCCAGCATGTGGCGCCGGAGTTGCCCAACGGCGCGTCGTGGGACGACCACAAGGACGCCGTGGCGGACCTGATGATCGACACCGTCACCCGGTTCGCGCCCAACTTCCGCGCTAGCGTTCTCGGCCGCCAAGTCCTGAGCCCGCTCGACCTGGAACGAACTTTCGGCCTCATCGGGGGCGACATCTTCCACGGCGCCCTCGACCTCGGCCAGTTGTTCTCGGCGCGGCCAATGCTGGGGCACGGCGATTACCGTGGACCCCTGCCCGGCCTGTACATGTGCGGATCGGGCACTCACCCGGGCGGGGGGGTGACCGGCGCACCCGGCCACAACGCGGCGCGCGAGGTGCTGCGCGATTTTCGTTCAGGCCGGCTGCGCGGCAGGGTAATAACCCCGCCATGAGCAAACACCCTATCCACCTCACCGCCGAGCCGCTGACAGCGGCCGGTTTCGCCCCGTTCGGCGACGTGATCGAAGCCCCGGCCGTTCCGGGCATCGCCCAGGACATTGCCAGCATCGTGCCCGGCGCCGGCGGCAAGCCCAAGGTGAGTGTGTTATTCACCAAGGCCGGCAACGCTTTGCCCCTGCGCATCCTCAAGATGGAGCGCCACCCGCTCGGCACCCAGGCGTTCGTGCCGATGGCCGGCGGCCGCTTCTTCGTGGTGGTACACGAGCCCGGCCCCGGCGTGGACCCCTCCCGCATTCGCGCATTCGTGACCAACGGCCGCCAGGGCACCAACTACCGCCCCGGCACCTGGCACCACTCCTTCATCGCCGCTGCTCAGGGCGACCTGTTCATGATCCTGGAGCGCGGCGGCGTTGAACCGAACTGCGACTTCGCGGACATTGACTCCGAGGTGACCGTCGTCGGTTAGGTTGTGGCTGAGCCCGGAAGGTGCTTGAGTCCAACGATGTACAATGGTTCCAGCATGTTCCTGCGCGTGGCCGCCGCGGTCGCGCTGTGCGTGGCCATCGCCCAACCCGCCGTGGCTCAACAGTTGCGGCGCTCGTCGATCTGGGACTTGAAGATCAACCAACCGGTCAGCGCCCAGCCCGCGTGGGTGGAATACAAGGGCTATGGCTGCGGCAGCAACGGCGGCCCGATCTTGAAGCGGATCCATGGCTTCGAGTCGTTTGCCGAGTGCCCCAAGGACGCTGACGGGCTGCACGAGGTCTATTTCGAGTACGACGACGAGTTGGAGTACATCGCACGGGCAGTCGACAACCCGACTGCGGTCGACCGGTTCGTCGGCACGGGCGACTCCGGCCATCCAATCATGACCTCGGCACGCTTCAACGACGCTGGAATACTGAAGGCGCTACGCGTCATTACCGACCCGCGCGCCGACTACGTAATCCAAGGCGATGGACGCCTGGACGTGCGTGGCCGCGAATCGGCCTACCAGTATGCAGCTCTGTTGGCCGCGCGCTGGAATATCACGCCCGCCACCGACTGCGCCCCGCTCCCCCCCGCCGAAGGGGAGACTGCCATCGGCGACACCTTCGTGAAGCAGCGCTGCCAGCACGTCGACGCCGCGAAGAAGGTGCGCCTCGTTTTGGAATCGAACTACTACCGGAAACCCGGCCAGACCTACCGCGACCCAAACCTGCCGACCAAACTGACCGAGGGCCAATTCGAGAGTTCGGCGCGCCTGGACATCATCGCTGTCGATTAGCTAACGCGCCACACAGTCGGCGCCACAACTTCTGACGAACGAACCTCGCGCCGTTCGCGTGATGCACCGACAAGGGCCACTCGCTCAACGGCACAGTGGCCCTCTCGTACACGGGAGCACTGCGCGCGGTGCCCGAGGGACGCCGGAAGCAACATCGCATCACCACCGATAGTGTCGCTCGACCTGCATAGCGAGCATCCATGGGCTCCAGCGCACATCGTCACACCCAGTACGCTTTCCCGCTCGACCGGAACCGTTGCGAGGCCTACCCTCGCAAGACTTTCTACTTTTGGTTGCGAACGGAACCGTACATAGCGTCGTCCGATTGCGGAGGGACCCGATGCCGAATTCTCATGAACTACGCGCGGCGAGCGCCCGGCTGGTCGATGCCAGCAAGGCCGAGAGCAACACCGACGTCAAGAAGCGGCTGGCGCAGGACGCCCTAGACCTGGCGCAACTGGCGGAACAACTCGACCGGGCCGACTCGTTCTCGCGGCGTAGTTAAGTACTCGGCGCCGGAGCGTTGCCGGGGCTTTGATTCGTCGCGCCCGCAAGGTTCGCATGCCAGTGGCGGTCGGGCGGCGCGGCAGTGCTTTGTTTCCTGCTCCCATCCCCACGTACAATCAAAGATTGTAGGCGTTGGTTCCATTTGGAACTGCCGTCTGGGAAACGTCACGGCCAAGGTGTCCGGTACGGGACATACGAAGGTGGCCCGTGCATGCAAAGTTCCGCTCCGCGCGAAGCATAGTCGTCGCAGTACCGGCTGACCCGCTCCCGGGCTTTTGCTGTTGCCCCGACCGCGACCTGCTGTCAGGGCCACCCTGGAGTACTTGGCTTGGCACGATCCCTCAACGACGGTACCGGCAATGCCGTGTTGGATTCCGTGCCCACCCATGAGCGCCGGCGCGTTGAGCGGCTATTGCGGCCCGTGACCCTGGAATTCGGCGCCACATTGCAGGTGGCGGGCGGCACCACGCAGTCCGTGTGGTTTCCGACCTCCGGCATGATCTCGATCGTAACCACAATGAGCGACGGCGCGATTGTGGAGACCGGCGTCGTGGGCAAGGAAAGCTTTGCCGGTGTCGAGGCGTTCCTCGGGGCAGAATCCGCCTTCCTGTCCAGCATCGTGCAGCAGCCCGGATCCGCACTGGTCATGAACGCGACCGCATTTCGCGCGGAATCGGAGCGGGCGCCGGCACTGCGCCAAGCGGCACTGCGCGGCACCATGCTGTTCCTGCGCCAAGTAACCCAGACGGCCGCCTGCAACGCGCGCCACCCCGTGGATCAGCGCTGCGCACGGTGGCTGCTGATGACGCGCGATCGCGCGGGATCGGACAGCTTTCCAATGACCCAGGAGTTTCTAGCGATGATGCTGGGCGCACGCCGCGCAGGTGTTTCGGCGGCGGCCGCCGCGCTTCGGAAGGCGGGGGTGATCCGGTACCGGCGTGGCCGCGTGGATATCCTGAATGCAGCCGCGCTAGAGCACGCATCTTGCGAATGCTACGCCGCGATCTTGCGACCGGTGCCGCAACCCAAGCGCTCGGCACGCGCCAAGAAGTAGCGCTCCCGGTGCTCCGCCGCGATCTGCTCGGCAGCTGTACAATCCCGCACCTCCATACATTCGGCCCGCGCGCTAGTGTGTTGGATAGCCCGGCCGAATTGGTCGTTGGCGTGGGGGAGTACCTATGGCCGAATCGCGGGAACTGCGCACGGAAAGCACGCGGTTAGTCGCAGAAAGCTTAGCCGCCACCGGAACCGCGGAAAAGAAGCGCTTGGCGCAGGGAGCGTTGGACCTGGCCCAGCTTGCCGAGCGGCAGGACCGGCAGGCAACCAAGCCTCGTTAGACGCGGCTACTCTGCCGCTTCAGTTTCGGACTGCCGGTGTTGCAGTTCCCAGGCACGGGCAAACAGTCCGCTGCCGGCAAGCAACTCCGCGGGCGAGCCTTCTTCCACAATCTCGCCACCTTCCAGCACCACCACGCGGTCCATTGCCCGCAATGTCGATAAGCGGTGCGCGATGGCGATTGCGGTGCGGCCCTTCATCAGCTTGAACAGCGCCTTTTGCAGCGAGATTTCGGTTTCGCTGTCCAGCGACGAGGTTGCTTCATCCAGGACCAGGATCGGTGCGTTCTTTAGGAAAGCACGCGCCACCGCTACTCGCTGGCGCTCACCGCCCGAGAGTTTCACGCCCTTTTCACCCACCACCGCTTCATACCCGCCCGGCCGTGCGAGGATGAAGTCGTGGCAGCCCGCCGCCTCAGCCGCCGCGAAGATCGCACCGTCGTCGGCGTCGGGGCGGCCGTAGCGCAGGTTCTCGCGGATCGAGCGGTGGAACATCTCGGTGGTTTGCGGCACCTCGCCGATGTTGAGCGCGAGGCTCGCCAGTGAGACGCTGCCGATGTCCTGGCCGTCGATCAGGATGCGCCCCGCCGATGGCAAGTGCCGGCGCGTGATGAGGCGCACCAGCGTGCTCTTGCCGGCGCCGGAGCGGCCCACCAGACCCACCCGCTCGCCCGGCTTTACGGTGAGGTTCAGGCCGGCAAACACCGCCCGGCCGTCGGGGTAGGAGAACCGAACGTTCTCGAACCGGATGCCGCCGTCCGCTACCCGCAGCGGCTTGGCCGCTGGCACGTCGGGGGTCTCGTGGCGGCGCGCAAGCGCATCCAGCGATTCCTTGAGGTCGCCAACCTGCTCAAAAGCATTGAGCACTTCGTCGCCAAGTTGCGTGATGGCCAGACCGAGTTGCACGCCGATCGCCAGGATCAGGGCCAAGTTGCCGGCGGTGGTGGTGCCCGCCATGGCGCCGGCGAGTTCGATCCACACAATCACCGAAAGGAACCCGAGCGACAAAGTCACCTGGCTGACGCGCATGATGGTCAGCGAAATGCGCACATCGCGCGCGCATTGGTATTCCTCTTCGGATACCGGGCTCAGGCCCGCTTCCTCGCGCTCCCACGCGGCGAACGAACGAACGACGTCGGCTGCGGCGATGGTGTCGGCGATGCGGCCGGTAACGCGGCTGCGCGCGCGCGCCATGCGCACCACACGGCGCACCACGACCCGCGCCATCGGCACCGTGACGATCACGAACACCACCGAGAAGGCGAGAAACGCAAGGGCGTAGCGCGGTTCCACCACCGCCAGTAACGCACCGGCCATCAGCATGTTCGTTAGGATGCGCGCAAGCGGCGACACCGCCACTTCGAACAGTCCCGGCGCTGCCTGGCCGGCGCGCCGGATGCGTTGGTTGATCGCGCCCGCGAAGTTGTCGTTGAAGAACCGGGTCGACTGCCGCAGCGTGTGGCCGAACAACGCGTGATCGACGATCGCCCGCATGCGCGGCATGGTGAAGGCGTTCACCAGCGTATAGAGCCGGTTGATCATCGGGCCGATCAGCCAAGCCACGATTAGCACGCCGAACCAGAGCGGCACCGCCGCCGCATCGTGGTTGGTGACCACGTTGACCAAGCCGCGCACAGCATACGGTGTGGCCGCTTGCATGGCGGCGCCGACCACGGTTATGGCGAGCATCAACAGCGCGCGGCCCGGCAGCTGGCGCGACATCCACCAAGTGAACGCCAGCGGCGATGCCGGGAACGGCGGCGCACCATTGCTGGGCACGCCCGTTGGACGGGTCGGATCGAGCACGGGTCTCGGCCAAAACGCTTGAGAAGATTGGGAAAATAGCACTTCGCGGGTGCGCGGCAAGGGTCGCCCCGACAAATGCCGGATGCTCAATACACCGTGAGGGGCGCGCCGCGGGCGACTGCCAGCCCGGACTTACCCATACGCTCCATTGTAGATATCGGCCCCCAACTCAGATCGGAAGGAGCGCGTCATGCGCAACGTTCTAGCCTCTGCCGTCGCCATCGTCGGGATGCTGTGTGCTTCTTTGGTCAGCTCGGCCGCTGGCGCCGCGGACATCCGCACCATTGCCATCATGCCAATGGCCTCGGCGCCGGGGAACACCGTACCCGGAGCAATCGTCGGCGGCCTACACAGCGCGGTCGCGGCAGTTTTGGCGCAGGACCCCGCGTTCAAGGTCGCCAGCGACAACGACACCGGCAAGTACTTCGACAAGGACTACACCGCCGCCGAGGCCGCCAAGGCGCTGGGCGTGCGGTTCATCTTCATGGGCACCATTGATGGAGACGAAGCCACTTCCCACGTGACGGGGGTACTGGTGGACACGACGGACGGAACCCAACTGTTCAAGGGCAACTTCTTCTCAGACCCGATGAACGTGGATCAATTCCAGATCGAGCTAGCGACCTCGATCAAGCTTGGCTTTCAGAAGGCCGGCCTATAGGACGCGAGCGGGGCGCCGAAGCGCCCCGCAGTAGCGCTATTTGCGGTCCATCGTGATCACGTATGCACAAGCGTTGGCGCCCGTGCCGGTGAACAGCGCCGCCGACAACAGGCCGTAGCTAATGCGGCCTTCGACCTTCTGGTTGGCTTTGCCGACCGCGACCTGGCCGGAGATAAACCCGTCTGGTTTGACTGTGCCGGTGAACGCGCCTTCGCCGAACGGGGAGGCGCCGGTCAACACACCTTTGGCCACCTTTACTTCAAACCGGGCGATCGTTTTGCACGATGCTGCGCTCATGCCCGCGACCGGCGCGGCGGAGCCCAAATACGTCCCGTCATTGTTGGCTGCCGACGCACTTCCAGTCATTGCGACTACGGCGACGCCCACCAGCCCGATCAATCCCTTACGCATTGCCGATACCTCCACTGTTATTGGACTCCCACTCTCAAACTACGCCTCACCGGCGCACAGGATGCAACCACTACGCGGGGCCGGTAGGGCGGGAATACGATGACCGGGCGGGCATCGCCTTCGATCGCCACAGCGGACGGCACGGCGCGGTTTGCGGCCCGGGCGGTCGCCAGCGGGATTCCGGCCGCATCGTACCGGGCGCTGGGGCGCACCGGGCTTGCGGTTTCCTCGCTGGGCTTCGGCTGTTATCGCATCGACGATCAAGCGCCCGCGCATTCCGCTGCGCTGACTAAGGCGCTAGCCGAAGGCGTCAACCTCATCGATACGTCGACCAACTACACCGATGGTGCCAGCGAACGCTGCGTAGGGCAGGTGATGGCGCGCCACCCCCGCGACGAGATCTTAGTCGTGTCCAAGGTCGGCTACGTCCAAGGGCAGGCGCTGGCGCTGGCGCATTCCCGCGAACAAGCGGGCACGCCCTTCGCCGAGATGGTGAAGTACGCGGACCACTGCTGGCACTGCATTCACCCTGAATTTATCGCCGACCAGTTGGGGCGCTCGCTGCAACGCCTGGCGCTGCCCAAGATCGATGTCTACCTGCTGCACAACCCGGAATACTTCTTCACCGACGCGGTGAAGCGCGGCGATGCCAGGCCCATTGGCAATCTGCGCGAAGAATTCGACTCACGCATCCGGCGCGCCTTCACCCACTTGGAGCGCGAAGTCGCCGATGGCCGCATCGCCTGGTACGGGGTGTCGTCGAACTCGTTCGGCGACCCACTGACTGACCCGGAAGCAACGCAACTAGGCCGAATGTGGGCGATCGCGCGTGAGATCACGCCGGCCCACCACTTCGCCGTGGTGCAATTGCCTGCCAACCTGTTCGAGCGCGGGCCGATGCTGGAGCGCAACAACTCCGGCGCCACCCAAACCGCCATCGAGTTCGCGCGCGCCCAAGGATTCGGTGTCCTGGTGAACCGGCCGCTCAACGCCCACTACCGTGATCGCTTGGTGCGTTTGGCGGACGCACCGAGCGGCCCGATCGCAGAGACCCTCTCGGCCATTGCAGCCCGCATCGACAAGTTCCTGCCGGAGACGGTGCGTTCCGAGACATTGTCGCGAAAGGCGCTGGCCGTGCTGGCAAACACTGCCGGCGTGACGTGCGTGCTGAACGGAATGCGGACGACAGCGTACGTCGATGATTCCCTCGGCGTGCTGCGCATAGCGCCGTTCCTGGTCGACGAACGCCTGTACCGCGCGATGGGGCCCGCGTAAGGGTAGCGTTGACTGCGGCGAGGCCTACATGCGGTGGTCAGGCCTTGCTCGGCGCGGGATTGACGGGACGGGACTGCTGTGTGCCGCCAAACAACCGCATTGCGCCATAGATCAGCACCAGCGTACCGACATAGAACGCCAGCTGGATGCCGGTGGGCCGGTCGTTGTAGCCGATCAGGATGTGCAGCAGAGCGCCGAGCCAACTGGACTGGCTGAGCACGGCGGAGGTGTCCCACACCTGATCCACCAACACGGGCAAAAGCCCCGCCTGCGTCAAATAGTCGGCACCGCTCGCCGCAAGACCCGAGGCGAGCAACAGCACCAGCCACGACACGACTTGGAAGAACCGGCCGACTGGAATTGCGGCTAGGCCCGAGTAGAGAGCAAACCCGAGGATTGCTCCACCCGCCAGCCCGAGTGCCGCGCCGCCGATCAGCGCACTCCAACCCGATCCGCTGACCCCTAGGCTGTAGAGGAACAGAACGGTCTCCGACCCTTCGCGGAGCACAGCGAACATCGTGACCAGCGCGAGCGCGGATAGGGGCCGCGCGCCCACCTTTACGTCGTGCCCGGCCTTGCGCATCTGCGCCGTGAGTTCGCGGCCGTGGCCGGCCATCCATACGTTGTGCCACGCCAGCATCGTCACGGCGGCGAACAGGACGCACGCGTTCAGTATCTCTTGGCCACGGCCCGCCACCGCATCGGCAATCGTTCCGGCGAAGGCCGCCAAGACGGCCGCACCGGCAACCCCCGCCGCCATGCCGCCCGCGATCCACCGGCCGCGACCCGTGACGCCGCGGGTTGCGCCCATCACGATCGCGACGATCAGAGCCGCCTCGAGCGACTCGCGAAAAACAATGAGCGCGGAACCAAGCATGTTCTATTCCGCGACGATCTTGCCCTTGGCGGTATCGGGATTGTACTCGCCAATGAACTCGTATTCGCCCTTGGGCAGCGGGTTCAGGAACACGTTGCCCTTGGATTTTCCGGCGATGACCTTTTCACGGCGCAGCTTGGGGGAATCGAATTCCTCCGGCGCGGCATCGCGATTGTCGATGATCAACGTGACGCGCGTATTGGCAGGAATGCGCACCATCTCGGGTTCGAACTTGTGATTCTGGATCACGATCGTGAACTCCGGATCGGCCGCGCGGGCGGGCGCCGACGTCAAAGCGAAGGCGGCGATCATAGCGGCGAAGGCAACCCGGTGCAGAGCAATACCCACGGTGTGGTCCCACTGGCAAGAATAATTGCGAACGGTTCTCAATACTGACCAGGCATGTGATATTGCAAGTCATTACCATCTGCAAGGGGTGGCCGTGTGGCGATGGGCCGCTGCGAAATGGTCAGTGGAAAGGCTCGGTCTGCGCGCTCCGCGTGTGATTCACGTTGACAGGCGGGGGCTCGCGGGTATTCTCCGGCCGCTTCTCGAATCATCAGTAGGCAGTAAACATGTTCGCGGTCGTGCGCACCGGCGGCAAGCAATACAAGGTTTCTCCGGACGACGTGATCGTCGTGGAGAAGCTGCCGGGGGATTCCGGTTCGAGCATCCAGCTCGCCGATGTCCTCATGGTCAGTGACGGCACCACGACCGCCGTGGGCAAGCCCGTTATCTCCGGCGCGAAAGTCGCCGCGACCGTGGTCCATCAGGCTCACGCCGAAAAGATCATTGTTCTGAAGTTCAAGCGGCGTCACAAGTATCGCCGCACCGCCGGTCACCGCCAGGAAGTGACCGTGCTGCGCATCAGCGAGATTTCCGCACCGGGCATGGCGACCGCCAAAGGCGATGGCGTTGCCAAGCGTACCCCGCCGAACAAGGCCGCGGCCGCCGGTGGCGAAGCTGCACCGAAGAAGCAAGCCGTTGGCGCGCTGGGCGTTTCCGCCGCCGACAAGGTTGCAGCCAAGACTGCGGCCAAAGCCAAGCCCAAGACCACCAAAGCCAAGAAGTCCTAGAGCAGAGATCCGGCCATGGCCCACAAAAAAGCAGGCGGCAGCACTCGTAACGGTCGCGACTCTGAGGGCCGCCGTCTTGGCGTCAAGAAGTTCGGCGACCAGGCCGTGATCACTGGCAACATCATCGTCCGTCAGCGCGGCACCCAGTACCACGCTGGCGCCAACGTCGGGATGGGCCGCGACCACACGTTGTTCGCCGCACAAGATGGCCGCGTGAAGTATCACGAGGGCCGCAAGGGCCGGATGTACGTCTCGGTCGAACTGGCCAAGACCGAGTAGTTTCGCCCTGTCCGCCGTTCGCGGCGGGCACCCTTTAGAACAGGCGGTTGCGGACGCGGAGTTGAAGTCCAACTCCAGCGGACGCATGTTGCGCCCATGAAGTTCCTCGATCACGCCAAGGTTTACGTTCGCGCTGGCGACGGCGGCAGAGGCTCGATGAGCTTCCGCCGCGAGCGCAACCTTGAGTTCGGCGGCCCGAACGGCGGCAACGGCGGGCGCGGCGGGTCGGTCATCGCGATCGCGGTCGACAACCTCAACACGCTCATCGATTTCCGCTACCAGCAGCACTTCCGCGCCAAGAACGGCCGTCCCGGCGAGGGTCAGTTGCGCTCGGGTGCCGATGGCGAAGACATCGTGTTGCGGGTTCCCCCCGGCACCGAGTTCCTGGAAGCCGAAACCGAAGTCCCGATCGCCGAACTAACCGCTGTTGGGCAGACGTTGGTGCTTGCTCACGGCGGCGACGGCGGCATGGGCAACAACCACTACAAGACCTCGACCAACCGCGCGCCGCGCAAGACCACGCCTGGGTTTCCCGGCGAAGAGCGCGTCATCGAGATCAAGCTGCGCCTGATCGCCGACGCTGGTCTGGTCGGCCTGCCCAATGCCGGCAAATCCACGTTCCTGGCTGCGGTTTCCGCGGCACGGCCGAAGATCGCCGACTATCCGTTCACCACGCTGATCCCGCAGTTGGGCGTGGTGGCGGCGGGTGAGCAGGAGTTCGTACTGGCGGATTTGCCCGGCCTGATTGAAGGCGCCCACGAAGGCATCGGCTTGGGCGATCAGTTTTTGGCGCACGTGGAGCGTTGCCGGGTACTGCTGCATCTGGTCGACGTCACGCAGGACGATCCGGTGAAGGCGTGGCGCACGATCCGCAAGGAGCTCAAGGCGTACGGCCACGGCCTCGGCGAAAAGCACGAGATCGTCGGCTTGAGCAAGTGCGACGCGATGACCAAGGAGGAGTACACCGCGATCGCGAAAAAGCTCGCCAAGGCAACGAAGGGTGAGGTGTTTGTCCTTTCGTCGCAGAGCGGGTTGGGCATCCAAGAGGTGACGTTCCGGCTTGCACGGGAAGTGACAGGTGTCCCGGCTTCCGGCGAAAGTGAACAAGACGGTGCGCCAGCCAAAACGACCGAGGGCTGGCAACCGTGAGTAGCCGGCTGCAGAGCTCGAAACGGCTGGTAATCAAGGTCGGTTCGGCTCTGCTGGTGGAAAGCGCCGGACGGCTGCGCACGCAGTGGTTGCAGGCGCTGGCGGACGACGTGGCACGGTGCCGGACGCGCGGACAGGATGTGGTGCTGGTCTCGTCCGGCGCGATCGCCCTGGGACGCAGGATCCTCAAACTTCCCCAGGGCCCCCTGCCCCTGGAGCAAAAACAAGCAGCAGCGGCGGCCGGACAGATCCGCCTGAGCGCGGCGTACCAGGAAGTGCTGGGCAAACACGAGATTTCCGCGGCCCAAGTGCTGCTGACCGGCGACGACACGGAATCGCGGCGGCGCTACCTGAACGCGCGCAACACGCTCAGCACGCTGCTGGAATTGGGCGCGGTGCCGGTCATCAACGAAAACGACACGGTCGCCACCGAGGAAATCCGCTACGGCGACAACGACCGCTTAGCGGCGCGGGTGGCGCAGATGGTGAGCGCCGATTGCCTGGTGCTGCTTTCGGATGTGGACGGGCTGTATACCGCCGACCCCTCGCGCAACCCGGACGCCCGATGGCTACCGGAAGTGCGCGAAATCACGCCGGAAATCGAAGGCTACGCCGGGGTTTCGGGCACCGACATGGGCTCGGGCGGCATGGTCACGAAGCTGCTAGCGGCGCGCTATGCGATGGCGGCGGGGTGCCAGACACTGCTGACGCTGGGGAAGCCTAGGGATTCCGACGGCGGGCCGCTGGCGGCCGTGGAGGCGGGTGCGCGCGGGACGTGGTTCGTGCCGGGGGCCAATCCGCGCACGGCGCGCAAGAACTGGATCGCCAGCGGAATCCCGCCGCAGGGGTCGCTGACCCTGGACGCGGGCGCCCTGGGGGCACTGGCCAAGGGCAAGAGCCTGCTGCCGGCGGGCGTGGCGGCGGTGGCGGGCGAGTTCCAGCGCGGCGACGCGGTGGTGCTGCGCGACGGTGCAGGACGCGAGATCGGCCGCGGGCTTTCGGCCTATTCGGCGGCGGAAGCGCGCGCGATCGCCGGGCACAAGAGCGGTGAAATCGAAGGTTTGCTCGGCTATCGTGGCCGCGACGAGATGGTCCATCGCGACGATTTAGTGCTGAACGAAGGCGTAGGGGCGTGACCGCACAAACGACGACGCAAGACGTGCGCGCCCTGATGCACGGGATCGGCAAGACCGCGCGTGCGGCGGCGCTGCAGATGGCGCAGGCCAGCACCTATGCCAAGAACAAGGCGTTGACGGCGGCGGCGGACCGGATCGAGGCGCAAACCCCGGCGATTCTGGCGGCCAACCAGCGCGACATGGATGACGCGCGGAGCGGCCAGATGGCCAATGCGCTGGTGGACCGGCTGATGCTGGATGAAAAGCGCGTGGCGGGCGTGGCCCGGGGCTTGCGCGAGGTTGCCGAACTGACCGATCCGGTGGGCGAAGTGATGGCGATGTGGCAGCGCCCCAACGGCCTGCAGATCAATCGCGTGCGGGTGCCGCTGGGCGTGATCGGCGTGATCTATGAATCGCGGCCCAACGTAACGGCCGACGCGGGCGCGCTGTGCCTAAAGGCCGGCAACCCGGTGATTTTGCGCGGCGGATCGGAGAGCTTTCATTCTTCGACCGCGCTGTTCGAGTGCCTGCAATTCGGCATGCGCGCGGCGGGGCTGCCGGACGGCGCGATGCAGATGGTGCCGACGCGCGACCGCGCGGCGGTGGGCGAGATGCTGACCATGACCGAATTCATCGACGTGATCGTGCCGCGCGGCGGCCGGTCGCTGGTGGAACGGGTGCAGCGCGAAGCGCGCGTGCCGGTGTTCGCGCACCTGGAAGGCATCTGCCACACGTATATCCATTCCGCGGCGGACGCCGAGATGGCCAAGGCGATCACGCTGAACGCCAAGATGCGCCGCACCGGCGTGTGCGGCGCCACCGAAACGCTGCTGGTGGACCGCGTTGTCAGCCACTCGCATCTGCCTGCCATTCTGGATGCGCTGGCCAAGGCCGGGTGCGAACTGCGCGGCGACGCCGCGACCCAAGCCTTGGACAAGCGCGTGGTTCCGGCCACCGAGCAGGATTGGCGCACCGAATACCTGGACGCGATTTTGGCGGTGCGGGTGGTGGACGACATGGACGCGGCAATCGCCCACATCAACACGCATGGTTCGCACCACACCGACTGCATCGTGACGCGCGACACCCAGGCGGCCGAGCAATTCATGGCCGAGGTGGACAGCGCCATCGTGCTGCACAACGCATCGACCCAGTTCGCCGACGGCGGCGAGTTCGGCATGGGCGCCGAGATCGGCATTTCCACCGGACGCCTGCACGCGCGCGGGCCGGTAGGGGTGGAGCAGCTCACCACGTACAAGTATGTGGTGCGCGGTTCCGGCCAACTGCGGCCGTGACCTCTTGAACCAAACCGCACCGACGCGGGCGAAACGGGTGGGGCTGCTGGGCGGGTCGTATAACCCCGCGCATTCCGGCCACCTGCACATCAGCCAACTGGCGCTGGAGCTGTTGCACCTCGACGAGGTGTGGTGGCTGGTTTCGCCGCAGAATCCGCTGAAACCAAGCGACGGCATGGCGCCGCTGCCCGTGCGCGTGGCCCAAGCCCGCGCGCTGGCGGCTCCGGAGCCGCGGGTAAGCGTAAGCGACATCGAGACGGAACTCGGCACGCGCTTTACGGTGGATACGCTGCGCGCGCTGAAGGAGCGCTTTCCCGGCACCCGGTTTGTGTGGGTCATGGGGGCCGACAATCTGGCGGAACTGCACCGCTGGAAGGACTGGCCGATGATCTTTGAATCCGTGCCGGTTGCCGTGTTCGACCGGCCTACCTATTCTTTCCCTGCGCTTCAGGCGACCGCCGCGCAACGTTTTGCGTCGGCGCGCGTGGAGCGCGACCGTGCCGGCGAGCTTGCCGACTTGGACCCGCCCGCATGGGTATTCTTATGGAGCGCCTTTGACCCAGCCTCAGCGACCGCGATCCGCGAACAAACCGTCCACGACCAAACGCAGCACGGCGGCGAGCAAGCCGGCAGCGGGCAAGGCGGCAAAGTTGAAGCCTAAGAAGAAGGCCCCCGCTGTGGCGGCGAAGGCCGCCAAGGCGGTGAAGCGCCCGGCCCCGAAGAAAGCCCCGGCGAAGAAACCGGTGAAGGCCGCCAAACCGAAGGCAGCGCCCGCGCGCGCCAAGGCGAAAGCGGCGAAGGTTGCGCCGAAGAAGCCGGTGAAGCGCGTTGCGGTGAAGGCCGCGCAGCCCAAGACCAAGCTCAAGAAGGCGGCGGCGCCCAAAGCCAAAGTTGCAGTGAAGGCGAAGCCGGCCGCGAAGAAGGCCGCGCCCAAGGCGAAGGCCAAGAAGGTCATCGTCAAGGCGATCATCGTCCGCAAGGCCGCCGCGGCGAAGGCGAAGCCCAAGACAGTGCCGCCGAAAAAGGCCGTGAAGGCCGCTGCTCCGAAGGCGAAACCGATCAAGGCCGCCGCGCCGAAGGCGCGGGCGGCGAAGCCGGTTGGGCCGAAGGCCGCGCCGGTGGCAAAGCTAACGCTGGCCCCCGCCCCGGCCGCGCGAGTCCCGCTGATCGCACCGCTGCCGAAGCCGATGCAGGCGAAGGCTCCCGCTCCGAAGGCCGCGCTGCCGAAAGCTCCGGCGGCAAAGGCCCCCAGCGGCGCCGCGCCGAAGCCCAGCAAGGTGCTGCTCGACCTGATCCTGAAGGTGCTGGACGACAACCAGGCTGTGGACGTGATGACCATCGACCTGGCCGGCAAAAGCTCGGTCGCCGATTACATGGTGGTGGCCTCGGGCCGCTCGACGCGCCAAGTGGGCGCCATGGCTGACTATGTCGCACGGGCGGTGAAGTCCGGCGGGTTCGGCCGCGCGCCGATGGAAGGCGCGGAGCGCTGCGACTGGGTGCTGATCGACGCCGGCGACGTGATCGTTCACCTGTTCCGCCCGGAAGTGCGCGAGTTCTACAACTTGGAAAAGATGTGGGACGCGGACTTGCCCGAAAGCAGTGGCGGGATGTCGGCGCGGTAGCGGCCGCAACCCAAACCTGAACTACCGGAGCGCGCCCCTTGTGGCGCGCTTCGTCGTTTTTGGGACTCGTCCCGAAAAGAAGGCGTGGATGGCCGGAACAAGTCCGGCCATGACGGTTTCGATGCGGTGGTGACCCGCAACTTCGGTGCCGTTAGTCGTGCATGGGGGCATCGCATGCCGCGGATCGCGCGGCGCCCAACGGCTCTCCCCCCGAGACGACCAGGCCGGGAGTACAATTGAGGTCCGTGCAGCAGCGGAGGGAGTGACGGCGATGCGGGTGGTGGCGTTCGGACTGGGGACGCTGGCGTTCGCGCTGGCGGCGTGCGCGCAGACTCAGTGGGTGAAGGTGCGCGCGACGGAGGCGGAGTTGGTGGCGGACCGGACGGCGTGCGACACCCAGGCGGCCGCGGAATTTCCGGTGTCGATGCAGTGGATCGTGACCTTAGGCACCGCCAACGTGGGCGGGTTGATGGTCGGGTTCCCGATCTTCACCCGGACTGACGAGAACGCGGGAAAGCGCGCCCAGGGGATGGCGGACTGCATGACCGCGCGCGGGTGGACCCGGGGCCCGGCACCGTGACGCACGACAGTATTTGCGGTTGACCGCGCCGTAATTCGGACACGATTCACTGTGGGTGGCTTGTGCAATATTGCACGCCGCTGAGTAACCGTTCGGTGCCAGAGTCCACCATTATTTGGCCCGTTGCATTGCAATGAGCGTGCGGCGGCCCATCTGTAAGACACGCCGCCTAACCCAGATTGATTCAGACCACGGCGCCCGACATCGCACGTTCGCGATGCTGGCGACGCGCGGGCGCGCTGCGTACTTGGCGCGCCCGCGGTTTCCTTTGGTCCTGGACCCACCGCGACCGAAGTGACCATCATGACGGCTACCGCACCGCGTTCGACCGCGAACGGGTCCGGCAACGCCTGGATGTCCAGCGCGCTGTTCTAGCCTTCGGCCAAGGAGCAGCCCGTGGACGATGTCCGCAGCACCAGCACGACCATCCACTTTTCCCACCCGTTCACGATCCGGACGATCGAAGGCACGCACCCGGCCGGCGACTACACGGTGGTGACCGAAGACGCGCCGATCGAGGGCGTGACGCTGAGCGCGTACCGGCGGCTGGCGACGTTTGTCGAAGTGCCGTCGATGATTTCGCGCAGCATCCGCGAACTGGTGCCGGTGGCCCAAGCTGACCTGGACGACGCGCTGCTGCGCGACCGGCACGAGCGCCGGTAGCCATGCGGCGGGCGCCGCCAGCGATCGGGCGGTGCGCGGCGATCGTGTTGCTGCTGCCGCTGGGCGGCTGCATCGAGGATCAGGTGCAACAAGTTGCGATGTGCGAGGCCGGGGGCGTTGCCGCGGAGGCGACGCTCGACGACACCATGCGCGGCTGTATGGCCAACAACGGGTATGAGTGGTACCTGGCGGACCCGCGGTGCGGCACGAGCGACCGTATGAGCCGCAATCCATTTTGCTATCAGCCGAGCGGACGGATCGCGCGGTATCTGTATCAGGTGCAGCGCTCGAACGAGTGAGGTTGCTCCATCCCGTGCGTCATGCGCGGGCTTGGCCCGCGTATCCACGACTTCCGGGTGGCAGCTAGAGGATAGCCGTCACTTCACCGGAACCTTCAACTCATCGCCGACTTCGATCTTTTCCGGAACCAGGGTTGGGTTCAGGCGCTGGAGACCTGCGACCGACAGGCCGTATTGGCGGGCGATGCTGAAGGTGGTTTCGCCGCGCTGGACGACGTGGATGCCCGCGCGGGTCTGGCCGGCAGGTGCAGGCGGCACGACGGCGGCGGGCGGGCGCGGTGCCGGGGTGGCGGCAACAGCCGGTGCGGGCGTCGCGGGGGCCGCGCGCGGTGCCGGTGGGGGCGTGGCGGCGGCCGGCGC
>CANKGV010000009.1 GCA_947481575.1 Alphaproteobacteria bacterium
CCGCATAGCGAACCCGTCCATACAACTCCACGCCCTTCATCCCCCACCCTCTGCCAACCGCAAAGGGCTATCTGCTGCCGGACTTTTACTCCGGCGCAACCGGACAAACCCGGCCGCTTCAGT
The DNA here is from genome assembly GCA_947481575.1 of Alphaproteobacteria bacterium. GTDB lineage: Bacteria > Pseudomonadota > Alphaproteobacteria > UBA2966 > CAIVPW01 > CANKGV01. Next base: position 124 of record CANKGV010000009.1, read on the forward strand.
GAGGGAGTTTTGCTCCGGCGCTTACATAGGTCACCGGCTGCCGCGGCGACCGTCCGGAACTGAACCGCAGGTTCGGCCGGCTGAACAACCCACCAGTACGCTGCGCCCACCACGGCTACCGCCGCGATTGCCCACGCACCACGCACCATCCAGGGCGACGGCGCACCGGCCTTCAGCACGGCCTCCATATCAGAACGAATGACGGACATTTGTCGCTTATACGCCCCTGTGGGCGCAGGACGGTATTCGTGGAACTGCTTACGCGGCCGTCAGGCGCGCGCAGCCAGCACCTGAATCCCGGGCTTCAGCGTCCAACGCCAGCGCACAATCCGGAATCCATGGCTGCCCAACAGGCGCCGCAACGGCCCTGGGCTGAAGTACAGGCAGTGTTCCGGCGGCTTGTAGCCATCCCACCCGACCAACGGGCCGCGGCGCCAGTGCCGAATATCCGGCGTCGTCAGGTACAGGATCCCGCCGGGCCGCAGCAGTTCCTTAAGACCATCCATGAACACGTTACAGTCTGGCACGTGCTCAATGACCTCGGAGCAATACACGGCATCGAACGGCGCCGGATTGTGTGCGGCGAACTGCTCGAGTGTCGCCACCGCGTATTGGTTGCGCGGATAGCGCGCGCGTGCCCATTCGACCGAGATCGTGTCGGGGTCCAGGCCTTGGGCGGCGAACCCCGCTTCGCGCGCCGCCTCCACCATGAAGCCGCCGTTGCAGCCCACGTCCAGAAACCGGCCCGCTGCGCCTTGGCGGCGCAGGAGGGCGATGCGGGCGCGGGCGCGGCGCATCTTGGCGGGCACCTTGCGCAGGTAGCCCGCGCCGATGTTTTCCTGTTCGTACAGGGCCGCCAGCGCGCCGGCCTCGGGGATTGGGTGGAGGAAGACAAACCCGCACTCCGTGCATTCGAACAGCGCCCCACGCCCATCGCGGTGGTAGTCGCGGATTTGCGCAGAATTGCAGACTTGGCAGGGGGGGAGCGTCACGGCGGGCGAACCTTGCGGGGGCGCGCCGCCGGGGTCAAGTTGCCACGCCCCGCTTGTGCTAGTTTCCCGTGATGCCGCCGCATGAAGCCGCAACGCCCGAGGCGCCGCCCCCGGTGGCCGGGGAAGTCACCCGGTTCCTTGCCCAGTACATGGCGGTAAAGGCCGAGCACCCGGACCATCTGGTGTTCTTCCGCATGGGCGACTTCTACGAGCTGTTCTTCGACGACGCGGTGAAGGCCTCCGCCGCCCTCGACATCGTGTTGACCAAGCGCGGCAAGCACCTCGACCAAGACGTGCCGATGTGCGGCGTGCCCGCGCATTCGTACGAGAACTATCTCGCGCGCCTGATCCGCAAGGGCTTCAAGGTCGCGATTTGCGAGCAGACCGAGGACCCCGAGGCCGCCAAGAAGCGCGGCAGCAAGGCGATCGTGCGGCGCGAAGTAGTGCGCGTCGTCACGCCCGGCACCCTCACCGAAGACGGCCTGCTGGATGCCCGCGCCAACAACTACTTGGCGGCGCTCGCGTTCGCCGGCGGTGCCCACGGCTTGGCGTGGCTCGATGTCTCCACCGGCGCGTTCGCCGTCACGACCGTTATCCCAGCCCAGTTGGGCACCGAGCTCGCGCGGCTGTCCCCCGGCGAAATTCTAGTGTCCGAAGGCCTTGTGCAGCAGCCTGAGTTGTTCGAGACGATGGGCGACTGGCGCGCCGCCCTCACCGTCCTGCCGGCCGCGCCGTTCGACAGCAGCGCCGCCGAGCGTGCGCTGAAGCGGGTATTCGCGGTGGCAACCTTGGAATCCTTCGGCGCGTTCACCCGCGCCGAGATCGCCGCCGCCGGTGCGCTGGTGGACTATGTCGAGCGCACCCAGCGCGGCCAGATTCCGCGTCTCGACCCGCCGCAACGCATTGCCACCGGTGCGGTGATGGCGATCGACGCCGCCACGCGGCGCAATCTGGAACTCACTGCAACCCTGGGCAACGAACGCGCCGGGAGCTTGCTCGCTACGATCGACCGCACGCTGACCGGCGCCGGTGCGCGCCTGCTCGCGGCGCACCTCGCTGCGCCCCTCACCGACCCCGGCGCGATCAACGCGCGTTTAAACGAAGTGAGCGGTTACAGCACCGCGGCCGGTCTGCGAACGCAATTGCGCGAGCGGCTGGCGCGCTGCCCGGACCTGGAACGCGCCCTCACCCGCCTGCTGCTCGGCCGCGGCGGACCGCGCGACTTGGCGGCGCTGCGCGAAGGCCTGGAGCGCGCCCACGGGGTGCGCGATCTGCTGGCCGCCGCAGCGGAGCCTCTGCGCAATCCGGTCGCCAACTTGGGCCGCCACGAACAGTTCACCCAGAAGCTCGCCCGCGCTCTCGGCGCTGAGTTGCCGCACCTCGCGCGCGACGGTGGGTTCATCGCACCGGGCTTCCACGAACGCCTAGACGAATTGCGCGCCCTGCGCGACGAGAGCCGCCGCCTGATTCTGGAACTGCAAGCCCGGTACGTGGCGGAGACCGGCATCCCGCGGCTCAAGATCGCGCACAACAACGTGCTCGGGTACTTCGTCGAAGTGGGCGCGGCGCTGGCCGACAAGCTGATGGCCGACGCGCGCTTCGTGCACCGCCAGACCATGGCGAGCGCAACGCGGTTTTCGACCGTCGAACTCAACGAGCTGGAGCGCAAGATCGCCGAAGCCGGTGACCAAGCCTTGCGCCTGGAATTGGCACTGTTCGAAGAACTGGTGGGCGACGCCCGGCTGCGCGCGGACGACATCGCCCGTGCCGCTGCGGCACTGGCGGCACTCGACGTCGCCACCGCGCTCGCCGACCTTGCCAGTGAGCGCAACTGGTGCCGCCCCAACGTCGACGCCACCACCGCATTCGCCATCATCGGCGGCCGCCACCCTGTAGTGGAAGCGGCGATGGCCGCGGCGGGCACCGGACCATTTGTACCCAACGATTGCGACCTGGGCGATGCCGCGCGCCTGTGGCTGCTGACCGGTCCCAACATGGCGGGCAAGAGCACGTTTCTGCGTCAGAACGCGTTGCTGGCGGTACTCGCACAAATGGGCTCGTTCGTGCCGGCGGAATCCGCTCACATCGGCGTGGTCGATCGCCTGTTCAGCCGCGTCGGGGCGGCCGACGATTTGGCGCGCGGGCGCTCCACGTTCATGGTCGAGATGGTGGAAACCGCCGCGATCCTCAATCAGTCCGGCGACCGCGCCCTAGTAATCCTGGACGAAATCGGCCGCGGCACCGCGACGTTCGATGGCCTCTCGATCGCCTGGGCGGTGATCGAGCACCTGCACGAGGTGAACCGCTGCCGCTCGCTGTTTGCCACCCACTACCATGAGCTCACCGCCCTGGCCGCGCGCCTGCCGCGGCTGGCGAACCACACCGTGCGGGTGAAGGAATGGCAGGGCGACGTGGTGTTCCTGCATGAAGTCGTGCCCGGCGCCGCCGAGGCGAGCTATGGCATCCAGGTCGCGAAACTTGCCGGCCTCCCCGCCGCCGTTATCGCGCGGGCGTCCGAGGTACTGACCCAGATCGAGCGCGACCAGCCCGCCACTGCCGCGGCGCGATTGGCCACGGACCTGCCGCTGTTCTCGCGCCTGCCGCGCGCCGCCGCCACCCAGCGCTCCGCGGTGGAGGCCGAACTGGCGGCGATCCGCCCCGACGAGCTGTCGCCCAAACAGGCCTTGGAGTTCATCTACAAACTCAAAGGCCTTTCCGGTTGATGTGCCCCGAAGGCCGCGGCGGGCTAGAATGTGCCTGGCATGGCCCCCCTCGCTGAACGAACCAAGGCCGAGCCGCTAACCGCGGCCGCCGTACTTGGGATGTTGCCGGCCGGTGCAACGCCCGAGGCTGTGCGCGCCACGCTGAAGCAGGCGCTCGCCGCTGAGCGCGCCCGCATCCGCGCCGCCTTCGACGCCGGCGGGCGCGGCCTGACTGCCGCCAAGGGAACGGCGGCGATGACCGACGCGGTGGTCGGCGCGGTGTTCGACCACGCAATTGGTGCGCTCCCCAAGGCGGACCCCAAGGACGCCATCGCGCTGGTCGCCGTGGGCGGCTACGGCCGCGGACAAATGGCGCCGTTCTCCGACGTCGACCTGCTGTTTCTACTGCCGCGCCGCCACACCGCCGCGAGCGACAAGACCGTCGAATTCATTCTGCACATCCTGTGGGACCTGGGCCTCAAGGTCGGCCACGCCTCGCGCACCGTTGACGAATCGGTGCGCCTCGCGCGTGAAGACGTAACGATCCGCACCGCAGTGCTGGATGCCCGCTTCCTGTGCGGCGCCGCCGCGTTGTTTGCCGACCTGCGTAAACGCTACCAGGCCGACGTGGTCGACGGCACCGGCCCCGCATTCGTCGAAGCCAAACTGGCCGAGCGCAACGATCGCCACGTGCGCTTGGGCGACTCCCGCTACATGGTCGAGCCCAACATCAAGGACGGCAAGGGCAGCCTGCGCGATCTGCACACGCTCTACTGGATCGCCAAGTATCTGTATGGCGTGGAAACGCCTGCCGAGCTGGTCGGCCTCGGTGTATTCGACCGCGACGAGTACCAGCACTTCGCCAAGGCCGAGAACTTCCTGTGGACGGTGCGGTTCCGCCTGCACCTGCTCGCCAACCGCGCCGAAGAACGCCTGACTTTCGACGTGCAGGGCGAGATCGCCCAGCAGCTCGGCTACCGCGAGCGCGCCGGCGCCCGCGCCATCGAGCGCTTCATGAAGCACTACTTCCTGGTGGCCAAGGACGTGGGCGACCTCACCCGCATCTTCTGCGCCGTGTTGGAGGAAACCCACAAGCGCAAGCCGCTGCTGCGGCTGCCGAAGAGGATGCGCACCTCCGCCATTGAAGGCTTCACCATCGAAAGCGGCCGCGTCGACGTGGCCACGGAAGACCTATTCGCGACGGCCCCCGTGACGATGCTGCGCCTGTTCCACTTGGCCCAGGAGCTGGGCGCCGACATCCACCCCCACGCGTTGCGGCTGGTGACGCAAAACCTGGGTGCGATCGACGCGGGCGTGCGGCACGACCCGGAAGCCGCGCGCCTGTTCTTGGAAATGCTCACCAGCCGGAAGGATCCGGAGACCACGCTGCGGCGGCTGAACGAGGCCGGCGTGTTTGGCCGCTACCTGCCCGACTTCGGCCGCGTCGTCGCCCAGATGCAGCACGACATGTACCACGTGTACACCGTCGACGAGCATTCGATCCGCGCCATCGGCATGCTGGCCAAACTGGAATCCGGCGAGCTTACCGAAGACCACCCGCTCGCCAGCGAGGTCATCCCGCGCATCGTGTCGCGCCGGGTGCTGTATCTGTCGGTGTTGCTGCACGACATCGCCAAGGGGCGCGGCGGCGATCACTCCGTGTTGGGCGCCGATGTCGCCAAGCGCGTCGGTCCCCTGCTCGGCTTCACGCCCGAGGAAACCGAGACGGTTGCATGGCTGGTGCTGCGGCACTTGGATCTCAGCCGCACCGCATTCCGTCGCGACGTGCACGATCCCAAGACCATCGACGACTTCGCCACCCTGGTGCAGAGCCCCGAGCGCCTCCGCCTGTTGCTGGTGCTCACCGTCGTCGACATTCGCGCCGTCGGCCCGGGGCGCTGGAACAGCTGGAGCGGCCAGCTGATGCGCGATCTGTACTACGCCACGGAGCAGGCCCTCACCGGCGGCGAGTCGCTGCTCGGCGCGAGCCGCCAGCGTGTTGCCAACGCCAAGGCCGCGCTGGCGGAAAAGCTCGCTGACTGGCCGGCGCCGGATCGCGCGGCCTACCTGACGCGATTCTACGACGCGTATTGGCTCGGCTTTGATGTGCGCACCTTGGAGCAGCAAGCGCGCTTCGTGCGCGATGCCACGGCGCAAAAGCTCGCCTTCGCCGTCGGCACCCAAGTGGACCTGGTGCGTGGCGTCACCGACGTGACCGTTTACGCCCCCGACTACTCCGGATTGTTTGCCGGCGTGGCCGGCGCCATGGCGTTGTCCGGCGCCAACATCGTCAACGCCCGTGTGGTCACCACCACCGACGGCATGGCGATCGAAAGCCTGTGGGTCCAAGGGCCGGATGGCGCGGCCATCGACGAGCCGACCGCTATCGCGGCGCTCAAGAACAATGTCGCCGAGGTGCTGACCGGCAAGCTCTATCCCGCCCGCGCCCTCAAGCAACGCGCCCAGCCGATGGGCCGCATGCGCGTGTTTACTGTGCCGCCGCGCGTGCTGATCGACAACGCCGCGAGCGAGACCTACACGATCATCGAGGTCAACGGGCGCGACCGCCGTGGCCTGCTGTATGCCGTTACCCGCGCGTTGTCGGACACCGGGGTCAGCATCGCGTCCGCCCGCATCGCTACCTATGGTGAACGCGCGGTGGACGTGTTCTATGTGCGCGACCTGATCGGCCACAAAATCATCAGCGAGACTCGTTTGGCCAAGATTCGCGACCGCCTGTTGGCGGCCCTCACCGACGGCGCCGAACCGGCGCCCACGCCCAAAACCCAAGCGGCCCGCTAGCGTGACGGTCCCGCCGCCGGAGGCGCGCAAACCGCAGCGCCACTTCAGCCTTGGCCGCGCCACCGCCACCATCGGCGGCTACACGCTGCTGTCGCGCCTGCTCGGCTTCGTGCGCGATATCCTGATCGCCGCACTGGTAGGCGCGGGTGTGGTCACCGACGCATTCTTCATCGCGTTCAAGTTTCCCAACCTGTTCCGGCGCCTGTTTGCCGAAGGCGCCTTCAACTCCGGCTTCGTGCCGGTGTTCAACCGCGTTCTGCACAACGAAGGCGATGCGGCGGCCAAGCGGTTTGCCGAGGATGCTCTCGCCGCCCTCGTGCTGACGGCCGGCATCACCACGGCGGTGTTCGAACTGGCGATGCCGGTCGTGATGGTGGCGTTTGCGCCGGGGTGGATCGACGATCCGGTGAAGTACGACCTTGCTGTCACCCTGGCCCGCATCACCTTCCCCTATCTGCTGCTGGTCAGCGTCGTGTCACTCCTTGGCGCGGTGCTCAACAGCATCGGCCGGTTTGCCGCCGTGGCCGCCACACCGATCCTGCTCAACCTCGACATCATCGCGGCGCTGGTGGCGTTCGGCAGCGTATTCCCGACCAAAGGCCATGCGCTTGCCGTGGGTGTGTCCGCTGCCGGCGTGGTGCAGCTCATTTGGCTCTACGTCGTGTGCGCCCGCGCCGGCTGGTCGCTGAAGCCGCGCCTGCCGCGCTGGACGCCGCGGGTACGTGAACTGTTCCGCCTGATGCTGCCCGGCGTGTTTGGCTCCGGAGTGGCGCAGATCAACATCGCGGTGGATACCGTGATCGCCTCACTGCTCGCCACGGGCGCGGTGTCGTACTTGTTCTACGCGGACCGCTTGGTGCAGTTGCCGCTCGGCGTCATCGGCGTCGCCCTTGGCACCGCCCTGCTGCCGATCCTGTCGCGGCACCTCGGCGCCGGGAATAACGCAGCCGCCAACCATGATCTCAACCGCGGCATCGAGATTTCGCTGCTCCTGGGCCTGCCCGCTGCCGTCGCATTGGTGATCGCGCCGGGCCCCATTGTCACCGTGCTGTTCCAGCGCGGCGAGTTTGACGCCACCGCTGCCCACGCCACAGCGCTCGCGGTCGCCGCGAGTGCTGTTGGCCTGCCCGCCTACGTGCTCACCAAGGTTCTCGCACCCGCGTTCTACGCCCGTCACGACACCCGCACGCCGGTAAAGATCGCCACCGCCGCCCTGGTGCTGAATACCGCCCTGAATCTGTGGTTCGTGTTCGCGATCGCCGAGGCCTGGGCACTCGCGTTCGCTACCGCCCTGTCGGCCTGGTTGAACGTGATTTGCCTGTGGGTGCTGCTGCGCCGCCGCGGCCACTTCGTCATGGACGAACGCCTGCGCAAGATGCTGCCGCGCCTCGTACTGGCCTGCGCCGCCATGGGCGGCAGCCTGTGGTTCGGCACCGTCCTGCTGGCGCCAATGTTCGCCAGCGGCACGGAAGTGCTGCGGCTCGGCGGCCTGGCCCTATTGATCGGCGATGGCCTAGCGGTGTTCGCCTTGCTCGCCCACTTCACCGGGGCTGCCAACCTCCGCGAACTGAGCGGCTTGATCCGCGCGAAGCGATAGCCGCACCCGGTTGACCCGCGCCGCCGCCCGCGCAATAACCCGCGGACCATGGCACACCATCCGCGCGTATTTTCGGGCGTTCAGCCCACCGGCAACCTGCATCTCGGCAACTACCTGGGCGCGATCCGCAACTGGGTGACGCTGCAGGCCAACTACGAATGCATTTACTGCATGGTGGACCTGCACGCGATTACCGTGCCGCAGGACCCCAAAGTGCTGCGCGCGAATACGCGCGAGGTGGCGGCATCGCTGATTGCCGCCGGCATCGATCCCAAGACAAGCATCGTGTTCGTGCAAAGCCAAGTGAGCGCCCACGCAGAGCTGGCGTGGATCTTCAACTGCATCGCGCGCATCGGCTGGTTGAACCGCATGACGCAGTTCAAGGAGAAGGCGGGAAAAAATCGCGAGAACGCGACCGTCGGATTGTACGTTTATCCGAACCTGATGGCGGCCGACATTCTGACCTACCGCGCCACCCATGTGCCGGTGGGCGACGACCAGCGTCAGCACTTGGAGCTGACCCGCGATATTGCGCAGAGCTTCAACAGCCAGTTCGGCGTGGAGTGCTTCCCGTTGGCGGAGCCCGTCATCATTGGTACCGCGACGCGCGTGATGAGCCTGCGCGATGGCGCATCCAAAATGAGCAAGTCGGATATTTCCGAATACTCGCGCATCAACCTAGTCGATGAACCCGACGCGATCCGGCAAAAGGTCCGCAAGGCGAAGACCGACATGGAGCCCTTGCCGAGCGAGCCGGCCGGGCTTGAGGGGCGGCCGGAAGCCAAGAACCTGATCGGCATTTTCGCCGCCCTGGCCGAGCAGCCGGTCGAAGCGGTGTGCCGCGAGTACGGCGGTTCGCAGTTTTCGGCTTTCAAGGACGCGTTGGCCGACCTCGCCATCGCCAAACTGGGTCCGATCACCGCGAAGATGCGCGAGTTGCGCGACGACCCGGGCTACGTCGAAAGCATATTGAAGGATGGCGCCGCCCGCGCCGACGCCATCGCCCGGCCGATCCTGCGCGAGGTGCAGGACATCGTCGGATTCCTGCGCGCCTAGCGCACGCTTGGGCCGGCAATGAAGCCCGGTGCGGTCCACGAATTCTTCCGCCGCCTCGCCGCGCGTGAACCGCAGCCGAAGACCGAACTTGTCTTCCGTGACCCGTTCACCCTGCTGGTGGCCGTCGTGCTGTCGGCCCAGGCCACCGACGCCTCGGTGAACCGCGCCACGCCTGCGTTGTTCAAGGCAGCGCCGACGCCGCGGAAGATGGCGGCCCTAGGGCCCGAAGGCATCGAGCCGTTGATCAAGACTATCGGCCTGTACCGCACCAAGGCGAAGAACGTCGCCAAGCTGGCACAGGCGCTGTTGGACAACCACGGCGGCGAGGTGCCCCACGACCGCGATGCGCTACAGGCGCTGCAGGGCGTCGGCCGCAAGACCGCGAGCGTGGTGCTGAATGCGGTGTGGGGCGATCCCGAGATTGCTGTCGACACCCATGTGTTCCGGGTGGGCAACCGCACGGGGCTGGCTAAGGGCAAGACCCCGGAAGAAGTCGAACGCAAACTCGGCAAGGTGGTGCCTGCCGAGTGGAAGCGCCACGCCCACCACTGGCTGATCCTGCTGGGGCGCTACACGTGCCTAGCGCGCAAGCCGAAATGCCCGGAATGTCCCGTAGCCGATCTGTGCGCGTTCAAGGGTAAGACGACGGTCTGACCCGTCGCACCAACTAGCGGGTCGCGAGTTGCCCGCGTTTGCGCAGACCCAGCAAGCACGCGGCATCCGCCGTCTTGTCCCGGTTGTCGGGGCCGAGTTCTGCGTAGTCGACGCGGAACGCGCCACCCTGTTGCGGGTACAAGAACACGTGCAGCACGCAGCCCCCGCCCGAGTACAGCAGCGCTTCCGCGTTCGCCTCGCGGCGGTCTAAATCGGGTTCGCCCAATAGGGCCGCCACGTCGGCGCGCGCCAAACCGCGCAGGTCCTTCGGATCGATCGTTGCCGGCGTCGTGGGCGCTGCAAACGCCAGTTGTTGTTGCGCGACCGTTCCTGTGGGAACCGCCGGCATTGCAGGATTATTGGGGTCGCGGGCCACCTCTGCCGGAGCCCCCGGCTGCGCCGCGGGCGCTGCGGGCGCCGCCGCGACGGTCGGGGTGACCGCGGTGGTCGGTGGCGGCGGCGGTTCGACGCGCGCCTGGGGCGCCTCGACACAGCCCGCCAGCGCCAACGGCGCAAGCAGCCACACGGTGGATAGGCGAAGCGTCATGCGCGCAGGCTGAAGAGGAGGTGGGTCATCGCTGCAGCGGCCAGTACTGGAGCAACCAAATTCACAAACGGCACCGTAAACAAGAACGCAATTCCCACCCCAAAGCCGAATACCAGCCAGCGATGTTCGGCCCGCAGTACCCGCGCCGCGCCGGGAGGCATGTGGCGGTGGGCCGCGAGTTCGAAGTATTCGCGGCCCAAAAGATACCCATTCACCGCGTAGAACGCCACCGGTAGTAGTACTGGGATCAACAGAAGCACTAGGTATAGCGGCAACGCGATCAGGTTGATGGCGATGCTGACCACCGCGAAGCGCGCCGCCGCAACGATTGCCGTGACCAGTGGCAGGTCGCGGCCGGGATCGCTGGGATAGTGACGCGCCTCCACCGCCGCAACGAAGCGGTCCAGCAGCAAGCTGACGAAGAACGTCGCTACCGCCGGAAACAGGATCCAGGTCACCGCAATCGTCGCCAATCCGCCCAGCACGCTGAGGAGCGAGTGGAGCCAGCCAGGTCCGCCCGCGGAGCCGATCGCCGTCTCCACGCCCGCGAACAGGGCGGCGAACGCCACCGCCGCCAGTACGATCGCCATCCCGACCAGGCGCCGCCCGGCGGGCAGTAGCAGATCGTCCAGTCCCAACGTGAATGCCCGGATCATGTTGCCTATACTGCCGCGCTTGTTGCGCCAGCCGAAGCTGGCGGGAAACCCTTGGGAGCCGGAACTTGCCTCAACCGACCTATGACGTCGTCGCCATCGGTAATGCCATCGTCGACGTCCTCGCCCATGCCGATGACGCCTTTCTGGTGCGCCACGGGTGCGCCAAAGGCGCCATGACCCTGGTGGACGCGAACCGCGCCGAGGCGCTCTACGGCGCCATGGGCCCGGGTGCCGAGATTTCCGGCGGGTCGGCGGCCAACACCGTCGCGGGCCTCGCCAGCTTGGGCGGCAAGGCCGCGTTCATCGGCAAGGTGCGCGACGACCAGTTGGGCGAGGTCTATCGCCACGATCTGCGCGCCGCCGGCGTCGCGTTCGAAACCCCCGCCGCGTCGTCCGGCCCGGCCACCGGCCGCTGCTTCATCCTGGTAACACCCGATGCCCAGCGCACCATGAACACGTTCCTCGGCGCCGCCGTGGAACTGAACCCGGAAGACGTCGACGAGGAACTCATCAGCCGATCCAAGGTCACGTACCTGGAGGGCTACCTGTGGGACCGGCCCGAAGCCAAAGAAGCGTTCCGCAAGGCCGCCGCCGCTGCCCACGACGCGGGCGCCAAGGTCGCCTTCACGCTCTCGGACCGGTTCTGTGTCGAGCGCTGGCGCGCCGAGTTCTTGGACCTGATTCAGAACCACGTGAACATCCTGTTCGCCAACGAGTCGGAGATCCTGGCCCTGTACCAGGTGAAGACCTTCGAAGAAGCCCTGCCGCGCGTGCGCGGCCATGTGGAAGTGGCCGCTCTGACCCGCTCGGAAAAGGGGTCGGTGGTGGTAAAGGGCAAGGAAGTGGTGAAAGTCCCCGCCGAGCCGATCGCCAAGGTGATCGATACCACCGGCGCCGGCGATCTCTACGCCGCCGGATTCCTGTCCGGCTACGTTCAGGGGCGGCCCATGGACGAGTGCGGACGGCGCGGCGCGATCGCCGCGGCCGAGATCATCAGCCACTTCGGCGCACGGCCGGAGACGTCGCTGCAGAAGCTGGTGGCCGAGAAGCTGAAGGCCTAGGCGCGCCGCTACTTCCGCGCCACCATCGGGCCGACCGCCCCACCGCCCAGGATGTGGACGTGGAAGTGCGGCACTTCCTGGCCGCCGTTCACGCCGGTGTTGGCGATCAGCCGGTAACCCGCTTCGGTCACACCGGCGATCTGGGCCGCCTTCGCCACCGCCTGGTAGAAGCCCGCGATTTCCGCCGCGCTGGCTTTGGCGGCGAAGTCGGTGAACGCCTCGTACTTGCCCTTCGGGATCACCAGCACGTGGATGGGGCGCGCCGGCGCGATGTCGTGGAACGCCAGCGCGTACTGGTCCTCATAGATCTTCTTGCTGGGAATTTCGCCGCGCAGGATTTTGGCGAATACGTTGTTGTCGTCGTAGGCCACAGCAGTTTCCCCTAGCTCTTGCGCGCGGCTTTCTCGGCAACGCCGGAGGTGCCCTCGCGCCGTTCCAGTTCGGCGAACACGTCTTCGGGCGCCACGTCGCGCGCGGCCCACAGCACCATCAGGTGGTACACCAGATCGGCGCTCTCGTTGATCAGCGCCGCGCGGTCGCCGCTCACGCCGGCGATCACGGTTTCCACTGCTTCCTCGCCCATCTTCTTGGCCACCACCGCCGGGCCCTTGGCCAACAGCGCAGCCGTGTGGCTGGCTTTCGGATCAGCGCCGCGGCGGCTGCGGATGGTGGCGAACAGGCGGCTGAGCACGCTTTCGGACATGGCCGCAGAGTAGCCGGGTCAGGCCCGGACCGCGACTCCGTGTTCAGCCAGATACCGCTTCGTCTCCGGCACCGAAATCTCGCCGAAGTGGAAGATCGATGCCGCCAGCACCGCCGAGGCATGGCCGTCGCGGATGCCCTCCAGCAGGTGCTGCTTATTGCCGACGCCACCGGACGCGATCACCGGCACGCGCACCCGGTCCGCCACGGCGCGGGTCAGTTCCAAATCATAGCCGCTCTTGGTCCCGTCCTTATCCATGCTGGTCAGCAGGATTTCGCCGGCGCCCAAGCTCGCCACCCGCTCCGCCCAGTCCACCGCATCCAGGCCCGTGCTCTTGCGCCCGCCGTGGGTGAAGACTTCCCACTTTCCGGGGCCGGTCGCCCGCGCGTCGATCGCTACCACGATGCACTGGCTGCCAAACTTGGTCGCCGCTTCCGCCACCACGTTCGGGTTGGTCACCGCCGCCGTGTTGATGCCGACCTTATCCGCCCCCGCCAGCAGCAGGCGCCGCACGTCGTCGGGCGTGCGCACGCCGCCGCCGACCGTCACCGGCATGAAGCAAACTTCGGCGGTGCGGGATACGACGTTCAGCATCGTGTCGCGGCCCTCATGGCTCGCGCTGATGTCGAGGAAGCACAGTTCATCGGCGCCTTGGGCGTCGTAGATGCGCGCCTGCTCCACCGGATCGCCGGCGTCGCGCAAATTCACGAAGTTGATTCCCTTCACGACCCGGCCGTCGTGCACGTCCAAACACGGAATGATGCGCGGCTTCAGACTCATGCCGCCAACAGCGCCAGCGCTTGCGCCGGATCGATGCGCCCGTCGTACAGCGCGCGCCCGGCGATCACGCCCTGCAGCCCAGGCACATTCGCCGCTTTGAGCCCGCGCAGATCGTCCATCGACGTCACCCCGCCCGAAGCGATCACCGGCGTCTTGATGGTGCGCGCCAAGTTGGCGGTCGCGGCCACATTCATGCCCTGCATCAACCCGTCCCGGTCGATGTCGGTGTGGATGATGGCGGCCACGCCGGAGTCCTCGAAGCGGCGCGCAAGCTCCAACGTGGTGACTTCGGAAACTTCCGCCCAGCCCTGCACCGCGACCTTGCCGCCCTTGGCATCCACGCCGACCGCGATGCGCCCGGGGAACTTGCGGCACGCCTCCTTCACCAGCTCCGGCTGCTTCAGCGCCACGGTGCCAAGCACCACGCGCGCCACGCCCTTGGCCAGCCAGTGTTCCACCGCCGCCAGGGTGCGGATGCCGCCGCCGAGTTGCACCTTGAGCTTTACCGCCGCCAGCACCGCTTCGACCGCCGGCGCATTGACCGACGCCCCCGCGAACGCGCCGTTCAGGTCGACCACGTGAATCCACGCGAAGCCCTGGTCGCGGAACGTGCGCGCCTGCGCCGCCGGGTTGTCGTTGAACACGGTCGCTTGGGCCATCTCGCCGCGCACGAGGCGCACGCACTGGCCGTCCTTCAGGTCGATGGCGGGGTACAGGATCACCGTGCCGCCGCCGCGCGCAATTCCGGCTGCACCGTCCGCATCGGCTCGATGTCGCGCGCGTAGTAAAAGCCGGTCACCCACGCGCCGTTGACCTTGGCGTACTTGCGCTTGGTCGCCCAGCGCGTGAACCCGCAGCTTTCGTACAGCGCAATCGCCGCGGTTTGCGTCTCGCGTACCGTCAGCTCCAGCGATTCGAAGCCGCGCTCGCCGGCGCGCGTGACGATCGCCATCAGCATGCTGCGCGCAAGGCCATGCCCGCGCGCCAGCGGCGCAATAAAGAACGTCGTGAGCGTCGCCACCGGCGCCTGCGCTTCATTGTTCGCAGCGGGACGCACCAACTGGCCCGAGCCGACAATCGTGCCATCCAGGCGCGCCGCTACCAGTTCGCGCTCTGGCACCAGCAGCACGCCGCGCCAGTACGATTCCAGAATATCGCGCGGCGGCGGCTTCAGCCAGCCGAACCCGTTGCCGTCGACGATCGCGGTTTCGGTAGCGACGCACAGATCTTCGAGATCGGTGCCGCCGAAGCGTTGCAGCCATTCCACGCGGGTGGCGATGTTCGAAGCCATGACCTTCGTACCGGGGCTCACGGCCGCCAGCGCAGGAAGTTGCCGATCAGTTGCAGACCCACGGCCTGACTCTTCTCGGGGTGAAACTGGGTACCGACAATATTGTCGCGCCCCGTCACCGCGGCAATGCGGCCCCCGTACTCCACCGTCGCCAGCACGTCAACGGCGCGCGCCGCGCGCAGGTGGTAGCTGTGCACGAAATACGCGTGGTCGCCGGTGCGGATGCCCGCCAGCACCGGGTGGTCCGTTGCGACGATCGTGAGATCGTTCCACCCCATGTGCGGCACCTTCAGACCCGGGGCCGTGATCTCCACCACCTCGCCCGGAATCCAATCCAGACCCGGGTATTCGCCGTGCTCAAATCCACGGGTCGCCAGCAGCTGCATGCCCACGCAAATGCCGAGGAACGGGACCCCGCGCTGCCGCACCGCTTCGTTCAGCGCCGCCACCATACCGGGCACCGCATCCAGCCCGCGCCGGCAATCGCCGAATGCGCCCACTCCCGGCAGCACCACCCGGTCGGCGCGCGCGACCACGTTCGCGTCGCCGGTCACCAGCACTTCGTCGTGCAGACCTAGCTCGCCGACGACCCGGGCAAAGGCTTTGCTGGCGGACCGGAGGTTCCCCGATCCGTAGTCCACGATCGCGATCGTCACCGGACCGGTCCTACCAGCCGAAGCCGAGCGGCCCCATGGCCGCGAACAACCGGCGTTCTGCTTCCGCCAAGTTGGGTGCCGCCACCACGCTGGTCAACTCGAAGCCCGAACGGGCCACCGCCCACTCGCGCACGTCGTTGCCAAAGAACCCCTGCAGCAGCACCAGCAGCAGGCACGCCAGCGACTGCACGCTGTCGCTGCCATCCAACAGCAGCCCGACGCCCACCCAGGCAGCAGCGAGCAACGCCGCAGTGAGCCACATCCGGTGCGCCAGCGCCCACAGCGGGCCGAACAGCAATGCGGGCCAAGCAAAGCCTTCTTTCACGAACACGACGTCGCGGTCGGGGTCTTTGCTGGCTTTGCCGCGCCGCTCCAGCACCGCGTACATGCGCATGGATCAGCCTCCGAGCTGGCCTTTGGTGCTGGGCACGGCGCCGGCGCTGCGCGGGTCGATTTCAACCGCCGCGCGCAAGGTCCGGGCCAGCGCCTTGAAGCACGATTCCACGATGTGGTGGCTGTTCTCGCCGTACACGTTTTCCACGTGCAGCGTCAGCCCGCCGTGCTGCGCAAATGCTTGGAACCATTCCTTGAACAACTGCGTGTCCATGTCGCCCAAACGCTCGGTCGGCATCCGCACCTTCCAAACCAGGTACGGCCGCCCCGAAGCGTCGAGCGCCACGCGCGTCAACGTCTCGTCCATCGGCAGGTCCAGGGACGCATAGCGCCGGATGCCTTTGCGGTCGCCCAGCGCCTGGGTCAGCGCTTGGCCGAGCGCAATGCCGGAATCTTCCACCGTGTGGTGTGCATCGATGTGCAGGTCGCCTTTGGCCTCCAGTTCGATATCGATCAGCGAATGCCGGGCCAACTGCTCCAGCATGTGATCGAAGAAGCCGATCCCGGTCGACACCTTGTACTTCCCGGTGCCGTCCAAGTTCACGGTGGCGCGGATGCGCGTTTCGGTGGTCTTGCGGTCAACGCTGGCGGTACGCATGACCCTGTAAATACAGGAACTAGGCGCACGCCGGAATTGCCAAGTTCGCCACCGCTCTTGACGCGCCGGAACCCCGAACCACATCTTTTCGCTCCGGCGGCCCCTGGTTCGGTGCGCCCCAACCCAAAGGATGACCATGGAAACTCCCTCCTGGCACGGGACCACGATCCTTGCCGTGCGCAAGGGCAACCGCGTGGTGATCGCCGGCGACGGCCAGGTCACCATGGGTTCCACCGTGGTCAAAGGCACCGCCATCAAGGTGCGCCGCCTGTCTGAAGGCAATGTGCTCGCGGGCTTTGCCGGCGCCACCGCCGATGCGTTCACCCTGTTCGAGCGCCTGGAAGGCCGCCTCGAGAAGTACCCGGGGCAGCTCGTGCGCGCCTGCGTGGAGCTGGCCAAGGACTGGCGCACCGACCGCTACCTGCGCCGCCTGGAAGCGATTCTCGCGGTCGCGGACCGCAAAGTCAGCCTGATCGTCAGCGGCACCGGCGACGTGCTGGAGCCCGACGACCAGCTCATCGGCATCGGATCGGGCGGCAACTACGCGCTGGCGGCGGCCCGCGCGCTGTATGACCGCGACGACATGGACGCCGAAGCGATCGCCCGCCGCGCCATGGAAATCGCGGCCGGCATCTGCGTCTACACCAACACCAACGTCACCGTTGAGTCGTTGACCGCATGAGTGAGTTTTCCCCCCGCGAGATCGTCTCCGAGCTCGACCGCTACATCGTCGGCCAGTTGGAGGCCAAGCGCGCCGTCGCCATTGCGCTCCGCAACCGCTGGCGCCGCCAGCACGTGGACAGCGACCTGCGCGATGAAATTCTCCCGAAGAACATCCTGATGATCGGCCCCACCGGTGTCGGCAAGACCGAAATCTCGCGCCGCCTGGCCAAGCTCGCCAACGCGCCGTTCTTGAAGGTGGAGGCGACCAAATTCACCGAGATCGGTTACGTCGGCCGCGACGTGGAGCAGATCGTCCGCGACCTGCTGGAAATCGCCATCGCCGCCGAACGCGAGCGCAGCCGCACTGAGGTGCACGCCCGCGCCGAACTCGGCGCCGAGGACCGCCTGCTCGATGCCCTGGTCGGCGCCCACGCCACCGAAGGCACCCGCCAGACCTTCCGCAAGAAACTGCGCGAGGGAGAGCTGGAAGACAAACCGGTCGAGCTGGAGATGGCCGATACCGGCGGCGGCCCCGCGACCATGGAGGTGCCGGGCATGCCCGGCGCCCAGGTCGGCATGATCAACCTGAGCGAGATGATGGGCCGCGCCTTCGGCCAGCGCACCAAACGCCGCAAAACCACGGTGGCCGAAGCGCGCGCCGCATTGATCGTCGAAGAAAGCGACAAGCTCGTGGACCAGGAAAAGACTGTCCGCGCCGCCCGCGAGCACGTCGAACAAAACGGCATCGTCTTCATCGACGAGATCGACAAGATCTGCGGCCGCGGCAGTGGCGACGGCGGTGGCGGCGGTTGGGGCGCCGGTGTGTCGCGCGAAGGCGTGCAGCGCGACCTGCTGCCGCTGATCGAAGGCACTACGGTTGCAACCAAACACGGCCCGGTCAAAACCGACCACGTGCTGTTCATCGCCTCCGGCGCGTTCCACCTGGCCAAGCCGTCCGACCTGCTGCCCGAGTTGCAGGGCCGCTTGCCGATCCGCGTCGAGCTGAAAGCTCTCACCGCCGACGACTTCCGCCGCATCCTAGTGGAGCCGGAAGCGAGCCTGATCAAGCAATACGTGGCCCTGCTCGCGACCGAGAGCGTGACGCTGAAGTTCACCGACGACGCCATCGCCGAAATCGCCCGCCTCGCCGCCGAAGTGAATGCGGGCGTGGAAAACATCGGCGCGCGCCGGTTGCATACCGTGCTGGAGCGTCTGTTGGACGAGATCAGTTTCAGCGCCACCGACCGCGCCGGCGAGACCGTCACGATCGACGCCGATTACGTGCGCACCCATGTCTCAGACCTCGCCAAAAACGCTGATCTGAGCCGGTTCATCCTCTAGGTTCGTTTGCGCCGCAGCCGGACGTAGCGGGCGCCGGATCCGCCATCCTTCGGTTGCGCGGCCTCCGAGCCCACGACGATCGGTGCCAGCTCCGGTGACGCGAGCCATTCCGGCAGCGCGCGCCGCAGGACCCCCGGTTCGCGTTCCAAGAAGGGATTGTCGGGATCGGTTTTCGGCGCGCCCTTGCCGGTGATCACCAGCACCACGCGGCGCCCGTCCTCCCACGCGTCGAGCAGGAACTTGGTCAGGCGCCGGTGCGCAGCCACCTGCGTCATGCCGTGCAGATCAATGCGCGCTTCCACCGCCATGTGGCCGCGCCGGATTGCTTTCTGCTCGTGGGGGTCAAGGCGCTCCGCCGGCGGCGGCGTCACCTTCGGCAGCGTCGTGCGCCGCGCCGGGGTCCGGCCCAGTTCGGGCTGTGCCGGCACTGCGGCCTTCGGCTTGCCCGCCGGGGCTACGTGCCGCACCGGCTTACGCGCAACCGGCGCCGGGTCATCCCCGCCCGTGTCCGGCACACCCATGTGGGTGCGCCACACGCGCAGGTCCTCCGGCGTTGGCGGCAGTCGCTTCTTAGCCATGGATCGAAGCCGGGTGCCGAGTGCGCCCCGGCGGCGCTACTCGGTGCGGGTCTCGGCGAGCGCCCAGTTCGGATCGGAACTGCGGGTGTCGCGGCTGAACGTCCACACGTCGGTGACGGTCTTCAGGTCCGTCGTGCCTTCGTTCTTCGGCTGGCCGTCTTTGCCAAACGGCCGGTTCATCAGTTCGCTCACGAACCGCACGGTCACTTCGGCGATCTGCCCGGCCATGCGCGCGTCCACAATCTCAGCGGCACGGATCGCGACCACCGAAGTCTCCAGGCGTTCGCCCGCCGCTTCGCGCTCCGTGATGGCGCGGTTGAAGTTCTCGAACACCTCGCGGCTCAGCAACCCGCGCAGCGCGTCGCGGTCGCCGCGGGCAAATGCCGTCACGATCATCTCGTAAGCTTGCTTTGCGCCCTTTACGAAGTACGCCGCATCAAAACTCGGATCGTTGAGCCGGATCTCGGCCACCCCGCCCGGGGCCATAGCGCTGGCTGCCAGCGCGGCTTCGCTGGCATCCGCGGCGGGCACTTCGTTCGGCACCAAGCGCGGCTGCGCGCGGTCCGGCAGGGCCACCACGTTGTCGCGGCGGCGTTGTCGGGCGGCGGGGCGCGTGCCGGAATCGTCGGGGCGGCGGCCGAGCACGCGGCCGAGGCGAAACAGCACAAAGGCCGCGAGCAGCCCGAACAGGACGATGTCTAGGTATTCCACGGCGCCACACTAGAGCAGATCGCCGCCCGCAGGAAACGCCGTGGTCGTGATGACTTGGCGGCACCCTGGGCACCGGCCAAAAAATGGCGGCGCGGCTGGCGTTTCCCAAGGCGTTACCTTGACAACACCGGCCCCGGCAGGGATGTTGGCCCGCCTACATGCGTACAGGGCCGATTCGGGGGAGCAACATGGCGGAAACCGACACCAACCCGGCTGCGGACGGGTCTTCGGGGTCTGGCGCCGGCGGGCCGTTGGTTACCGTCCGCACCCAGTACATCAAGGATCTGTCGTTCGAGAACCCGGGCGCGCCGCGCAGCTTGGCTGATGCCGAGACGCCGCCCAACATCCAGGTCAACGTCGACGTCGAGGCCAAGCCGTTCCCGCAGAACCACTACGAAGTGGCGCTGCACATCACGGCCACCGCCAAGCGCGAGGAAGCCTCGCTGTTCATGATCGAACTGGTGTTCGCCGGCCTGTTCGCGCTGGAAAACATTCCGCGCGACCGCATCGAAAACGTCTGTCTAGTGGAATGCCCGCGCCTGTTGTTCCCGTTTGCGCGCCGCATCATCGCCGACAACACCCGCGAGGGCGGCTTCCCGCCGCTGTTGCTGGATCCCATCGATTTCGCCCGCCTGCTGCGGCAGCACCGCGAAGGCGCCGTGCTGCCCCAGGGCCAGCAAGCCGCCCCGGCACCGACCGGACCGGCAATTCAGGGCCGCGCAGGTAGCGCGGCGCCCGCACCCAAGGCCAAGGGCCGCTAGTTCCGGCCGACCGGGGCGCCTAGGCCCCACGCATGGAAGCATTTCTGGTTTCGACCGGAATCGTCGCCGTATCGGAGATCGGCGACAAGACGCAGTTGCTTGCGCTCATGTTGGCGGCACGGTTCCAGCGGCCGGTCCCGATCCTCTTTGGCATCCTCGCTGCCACCATCCTCAACCACGCTATCGCCGGGGCGCTCGGCGGCTGGATCGCGTCCGTTGTCGGCCCCGATGTGCTGCGCTGGGTTCTGGGACTGCTGTTCATCGGCATCGGCGTGTGGGCGCTGATCCCCGACAAGCTCGACAAGGATACCCTCAAGGCAGCCACGACCACCTTCGCCGTGTTCTGGATTACGTGCGTATCGTTCTTCTTTGCCGAGATCGGAGATAAGACGCAGATCGCCACGGCAGCCTTGGCCGCGCGGTATCAGTCGGTGGTGCTCGTCGTGATGGGCACGACTCTCGGAATGCTGCTCGCCGATGTGCCTGCCGTGTATGTCGGCCGGTTCGCGTCGGCGAAATTCCAGGCGGGTTGGGTCCGCTACGTTGCCGCCGCGTTATTCATCGGCATGGGCCTGGTGACGCTCGGTGCCCAGTGGTTCGGCTTCTGAGGAAACGTCCTACGAAGCCCAGATCGGCTCTTTGATCTTGGCCAGGAACGCCGCGTGTGCGGCAAGTTCCTCGGCGCTCGCCGTGTGGGGCCGCGGCGGCCGCACCGGCCGCTCGACCACCGCCACCGTCTGCGCCGCCGCCGCTGCGCTCAAGCTCAGCGCTGTCTGCCGGCCGCCGACCAGCTCCAGATAGACTTCCGCCAGCAGTTGCGAGTCGAGTAGCGCACCGTGCTTCTCGCGGGCGCTTTTATCGATGCCGAAGCGCTCGCACAGGGCGTCCAGGCTGGCCGGTGCGCCGGGGAACTTGCGCCGCGCCACGCGCACAGTATCGATCACCTCCGCGGCAATCGGCGGCCGGTCGGCACGCCCAAGCTCCATGTTCAGGAAGCCCAGGTCGAATTCCGCGTTGTGGATCACCAGCCGCGCGCCGTCGATGAACTCCATGAGTTCTTCGGCGATATCAGCAAACAGTTTGTGCTTAGCCAGGAACTCGGTGGTCAAACCGTGAACCCGCTGGGCCTCGGAAGGCATGTAGCGTTCGGGGTTCACGTACTTGTGGAAGGTGCGTCCGGTCGGGATGCAGTTCATCAGCTCTACACAGCCCACTTCCACCACGCGATGGCCGTCGGCGTGGCTAAGGCCGGTGGTTTCAGTGTCGAGAACGACCTCGCGCATCGGTGCCTGGCGAATCCTTCGGTGGAGTGCGCTCACACAAGATATCGGAGATCTCGCGCACCTGGGCCAACATATGGTGTTTTCCCTGGCCGGTGTCGATGACGAAATCCGCCAGCTTGCGCTTGTCGCGGTCGCTCATCTGGCGCTTCAGCATCGCCCGCAGTTTCGCCACCGTCATGCCGGGCCGGTCGAGGGCACGGCGCCGCTGTACGGAAGCCGGCGCAGTGACTACCGCCACCGCATCGCACACTTCGTCGGCGTGGGTTTCGAACAGCAGCGGAATTTCCATCACCGCAATCAACGCGCCGTTCTTGCGCGCCGCGCGGATGAACAATCCTTCCGCCGCCCGCACATGGGGATGCAGGATTGCCTCCAACGCCTTCAGCAAACGCGGGTGGGCAAACACGATTTCGCTGAGCTTGGCGCGGTCCACCACGCCGTCGGTCACCACGTCTGGGATTTCCTTGCGTACGGTGCGGATCACCCGGCGGTCGTCGGTCAGCAACTGACGCACTTCCGCGTCGGCGTTGAAGACCGGATGGCCCAAGTCGGCAAATGCCTTGGCGGCCTCGGTCTTGCCCATGGCGACCGAGCCTGTCAGCCCCAGCACCTTCATCTTCATGGCGTCACCCGCGCCCCGCCAGCACGTGGGTCCGCAATTCGTCGGTCACCTCCGGCTCGGTGCCGAACCAGGCGGCAAACCCCGGCCGCGCCTGGTGCAGCAACATACCGATCCCGTCCACGGTGCGATTACCGCGTGCGCGCGCGGCCTTCAACAGTTCGGTGGCGAGCGGCGCGTACACCGCATCGGTGACGATCGCATCCTTGGGGAGGGCGCTTAGGTCGAACTCGAGCCGTGGCTGGCCGGTCATGCCCAGCGTGGTGGCGTTCACCAGCAGGCTCGTATCCGCCAGCGCCGCGCCGAAGCGCGCCCAGCCGAATACCCGGCCCCGCGCGCCCAGTGCACCCGCCAAGTCCTGCGCCCGCGCTTCGGTACGGTTGACGATGCGCACTTCCCCGCGCCCGTGGTCCAGCAAAGCCCAGGCAATCGCCTTGGCCGCACCGCCGGCGCCGATCACCGTGACCGGCCGCGCGCCGGGGTTCCAGTTAGGCACTGCGTCCAGGATGTTGGCGAGAAAGCCGAACCCATCGGTACTACGGCCCAGCAGCGAACCATCGCTACGCACCACGACCGTGTTCACCGCGCCGACCCGGCGCGCCAGCGGCTCAACCTCATCCATCACCGCCAGCGCCAGTTCCTTGTGGGGAACCGTCAGGTTTGCCCCAGCGAATCCTAGCACCGGCAACGCCCGCAACGCGTCCGCGATTCGCTCCGGCTTTACTGCCATCGGCACATACGCGCCGTCGATGCGGTAGTGCTCCAGCCAATACCCATGCAGGCGCGGCGACAGGGAATGACCAACCGGCCAGCCCATCACCCCCGCGACCCGCGCTGTGCCAGACAGCGTCACGAAGCCACCAGCGCGCCCAGGTGCCGCAATTGCTTGAGCAACGGAACCAAGGGCATGCCTAGAATGCCGAAATAGTCGCCGGTCACTTCGTCGAACAACGTAATGCCCAAGCCTTCGACATGGTACGCGCCGGGTGCTCCCAGCACCGCATCACCCGCCTGCTCCAGATATGCATCGATCTCGGCATCCGTCAGCGCCCGCACCCGCAAGTTCGCCACCTCGCGATGGCTCCAAACGGCACGGCCGTTCTGGGCGAGCGCAACGGCGGTGCATAGCGAATGGGTCTGAGCGCGCAGCGTACGCAGTTGTTCGCGGGCCTTGGCGCGGGTACCGGGCTTGCCGAATTGGCGGGCGCCCAACGCCAGCACCTGGTCCGATCCGATCACCACCGCGCCGGGATGATTCTGCGATACCTGCATGGCCTTGCGTTCGGCCAACATCACCGCCGTAGTCACTGCATCGCCGCCAAACGAGTCGCGCAGCCGTGCCTCGTCGATGTTGGCTGGCTCCACACTGAAAGCAACCGCGGCGGCACGCAGCAACCGTGCCCGCGTTTCGCTGCCGCTGGCCAAAACGATGTGGGCAACACTGGGTGTCGTTTGCATGGTATCCACCGCGATTCGCGATTCGGGGAAACCACACCCGGTCGCGCTTGTTTCGGTAGCAGGCCTATCCCCATCGGGACAACCTATTCAGAGCCTGTCTCAGCTCGGGGATAAGTTTCTGAGTCCCTTGCCACGCTAGGCCCCTCCAGCGTACCGAACCGTGGACAAATTCGCCTGTCCGAACAATCCCCGACCTCAGCACCCCCTACTACCATCACTACCTTCTTTATGATTCTTCGTATTGATGTAGAAGGGCGCGGTGAACCCTGTGTCTAACTCCAAATCGCCCAGACCGTTGCTGGCAGTACTGTCGGGCCAAACGCTCCGATCGGTGCCGGTTTGGTTTATGCGCCAGGCCGGGCGGTACCTGCCGGAATACAAGGCAACACGCGCCGCGGCAGGCTCGTTCCTCGACCTTTGCTACAACCCAGAACTGGCTGCTGAAGTCACGCTACAGCCGATCCGCCGGTTCGGGTTCGATGCCGCGATCTTGTTTTCCGACATCCTGGTGGTGCCGGACGCGCTTGGTATGACCGTTCAGTACAAGGAAGGCGAGGGGCCGGTTCTGGACCCGCTGACGTCGCGCGCCGCCATCGATGCGCTGGCGACCGAACGCGTCGCTGAACATTTAGCGCCGGTCTATCGCGCCGCCGCCCAGGTTGCCCGCGCGCTGCCGCCCACCTGCGGTTTGATCGGATTCGCTGGCGGCCCGTGGACCGTTGCCGCGTACATGATCGAAGGACACGGCGGCGGTGAGTTCCACGCCCTCGTGCGTATGGCCTACCGGGATCCCGACACGTTGGCCGCGCTGTTCCGCAAGCTGATCGATGCCACCGTCACCCACCTGGTGTCGCAGGTGCAGGCCGGCGCTGTGGCCCTCCAGTTGTTCGATACCTGGGCCGGCATTGCCGCCGAACCGCTGTTTCGCCGCTGGTGTATCGCCCCGGTGGCCGAGATCGTGCAGCGGGTGAACGCCGCCTGCCCCGGCGTGCCGATCATCGGTTTCCCCAAGGGTGCGGGTGCGTCTCTGGCGCGCTACGTGAAGGAAACCGGCATCAACGGTGTCGGCCTCGATCCTGCCGTGCCGCTCGATTGGGCTGCCCGCACGATCCAGCTTCATGTAGCTGTGCAGGGCAATCTCGACCCGCAGCTCCTGGTCGCTGGCGGACCAGCCATGCTGGCCGAAGCCGACCGGATTCTGGATACCCTTGCCAACGGTCCGCATATCTTCAACCTTGGCCACGGCATCCGCCAGGAAACCCCGCCGGACCATGTGGCGGAGTTGGTGAACCACATTCGCACCCGCGGTTTGGGCCCGGTGCGGAGTAATCACCCGTGAGCGGTACGGCCGTCGTGCTGTTCAACCTCGGGGGGCCGGACAAGCCGGATTCCGTACTGCCGTTCCTCCGCAATCTGTTCGGCGACCCGGCGATCCTACGCATGCCCGCGCCGGTGCGGTGGCTCTTGGGCCGCTACATCGCCGCCAAGCGCGCGCCGATCGCACGGGCGGTGTATGACCGCATCGGCGGCGGCTCGCCGATCGTGCCGGAGACCGAGGCCCAGGCGGCGGCGCTGGCCAGCGAAATCGAACGCATCCGCCCCGATTTGGCGCCGGTGCGCACCGTGATCGCGATGCGCTATTGGCACCCGCGTGCCGCCGCCGCTGCCGCTGCCGTGCGCGCCATGGCGCCGGACCATGTGGTGCTGCTGCCGCTGTACCCGCAGTACTCGACCACCACCACGGCGTCGTCGCTGCGCGAGTGGCGCGAAGTTGGCGGCGCGGACGGCCTCGCCATCGGCTGCTATGCGGTCGAAGACTGGTTTGCCGCGTCCTACGCCGAACAGGTGCGTCCGCTGCTCGCCCAAGCCGAAGCGTTGGGCGCGCCGCGCATCCTGTTCTCCGCCCACGGGCTGCCGCAACGCATCGCCGACAGCGGCGACCCCTACCCGGCCCATACCCAGCGCACCGCCGCGGCGGTGGCGCGGGCCTTGGGCTGGTTGGACCGCGATTGGCGCCTGTGTTACCAAAGCCGGGTCGGCCGGCTGGCCTGGATCGGGCCGTCGACCGAAGAAGAAATCCGGCGCGCCGGCGTGGACCGTAAGCCGATCGTCGTCGTGCCGATTGCGTTCGTGTCCGAACACTCGGAAACACTCGTGGAACTGGATCTCGAAGGCCGCGAACTGGCCCACACCCACGGCGTGCCCGGCTACTTCCGGGCGCCCACGGTGTCTGCCGCGCCCTCGTTCATCGCCGGCCTCGCCGCGCTGGTGGACGCGGGCCTGCGCGGCAAGCTCGGCGCCTGCCCGCGCGATCCGGCGTTGCTCTGCCCCACTGCCGTGTGCGGTGCCCGCACATGACCCTCGCCGATCTCGTGCCGTGGGCGCCGTGGCTCAAGTCGTTCCACGTGATCTCGGTGATCGCGTGGATGGCGGGGATGTTCTATCTGCCGCGGCTGTTCGTCTACCACGTCGATTCGCAGCGCGGCTCGGTGCAGTCGGAAACCTTTAAGGTGATGGAGCGCCGCCTGCTGCGTGGCATCATCAACCCGGCGATGATCGCCACCTGGGTGTTCGGGCTGCTGCTCGTGCTGACCCCGGGCGTGATCGACTGGCACTTCGTCTGGCCGTGGGTGAAGGCCGCCGGCGTGATCGCGATGAGCGTGTTGCACGGAATGTTGTCGCGCTACCGCAAAGACTTCGCGGCCGACCGCAACGTCCGTCCGGCGCGCTTCTATCGCCAGATCAATGAAGTGCCTACGCTGCTGGTGATCGTGATCGTCATCATGGTGATCGCCAGGCCGTTCTAGCCGGGATCGTTCTCGAGGTGCCGATGGGCCGCTTCGTGCGTATCGCGTGGATGCTCGCCGCCGTCGCCGCTGCCGTGGTGCCCAGCGCACCCGCGTTCGCCCAGTGGGAGGTCAAGCTCCAGCCCGGCGCCAAAGTACTTTCCGGCGAGACCTGGACGGGGATGAACGCCGCGTTCGCCGCAACCCTCACCCACGCCCTCACGATGGGCACCTTCCAGCGCATCCGCGAGCTGGGCGAAATGACCTACGGCGCCGCCCGCGCCGGTGGCCTGCAAGCCCTCGCCGAGCAGCGCGGCCTGACCTGGGGCCCGGAGCTGTTCAACGTGGCGTTCTACGACCTGGATCTGGATGGCCGCGACGAGATGTTCGTCTCCGGCTGCCCGCCGCTCGGCGCGTGCGAGCCGCGCGTCGGCTGCGAGGTCTATGTGCTGCAACGCGATGGGCCGTCCGCATGGCGCGTCCTGGGCTGGTTCGCGGTGCAGCGCATCGTGCTGTTCCCCACCACCCGCAACCGTTACGAGATCATCGACGACGGCACCCAGCGCTGGACCTGGAACGGCGCCCGGTTCGATGTCACCTGCACCGACACCGCCTGCGAGCGATAACGTGGTTTGACTTAGGCGCAGGGAATGATTAGATGGTGGTGCAGTCACTGGCGGGCGCGTTTCTCGCGCTTTCTGCGCAACGGTTCCTTCCCCTTCTTGTTTCAGCCTTCACCGCTCGCGCGGTGGCGTCCCAATAGCAGGCGCAGGCTGTCCGCCCAGCACACGAGCTGTCCCCCTGCCGTCTAGGAGCGGTTACTCAACCCCCAAATGAATCTCACCGATCTGAAGCGCAAATCGCCGACCGAGCTGTTGCAGTTCGCCGAGGCGCATAACGTCGAGAACGCGAACTCCCTGCGCACGCAGGACATGATGTTCGCGATCCTCAAGCAACTCGCAGTCGACAACGTCGAGATCACCGGCCAAGGCGTCCTGGAGATTCTCCAAGACGGCTTCGGCTTCCTGCGCTCGCCGGAATCGAACTACCTTGCCGGGCCCGACGACATCTACGTCAGCCCGAGCCAGGTGCGCCGCTTTAGCCTGCGTACCGGCGACACGGTGGAAGGCGAGATTCGCGCACCCAAGGAAGGCGAGCGCTACTTTGCCTTGCTGCGGGTCAAGAGCATCAACTTCGAGGAAAGCGACAAGGTCCGTCACAAGGTCAACTTCGACAACCTGACCCCGCTGTACCCGGAGAAGCGCTTCAAGCTCGAAATCGAGCGCGCGCCGGGCGACTACTCGGCCCGGGTGCTGGATCTGATCACGCCCCTCGGCATGGGGCAGCGCGGCTTGATCGTGGCGCCGCCGCGCACCGGCAAGACCATGATGTTGCAAAACATCGCGCATTCCATTTCCCACAACCACCCCGACGTCTACCTGATCGTGCTGCTCATCGACGAGCGGCCCGAGGAAGTCACGGACATGAAGCGTTCGGTGAAGGGTGAAGTGGTGTCGAGCACGTTCGATGAACCGGCCTCGCGCCACGTCCAGGTCGCCGAGATGGTGATCGCCAAGGCCAAGCGCCTAGTCGAATACGGCCGCGACGTGGTTATCCTGCTCGATTCGATCACGCGCCTCGCCCGCGCCTACAACACCGTCGTGCCGTCCTCCGGCAAAGTGCTCACGGGCGGCGTCGACGCCAACGCGCTGCAACGCCCGAAGCGGTTCTTCGGCGCCGCGCGCAACATCGAAGACGGCGGCTCGCTGACCATCATCGCCACCGCGTTGATCGATACCGGCAGCCGCATGGACGAAGTGATCTTCGAAGAGTTCAAGGGCACCGGTAACTCGGAAATCATCCTCGACCGCAAGCTGTCCGATAAGCGTGTGTGGCCGGCGATCGACATCACCCGCTCCGGCACCCGCAAGGAAGAACTGCTCGTGGACAAGGCGACGCTTTCCAAGATGTGGGTCCTGCGCCGCATCCTGATGCCGATGGGTGTGACCGACGCGATGGAGTTCCTGATCGGCAAGCTCAAGAACACCAAGACCAACGGCGAGTTCTTCGACTCGATGAACGCCTAGAACAAAACGGCCCCGTCCTTGTGATGGGGCCGTTTCTTGTTTGGAGGGAGGCTCGTGAACCTCGCTTTGAACCACATCGGCCAGATCGCATTGCCGGTCGCCGACGCCGACCGCTCCGAGCGTTTCTACGCGGATGTCCTGAAACTCCGGAAGCTGTTCCGATTCGGCGGCCTGTGCTTCTTCGATTGCGCCGGCGTGCGTCTGTTGCTGGACCAGGCCGCCGATCCGGCGGACATTAAGTCCGGTGCGGTGATTTACTTCCGCGTCGCCGACCTGATGCTTGCCACCAAGGAACTGGAAGGCCGCGGCGTCGTGTTTGTGGAACGGCCGCACCTAGTCGCCCGCATGGAAGATCACGATTTCTGGCTCGCCGCGTTCCGCGACCCAGACGGTCACTTGCTCGCGCTGATGCAGGAGGCTCCGAAAGGCTACGCGCCGCCCTCCTAGCGTCTAACGACAGGGATAGGCGTCGTTGAGCGCGGCCATCACGGCGTCCTGTTCGTTGCGCTTTAGGTCCGCCGGGTTGCGCTGGGCCCACGTTAGGAACGCGCTGCGCAAATCGGCCAACGTGGCGCGCGCCGGTACGCATGCCGCCGTACCAGGAAGCTTCAGGGCTGCTGCGGCCTTGGCGAACTCTAGATATTGGCTGAGCGTCTGGCCGCACCGGACCGCTGGTTCATCGCCGCGCGCGGAACAGGTTTCGAGCAGCGAAAGTCCGGTCGGTGCCCCTGCGGCGGGCGTAATCACGGAGCCCACCGCTAGCACCACGACGAGGGCGCCGCGTGCGGCGGCGCGCAGGGCGCGCGCCCTGTAATGTTGCCGATGGTGTGCCGCCGCTCTGCGCATGCGAGCACAGTAGTGTGTACAGATTACGGGACCCAGTCCTCGCGGCAGCGGCGGACCGAAACGTTAGTCCGTCACAATCGTGCCGGTGTTGGGTGCTAGCGGCAGGGGTAGGTTTTGCTGAAGCCTGCCATCAGCGCGTCCTGGTCGTTGCGCTTCAGCTCCGGCGGATTGCGCGCTGCCCAATCGAGGAACGCGGTGCGGAGTTCGCTAACCGTGGTGCGAGCCGGTATGCAGGCGGCCGCGCCGGGCAACCCCAAGGCCGAAAGCGCGTTCAGCATTTCGAGCGTTTGCGCGATGGTGGTGTTGCAGCGCGCCGCGGGTTCAGCTCCCTGGCCTTGGCAGTCCTGCTGCAGCGCGACCCCCGACCCTTGGGGCCGGGCGTGGGACGCGCTGACCGACACTGTGGCGGCTACCAAGATGGCGAACGATATGGCGACTGGGTTTTGCATACCCACCATATACGTTTGCGAAAGCAATTCGGCTCAGCGCTGTGACAGGGTGTCACAGCGAGGGGTGGGCTCCGAATTCAGCTCCGGCAACCGCCACCCGGCGCACCGGGCCTACTTACCTTCGAGGGCGCCTTTCAGCGGTCCCAGCCACTTGTCGTAGTTCTTGGCCCACCCGACGCGGGTCGCGTCGACGGGCTGGCGCAGGCGCCACACGGTGGTGGAGGTGATCGCCGTGGGAACGGTCTGCATGTTAAGGCAAGCGGGATCCCAGGGGAGGCCGGTGTAGGCGACGGCCTTGGCGGCATTGCCCGGGAAGTCCTGCACCAGGTCCTCGTAATTCACCTCGAACATGGGCACGAGGCCGCGCCAATGCGCCATCATCCGCTCGTATTCGCGCCAACGGTTGCCGATCCAGCGCAGGCCCACCGCATAGCTGCGATTGGCGCCGACGTCGTTGAACATCGCCGACAGGCATGCGTCCATCGGGTCACGGTGGACATGCAGGATTGCGGCCCGCGGGAACAGCAGGTGCATGAAGCCAAGCAGCATGTGGTGCGCCCCCTTGTCCGAGACGCGTTCGGCCTTGGGCGCCAGCGCCTGGCGCCGCGCCACCAGCTCCGCCGCCAGCCGGTGCACGGCGGCGGGGTCGGCGTCGCCGACCCAGACCGGGAAGGGGCGGGTGTCTTGGGTGAGCGCTGGCAGCCGGTGGACGATCTGGCTCAGGTCGTCGAGTTCCCCGGCGCCAAAGCCCTTGGGATGGGCCCCGATGACGCGGTCGACTAGCGCCGCGCCGGAGCGCGGCATGCCGGTGACGAATACCGGCAGCGGTGAGTCCGAGCCCAGGGCAGCATGTTCCTGGAGGAACTTGGCCGTGAACATCTGGATGGTGCGATCCGCCGCTTCGCGGTGTTCCGCCGCATCGTTCAGCACCTCGCTGGCGCGCAGGTCGCCGGCGGCGCTGGCGCGCACAAACGCGTTGGCGTAGTCGCCGCGGCTGTCCAGCAGCCGCGCCAGGGCGCGCATCAGGCGTACGCGGTCGCGGGTCGGCGTCTTCTTGTCGTCGGCCAGCGTCTTCATCCGCTGCTCGATCTCGGGCTTGAGCGGGCGGCTAGCGATCCCGGACAGCGCCACCATCGCCGCCACGTGCGCCGGATTGCGGGCGAGCACGCGCTCGAGGGTGACGCCGGCCTCGTCGAACCGGCCCATGCGTAGTTGCACGATGCCGATGTGCGCGGCGAGTTCCGCCTTGGGGTCGACCGGCACCTTCAAGAGAGCGATCGCTTCGTCGGCCTTGCCGGCCATCACGAGGGCCTCGGCGAGGCCTTGCACCATGCGCGGATCGTTCTTGGTGGCGGCCGCCGCTGCGCGCAGTTGCACTACCGCTTCGTCGAGGCGCCGCTGGCCCTTAAGCAGTTGCCCGAGATTGAACAGGGCGAGCGGGAAATCGGGACGCGCCGCCAGGAACGTGCGGAACAGCGCTTCCGCCTCTTCGGTCTGGCCGAGCGCGGAGAGCGAAATGGCGAGGCCGAGGGCAGCGTCGCCGGCGTCGGGCTTGAGCGCCAGGGTGCGGCGGAAATGCGGGACCGCGCCGTGGTGATCGGCTTGGCTCTGCAACGCCATGGCGTAGTTGACCTGGGCGTCGGCATCGTCGGGGCGCAGCACCGCGCCCTTGCGGAAGTGCTTTAGCGATCCTTCGGTATCGCCGCGCCGGACCAGCAGGCCGGCTAGGGCGGAGCGTGCAGCGGCGTTGTTCGGCGCGATCTTCACGGCGCGTTCAAGAAACTTTTGGGCGTTGGCCAGATCGCCGGTCTCGATGATGGCGAGGCCGAGGCAGAAATTGGCCTCGTCCGAGGACGGTTTGAGCGACTGGGCGCGCTGGAACGCGTTCAGTGAATCCTGCTTGTGCTGCATGACGCGGAACGCCAGCCCAAGATTGAGGTAGGCGTCGAAGTTCCGCGTATTCGCGTTGACCGACTGCATGAGCAGCTGCGACGCCATTTCGGCCTGGCCGGTGCGCAACGCCACGGCACCCAAAAGGAACAGGGCGTCCGAATTGTTGGGCTCCGCATTGAGCACGGCGCGGGCGTCGGTTTCGGTGTCCCGCAGGCGGCCTTCGTCGAGAGCGGTGCGGGCATGCTTCAGGCGGTCGCTGAAATCGGCGAGGGTCACGGGCGGTTCACTACCTCAAAGAGCGGTGCGCGCGCGGCGGCAGGCGCGTGTTCCAGATCGAGCAAAGCGCGTTTGGTGTCGAGGCCACCGGCGCCGGAATATCCACCCAGGCTGCCGCCAGTTCCCACCACGCGATGGCACGGAATAACGATCGCAACCGGATTGGCGCCGCACGCAGTGCCCACGGCCCGCGGCGCGCTGCCCACTTCGGCGGCGATGTCGCCGTAGGTGACCGTGGCGCCCACCGGAATCTCCGCCAGCGCGGCCCACACCCGGCGCTGGTGATCAGTACCGGATGCACTGACTGTAAAGTCGACCGGGCGGAACCGGCGCGCGAAGTAGTCGGCCAGCCAGCGGGTGGCGGCCCGCAGAACCGGATCGGTCGGGTTGCCGGCGCGGTGCGCGCGCGACCAGATCAGGCCGGTCAGCGCGGTGCCGTCGGACTGCAGCAACAGCTGGCCCACCGGTGACGGCATGGTGATTTCATTGATCATGCGTGCCTCCCTGTCGCCGCGCCGAAAACCTTGGCACCAAGCCCTCTGTTGTCTAAGGGTCCCGCAGGCTCTGTGCAAGTTCGGCGGCGGTGGTAACGGGCAACGAACACGTGGTGCCCTGGCAGACATAGGCCGTGGCCTTGCCGCCCGCCTGGGTCTTGGCAGTGGCCGGGTGGCCAGGTGGCAGATCGGCGCCCGGTGCCACCACCACAATCACCCGGTCGGGGGTGGGGGCCTGCTGGGCGGCCGCGATCAGCGCATCGGTGGCGGGGTCGCCGCGGTGGCCGATCACCGCAATCTGACGGGCGGTCGCGAGCAGACCGGCGGCATTGAGCAGGGTCGCCAAAGCCACCGGGTAGCGGGTGGCTTCGCCGCCGAATGTCGCGAGCACTGCGTCGGCGCGCTGACGATAGCCGTCCTCACCGGTCAGGTAGTACAGCCGCGTCAGCACTTCCGCGGCGATGCCGTTGCCGGAAGGTTGCGCGTTGTCGTGGGCGTGGCGGGGCCGCACCAGGAGGTGCGGGTCGCCGTCTGTTGCAGCGATGAAATAGCCGCCGCCGCTTCCATCCCAGTAGTGGTCGTTCAGCACGGCGATCCACGATTGCGAGCGTTGCAAGTAGTGGTCCGCGCCGGTCGCCTCGAACAACGCCAGAGCAGCGCGCGCCATGTGCGCGTAGTCGTCCAGAAACCCGACCCGTACCGCGTCACCGGCGCAGTAAGAATGGCGCAGGCGATCGCCAGCGGTCTGGTCCGTCACCACCGCAGCAAACGCCCGCTCCGCCGCGGCCAGCCAGCGCGGCTCGCCGAACGTGGCCGCTGCTTGTGCCAGCGCCGCGATGGTCATGCCGTTCCAGTCGGCCAGCGCCTTGTCGTCGCGCTCCGGTGCAACGCGCATCTTGCGCGCCGTGAACAGGATGTCGCGGTCTGCGGCCAGCAATGCTTCCTCGGCGGCGCCGCCCAAGCGGGGCCGCGCGGTGCGGTTGAGAATGGTTGCGCGTTCCCAGTTGCCGCCGGCGGTTACCTGGTACGCCGCTTTGAACGGCGCCGCGCGTGGGCCGAGCAACTCGTCGATCTCCGCTTCCGACCACACATAGAACGTGCCCTCTTCGCCGCCAGAATCGGCATCGAACGACGAAGCAAACGCGCCCGATGCGGTGGTCATTTCGCGCAGCAGCCACGCCACCGTCTCGCGCACGCGCGCTTCAAACAGCGCGCTCTTGGTGGTGCGCCACACGGTGGTCAGCGCGTCGATGAATTGGGCGTTGTCGTAGAGCATCTTCTCGAAGTGGGGCACCAGCCAAACGGCGTCCGTGGCATAGCGGGCATATCCGCCACCCACGTGGTCATAGATACCGCCCTGGCTCATGCGGTCCAGCGCCAGCGTTACTGCATCCCCGAGCTTGGCATCGCCGGTGGCGAGAAACTGGCGCCACAGCAGTTGCAGTGCTGAGAGTTGCGGAAACTTCGGCGCGCCGTTGAACCCGCCGTGGACAGGATCGAGGGCGGGCAAGATCGCGCGCGCGGCCCGCGCCGGCAGATCGGCGGGGATTGCGGCGGCGCCCGAGAGCGGCGCCGACAGCGTGCGCAAGATGCCGGTCATTTCTGCCACGCTCTCGCGCACGCGTGCAGGGTCGTCGCGATAGACCCGGGCGATGCCGCTCAGCACCTCGCGGAACGCGGGCTTGCCCCAGCGCGCCTCGGGGGGGAAATACGTGCCGCCCCAAAACGGCGTCGCGTCCGCCGTGAGGAACATCGTCAGCGGCCAGCCGCCTTGCCCTTCCAGGGCCTGCAGCGCCGATTGGTACACCATGTCCAGATCGGGCCGCTCCTCGCGGTCGACCTTGACGCATATGTAGTTGTCGTTCATGAGCCGGGCGGTAGCTTCGTCCTCGAAGCTTTCGTGGGCCATGACGTGACACCAGTGGCACGCGGCGTAGCCGATGCTCAGCAGAATCGGCTTCTGTTCCGCTGCCGCGCGGGTGAATACGCTAGGCCCCCACACCTGCCAGTCCACGGGGTTGTCCCGGTGCTGGCGCAGGTAGGGTGAGGACGCAGCGGCAAGGGCATTGACCATGACGCACCAGAACACCGAGACGGACGCACCCTACTACCGGCAGCATGTATTCGTGTGCACGAATCAGCGCCCGGCCGACGATCCGCGCGGCTGCTGCCACGCCAAAGGCGCGGTGGCGCTGCGCAACTATATGAAAGACCGCGCCAAGGAGCTGGGGCTCGCCGATACCCGCATCAACATCGCCGGGTGTTTGGATCGCTGCGAATTCGGCCCCACCGTGGTGATCTACCCTGAAGGCGTTTGGTACACGTGCCGCACCAAAGAAGACGTCGATGAGATTCTGGCGCGCCACGTGGTTGGCGGCGGACGCGTCGAACGCCTGCTGATGTCCCCCGGCGCTGCCGCAGCGCACAAGTAGCCTCCCGCCCCCGCTCCGCCATCACTGACCGCGCCACGATCTTTGCGCCCAGTACCGGCAAGGGCCCCGCCGGGATCGCCGTGATCCGTGTGTCCGGTGGCCATGCGCGCACGGCCCTTGCTGCCCTCGCCCACGTGCCGGAACCGCGTCGCGCCGAACTCGCCGCGATCGCCAGCCGCGGCACCATCCTCGACCACGGCCTTGTCCTGTGGTTTCCGGGACCCGCCAGCGCTACAGGCGAAGACATCGCGGAATTTCACGTGCACGGCGGCCGCGCAGTCGTTGCCGCGGTGCTGGACGCGCTTGCCGCCCTGCCCGGTTTGCGCCCTGCTGAACCGGGCGAATTTGCCCGCCGCGCATTCCTCGCCGGCAAGCTCGATCTTGCCCAGGCGGAAGCCCTCGCCGACCTGATCGCCGCCGACACGGAAGCGCAACGTGCGCAGGCCCAGCGGCAATTGCAGGGCGGCCTGTCGCGCCGCCTGGACGGCTGGCGCGACGAAATCCTGCGCGCCCTCGCCCATGTCGAGGCCGCCATCGATTTCGCCGACGACGAAGTCCCCGGCGCGGATGTAGTGGCCGACACGGTGGTGCGTGTGAACGCGCTCCTGCCCGAGTTGCGCGCCAGTCTCGACCGCCGTGGCGAGCGCCTGCGCGATGGCGTTCACGCCGTCATCCTTGGCGCGCCCAACGTCGGCAAATCGAGCCTGCTCAATCGCCTCGCCCAGCGCGACGCCGCCATCGTGTCGGCGACCGCCGGCACGACGCGCGATGTGCTT
Source organism: Alphaproteobacteria bacterium (assembly GCA_947481575.1). GTDB lineage: Bacteria > Pseudomonadota > Alphaproteobacteria > UBA2966 > CAIVPW01 > CANKGV01. The sequence goes on from CANKGV010000009.1 coordinate 36,065, forward strand.
GAAGTGCACCTCGATGTCGGCGGTTACCCGGTGATCCTCGCCGACACCGCCGGCCTGCGCGCCACGGCCGACGAAGTGGAAAGCGAAGGCGTTCGCCGTGCCCTCACCCGGGCCGCCGCTGCCGATATCAAAATTGCGATATTCGACGCCGCGGCGTGGCCCGCCCGCGACGCCGCCACCGCTGCCCTGGTCGACGCCACTGCCCTCGTCGTCGTCAATAAGTCCGACATCCTGCCTAGCGCCCCCCCGTCGGGGGAGGCCCGGGGTGGGGGCAGTTCAGACTCGGTCTATCCGATCTCCGCCCGCACCGGCGCCGGCATGGATGAATTCCTCGCCGCACTTGGGCTCGCCGTCGCCGCCGTCGCCGGATCTGAGGAACCCGCTCTTACCCGCACGCGCCACGCGGCGGCCGTGCGGGAATGCATCGCGTGTTTGGAGCGCTTCGTGCGGGACTCTGCCCTCAGTCTCGAATTGCGCGCGGAAGAACTGCGCCTCGCCGCCCGCGCCATCGGCCGCATCACCGGCCGCGTCGATGTGGAAGACCTGCTCGACGTGATCTTCGCCGAGTTCTGCATCGGCAAGTAGCCGCGCACCCTATTCCCACGGATTTCGGAACGGGTTAGGGAATGGGCGATGAGCCCAATCCGCGCCGTTCCGGTTGCCAACAGCGCCTATGACGTCGTCGTCATCGGCGGCGGCCACGCCGGCTGCGAAGCCGCCGCCGCCTCGGCGCGGGTTGGCGCGCGCACGCTGCTGCTCACCCACCGCGTCGACACCATCGGCGCCATGTCGTGCAACCCGGCCATGGGTGGCCTGGGCAAGGGTCACCTGATCCGCGAGATCGACGCCCTGGACGGTGTGATCGGCCGGGCTTCCGACCAAGCCGGCATTCAGTTCCGGATGCTCAATCGCAGCAAGGGCGCGGCCGTGCGCGGCCCCCGCGCGCAGGCCGACCGGAAGCTGTACCGCCAAGCGATGCAGGCCATCTTGGCCGCGCAACCGAACTTGGACGTTGCCGAAGGCGAGGCGGAAGACATTGAAATCGCAGCAGATTCCGGCGTCTCGGCGGTCACGCTGACCTCTGGCACGCAGATCCGCACCGGGGCCGTCGTGCTCACCACCGGCACGTTCCTGCGCGGGCTCATTCACCTTGGGCCGAAACAGACGCCGGCGGGCCGCGCCGGCGAGGCCCCCAGTCTGGGGCTGTCCAAGACGCTGGAACGCGCTGGGTTTGTGCTTGGCCGCCTGAAGACCGGCACACCGCCGCGCCTCAACGGCCGCACCATCGACTACCCGAGCCTCGAAGCGCAGCCCGGCGACGATCCGCCAGTGCCGTTCTCGTTCCTTACCGAGCGCATCACTACACCCCAGGTGCAGTGTCACCTGACTGCAACGACCCCGGCGACCCACGAAATCATTCGGGCCAACCTGCATCGCTCACCGATGTACTCCGGTCAGATCGCCAGCACCGGCCCGCGCTACTGCCCGTCGGTGGAAGACAAGGTCGCGAAATTCGCCGGGCGCGACAGCCACACGGTGTTTCTGGAGCCAGAAGGCCTGGACGACGACACCGTCTACCCGAACGGGATATCCACATCCCTGCCCGAGGACGTGCAGGACGCCCTGGTGCGCAGCATTCCGGGCCTGGAAGGGGCGGAAATCCTGCGTTACGGCTACGCCATCGAGTACGATTTCGTCGACCCGCGCGAGCTCACGCCGTCGCTCGAAACGCGCCGTGTTCATGGATTGTTCCTGGCGGGCCAGATCAACGGGACCACGGGCTACGAGGAAGCCGCCGCTCAAGGCGTGATGGCGGGTATCAACGCCGCCCGCCGGGCCGGCGGCAGTGCGGCGCTCACGCTCGGCCGGGCGGATGCGTACATCGGGGTGCTGATTGACGACCTGATCACCCGCGGTACCACCGAACCGTACCGCATGTTTACGTCCCGCGCTGAATACCGCCTCACCCTGCGTGCCGACAACGCCGACCTGCGCTTGACCGAAATCGGCGCGGCCGCCGGCGCTGTGGGCTCGGAGCGTCTAGTCCAGTTCCGCGCCAAGGCCTCCCGGATCGACGCCGCCCGCATCCTGCTGTCGGGCCTGTCGCTCACGCCTAGCGAGGCGCGGCGCCAGGGCCTCGACGTAAACCAAGACGGGGTGCGCCGCAGCGCCATGGCCCTGCTGGCTGGTGGCCGGGCCACCCTGGCCCAGCTCGCCGCGATCTGGCCCGAAGTGGGCGGCATCGCTGCCGACGCCGCCGAGCAGATCGATACCGAGGCGCGCTACTCCAGCTACCTCGACCGCCAAGATGCGGACATCGCCGCGTTCCAGCGCGACGAGGACTTGGGCCTGCCCGCCGGCCTCGACTACGGCGCGATCCCGGGCCTGTCCAACGAAGTCCGGGCCAAACTCACCGCCGCCCGACCGGTTAGCCTCGGCGCGGCGGGGCGCATTCCCGGGATTACCCCGGCGGCGCTTGGGCGGCTGCTCGTCTACGTCAAGAAAGGCCCGGAAACCCGCAGGATTCAGCGGCTCTCCGCCTAGATGTTTCACGTGAAACAGTGGGCCTGATGACGCCCGCCGAGTTCCAGGCCGCCACCGATGTTTCACGTGAAACAATGGCGCGCCTCGAGGTCTACGACGCCCTGCTGCGCAAGTGGCAGCGCACCATCAACCTGGTCTCCGCCTCCACCCTCGACGACGCCTGGCGCCGCCATTTCCTTGATAGCGCCCAGCTCGCGCCGCTCGCCGCCGGTGCCATCTGGCTCGACCTTGGCTCCGGCGCCGGCTTCCCCGGCATGGTGTTGGCGATCCTGGGCGTCGGCCACGTCCACCTCGTCGAAAGCGACCAGCGCAAGGCCGCGTTCTTACGTGAAGTCGCAGCGCACACGGCCGCTCCCGTGACGATCCACGCGGTCCGCATCGAGTCGCTGAGTCGGGCGGAAATCGGCCCCAAGGGCGCCGATGTGGTCACCGCCCGTGCGCTCGCCCCACTCGACAAGCTACTGGACGTTGCGGGTGCCCTGGTGTCCGACACCGGTACCCTGTTGTTTCCCACCGGCCGCCACAGTGTTGCGGCTGCGTTGACGGAATCTCGCAAATCATGGAGAATCGACGTCACGGAAATTCCGAGCCGGACGCAATCGGACTCGGTGATCCTGCGGCTTCAAGGAATTCGCCATGCAGACGGCCACACACGCTCGGATCCTGGCGATCGCTAACCAAAAAGGCGGCGTCGGCAAGACCACCACGGCCATCAACCTCGCCACGGCCATGGCCGCGACCGGCCAGCGGGTCTTGCTCGTCGATGCCGATCCGCAAGGCAACGCCAGCACCGGCCTCGGCATTCCGCCGGCCAAGCGCACGATTGGCACCTACGAGCTGATCCTGGCCGAAGCCGGCGTGCTGGAAGCTGCCGTCACCACCGAGATTCCGGGGCTGGACGTCGTCCCCTCCACCGTCGACCTGTCCGGCGCGGAGTTGGACTTGGTGACGATGGACAACCGTGCCCACCGCTTGCGCGATGCGCTGCAGCCTGCGGTCTCCCAGTACGACTACATCCTGATCGACTGCCCGCCGTCCCTCGGCCTGCTGACCCTCAACGCGATGGTCGCGGCCGATGCACTGCTGGTGCCGCTGCAGTGCGAGTTCTACGCCCTCGAAGGATTGAGCCACCTACTGCGCACCATCGAGCGCGTGCGCGAGTCCTTCAACCCGACCCTTGAGATACAAGGGGTGGTGTTGACCATGTTCGACAAACGCAACAACTTGTCGGGGCAGGTCGCGGACGACGTGCGCGGGCATCTGGGCGACAAGGTCTATGCGACGGTGATCCCGCGCAACGTGCGCATCTCGGAAGCGCCGTCGTTCGGCAAGCCGGCGCTGCTCTACGACCACACCTGTTCGGGCAGCCAAGCCTACATCGACCTGGCCCGCGAAGTGCTGCGGCGCGAACGCGACCGGCTGGCAGCGTAAGGATCTACCCATGAGCGACGACGTAAAGCCCCGCCACGGTCTCGGCCGCGGACTATCGGCCCTGCTGGGCGACGGCCCCGTGGAAGTAAGCCGCAGCGACCGCAATCGTTCGTGGCGCGAAGTGCCGATCGAGCGCCTGCGCCCCGGCCGGTTCCAGCCGCGCCACCGGTTCGACCCGGCGGAGAGCGAAGCGTTGGTGGCTTCTATCCGCGAGCGCGGCATTCTGCAGCCGATCCTGGTGCGTCGAATCGCCGGCGGCGGCGCCGAGGAATCCTACGAGATCGTGGCCGGCGAACGCCGCTGGCGCGCGGCTCAGCAAGCCCAGTTGCATGCGGTGCCGGTGATTGTCCGCGAATTTTCCGACACCGAAGCCCTCCAGGTCGCGCTGGTCGAAAACCTACAGCGCCAGAACCTGACGCCAATGGAAGAAGGCGAGGGCTACAAACGCCTGATGGACGAATTCAGCCACACCCAGGAGCAGGTGGCGCAGGCCGTTGGCAAGAGCCGCAGCCATGTCGCAAACTCCCTGCGCCTGCTCGGGCTACCCGACGAGGTGAAGGCGATGGTCGATGACGGCCGCCTGACCGCAGGCCACGCCCGTGCGCTGCTCGTGGCGCCGGACCCCGCCGCGCTGGCATTGCGGGCGGTGCGCCAAGGCCTCAACGTGCGCCAATTAGAGCGCATCGTGCAGAAGCGCCCGGGCCGTACGCGCGCCGCCACAGTTGCGGCGCCGAAGCCGGCGGACACCATCGCGCTGGAACGCCAGCTGACCAATGCGCTCGGTCTGTCGGTGGTGATCGAGCACAAGGCGGACGGATCCGGCCAGGTGGTGCTCGCCTACCGCACCTTGGAACAGCTTGATGAAATCTGCCGCCGTCTCACCGCGGCCGGCGCCGCGCCGGCAAAGCCCGACCCCAAGGCAACCGGCGGCAACATCCGCGAGTTCGTAACGCAGAACCGCACTCCGCCGGTCTAGCGCCGGTCGAGCTCGGCGCGGACAGCCGAAATCACCGCCGCCCAGTCTCCGGCCACCGGTTGGCGGAACAGGCGTGCGGTCGGGTACCATGGACTGTCGGCGCGATCGAGCAGCCAGCGCCATGTGACGTTGTACGGGAGCAGCAGCCACACCGGCTTGCCCAACGCCCCCGCCAAGTGCGCAACGGCCGTGTCGACCGTCACCACTAGGTCGAGTTGGTCGATAAGTGCGGCGGTGTCGGCGAAACTCTTCAACTCGGTGGCGAACTCCCGAATCTCGGGGTGCGCGGCCAACGCGTCGCGATCCCCCGGCCGGACTTCGGTGTGCAGGCTGACGTACTGACGGCCCGGCACACACAGCGTGGCCAACTGCGCCAGCGGCACCGCGCGATCGTCGTCGGCCAACGCGCTACCGGTGAGCAGCGCCCCACTGCCGGACCACGCGAGCCCAACCCGCGGGCCCGTCCGCGTCCCAAGCCGGGCGTTCCACATGCGTGCCCGCGCCGGATCGGCGCACAGGTACGGCACCGCCGCCGGAACGCTATCGAGCGTCGTGCCGAACACCGCTGGCAGGTCCAGAAACGCGCAGTGATAGTCAAATGCCGGAAGCGCTCCGCCGCGCGCGACCACTTGCGCCACGCCCGGCATGCCCGACAAGAGCTCTACAAGCGATGGTTGTATATCCAGCACCACCGCAGCGCCGCGCGCTGCCACCAACGGCGCGTAGCGGCAGAACTGCAGAGTATCTCCGAAACCTTGTTCCGCGTGCAGCAGCACGGTCTTGCCGGCGAGGTCTGCGTCCAGACGCAACTGCGGTTGCGGGTAGTTCGGATGGACCGCCGCCGACTCCGGCGTACGCCAGCGCCATTGGTACTTTGCCCAGCCTGTCGCGAACTCGCCGAGCAACAGGCGGCACAGGCCTTCATTCAAGTGTGCCGCAGCGCTTGTGGGAGCGACGGCCTGGGCGCGGGCATAACTTTCGAGCGCTTCGCGGTGGCGGCGTAAGGACTGCAGAATCACCCCGCGGTTAACCCAAACATCGGGATCGCCCGGCTTCAGAGCGATCGCACGTTCATAAGCTGCCAGGGCCTCCTCGGGCCGGTGCAGAACGCGGAGGGCGTTGCCCCGGCCATGCCAGGCGTCGGCATTGCCCGGCGCGAGTACGGTGACGCGGTCATAGTCGGCCAGCGCCTCGGCGTGGCGGCCGAGATCGGCCAACGACAACCCCCGGTTGTAGCGCGCGCCTACGTTGCCGGGCTCAATCCGGAGCGCGCGGTCGTAACTGGCGAGCGCGTCCGCCGGGCGCTTCAACTGCCGCAGCACGTTGCCGTAGTTCACATGGACGCCGGCGTCGCTGGGCCGCGCGCGCACCGCGCGCGCGAGCAGGTCGGCGGCGGGTCCCGCACGGCCGGATTGACCTTCCAGAACGCCCAGCAAACTCAACGCTTCGAACGAACTGGGGTTGGCGGCGAGCACCGCGCGGTACAGTTGCGCCGCCTGTTGCAGGTCACCGCGCTGATGGAACGCGTATCCGCGCATCAGCGCGGTTTGCGCCGCTCCGGGCGGAGTTCGCCCCGTGGCCATGGTCAGCTGGCCGCGGTCCCGCGCCGCGCCGCGCTGGCAATGCGCAACACCGCGCGCCACGCGATGGCTTCGTCGGGCACATTCGTGCGCTTGCACTCAAGTTCCGCGTCGGCGAGCAACTCGAGAGCGCGGGCAAGTGAACCTGCGTTCCACGAGGCGATGGCCGATTCGTAAGCGTCCTTTTGCTTGAAGAACACCGGTGGCCGCAGCCCCGCCATCGCGCTGGCGGCGGAAGCGCCGCTCTCCACCAACCCCACGACTTGATGGACGCGCTGCAGATGACGGCCAACCGCGCGCAGCACTCCGGTTGCGGTGGCGCCGCTTTGGAATGACCGGGCGAGCGCCCGGTCCAATCCGTGAATGTCCCCGGCAACGGCAGCGACACCGGCGTCGTCGAGGGTCACTTCAGCGGAGTCCCCCAGGCACGCCGCCGCGTCAGCCACTGTGATCTCGGCGCCCTGTCCCACGTATAGGCTCAGCTTTTCCAGCTCGCCGCGCACCACGGCGCGATCGCCGCCCAGCGCATTGCCGATCCACTCCACGGCCGTGCGATCGACCCGATGGCCAAGGGTGCGAAGCGTAGTTCCGACAAACGCGGTCAGGCCATCGCCCTCCTCCACGTAGCAGGGCAGCGCCGCTGCTTCCGGCGAGTCCTCGAACAACAACCGCAGTGCGGAACGCGCGCCCAAGTCGCCGGCATCGGCAATCACCAGGGATTCCGATTCCGGCTGCCGCCCGGCCCGCGCCGCCATCACGTTGGCAAACGCCTGGGCCAGGCCGTCGGTCGCCGCGCGCACCCGCACCACACGGCGGCCGCCCCCGAACGACAAGGCCCCCGCCTCGTCGGCGAGCAACGCGGGGTCGGCGGCCACCGCGGCAGCGCTCAACTCGGCGAACCGGAACGGGTCGGTGGCGTTCTTGCCCAGCACGGATTCGACCAGCGTCCGGGTCCGCTCCTGCACCAGACCGTAGTCAGGCCCGTACACCAGCACGCACGAGACCACCGGCTTACGAACGAAGCTTTCGACGCCGCTGCCTTTGATCTTCATGACGGACGCCTGCCATCGCGGGCCGGCCAATCCCGCAGCATCACCGCCCGGCCGCAAATTCAACCGCTAGGCGCGTCCGCAATTCGTCCGCCAGCACACGGGCGGCGCGGTCTTCTGCGTCGCGTTCGGCGATCACGTTGGCGAATTCGGACTGCACCACATTGTAGGACGCAGTAGCTCGCACGGTGCCGGACGTGCGCGCCACCCGGGTAACCGGGTGCAGCAAAGCGTAGTTCGCAGTCAGAGTCAGGTTGAAACGCGTTACCGTCGCGTCGCGCTGAATGGCCAAGCCTTCCTTGGATTCCTTCAGGTCAACGAACAGTGTGTAGTCCGGCGCGGCTGGCTCCCCGAGCGGTGTGATGCGATCCAGCAGGTCGTTGCGCAGGGCCTGTCCGACCCGGCCATCGACGGCCAGAATCCGCACGCCCGCCAACTGCGCTGCGACCGGTGCCGCGCGATCGGTTCCCTCGGTGGCATACAGCGGGTGGAAGCCGCACGCCGTCAGCCACCCGGCCACCAACACGGCGGTCAACGGCAGCGGCCCGGCCGCTCGGGTACTCATACCACCAGGTTAACGATGCGGTCGGGAACGATAATCACCTTGCGGATCGCGCGGCCCTCCAGCGCTGTGCGAATGCGTTCCTGCGCCTGGGCTTCCGCCAGCGCCAGTTCGCGTACCGCAGCCTCAGCCATGCCGGGCACGATATCGATCGTGCCGCGCAGCTTGCCGTTTACCTGAACCCCGACGGTGATCGTCAGTTCCTTTGCCAGCGCCGGTTCATGGCGGGGCCACGGCGTATCGACCAGCATGGTGCTGCGGCCGAGACGCGCCCACGCCTCCTCGGCCAAATGCGGCACCATCGGCGCCAGCAAGCCGGCCAGCGCTTCCAGCGCCTCGCGGCGCGCCCACGCCATGGCTGGCGACGGATTGGCGGTGGCCAACGCCTGGGTCAGTTCGTTGGTGAACTCGTAGATCTTGGCGATGGCGACGTTGAACCGGAACCGCTCCAGATCCTGGGTAATCTTGTCGATCGCCCGGTGGGTAAACGAACGCAGCTGCGCTGCGTCGTCCGGCCACGGGCCGCTCGGGGCCGGGGTGCCGGGGTTCGGCAACGCGTCGGCCGCATCGTCGAAGGTGCGCCACAACCGTTGGACGAACCGGAACGCGCCGGCGGCGCCATCGTCGGTCCACTCCAGATCGCGTTCAGGTGGAGAATCCGACAGCATGAACCAACGGGCCGTATCGGCGCCGAACTTTGCGATGATGATGCCGGGGTCGACGACGTTCTTCTTGGACTTCGACATCTTCTCGGACCGGCCGATCGTTACCGGCGCCCCGGTATCCTTGTGGATCGGCTTGCCATCGGCCATCACCACATCGGTCGGGAACAGCCATTGGCCGCGCTCGTCGCGATACGTCTCGTGACCGACCATGCCCTGGGTGAACAGCGCGTCGAACGGCTCATCGAGCCCCACATGACCTGTGGCACGCAAAGCACGGGTGAAGAACCGCGAATACAACAGGTGCAGGACGGCGTGCTCGATGCCACCGATGTACTGCTCGACCGGCAACCAGGCATCCACCGCCGCACGGTCGATCGCCTTGGCCGAACGCGGGGCGCAGAAGCGGGCGAAGTACCACGAAGAATCAACGAAGGTATCGAGCGTATCGGTCTCGCGCTGGGCGGCCCGACCGCACGAGGGGCACTTGGTGTGCTTCCACGTCGGGTGGTTGTCGAGAGGATTCCCGGACCCATCGAAGCGGGCGTCGTCGGGCAAAAGGACCGGTAGTTCTTTTTCCGGAACCGGGACCACTCCGCAGCTCGGGCAGTGGACGAACGGGATCGGGCAGCCCCAGTACCGCTGACGGGAGACACCCCAGTCGCGCAGGCGGAAGTTCACCTCGCGCTTACCGATGCCCATAGCTGCCAAACGGTCGGTCGCTTCGCGCTTGGCGTCCGGTACGGAACGACCGTTCAGGAACTCAGAATTGACCAGCACGCCATCGCCCGAGAACGCAACGTCACCGATCCCGAGAGCAGCCGGTTCCATCCCAGGCGGGCACACGACGGGCCGGACCGGCAAACCGTACCTGCGTGCGAAATCCAAGTCGCGCTGGTCATGGGCCGGGCAACCAAAAATGGCGCCGGTGCCGTACTCCATCAGCACGAAGTTCGCGATATAGACCGGTAGTTCGTGCCCTTCTACGAATGGATGAGCGGCACGAACGCCCGTATCAAAGCCGCGCTTTTCCGCACCCTCGATCGCTTCCTCACTGGTTCCCAGGCTCTGGCATTCCGCGATAAACGCACGTGCGGCTTTATTTGTCTCGCCGATCTCCTTTGCGAGCGAATGATCGGCCGAAATCGCAAGAAAACTGGCGCCAAAAAGTGTGTCCGGTCGTGTTGTATAGACTTCCAGACCGTCCGATCGGCCACCTAGCGCGAATTTCACCCGCGCCCCTTCCGAACGACCGATCCAGTTTCTCTGCATAGCCCGCACCCGCTCGGGCCAACGATCGAGCGTATCTAAAGCGGACAGAAGGTCGTCGGCGTATCGGGTGATCGCGAAGAACCACTGTTCCAATTCGCGCTTCTCGACTACCGCACCGGACCGCCAGCCGCGGCCTTCGATCACCTGTTCGTTTGCCAGAACCGTCTGGTCGATCGGATCCCAGTTCACCTTCGCCTTGCGCCGGTAAACTAGGCCAGCCTTAAACAGGTCCAAGAACAGCTTCTGCTGGTGGGCGTAGTAGCCGGGGTGGCACGTCGCAATCTCGCGCGACCAGTCGATCGATAGCCCCATGCGCTGCAACTCGGCACGCATCGTCGCGATGTTTGCGTACGTCCATTCGCGGGGGTGAACACCCTTGTCGCGCGCGGCGTTCTCCGCCGGCAGTCCGAACGCGTCCCACCCCATCGGGTGGAGCACATTGAAGCCCTGCGAACGCTTGTACCGGGCGACCACGTCGCCGAGGGTGTAGTTGCGAACGTGGCCCATATGGATCCGTCCCGAAGGGTACGGAAACATCTCGAGCACGTAATATTTGGGACGCGGGTCGTCGTCACGGCAGGTAAACGAGCCGTTGGCTGTCCAGGCCGCTTGCCACTTCGTCTCGGTCGCGCCGGCATCGTAACGCATGTCAGAAGGCTCGGATGTTAGCGGCCAGTACGACCGGTCTTATGGCTTCGCGTTGGCCTCGAGCCACATTTGGCGGGCACGCAACAGAATGGCGTTTTCGATATCGCCCGGGGTCCCGGTGTTGGCCGCCACGTCGCGCCACTCGACTGCCGGGTTGCCGCCGGCGCGTTGCTGGCGGAACACAGACACCTTCACGCCGTCGGAGCGCAGACGTTTGTCCAACACGTATACCGTGAGCTTGAACCGCTCGGCCCCATTCGCCTCCGGCGGCGAGTACCAGTCCGTAATGATGACGCCACCAAACGGATCGACCGACTGCAACGGGATGAAGCTGATGGTGTCGAGGCTGGCGCGCCACAGGAACGTGTTCACGCCGATCTCGCCACCCCCTTGCGCCTCGGTCGGGGCGTTGCCGAACAACACAATGCCCTGGGGGCCAAACAGGCCGGGCGCGCGCTCCGGTGCGGGCTGCGGCGGGGCGGGCTGGATGAAGTCACCACAGGCGCCCAGCGTTAAGGCGGACAGGAGCAGCAACGGCGGCACGAAAGCCGCCCTGACGGAGAACGACCGCAAGGTTATTCCACTCCCAACTGTGCCCAGAACAGGCCTAGAGCTACCCGAGAACGTTGCGCCCGCGCAGCCAAACCCGCCGCGCACGCCGCCTGGAGTATAAGCGTCCCAAAGGGCCCCCGCAATTGCGGCGCCATGCGCAGATCGCCCCGGAACTGCTTGAGATCATTCAAAACCCAGATTGCGGCGAGAATGCAACAGTGCCAAAAATTCGACACAGTGCCGGTTCCGACGTGCTTGACCCTTGCCCCCGACCGATGCGAGACATTCGGACGCCCTTCCGTGCCATCCCGCCCGGAAGGAGCACTGCAGTGAAATAATCAGTTGCGCAACGATCAAAGACTGAGGAGAACGCGGGGAATGAAAAAGTCACTTTACGGCACGACGGCACTGATTGCCGCCAGCATGCTGAGCGGCCAGGCAATGGCCGTCGGCACGCCGATGACCTCCAGCAACTTCAACTTGACCCTCGGCGGTTTCGCCACGTTCAAGTTTGAATACCAGAGCCAGAACCCGGCTCAGAACGTCACGACCCTCGACGCCGATGGCACCAAGCAAGATGAGCCGCGCGCGTACAACCTCGAATTCGACGCCGAGTTGTACTTCCAGGGCGCCAACAAGCTCCCGAACGGTACCACGATGGGCTTCAAGTTCGAGCTCGAGACGGGTGGCGGCGAGCTGCTCAAGGCCGCTGGTAAGAAGGCCGATGGCACCGACGTCGCCGCGGGCTGCACCAGCTCGGGCACGTCTTCGGGCTCCACGACCTGCGGTAGCAACACCGCCGACCTGATCGACGACAACTACATCTACTTGGACGGCCGTTGGGGCAAGCTCACCATGGGCGGCACCCGCGACGTTCGCAACGAAGTGGGCATTGCCCGCACGTGGACTGGCCTGACCGCGGTTCAGATTGACACCGACGTCGTGAACGTCGCTGGCAACAGCCGCATCACCAGCAGCTCGTTCACTTCGTGCATCGACCTGAACAGCGCTGTGAACAAGGTAATCTGGGAACTGCCGGCAATGGGCGGCCTGAAGCTGGCCCTGAACTGGTCCCCGGACGTGTCGCTGGAAAACTCCACCGGCGCCACCCAGAAGGACGACCAGGCAGCGGCCGGTGAATACTGGCACGTGAACGCCCTGTGGGCGGGCACGATCGGTGGCTTCGCCACCCGCTTCTCGGCTGGTTACTTGAACCAAAGCGCCGAAGACAACCGCACCAACTCCGACGCCCTGGCCCTGGAATTCTCCCCGGCCACGCGTTGGCGCATGGGCGCAGACGTGAAGACCGGCCCGATCACGATCGGTGGCTACTACACCCACTGGGTCCAGAACGGCCCGTCGGCTAGCCCGGAAGAAGTCGCGCTCCGCATGGGCCTCGGCGCCACCTACACGGTGGGCGTCTGGTCGTTCGGCGCCGGTTACGAAACCGCCACCCAGGACGTTGCCAGCCGTATTGCCGGCGAGACCTTTGGCGACATCCTCGGCAAGGACAAGGGCACGCGTTGGGACATTGGCCTGACGTACTCTGGTCTCGGCGGCGGCAAGGTTGTCACCGCGGGCTACCGCGTTGACGACTACATGGCGGTTGCCGGCAACCTCCGTACTGCCACCGACCAGCAGTCGGACAACGAGTCCACCAACAAGACGATCGGCGTGAAGCTCGATTGGACTGTCGGACCGGGCTTCGTTCAGACCTTCGCGTTCGAAAACTACCGCTACACGCACCACAGCGGCCTGAACGTGGAAGACGCCACGGGCACGCCGGTCACCAAGACGAACAACGCGCTCTCGCTCCAGACGGCGCTGACGTTCTAATTGTGACTGCGAATACAGTAGCTTAGCGTAGTGGGGGCGGCCCTTGGGCCGCCCCCATTCGTCTCTGCCGAATGGTAGTGCGGCCTTCGGACTGCGTGGCCGCCGGACCCGAGCCCTTTTTCCGGCCTGAATTGTGACCTCGGTCGTTGCCCGGACGCGAACCGTGACCAATAGTCCACCCATCATGCGGATCCCGGCCACCCACACCTCGCCTCTGCGGCGCGCGGCGCGTACTTTGGCGGTGACGCTGCCACTGGTGGCGCTCGGCGCAGGCGCGGTCGTGGCCCAAGGCCTGGGCGATCCGGCGGGTGCGCCACGGGTCAGCCTCGGCGTCACCGGATTCAACGCGTTCCGGTTTGAGTTTCTTGGCGGTGGGCAAGCCCAGCCATCCCTTCCCGTGGCGGCGCCGGCGGATGCCGGCCGCGCCCTCGGCACCTTGCTCAGTCCGCAATTCATGCCGGCTGCGCCCGCCCCTGTGGCGGCCCCGGCCGCGCGCGTCGACTGGAACTGGAATCTCGGCGCCACGGTAGCCGATGCTGCGGTCCAGCCGAACCTCGAACAAACTTGGCAGCAGCCGCGCGAGCGCGGTGCGGCGGCCTCGTTCACCTCCAACGGCGCCACCGTCGGCGGTCACTGGCGCACCTCAACCCTGCGCGCCAGCGAAGCCGGTCCGGCCGGCCGGCTTACCTTCCTTGGCGTCGGCGCGGCCTATGATGCGGGCGCCCTGGAATTTGGCGCGACCTGGGACCGCGTCGTGACCGAACAGCTGCGCTCCGCGTGGGGTGGTGGCCCCCTCGAGCTCGGCACCCGCTGGAACCTAGGCGTGAACTACGACGTCACGGCCGACAAACGTCTGACCGTCGACTACGCCCAGGCGCATCTGCGCGATCCGGGCGATGCGGCGACGGACAAGGAAGCCAAGTCGCTCGACGCACGCCTGCTGTGGAAGCTGAACGCCGGGCTGCAGATGAACTTCGGGTACCAGAATTACCGGTACACGCAGAACGGCAAGCAGACCGATCAGCAGAAGACCGCCAACACGCTGCAGGTTCAGACCCGCGTGAACTTCTAGCGGCGCCCCGCTCCGGGCCGCGGCGCCAACGCACCGACTGCTGCAATTCCCGCGGCGCCCGATCCGGTCAGCCGCAACGCATTGGCGGCGGTAATTCCCCCCAAGGCAAACACCGGTACCGCGCTCGCCGCCACCAGTCGCGCGAACCGCGCCACCCCCATTGCCCGCACCCCCGGATGACTGGCCGTGGCGAACACCGGCGACAGCAGGACCGCGTCCGCGCCACCGGCAACGGCCGCGCGGACTGCAGCGAGCGAATGCGCGGCGACTGTAGTAAACAGGCCGGGCGCCACAATGAACGGAGTGCCTTCGGGATAGTGAACGCCCGCGGCGCCAACCGCCCTCGCGAGCCCGGCGTCGCCGGCAACGATCAGCGTTAGGTTGCGAGCCCGGCATGCCGCCGCCAACGCGTGCGCTAGGCGCGTGCGGCCGGTGTGGCGGTAGTGGCGCAATAGCACCGCCGTGCGTGGCGGCAACAATGCGGTTGCCGCCACCGGGTCGGCCATGCGCTCGGCGTCGGACACCGCGATCAGCGCGGGCAACACCATGCCGTTGGCGGCGCGCGGATTTCCCGCCGCGCGCCGCAGCGCGCGCGCCATCGCCGCAAGGGCGCGGACCGGCTCCGGCGGATTCAGATCCCTATCCACGACGCCGATCATAGTGCGCTTTGCCGCGCCGTTCGGCCTTGGTAGGGTCCGGCCATGCCCGACCCAGTGACCGATACCAGCGGCGTCGCCGCGCGCCTCACGGATGTGCGCGCGCGGATCGCCGCGGCCGAACGCGCGGCACAGCGTCCGGCGGGCTCAGTCCAGCTGGTGGCGGTGTCCAAAACCTTCGGCGACGACCGCATCGTGCCGGCGCTGGAGGCCGGCCAACGCATCTTTGGCGAAAATCGCGTGCAGGAGGCCGAGCGCAAATGGCCGCCGTTGCGCGAGCGCTTTCCCGGCGTCGTGGTGCACCTGATCGGGCCGCTGCAGACCAACAAGGTGCGCGACGCGCTGGCGGCCTTCGATGTCATCGAAACCCTTGACCGGCCCAAGCTCGCCCACGCGCTGGCCGACGCAATGAGCAGCAGTGGACGCCGCCTGCCGTGCTTTCTTGAGGTCAATCTAGCCGAAGAGCCGCAGAAGGCAGGCGTGGCGCCCGCAGCGTTGCCGGAGTTCGTCGCCCTATGCCGGGACGAATTGCAGCTGCCGGTGGTCGGCCTGATGTGCATTCCACCGGCGGAGCAGGAACCCGCGCCCTATTTCGCCCTGCTGGCCAAGCTCGCCCGGCGCCACGGCCTCGCCCAAGTCAGCATGGGCATGAGTGCCGATTTCGAAACGGCTGTTACATTCGGCGCCACAGCGGTCCGAGTCGGTACGGCGATCTTCGGTGCGCGCTGACCCGTGCGGCCCAAGAGCAACCCGGCATCGGTTGTGTAGCCGTTGATTCTGTAGCATTCTCCGGCGTCCTCAGGGGGACCTCCCGGAGTCGTTCCCGTGGCTTCAGCCAAAACCATTCTGTTGGTCGACGACGATCCCGCGCTGCGCGATGCCCTGCGCGAGCAACTGGATCTGCATGAAGAATTCGCCACCGACGAGGCCGACACCGGGTCACGCGGTTTGGAGATGGCCAAGGCCAATTCCTACGACGCGATCCTGCTCGACGTCGGCCTGCCCGATCTGGACGGCCGCGAAGTGTGCCGTCTTATGCGGAAGGCGGGCGTCAAGGCGCCGGTGATCATGCTCACCGGCCAGGACAGCGACGCCGACACCATCCTTGGCCTGGAAGCGGGCGCCAACGACTACATTACCAAGCCGTTCCGGCTCGGCGTCCTGGTGGCGCGCCTGCGCGCCCAGTTGCGGCAGCACGAGCAAAGCGAAGACGCGGTGTTCGCGATCGGCCGCTACACATTCCGCCCCAGCGCCAAGCTGCTGGTGGATTCGGCCAGCGGCGAGAAGGTGCGGCTCACCGAAAAGGAAACCGCGATTCTCAAGTATCTGTACCGCGCCGGGGCCCGCACGGTGAATCGCGAAACCCTGCTGTCGGAAGTGTGGGGCTATAACTCTGGCGTCACGACGCACACGCTGGAGACACACGTGTACCGGTTGCGCCAGAAGATGGAACGCGATCCGTCGACTGCCTCAATCTTGGTTACCGAGCCGGGCGGTTATCGCCTGGTACCCTAATTCCCCGCCAACCCCTGTGCCGGCCTGCCGTTTGTGCAATGGAAGCTTTGCGTTCCGTGCGCGGTTGGGCACAATGACAGGTGTTGGTAAGGTGCATTTCCACCCAATTCGAACGTGGCCTGAGTGAGCGATTTTTCGGTGCGGTTCTGGGGCGTGCGCGGCAGCATCGCTTGCCCTAGCGCCAAGACTCAACGGTACGGCGGCAATACCTCGTCACTGGAAGTCCGGTGCGGCGACCACACGCTTCTGTTCGATGCCGGCACCGGCATCCGGTACCTCGGCAACGAGATGGTGAAAAAGGGCCCGGTGGACGTCGACATCTACCTGACCCACACGCACTTCGATCATGTGTGCGGCCTGCCGTTCTTCGTGCCGCTGTTCATCAAGAACACCAACATCCGCATCTGGGCCGGCCACCTGATTGAGCGCAACTACACGATCAAACACGTCATTTCCGAGATGATGTTCTCGCCGCTCTTCCCGGTGCCGCCGGAAATCTTCGCCGCGAACGTCGAGTATCTCGACTTCCACGCCGGCGAAACGATGACGCCGAAGCCGGGTGTCACATTGCGCACCGCGCGCCTCAATCACCCGGACCGCGCCACCGGCTACCGCGTCGATTTCGAAGGCCACTCGATCTGCTACCTGACCGACACCCAGCACGTACCGGGCAAGCCCGATCAGAACATCCTCGCCCTGATCGCCGGCGCCGACATCGTGATCTACGATTCCACCTACACCGACGAAGAGTTCGTCAAACGCGCCGACTGGGGTCACTCCACGTGGCAGGAAGGCGTGCGCCTGTGCGACGCCGCCGGAGTGAAGACGTTCGTGGTGTTTCACCACGACCCCGACCATGACGACGATTTCATGGACCGCATCGAAAAGGACGTGCTGGCCAAGCGGCCCGGCTCCATCGTCGCGCGCGAAGGCATGATCCTGACGCCGTAGGGCTGCCGTGCGCGCACTTGCCCCCCCCGCCGAACGCACCTATACAACGCGGGCCCGCGTGACTGGCGAGATCGGATGGGAAACCATCGGGGAGCGCGGGCATCGTCAGCCGTTCGCCTGGGCACTAAGGGTTCGCCCTTAGTTCAACGCTCCTGCAAAGGAAGCCGCCCGTGGCCAACACCCCCATCCGCCGTGCACTGATTTCGGTATTCGACAAGACCGGCCTGACCGAGTTCGCGCGGTATTTGTCGGCCCACGGTGTCGAGATTCTTTCGACCGGCGGATCGGCCAAGGCACTCGCCGCTGCCGGCGTGCCTGTGCGCGAAGTCGCCGACTACACCGGCTTCCCGGAAATGCTCGGCGGCCGTGTCAAAACCCTGCACCCGAAAGTGCACGGCGGCATCCTGGCGATCCGCGGCGAACCCGACCACGACCGCGCCGTAAAGGAACACGGCATCGGTCTTATCGATCTCGTGGCGGTCAGCCTGTACCCGTTCGAACAAACCGTCGCCAAGGGCGCGCCGTTCGAAGAGTGCATCGAGCAAATCGACATTGGCGGTCCGGCGATGATCCGCTCCAGCGCGAAGAATCACGCCGACGTCACCGTGATCACCGACGCCGCTGACTACGGCGAAGTCATCAAGGAGATGGAGGTCAACGGTGGCGGCACCACGCCCGCGCTGCGCCGCCGTCTCGCCGCCAAAGCGTTCGCTCGCACTGCCGCGTACGATGCGGCAATCGCGGCCTGGTTCGCGAACCAGATCGGCGAGACTTGGCCGGAGCGCCTCACGCTGTCCGGCACGCGCGTGCAAACGCTGCGCTACGGCGAAAATCCGCACCAAAGCGGCGCGATCTACCGCACCGGCGAGGTCCGCCCCGGTGTCGCGAGTGCGCGCCAAGTGCAGGGCAAAGAGCTCAGCTACAACAACCTCGCCGACGCCGACGCCGCCTTCGAAGCGGTCGCCGAGTTCAAGGAGCCGGCCATCGTCATCGTCAAGCACGCCAACCCGTGTGGAGTCGCGACCGCCGGCACCCTGGCCGATGCCTATACGCGCGCCCTGGCGTGCGATCCGGTGAGCGCCTACGGAGGGATCGTCGCCGCCAACCGCAAGCTCGACCGCGCCGCTGCCGAAGCGATCGCCAAGATCTTCACCGAAGTCGTGATCGTGCCGGAGGCGGATCCCGACGCGCTTGCGGTGTTTGCCGCCAAGAAGAATCTGCGTGTGCTGGTTGCCGGCGGCGTGCCCGATGCCGCGGCCGCGGGGCTCACCGCCCGCACCCTGTCGGGCGGACTGCTGGTGCAGACCCGCGACAATGGCCAGCCCGACCGCACCGAATGGAAAGTCGCCACCAAGCGCGCACCGACGGAAGCGGAGCGGCGCGACCTGCTGTTCGCCATGCGCGTGTGCAAACACGTCAAATCCAACGCCATCGTATTTGCCAAGGGCGGCGCCACGACCGGTATCGGCGCCGGCCAGATGAGCCGCGTCGACGCCGTGCGCATCGCCCGCATCAAGGCCGATGACGTCGCGGGCGCCGCAGGCGCCGCAACGTCGGCGATCGTCGGCTCCGTCGTTGCGTCCGATGCGTTCTTCCCGTTCGCCGACGGGTTGATCGCCGCAGCCGAAGCCGGTGCCACCGCGGTGATTCAACCCGGCGGTTCCACCCGCGACGAAGAAGTGATCGCTGCCGCAGACGAGCGCGGCCTGGCCATGGTGTTTACTGGCCAGCGCCACTTCCGGCACTAGATCGGCACCATGACCTTCGACGATGTCCGCGCGCTCGCACTGCAGTGGCCCGGTGTCGAAGACGCCGAGTCCTACAGCACACCCGCGCTCAAAGTCGGCGGCAAGCTGCTCGCGCGGCTGAAGGAAGACGGCGACACGATGGTGTTGCTGGGGGTGGACTTCAACGAGCGCGAGATGCTGATGGCATCGGACCCCGACGTGTACTTCATCACCGAGCACTACGCCGGCTATCCGGACGTGCTGGTGTGGCTGCCGTCGGCCAAGAAGCAGCATGTGGAATCCTTGCTGCTCCGCCGCTGGCGCGCCGTTGCGCCCAAAGGTTTGGTGCAGCAGTTCGACGCCCGCAGCTAGCCGCGCGCCGGTTCCTTCACCGTGCCCAGCAGGGCGCCGCCGACCGCAAAGAACGCCAACAGCACCGATAGGCCCCAGCGCTGACTGCCGGTGGCAGCCGTGACTGCGGCGACCAGCGCCGGCCCCATGAACGCGGTGACTTTGCCGGCCAGCGCATAGAGCCCGAAGAATTCCGTGCGCAGGTCCGGGGGCGCGATGCGCGACATCAACGAGCGGCTGGCCGCCTGCACCGGGCCGACAAAGATGCCCAAGCACCCGCCGTACGCCCAGAACATCGCGGTGGAGTGCGTGGTGACCGCGCCGGCGGCGGTCACGAACAATCCCACAAGCGCAACCAGGATGGCGCGCTTGGGTCCAACCCAATCGTCGATCCAGCCGAACGCGGCGGCGCCGATGCCGGCGGTGACATTAAGCAGGATGCCGAACTCCAGCACTTGGGTCAGCGTCATGCCGAACGCGCCTGCGGCGAATATGCCGCCGAAGATGAACACGGTCACCAGTCCGTCGTTGTAGATCATGTTGGCGATCAGGAACCGCACCAGGTTGCCGTGCTGCCGCACCTTGGCCAACGTCGCGCCAAGGGTACGTAGTCCGGACACCCACTGCTGGGTGCCGGTCGTCTTCCGGTCGCGGTCGGGAGTGAACAGGAACAGCGGCAGTGCAAACACGACTAGCCACACGGCGGTGAGCGGCCCGACGATGCGGATGTGTTCAAAGGTCGTGGCGTCCAGCCCAAACCATGGCGGCTGCGCCAGCACGAAGGCGACCAAGGCGATCACCATCGACACGATGCCGCCGGCATAGCCCAAACCCCACGCCCAGCCCGACCACCGTCCAATGCGGGTGGGCGGCACCAGGTCGGGCAGCATAGCGTTGTAGAACACCGCGCCGAACTCGATGCCCAAATTGGCGATCGCGTACCACGCCATTGCCCACAGGGCGAACGCTGGCGCGGCTTCCGCGCCCCACAACAGCGCCGAGCCGATTGCGGCGATTGCGGTGAAGGCCGCCAACCACGGCTTGCGCGGACCGCCGGCGTCGGCAACCGCACCCAGGATCGGCGCCAGAATGGCTACCGCTAGGCCGCTGATGCTGGCGGCGGTGCCCCACAACTGCTGGCCGTGCACTTCGTCGCCCACCACGGCGCGGGCGAAGTAGGCGGCAAACACAAAGGTGACGATGAGGGTGGCAAACGCGGAGTTCGCCCAGTCATAGAACGCCCATGCGATGCGTCCGCGAGTCGCGCCGCGCGCTCCTGCTGCTTCCAGTGTGGTCACGTCATTCCCCCGTGTCGCGGACGCCGCCCTGGGCAGTCTAGCGCGGGGGCGCGGGCAGCGGAGCGGGGGGCCGAAATAATGGCCCGGCCGGAGTGGGAGGACTCCGGCCGGGCAGGAAGCGCGGGCCGGGGAGGGCAGCCGCGCTTCGGGGACCTGTTCTAGAGGATGATGTGGGCGACGTAGGCGAGGGCGACAACGAACGCCGAGCCGAACGCCACCACCATCAACGCACCGGCGCCGACGCCGGCAAACTTCGACTCTTCGTGGTCGGCAATCCAATTCATGAGGGTCATAGGTAGTCTCCTGTTTCCTTCGGGCGCTGGAACCCTTCGCGGACCTGCCGCGCGGTGCCCCGGCTTCCCGGTTTCTTGTTGCGGTTGCCGCGGAAACCAATTCCCCGCAAGCAACGCTCACAGGCGCTACATAGGCATCGTAAGTGACCAAGTAAATAGTATTGGTACTGTAAGAAAAACCTATGGAACCCGCCGTAATTATGACGTTTTGGTAAACGCCAAGACGACGCATTGAAGTTGTGCAAGTCACCGAATGGCGGCAATGGAAGTGCGATTACTCTGGGATTTTGCGCAATAAAATTGCGCGGCATGAGTTGGTGGTTTGGGGAGCCACCAACCGCGGCAAACTGACGCTCCCCCCTTTCACGATGTGTTTACGGCCCCGGGCGCATTGTTCGGGTGCGTCCACGAGGCGCGATTTGGGCATTCGGGGGAAAGCACCATGGGTATGCACGCCGCAGCGTGGCCGCAGGCGGCGGCCAGCAGGGACGGCGCACCGGCACAGCCGGGCGTCGGCTCCACTCTCACCTATCTCACCGGAACGGCGGCCGCGGGCGCGGCGGCACGGGCCGCACGGACGGCAGTAACCGCCATCGTTCTGGCCGTCGCCTTTGTGGTGGCCTTGGGCACCGGCATGTTCGCCGTGCTCGCCCTGGGCGGGGTCATCGCGTTTTAGGACGCCGGGGCGGGTCCCCGCGGGACCCAAACAGCCACGCGGCGTTCTTTCACCTTGGCAGCGGGCAGGGGGGTGGCTACCTTGCCCGCCGCTCCATGGCTTCCAACCCAACTTCCACCGGGTCGCCCGCGGCATACGATTCCGCCGGGGTCCACATTGGCGAAACCGAAAGCGCGCTGACCGGGCTCACCGCCCGTCTGCGCAGCACGTTCCCGCGCGTCTCCGGCCTGGGCCGGGTGGCGCTCGATTTCGGCCGCTACGCCAACATCATCGATCTAGGGGATGGCCGCGGCATGGCCATCAGCACCGACGGCATCGGGTCCAAGGCGCTGATCGCTGAGATGATGGGCAAATACGACACGGTCGGCATCGACTGCATCGCCATGAACGTGAACGACCTGATTTGCGTCGGCGCGCGTCCACTTACGCTGGTCGATTACATCGCCGTGGAAAAGGTCGACCGCAAAGTCATGGCCCAGATCGCCGAAGGTTTGGCAGTCGGCGCCGAACAGGCCGGTGTCTCGATCAGCGGCGGCGAAATCGCCGAGCTGCCCGACATGATCAAAGGCATCCGCCCCGGCTCCGGCTTCGATCTCGCCGGCACTGCCGCCGGTGTCATCGACCTTGATTCCATTCTGGTGGGCCAGGACGCGCGCCCCGGCGACGCGGTGATCGGCATCGAATCGAGCGGCATCCACTCCAACGGTATGACGCTCGCGCGCCGCGTGCTGTTTGCGCAGTCCGGCTTCAAGCCCGACCAGTACGTGCCCGATCTCGGCCGCACGGTCGGCGAAGAACTGCTCGAGCCGACGCTGATCTATGTGAAGGAAGCCCTGGCGATGATGGCCAATGTGCCGTCGTTGCGCGCGCTCCTGCATATTACCGGCGATGGTCTGATGAACCTGCCGCGCGTCGAAGCGCCGGTGGGCTTCCACCTCGATGCCCTGCCCGAACCCCCGGCCCTGTTCCGCGTGATCGCCGAACGCGGCAAGGTTTCGGCCGCCGACATGTACACCGTGTTCAACATGGGCATTGGCCTAGCGGTGATCGCCGCCCCGGACGACGTGGACGACGTGGTCGCCATCGCTGGCGAACATGGCAAGATCGCCAGCCGCATCGGCACGGTTACGGCGGAAGCTGGCACCGTCGTGGTGACCAACAATCCCCTGGACGGTACGTCGCTCAAGGGCAGCGGCCGGGCGCTCACCGCCGCGTAGATCGCCGGCCTACCGACCGCATCGTGCGTGTCGCCAACGTCGAAATATGCGGAAACGTTTCGAAACCGCGCCGCAACCGGTGCGGGCCTACCAATTGCGTCGCCCTGCTTCCGGAGCGCCGCAATTGGCCGCCGCTTACCACAACAGCCAACCCGCCACCGTGTTTGTGCCGATGACGCCGGCCACGCTTACCGCCGTGCGCGTTGCCTGGCCGCTGCTCGAGGCGGGCCTGCTTGCGCTGTTCGACCGCTCGGGTCCGCCCGCGCCGGGCGTTACCCGCGCCGCTTCAGCGTCCGCAGGCGCAGGGCGTTGAGTTTGATGAAGCCTTCGGCATCGGCCTGGTTGTAGGCGGAGCCTTCTTCGAACGTCACCAAGCTCTGGTCGTACAGCGAGTACGGCGACTTGCGCCCGACCACCGTGCACGAACCCTTGTAGAGCTTGAGGCGCACCGTGCCGGCGACCTTCTCCTGGCTCCGGTCGATGGCGGCCTGGAGCATCTCGCGCTCCGGGCTGAACCAGAAGCCGTAGTACACGAGCTCCGCGTAGCGCGGCATCAGCTCGTCCTTCAGGTGCGCCGCGCCGCGGTCCAGGCAGATGCTCTCGATGCCGCGGTGCGCCATGTACAGGATGGTGCCGCCCGGCGTCTCGTACACGCCGCGCGACTTCATCCCGACGAAGCGGTTCTCCACCAGATCCAAGCGCCCAACGCCGTTGGCGCCGCCGAGGCTGTTCAGGCGCTCCAGCAGCTTGGCGGGAGAGAGCACAACGCCATCCACCGACACCGCATCGCCGCGCTCAAAGCCTACTTCCACATAGGTGGCTTTATCCGGGGCGTCTTCGGGCGACACCGAGCGCGAGTACACGATCTCGTCCGGCTCGACCCACGGGTCCTCCAGCATCTTGCCTTCGGAAGACGTGTGCAAAAGGTTCGCGTCTTGGCTGAACGGCGCTTCGCCGCGCTTGTCCTTGGGCACCGGGATCTGATGCTTCTCGGCGTATTCCAGCAGTGCGGTGCGCGAGGTGAGGTCCCACTCGCGCCACGGCGCGATCACGCGGATCTTCGGGTTGAGTGCGTAGTAGGTCAGCTCGAACCGCACTTGGTCGTTGCCCTTGCCGGTGGCGCCGTGGGCCA
This sequence comes from Alphaproteobacteria bacterium, assembly GCA_947481575.1. Classification (GTDB taxonomy): domain Bacteria; phylum Pseudomonadota; class Alphaproteobacteria; order UBA2966; family CAIVPW01; genus CANKGV01. The sequence continues at coordinate 60,065 of CANKGV010000009.1, forward strand.
CCGCGTCGGCGCCGGTGGCGGCGGCGATCTCGATCTGGCGCTTGGCGATCAGCGGCCGGGCGATCGAAGTGCCGAGCAGATACAGGCCTTCGTACAGCGCATTGGCGCGGAACATGGGGAACACGTAGTCGCGCACAAACGTCTCGCGCAGGTCTTCGACCACGACCTCCTTGATGCCGAGCATCGCGGCCTTTTTGCGGACCGTCTCCAGCTCCGCGCCCTGGCCGAGATCGGCGGTGAAGGTGACGACCTCGCAGTGGTAGGTCTCCATCAGCCACTTCAAGATCACCGACGTGTCGAGCCCGCCGGAATAGGCGAGCACAACCTTGCGGACGTTGCCGCGCGGAGCAGTCATGGCAGTCTCCTAGAAAATGCGCGGCGCACTATAGCCACGGCGCCCGCGGGGGTCACGCTACCGAATTGTGGCGGATCAGATGGCCACCGCGCCGCGGCGGCGGGGGCGTTGACCGGTCGTGGGGGTGGCAGCGCCGCCCAATTCGGCGCTGGTGGTCATTACCCCGTCGACAAAAATGTCGTCCTTGAAGTGCAGCACATAGATCTCGGTGTTGGAGCGGTAGTACCACCAGAAGCTTTCGAATGCCTCGCCCGTCACGTAGGCGGGCTCGCCCGCGAGGCGGCGAATGGTGTCCTTGTTCTGGCCCACCGTGAGGCCGATGTTGGGTTCGCGCGGTGCGCTCGCCGTTGCGCATCCTGTGAGCGCGAGAGTGAGCACCAGGACCGCGACCGCGCGCACGATCAGACCGTCGGCACGGGGGGGGTGGCCGCCAGCCGCGCCGCACGCTGGCCCGCGCGCTCCCGGATCGAATCGGAACGGAGCTGGCCGCAGGCCGCCAGGATGTCGCGGCCGCGCGGTGTGCGCACCGGCGAGGAATACCCGGCGCGGTTCATATACTCGGCGAACGCGGCGATGGTGGCGTCGTCGGAGCACGCATAGGGCGCGCCCGGCCACGGGTTGAACGGAATCAGGTTCACCTTGGCGGGGATGCCGGCAATCAAGCGCGCCAGTTCCTTGGCGTCGGCAAGCGAGTCGTTCACGCCCTTGAGCATCGCGTATTCGAACGTCACGCGCCGCGAGTTGCTGGCGCCGGGATAGTCGCGCACCGCCTGCAACAGTTCGGCGATCGGGTATTTCTTGTTGAGCGGCACCAGTTCGTCGCGCACGTCGTCGCGCACCGCGTGCAGTGAAATGGCGAGGCCCGTGCCGACATCGGCGCCGAGCTTTGGGATCATCGGCACAACGCCGGCGGTCGAAACGGTGATACGCCGCTTAGAAATGGCGATGCCTTCCGGATCCATCAGAATGCGCAGCGCCGCCACGACGTTGTCGTAGTTGTAGAGCGGCTCGCCCATGCCCATCAGAACGATGTTGGTGATGAGGCGTCCATCGGGCTGCGAGGGCCATTCCTCCAGCGAGTCGCGCGCAATCAGCACCTGGCCGACGATCTCGGCCGCGGTCAGGTTGCGCACCCAGCCTTGAGTGCCGGTGTGGCAGAACCGGCAATTGAGCGTGCAGCCGACTTGGCTCGACACGCACAGCGCGCCGCGGTCCTCCTCGGGGATGTACACGGTTTCCACCAGCGCGCCGTCGGCCAGGCGCACCAGCCACTTACGCGTGCCGTCTTCGGAAATCTGCTCGCGCGCCACTTCGTCGCGGCCCACGTCGAACTGTTCGCCCAGACGTCCGCGCATGTCCTTCGAAATGCTCGTCATCTGGTCCAGGGACCGGGCGCCGCGGTGGTACAGCCAGTGGAACAACTGGCCGGCGCGCATCTTGTGGCGTTCCGCCGGCTCGCCGGCGGCGGCGGCGGCCTCGGCCAATTCGGCGCGGCCGCGCCCGGCCAGCGTGGGCCGCGCCGGGGCTCGGATTAGGGTGGGAATTCCAGTCATGGGGATCGCCGGCGGGCTAACGCCCGGCCGGGCACGCCTTGTCGATCGCGTCGTGGGCCGCCGTAAAGCCGGACAGGGAATAGGTGTCGGTGGTCACCGTGTTGCGCACAGAGGTGCCCTTGATGCTCATTTTCGAACCGGCGACCATGGCCTTCACCATCGCCGCATCCTGGGCCGCGGTTTCGTTCCAGGCACCGTCGTCCTTGGTGAACAGCTTGAAGTCGGTGGTGTCCACGGTCGCGGTCACGATGGCGTTCGGCGCAAAACTGTAGCCCGCGACGATGCTGACCACGTTGCGCGAATTGTCCGAACTGCGGTGAATTACCTGCAAATACACGTCGCCGCGGTTCACGCCTTTGGGTGCCATGTCGAGCGGGGTGGTGTGCATGTAGCAAAACTTCTTATTGCCCGGTTCGGTGTCGGTCCACGCGTACCAGTCGCCAAACGTGCCCAACAGCGTCGCCGCCGCATGCGCGGGCGCGGCCGCCAGCGCGGACATGGTCAACAACAGTACGGAAACACCAAGCGAACGCACGACGCGCACCCTGCACTCAAAACGCGGCTGATTCATGGCCGCAGGGTAGCCGATTTGGCCGGACCGGGAAAACCGGTCACGCAGCCGTGCCGGTTTGGCGCTCCACCCAGGTCTGCGCCTTGGCAAAGTGCTCGGCGGTCATATGGCGCCGCACCGCGGCCACCGCGGCCGCCAAAACGGCCGCATCGTCGACAAAGCCGATCCCGGCCACAAAGTCCGGAATGGCATCCAACGGCACCACGAAGTACGCCAAAGCGCCTACCAGCAGCGCTTTGACCAAGCTGGGTGTGGCCGGATCGGTGGCGCAGTACCAGGCGGCTACCGCATCGGTCAGGAACGGCACCCGGCCGATCGACGCGCGGGCCTTGGCCCAAAACCCGGCCAGCGGGCGGGAATCGTCCGGTTTCATAGCGGTTAGATAGGGTCGGCCGGGGACCGCCGCAAGACTGGCGCCCGGCGCGTGGCCCGGAGTATGAAGGCGCCGTGCCAAAAACCCGCGCCCAAATCCCGGACTGGACCACGGCTGTCGCGCCAACCCTGGCGGACGTCGAGGTCATCGCCAACGCCGCCTACCTGACCATCCCCGCGCAGTTGCGCGCCCAGGTCGATCCGGTCGCGATCCTGGTCGTGGACTTTCCCGACGACGAAACGCTGGACGAAATGGGCTGTGAAACCGCGTTCGACCTGCTCGGGCTGTACCAGGGCGTCAGCCTCGACCGCAAAAGCGTTACCGACACACCGCGCGATGTCGACCGCATCTTCCTGTACCGCCGCCCGCTGCTCGATTTCTGGAGCGAGAGCGGCGAGGAGTTCGGCCACCTGGTGCGCCATGTGCTGATCCACGAGATCGGCCACCACTTCGGCTACTCCGACGACGATATGGAGGCGATCGACAACGAATGAAGACACCGAAACCCTCCGCGCCGCCCAAGGTGCGTGTGCTGTTCGTGTGCATGGGGAACATCTGCCGCTCGCCGACTGCGGAAGGCGTATTCCGGCGGCTCGTGTCGGCGGCGGGGCTGGACACCGTCATCGCTACGGATTCCGCGGGCACCCACGACTACCACATCGGCGAAGCCCCCGATCCGCGCACGGTCGCCGCCGCCGCGACACGCGGCGTCGACCTGAGTTGGCGGCGCGGCCGCCAAGTGAGCGCTGCCGACTTCGACCGGTTCGACTACGTGCTGGCCATGGACGGGGACAACTTCCGTCACCTCGCGGCGCTTGCGGGCAAGCGTGCGGAAGGAAAGCTCAGCCTGTTCCTCGACTACGCGCCGGAGGTGGGCGAGCGCGAAGTGCCCGATCCGTACTTCGGTGGCGCCGATGGGTTCGAGCATGTGCTCGACCTAGTCGAAGCCGCCTCCCGCGGCCTGCTCGCCGAGTTGCGCCGCCGCCACCTGGGATGACTTCCGCGGCCGAGCGAATTGCTGCCGCCCTCGGTATTGCGCCGCGCTCGCTACGCCCGCTTAGCGGCGGCTCCGTCGCGGAAGTCTACGAACTCACAATGCCCGATGGCGCCCGGCTGGTGGCCAAAGTCGGCCGCTCCGGCGCGAAGCTCGACCTCGAAGGCTGGATGCTGCGCTACCTGCGTGGTCACGCAGCGGCCCCAGTGCCTGCAGTCGTGCACGAGTCCGACGTCCTGCTGGTGATGGAGTGCCTCCCCAACGCCGGCGGGATCTCGCCCGCTGTGGAGTGCGCTGCGGCCGATGTGATCGCTGCGCTCCACGCCGTGCGGGGCCCAAGTTTTGGCCTGGAGCGCGACACCCTGATCGGCGGCTTGCACCAACCCAACCCGCCCACCGCCTCGTGGCTCGCATTCTTCCGCGACTACCGCTTGCGGTTCATGGCTGCGGATGCCGAGCGGGCGGGGCGCCTGCCCGCCGCACTGCTAGGGCGCATCGACCGTCTGGCGGCCAAACTCGGCGATTGGATCGGCGAACCGTCGCACCCATCGCTGATCCACGGCGACCTGTGGACCGGCAACGTGCTGGCGCACCAGGGACGCTTGAGCGGCCTGATCGATCCGGCGATCTACTACGCCGACCCGGAAATCGAACTCGCGTTCACCACACTATTCGGCACCTTCGGCGACGCGTTCTTCGGCCGCTACGGCGAGCTGCGGCCACTGGCGCTGGGGTTTTTCGAGGAACGCCGGGATCTCTACAACCTGTACCCGTTGCTGGTGCACGTGCGTCTGTTCGGCGGCTCGTACGTTGCGGACGTGGATCGCACCCTTCGGCGGTATGGATGCTGAAAGGCCGCGAAGGCTAGATCAGGGGGTACCGCACTTCCGCGGTGTAGGCCGCGTGGTCCGAGCCAAGCCGGCTTGAGAACAGCACGAACTCGGTCACCGGAAATGGCGCCAGCCGGAACGGCTCGTGGATGGCCAGGAATTTGCCCAGGTCGGGCGTGCCGCGCTTGAAGCGCGCCAAGCTCACGTGCGGCACAAACTTGCGGCTTTCGACCTCGACGTGCGCGCGCCGCGCCGCATTCTCGACCTTGGCCTGGAGCAGGTTCAGGGCCTCGTTGGCCGCAACCCCCGCCCACACCGAGCGGATCGCAGCACCATTGCCGAAGTTGCCCAGCCCGGCGACTTCCAGTTCGAACTTCTTGGCCCGCACTAGGCCCAGTTCCTCGGCGACATCTTCTGCGTGGGGCCGGTCGAGTTCGCCCAGGAATGCCAGGGTCACATGCATCTGCTCGGCGCCGACCCACTTGGCCCCATGCATGCCGCCGGCCAACGCAGCAAGGCGTTCGCGGGCGAAGGCCGGCAATTCGACGGCAACGAATAGGCGCATGAACCGATGTGCAAGCCGCGCCCGGAACCGGGCCGGCGGTTAGAACAGCGTCAAACCTGCCGCACGCACCCCAGCGTGCGCATGTTCACGTCGGCAGCCGGGTATCCCTTGGCGGCGGCCAACTGGAAATACGTTGCGGCTTTGACGCAATCGGCGGTGACCCCGTCGCCTTGGGAGTACATCACGCCCAAGCTATTCCACGCTCCGGGATAGTTCAGGTCGGCTGCCGCTTGGTACCACTGTAGCGCGTCGGCGATGCGGCGGCCCTGGCGATACGCACGCCCCAACTGGAACATGAACCGCGGTTCCTTGGGGTAACGCGCCACCGCATCGAGGCACGCGGCAACCGCCTGTTCCACGCGGATGTCCTCGGTACGCACACCGGTGCCCACGTGCTCCGGGTCGATCGGGTTGCCGGCCAGCGTGTCGCACGCGTGTAGCGGCGCGCGCTCCTGCGCACCAGCGGCGAACGCCGCCATCAGCGTTACCCCAAAGGTTGCCGCGACGAGAAGCTTCATGGCCGCAACCTAGCGAAAACCGCGTTTCCGCGCCACGGGCCCTACGTGCCCTGGCCGAGCGCCGCAATCACCGCCGGCAGGATGTTGGCCACGACAATCTCCACCCCCAGCTCGTTCGGATGTTTGCCGTCGCCCTGCAGATACTGCGGCTGGGCCGCCACGCCATCCAGAAAGAATGGATACAGCGGCACCTGATAGGCGGCAGCTAGGCGCGTATACACGTCGCGGAACGCGGCGCCGTATTCCTCGCCCAGGTTGGGCGGCGCCAGCATGCCGGCCAAGAGCGCCGGGATATTGCGTTTCTTCAATTCCGCCAGGATCGCGTCCAGGTTGGCATACGTCGCTTCCGGCTTGATCGCGCGCAGGGCGTCGTTGGCCCCCAGCTCCACGATCACCAGGCTCGTGTCCGGCACCAGTGACCACCCCAACCGCGAGCGCCCCGCGGCCGAGGTGTCGCCGGATACGCCGGCATTGATGACCTGGGCCAAGATGCCCCGATTGCGCAGCGCCGCCTCCAGCCGCGGCGGAAATGAGCTTTGCGCATCGGCCAGGCCGAACCCTGCGGACAGGCTGTCACCCAGCACCACGATCAGCGGGCCGCCGCCTGCCGCCAAGACTGCGGGAACTCCCATGCCGAAAACCGCCAGCGCGGCGCCCAGCCCCTTGTTGAACGCCCGCCGGGTGCCCTTATATGCGTCCGCTTCCCGCCGCAGTGGTGCTCGTTGCATGGCCGAACCCGCCCTTCATCCCAGCGCCGCACCGCTTGTGCGCCTGCGCGGCGTGGAAGTTAGCCTGAGCAGCACCGCAGGTCCCGTCAACATTCTGCGCGGCGTCGACCTCGACATCGCGGCCGGCGATACGATTGCGGTGACCGGCCCATCGGGCTCCGGCAAGTCGACCCTGCTGGCGGTGCTGGGCGGTTTGGAACGCCCCACCCGTGGTGAAGTCACCATCGCCGGTCAAAGCATCGGCACCATGAGCGAAGACGCCCTCGCGCTGTTCCGCCGCCGTACCGTCGGCATCGTGTTCCAGTCGTTCCATCTGATCCCCACCATGACCGCCATCGAAAACGTCGCGGTGCCGCTGGAACTCGCCGGACGCCGCGATGCCTTTGCGATAGCGGCCGAAGCGTTGGCCGGCGCCGGCCTGGCCCACCGCACCACGCACTACCCCGCGCAGCTGTCCGGCGGCGAGCAGCAGCGCGTCGCCATCGCCCGCGCGTTCGCCGGCGAGCCCAAGCTGGTGCTGGCCGATGAGCCCACCGGCAATCTGGATAGCGCGACCGGTGCGGCCATTGTCGATCTGATGTTCTCCACCCAGGCGCGTGTGGGCAGCACCTTGTTGCTGATCACCCACGATCTCGCCGTGGGCCGCCGCTGCCGCCGCCACTACCGCATGGAAGACGGCCGGCTGGTGAGCGATGCGTCCGCCGAAGCCCGGGCCGTGCCGGGCCGATGACCCTGCCGGTATCCCTGCGCCTCGCCCAGCGCGAGCTGCGCAACGGGCTCAGCGGCTTCCGGGTATTCCTGGCAGTCTTGGCGCTCGGCGTCGGCACCATCGCTGCGGTCGGTTCCCTCTCCACATCGCTGGTGGATAGCCTGCGCGTGAACGCGCGCGCCTTGAACGGCGGCGACGTCGAAGCGAACCTTGCCACGCGCCCGGCCACTGCCGGCGAACTGGACTACTTCATCGCCCACGCGGAGCGGGTGAGTGCCGTGCGCGAACTGCGGGCGATGGCGCGCCCCGCCGCCGGCGACGCCACCCTCGTGGAGCTCAAGGCGGTGGACGACGTCTACCCGCTCTACGGCGCCATGAAGCTCGACCCCGCAATCGACATCCGCACCGCTCTGGCGCCGGTGGGCGGAGTTCCCGGCGCCGTCGTCGAACCCGAATTCCTCCAGCGTACCGGCGCCAAGGTCGGCGACCGCGTTGCCGTCGGCACCACCACATTTGTCGTGCGCGCCACGATCGTCGAAGAACCGGACCGGACCGCCAGTGCGTTTTCGCTCGGCCCCCGCCTGATGATCACCAATGCCGCGCTCGACACTACGGGGCTCGTGACGCTCGGCAGCCTGCTCGAACACAACTACCGCGTCGCCATCGATCCGGCGGTGACACCGGAACAATGGGTTGCCGATCTGCGCGCCGCGTTCCCCGACTCCGGCTGGCGCCTGCGCCCCTACACCTCGGCCCAACCCGCGGTGCAGCGGTTCGTCGAACGCTTCGGCGCGTTTCTCACCCTGGTCGGGCTGACGGTCCTGGTGATCGGCGGCATCGGCGTCGCCAACGGCGTGCAGAACTACCTCGCCACCCGCACCGAAACGATTGCGATTCTGAAGTGCCTGGGTGCGCCGGGCGGCCTCGTGTTCCGCGTGTACCTCTGGCAGATCGGATCGCTGGCCGCGCTCGGCATTGCCATCGGACTGGTGATCGGCGCGCTGTCGCCGCTGATCGCGCCGTTCGCCATCGGCAGCAGCCTGCCGGTGCCGGTCACCTTCGCGATCCACCCCCTGCCGCTCGGCATCGCCGCGCTCTATGGGGTGCTCACCGCGCTCGTATTCACGCTGTGGCCCTTGGCCCAGGCCCGCGATATCCCGGCCGCGCGTCTGTTCCGGTCGGTGATTGCACCGGCGCGGGCGTGGCCCCGCGGCGCTTACCTCGCCGCGCTGGCGCTCGCCTCCACGGCGTTGTTGGCGCTGGCCGTCTTCGGCTCCGGCGATCCGGCCTTCTCCGTTTGGTTCGTGATGGCGGTGGCGGGCGGGCTGCTCACGTTCCGCATCGCAGCGTTCGGCGTGGTGAAACTGATCGCGGTACTGCCGCGCCCATCCGCTCCCACCGTGCGCCTCGCACTCGCCGGGCTTGTGCGGCCCGGCGCCAGCACCGGCAATGTAATGTTATCGCTCGGCGCTGGGCTCAGCGTCCTGGTGGCGGTGGCCCAGTTGGACGGCAACATCAACCGCCAGGTGACGCAAGAAGTGCCCGCCAAGGCGCCGGCATTCTTCTTCCTCGATATCCAGCCTGACCAGGCGCTGGAATTCGATGCCACCGTGCGCGCGGCCGTCGGCTTCGAGGCGATGGAGCGGGTGCCGACCTTGCGCGGCCGCGTCACCTCGGTGAACGGCGTGTCGGTGCAGGAACTGCGCGCCCAACGGTCCCACTGGTTCTACCGGGCCGAACTTGGCTTCAGCTACCGCGCGACGTTGCCCGATGGCGTGATGTTGACCGCAGGTTCCTGGTGGCCGCCCAGCTACACCGGTCCCGCACAGATCTCCCTCGATGCCGACGTCGCGGCGGAAACCGGCATCGCACTCGGCGATACGATCACGGTCGATATCCTCGGCCGTCCGGTGTCCGGCACCGTGGCCAACCTGCGCCGGGTCGAATGGCGCGGCTACGGCCTCAATTTCAGCATGCTGTTCTCGCCCGGTGTATTGGAGGCGGCACCGCAGACCCATGTGGCCAGCGCCACCGTCACCCCGGCAGGGGAGGACGCGTTGTTCAAGTCGGTTACCGCCAAGTTCGCCAACGTGACCGCGATCCGCACCCGCGAGGTGATCGAACGCATCACCGGCCTGATCGGCGATATCGGCACCGCCGTGCGCTGGGTGTCGGCGATCACCATCGTCGCCGGGGTGCTGGTCCTGGCCGGGGCGGTCGCCGCCGGTCGCCGCACGCGCCTATACGACTCGGTGATTCTGAAGGTGCTCGGCGCCACCCGCGCCGACGTGCTGCGCGCCTACCTGATCGAATACTCGATCCTGGGCGCCGCCACCGCGCTCCTGGCTACCGTGGTGGGCAGCGCCGGGGCGTGGGCCGTCATCACGTTCGTGATGGATGAGCGGTTCGTATTCGTGGTCCCCGCGGTGCTCACCGCCGCAGTGGGCGGAATGTTGCTGGTGGTGGCCCTCGGCATCGCCGGCACCTTCCGGTTGCTCGGCCAGCGCCCGGCGCCGGTGCTGCGCACGGCCTAACCCGCCGGCCGGGCGGTTCTTGAAAGCTGCGGCATCGCGGGCCATATGTCCCGCAGACCTGTCAGGGTATCCTCCCCGGATTACCTGACGTTTCCTTTGGAGGAATTTGACCATGGCCGATACCAGAGTCCGCCTGGGCCCGCTCAGCGGCACGGAGCGCCTCGGAATCGACGAGGGCCTGCGCTCCTACATGTTGCGGGTCTACAATCTCATGGGCCTGGGCTTGGCGCTCAGCGGCGCCGTCGCCCTGTTCGTCGCCACCAACACCGCGATCCAGACCGCGATCTACGGCAGCGCGTTGCAGTGGGTCGTGATGCTCGCCCCGCTGGCGTTCATCCTCGCCCTTAGCTTCGGCATCCAGCGCATGAGCGCGGCCACCGCCCAACTCGTCTATTGGGGCTTCGCTGTCGCGATGGGCCTGTCGCTGTCCAGCATCTTCCTGGTGTACACGGGCGCCAGCGTTGCCCGCGTGTTCTTCATCTCTGCCGCAACGTTCGGCGCGATGAGCCTGTACGGCTACACGACCAAACGCGATCTGACGCAGTTCGGCTCGTTCCTGATCATGGGCCTGTTCGGCATCGTGATCGCCAGCATCGTGAACATCTTCATCGCGTCGTCGGCGTTCAGCTTCGCGATTTCGGTGATCGGCGTGCTGGTGTTCGTCGGCCTCACCGCCTACGACACTCAACGCGTGCGCGAAAGCTACTTCGAGGCGGATAGCGGCGAAGTCGCCCACAAGAAGGCGATCTTCGGCGCCCTCACGCTGTATCTCGACTTCATCAACCTGATGATGATGCTCCTGCGCCTGTTCGGCGACCGCCGCCAGTAGCAGAACCAAACCGCCTAACGAAACGCCCGGCCTCACGGCCGGGCGTTTCTGTTTCTAGCCGGTAAGCAGGGTAGGTCGGCGCTTGCCGTCGAACTGGCGCAGCACATCCGCCAGCACGTCGCCGCGCCGCACGATGCGCCCCCCGCGCGCAATCACGGCGAACCGCGGCGTGCCGCTGCGCGATTTGACGATGCGGAACTCGGGAACCTCAAAGGCGCTGCGGCCCACGGCAAACGTGGCGCAGTTGCTGTCAAACAGCAGCGAATAGTCGCGCCACTCACCGGCCACCACCTTGCGGCCGTACACCCGCAGGATCAACTCAAGCTCGCGGCGGTCGAACACCACCGGTGCCTTGTCCGCCCGCGCGCCGTCGGTTCGGGCGGGCAGGTACTTGGCGAGGCTGACGAGATCTCCCATTCCGACCGCCGGTCCGGCGCCTCCCGTATGGCTACCTCACGCGCAAATCATGGCACGGTGTCCGGCGCCGCGGAAGCCGATCGGCGCCTAGCGGTTGCTGCGTGTACGGGGGTCCAATGCGTCGCGCAGCCCGTCGCCCAGCAAGTTCGCCCCGAGCACCGTCAGCGCCAGCACGATGCCGGGAAACACCGCCAGATGCGGCGCTTGAGCCAAGTACGTGCGCTCTTCGAACAGCATCCGGCCCAGGCTGACATCGGGCGGCTGGGTGCCCAGGCCCAGGTACGACAGCGCCGCCTCGGCCAAGATCGCTACGCTGAAACTGGTCGCCGCCTGCACCACCAGCACGCCGGCGATGCTCGGCACCACGTGGTCCAGGGTAATGCGCACGCGGCCCTTGCCGGTGGCCCGCGCCGCGCGCACGAATTCCTGCTGCCAGGTGACGGCCGCCGCCGCCCGCGCCAGGCGGGCGAACACCGGCACGAAGAACACGCCGATTGCCAGCACCGATGTTGCCAGTCCGGCGCCCAGCGATGCTGCCAACAGCACCGCCAGCAGCACGCTCGGGAACGCGAACACTAGGTCGACAGCGCGCATCAACCAGCGGTCCAAGGCCCCGCCCAACGCAGCAGCGCTCAGACCCACCGCGGCGCCGCCGGCCAGCCCGACGAGCACCGCCAACGCGGCGGCGGTCAGCGAAATGCGCAGGCCCAGCACGATGCGCGCTGCGGCATCGCGGCCGAAGTGATCGGTGCCGAGCCAGTGGCCGGCGCTTGGGCCCAGAAACCGGTGGGCGATGTCCATCTGGTCCGCCGCCGGCAGCAGTGCGGGCAGCAGCAGCGCTGCCGCTACCGCCACCCCGCACACCGCGGCGCCGATGCGCGCCGGCCACAGGCGCGGCGTACGTGCGGGAAGGGCGAAAGCGCTCATGACTCGCGCGCCAACCGCGGGTCGATCGTGCGCTGCACCACAGCGATGCAGAAGTTCACGGCAACCACCAAGCCCGACAGCACCACCACGATCGCGCCGACCGTGGCGAGATCGCGGTTGGCGATCGATTGAAACAACAGCCGTCCCAGGCCCGGCAGTGTGAAGACGTTTTCGATCACCACAGCGCCGCCGATCAGGTAGGAAACCTGCAGCCCCAACACCGCTGTCACCGGTACCAGCGTGTTGCCCAGCACATGGCGCACCACGGTGCGGATGCCGCTCAGGCCCTTGGCGCGGGTCGCGCGCACGAACTCCTCGGTCAGCACCTCCAGCGCTGCCGCGCGGGTGATGCGGGTCAGCACTGCCACTTGCACCGCCGCCAGCGCCACTGCGGGCAGCACCAGCGACAGCAATGCGGGGCCAGCCCCTGCGTCCCAACCCGCGAATCCGCCCGCCGGGAACCAGTGCAGGTTCACCGCGAACACCAGGATCAGCACCATCGCCAGCCAGAAGTCCGGCACCGCCACGCCCACTTGCGCCAGCGTCATCGTCACCCAGTCGGCGGGCCGCCCGCGCCGCGCTGCGGCGAGCAAGCCGAGGCCCATGCCGATCACCAGCGTCAAGCTGAACGCCATCGCCGCCAGCGGCAGCGTGACAGCAAAGCGCGGCGCCAGCAGTTCCGCCACCGGCACCCGGTAGGTCCAGCTCTCGCCGAAATCGCCGGTGAATAGGGCACCGGCCCAGGCGAGATAGCGCACCGCGAGCGGGCGATCGAGGCCGAGGCGCTCGTGCAGTGCCGCCACCGCGGCAGGCTCCGCCGCGATTCCCAAGATCGTGCGCGCGGGGTCGCCGGGCAGCACGTTCAAGGCGACGAACACGACGAGCGTCACCGCCACTACTGTGGCAAGAAACGCTGCTACGCGCTGCGCAAGGAAGCGGGTCACCGGGCGCGCTCGCCGCTTAGTCGCGCAGCCGCGCGAGGGTTAGGCCGTCGGCCACCGGCACCATGGCAATGTCGAAGCGCTGGTCCCGGTGCAGCGCGGTGTTGAAGCTGCGCAGCGCGCGGGTGTCGTCATCGCGCACGGACGCATCGGCCACGCGGCCACTCCACAACACGTTGTCCACCGCCACCAGTCCACCCTTGCGCAGCAGCCGCACCACCCGCTCTAGGTAGTCGGCGTACTCGGTCTTCACCGCATCCAGGAACGCGAAATCGAAGGTACCGGCGGCGCCCGCATCCAGCAGCCCGTCCATCGTGGTTAGCGCCGGCGCCAGGCGCAGGTCGATCTTGTGGGCCACGCCCGCTTCCTGCCAGAAGCGCTTGCCGATGCCGGTCCACTCGGCGCTCACGTCGCACGCCACCACCTGTCCGTCGGCCGGCAAGGCCAGCGCTACCGCCAGGGCGGAATAGCCGGTGAAGGTCCCCGCCTCGATCGTCCGGCGCGCGCCGGTCAGCCGGACCAGCAGTTGCAGCAGTGCGCCCTCGTCGGCCGAAATCTGCATTCCGGCCCGGTCGCCGGCCTCGGCCAGGGTGGCGGCGCGCAGCTTGGCCAGCACCGGATGTTCGCGTACGCCGACCTTGACCAGGTAGTCGTACAACGCCTCGGTCATGGGGATCGATTTGATCGTCACAGCGTGCCCCGCCCGTCCGAAAAGCGTTGGTTTCCGCGGATCTGCGCCCTGCCCGGGGGTGCCCAAGAATCGCCTAGATTCAGCCCTTGTTCCGGCACAAACCGCTTCCATATTGCACTGTGTTGGGCCTCCAACTCGGCCCGGTTCGGTCCCCCTTCCATCCCCCGGGGGAGGATTGAGCCGGGCCGATCTATCCCGAGGCCCGCCATCCTCCCAAGGATTAGAGCAGGGCGTGCAGCCGAGAGCGAAGCTCCGGCAGCACGTCTTGTTCGAACCACGGGTTGCGCTGCAGCCAGCCCGTCACCCGCCAACTCGGATGCGGCAACGGGAACATCCCCGTGGGCGCTGCTCGAAACCCCCGCACCCGCGCCGCCACCGGCGCCGCGCCGCCCAGATAGTACCGCTGGGCATACTGGCCCACCAGCAGCACCAGTTTTACGCGCGGCATGAGCGGCATTAGCCGCGGATGCCACAGCGGTGCGCACTCCGGCCGCGGCGGCCGGTCGCCTCCCTTCGGGTTGCGGCCGGGATAGCACAACCCCATCGGCAAGATCGCGATCCGGGCCGCGTCGTAGAACGTGTCGCGGTCCACGCCCAGCCACTGGCGCAGACGGTCACCGCTGCGGTCGTCCCATGGCACCCCGGTGGCATGCACCGCCGTGCCGGGCGCTTGCCCCACAATCATCACCCGCGCCGTTACCGATCCGCGCAGCACAGGCCGCGGCCCCAACGGCAGGTGCGCGGCGCACACGGTGCACGCGCGCGCGGCCGTCATGGCTGCCGCGAGTGCCGCAGCATTGGCGCTGTCTTTGCCCACGCCAGGACTGTAGCCTCGCCGCCGTGGGTCCGCACATGCACCGCTATCTGGGTTGGGTGCTCGCCGCCGTAGGCGTCGTGGCCTTGATCGGCGCCGCCGGCGCGCAACCCTTCGGTGCCCGCGGCGTGGCGCACCGGGTGGTGTCGCTCAATCTGTGCCTCGATCAACTCGTGCTGGCGCTGGCCGATCCCCAAGACATCGCCTCGGTCACCTGGCTCGCCCGCGACCCGCGCGCGTCGGTGATGGCGGGCGCCGCCGCGGGCGTCGCGCGCGTGAACCACGGCCTGGCCGAAGAAATCCTTCCGCTCGATCCTGACCTCATCCTGGCCGGCGAATACACGGCCCCGTTCGCCGTCCGGATGCTGCGGCGCTCGGGCTACAACGTCGAAACCGTGCCGGCGCCCAAAGACATGCCGGGCGTGCGCGAGCAGTTGCGCCTAGTAGGTGCGTTGCTGCGCCGGCCCGAACGGGCCGAAGCGGCGATCGATGCGATGAACACAAAGCTCACCGCCGCCGCGCTGGGGCCAAACGAAATCCGGCCGTCGGCGTTGATGGTCCAGCCGGGCGGGTTTACCGCCGGGCCTGGCACATTCGAGCACGAACTGATCGCCGCGGCCGGGCTCGACGACGCCGCTGCCAGCTTCGGCATCCACGGCTACGGTTACGTTTCGCTGGAGCACCTGCTGCTATCGCAGCCGCGGATCATTGTCGCCGCCGCCTACGCGACGTCCCACCCGTCATTGGCGGAGACGATGCTCAATCACCCGGCGATCGCGAAAGCCGCTATGGGGATGAACGTCGTTCGCATGCCGTCCAACCTGTGGGATTGCGCTGGACCGGCCAACGCGGACGCGATCGCGATTCTGGCGGCAGCGCGCCGGTCGCTGCGTTAGGCCCCTTCGGGCTCCAGGGCGTAGCCGGCGGAACGCACCGTGCGGATCAGGTCCTTGCCGCCGTGCGAATTGAGTGCGACGCGCAGCCGGCGGATGTGAACATCCACGGTGCGGGCCTCCACGTAGATGTCGCGACCCCACACCAGGTCCAGCAGTTGCTCGCGCGCGTACACGCGGCCCGGGCGTTCCATCAGAACCTTGAGCAGCCGGAATTCGGTCGGCGCCAGCGCAATCTCCTGGCCACCGCGGCGCACGCGGTGGGTTTCCAGATCCATCGCCAGATCTCCGGCAACGATCGGCTCGCCCTGCGGGCCCTTGGCGCGGCGCAACACCGCACGCACGCGCGCCATCAATTCGCGCGGGCTGAACGGCTTGGTCACGTAATCGTCGGCGCCGGAATCCAATCCGCGTACGCGGTCGCTTTCCTCGCCCTTGGCGGTAACCAGGATCACCGGCGTGGCGCGCATCTCCGCGTTGCGCCGCATGGTCCGGCACACGTCCAGGCCGGAAACTTCCGGCAGCATCCAGTCCAGCAGGACTAGGTCGGGCGGCGTTTCTTCCAGTGCAATCAGGGCTTCGCGGCCGTCGGGAGCGATGCGCGTGCGGAACCCTTCCTTCTCGAGGTTGTAGCGCAGCATCTCAGCGAGCGGCGCTTCATCCTCGGCGATCAGGACCAGCGGATTCATCCGCCCTTGGACCGGCCGTCGGGACCGACGACGGTGAAGCTCGATGCGTCTTCGGTCTGGCGCTCATCGGGCATCTTGCCTTCCACCAGGAACACCACGCGTTCGGCGATGTTGGTGACGTGGTCGCCGATGCGCTCCAGGTTCTTCGCCACGAACAACAAGTGCGCGCACGGTGTGATGTTGCGTGGGTCTTCCATCATGTAGGTCAGCAGCTCGCGGAACAGGCTGGTGTGGAGCTGGTCCACTTCCTCGTCCCGGTTCCACACCTCCTGCGCCAGCTTGGAATCGCGCGCCACATAAGCGTCGAGCGCGCCCTTGATCATGTCTTGGACCAGCGCACCCATCTGCGCGATCGTGTGATTGAACTGCGCGGGTTGGGTCTTGGATACCGCCATCACGCGCTTGGCGATGTTCTTCGCCAAATCGCCGATGCGTTCCAGGTCGCCGGAAATCTTCAGCGCCGAAAGCACCGTGCGCAAATCGATCGCCATCGGCTGGCGCAACGCCAGCATTCGCATCGCCAGTGCGTTTACCTCGGCCTCGACTTGGTCCAGCTTGCGGTCGCCCGCGACGACGCCTTCCGCCTTCTCCTCGTCGCGCTCCACCAGCGCTTCGATGGCGTCGGCCAACGCGGATTCGGCCATGCCGCCCATTTCGGCGATCTTGGTGTCCAGCGTGTTGAGCTGTTCGTCGAACGCCTTGACGATGTGTTCTTGGGCCATGGTTCTCACGTTGCGGACCGTCACAGATGAGTTGGTTCGCGCCGCACGTTCTATGGGCAGCGCGTTACGATTTTATGACGGAATGCGGATAACGCCACTGTCCACCGCTAGGCGGCGGGCAGCGCCACGGTAAATACGCTGCCTTTGCCCAGTTCGCTCTCGATAGTCAGGCGTCCGCGGTGGCGGTTGACGATGTGCTTAACGATGGCGAGACCAAGGCCGGTGCCGCCCAACTTGCGCGAGCGGGCCTTGTCGATCCGGTAGAAGCGTTCGGTCAGGCGCGGCAAGTGCTCCTTGGCAATGCCGTCGCCGCGGTCCTGTACCGCTACCGCCACGCCCGGCCGCGCCACCAAGGCGACACGGTCGATGGGGCGGATCGTTACCGTGACTTCGGTGCCGGGGCGGCCGTAGGCCACCGCGTTCTCGACCAAATTGCGAAACACCTGGTCCAGCTGGTCGGGATCGCCGTTCACCTGGGGCAATCCGGGTGCCGCCTCTACGCGCACCGTCATCGAGCGCTCCTCGGCCTGGCGCCGCAGCGATTCGGCCACGTGACCGACAACCTGGGAGATGTCCACCCGCCCCTGGGGCAGGACGTGTTCGTGGGCCTCGATGCCCGATAGCGACAGCAAATCTTCAACCAGCCGCGTCATGCGCTGGGCTTCTACCGCCATGATGTCGAGGAAGCGGGACTGTGCCTCGGGGTCATCGCGGGCCGGGCCCTTGATCGTCTCGATAAAGCCCACCAGCGCCGACAGCGGCGAGCGCAGTTCGTGGCTTGCGTTGGCAACGAAGTCGGAGCGGACCTGCTCGGCGCGGCGCTCTGCCGTTACATCGTGAAATACCAACACGGCGCCTGCGGGGCTGACGCCCGGCGCGGCCTCGCTCCGCAGCGGTGCAACCACCAGCGAAAACGCGCGTGCGGTCGGTGCGGGGAAATTCACCTCAATGTTCTCGGCGACACCGCCGGCCAACACCTTGTCGACCGCCGCCAACGCCAACGGGTGCCGCAACGAGAGAGCCAAGGCGCGGCCGCGGTAGGAAACGCCGAACTCCTGCCCCGCGGCCGTGTTGGCCGCCACGACATCGCGGCGCCGATCGACCACGATCACCGGCTCCGGGATGCTGTCCAGCACCGCGCCGTCCAGCGGCGACAATCCGGTGATGGGGTTCATGGCGATGCGGCCTCTTGCTCCACGGCATTGCGAATGTACATGCTGGCCCGGTCGCGTCCATCGTGCGGCAACTTGGCTAGACCACCATGAGCTACGAACGTTACCAAGAAGCTGCCGACCAGTACCGGCCCAAGCGCATCAAGATCCTGTTCATTCAAGAATCCCCGCCCTACGCCGCGGACCGGCACTTCTATTTCACCGGCATCCGCATGCACGACATGCTGTGGGTGGCGCTTACCCGGTTTCTGTACGCGGAAGACTTCGGCGATGCGGCCGATGAGCGGGCGCGTAAGGAAGTGTGGCTGAAGCGCTTCTGTGCCGATGGCTACTTCACCATCGACGCGGTCCGCGAATCGATCGCCAAGCAGGATGGCGATGAGCGCGCCGCGATGATTGCCGCCCGTGCCCCCGCCGCGATTGCCGAAGTGCGCGCCCTGGCGCCGCAACAAATCGTCCTGGTGAAGAAGTCGGTGTTCGAAGGGTTTCACCAGCCATTCCGCGACGCCGGCCTGCCGGTGGTGAACGATGTCGCCGTGCCGTTCCCGGGGCGCGGCCAAGAAGGCCGCTTCCGCACCATCCTGAGCGGACTGGTCAGCGACGGAAAGCTGAAGCTCTAAAGCTGGTTACGGGCGCGGATGGTCGGTCAGCCACGCTGCCGCCAGTCCGTCCGCCTTGGTCAATTCGTCGTCCGTCAGTTGCCGCTCGGTGAAATTGCGCGCCGGCACCGATGGTGACCACCCGCGGGCGGCCGAAGCGATGAACCACGCCATCGCCTGCACCAAATCCTTGGGCCGCCCGTCGCCCTCGTGAAAGGCGTAGCCAAGTTCGTACATCGCGCCCGGATGCGCCTGGTCGGCGGACTGCTGGAATAGCGCGACCGCGCGGACCGAGTCTTGGGCGACGCCCAAGCCGCTCTGATAGTGCAGTCCAAGGTGGTATTGGGCGCCGGCGTCGCCTTGCTCGGCGGCCAGCCCATACCAGTGGGCCGATTGTTCGTAGTCTTGGTCGACGCTTGCGCCCAGCTCAAACATCAGCGCGAGGTTCACCTGCGCTTGCGCGTCGCCCGCTTTCGCCAGGGGCGTCCACTCTTGCACCGCCACGGCAAAATCGCCGCGCCGGGCCGCTTCCATGCCGGCCGCAAAATCGGCGGAAGCCGGGGTGACAGAACCCAGCGCCGCCACGCCGGCGGCGGCCAACAGAACCGGGCGCAAGATGCAATTCATGCGCACAGCATCGCCCGCGCCGGGCCGCCTGTCCACGTACTGGCACCTCTACGGTTCGCCGCGGGAGCGCGCGAGAACAATCCGGCGGAAACGTTGGGAATTCGGGGCCGAAAGGCCCCGCGACCGGCTAGCTGGCGGCGGGGCGCTCGCGGGCGGACCGCTGCGCGCCAGCGGCACGCTGCGGCGCCGGTGCGGCGGGGGCCTTGGCCTCCGCCTGGCTGTCCGCCACCATTTCTTCCGTGGTGGCGTCCGGATGCTGGCCTTCCGACATCGCCCGTTCGGCTTCGCGGCCGAACAACTGTGGGTAGCGGCGCAGAAACACGCCGGCGTCGCCGGTCTTCAGCGCGCGGTGGTAAACTTCGTTGTTAAGGCGCAGCGTCTCGCGCGCTTCAAAGGCCTCGGCCGACATCGGTCCACCCGTGTCGAGCTCGTTCATGATGTTCGCAACGCGCTCCGCCTGGGCGTTCCAACTGCGCGAGCCGCGCTGATTGCGGAACGACTGCTGCAGCGTGTTGAGGAAGTCCTTCATCCGCTCGCGGTCTTTGGAACTCGCGCCTTTGCCGCTGGCCAGGGCCGCGAACCGCGCGTCTTCCTCACCGACCAGGATGTACACCGTCGCGGCCTTGATGAAGTAGTTGGTACCGCTAAGGATTTGGCGATAGCGGAACATCGCGTAGGCGAGCACGGCCGCCGACACGAGAATG
Source organism: Alphaproteobacteria bacterium (assembly GCA_947481575.1). Lineage (GTDB taxonomy): Bacteria > Pseudomonadota > Alphaproteobacteria > UBA2966 > CAIVPW01 > CANKGV01. The sequence goes on from CANKGV010000009.1 coordinate 79,820, forward strand.
AAACCGAAGGATGCCCACAGGAGTACCATTTAGCGACCGCGCATATCAGAGGATTTTGACGACGTTGGCAAGAACCCCAGGGCTGTTTCTCGATTGGGTTGTTCCCGCGTTGGTTGTATCGACCGGGGACCTTGCGGTTTTCCCGACTCTGCTAAGATCATGCTGAATGCCATTGTCTTTATCTTTGGGGGAGTAGATCGATGAGCGCTTTTAAGGACTTCGTTATCGCTGCGGTGTTGGTCGGGATCTACGCCACGATCCTCGTGGTGGTGTTCGCCTAGCCGCAGACTACGCACGCAATTGCCAAACCCGTCCGCGGCGGTTCGCCGCGGACGGGCGCAGCTAGCGGCCTAGCAATAGGTCGGGAAGCGGGGCGCGTGGCTGCACGCGCGCTAGCGCGGCCGCCTCGGACAGCGCCGCGTGCAAGCCGTCCCAGTCGCTCGGTGGTGCCGGAGTATCCGGTGTCGTCAACAGCCAGCCAACGCGAACCGGGCGCTGCACCGTCAACGAGCCCAGATAGATCGGCGTGGTTGCGGTGCCGGTGTCCACTGCGGCGCCGGACTGCCATAACCGCAGCACCTGCCGGCTCGAGCCATCCGGTCCGTTGCGGACCAGGGTCAAAACCGGCGCCGCGCCGCGATCCAGTGTCGGCACCACGGGCAGGTCCGGCAGTTCGGCAACCGGGCTCAAATAGTTCAGACCGGCAATCACACTCCACGCGGGCGCTGCCGCCCACCCGGCGGCGGCGAGCGTCCGGCGCAGCCGTTCCGGTGCGCCGGCGAACTGCAACACAAACGGCTCTTCGGGCTCGCCTTGGAAGTCCGAACGCACTTGCGCCAATCCGGTCCACCCGGTGCTGAGCCAGTCCGCTTCCGGCACGACCACGAGCCGCGGCTCCGCATAAGACGCGGGCCGGCTCACGTCATACGTGGACGCGGCGTGCCAAGTACCGATGACCGCGAGCGCCGCCGCCGCCAGGGCCGCCAGTTGGCGGGGCTGCGCGCGGCGGAAGGTTGTGCTGCCAAACCACAGGTTGAAGGCGGCAACGATGGTCAGTCCGAACAACATCCCGATCATCGCGTCGGTGGTCCAAACCGCCGCCAGGTAGATGCGCGCCATGCCCACGGCGCTGCCCAGCGCCACCGCCACCGCGAGGGTTACCAGCCGGGCCGTCGGCGCCAGCGAGCGCGCCAGCACCGAGGCCACCAGCCCGAACAGCGTCATCGCTACCGCAACGTGCCCGCTCGGAAACGAATAGTGCGCGGGATCGGCGACCCCGACGCGGGCGACCAGGATCAGCTTGGTCAGGGCGACGAACGCCTCGGCGGTCGCCAACGAAATGGCAAATGCGGCGGCGACGATCGGCGTCCGCACCAGCGTCAGATACACCGCCGCCACGAGGCCGACCGGAACGACCACCGCAGCGTCGCCGAAGCTCGCGATCACGACCATCACGTCGTCGGCCCACGCCGTGCGCACCGACGCCATCAACCCGTTCACGGCCAGGTCGATCTGCGCCAGCGGGTCATCGCCAAATACGTTCCGCACGATCGCGGCAAACGCGATCACCGACAGCGCGAACACCAATTCCCACGTACCAATAGTCAGCAGGCTGGCGCGCTCCGGATCGAACATGCGCAGGACCGGCGCGGGCAGCTTCCGGGTGGCGCTAACGCGCTGGAACGCGGTCACATAGCGCCGGTGGGCGGCGGGTAGAATCCAGCGCACCACCACGCGGAATAGGACGACCACCAGCGCGATCGCCGCGATGAACGAAACCAGCAGCACCAGCAGCCGGGTACTCACCGCCTGGACCGCGACCAGGCCCATGCCGGCCGCTGCTGCCGGCAGAATCATGGCCGGTGCCCAAGCGATGTTGGCGGCAAATGCCGCTGGAACGAACGTGCCCGGCGGCATGCGCAGCATCCCAGCCATGGCCGGCACGATGGTCTTGATGCCCGGCACGAAGCGGCCGATGAGCACGCTCTTGCCGCCGTGCCGGTCAAAAAAGCGCTTGCCGCTGGCCAGCAGCTCCGGCCGCGTGGCGAACGGCCAAACTGTGGCGGCGCGATCCCCCAGCCACCACCCCAGCCCGTACGCCGACAGGTCGCCAGCCAACCCGCCCGCGGTCGCCGCGATCAGCAACGGCCACAGCGCCAGCTTGCCCGTGCCGGCCAGTACACCCAGCGCCACCAGGATCACCGACCCGGGTACCAGGGCGCCCAGCACGACGATGGCCTCGGCGCCCGCGGCGAAAAACGCCAGCGCGCCCGCCCACACCGGGTGGGCGGCGACCAAATCGGCGAGCTGGTGAACCAGATCCGCGATCACGGCGTTCTCCGGAGGGGGCGGATGCGTGCCATGTAGCCCGAAACCGGCGCGACTCAAACCCTGAGCTGACGTGCCTGGCCCGGCGGTGCGGGGTAAGGGGGGGTGGGAGCGGCGCGCGTCCTGCCAATACTCGCACGACGCGCGCCGGGACCACTACGCGCCTTGAGCCGTCACCATAGGGAGGGGTGCGCTGACGGCCCAGACTGGTGGACCCTACCCGCGGACTCCGCAATTGTGGTGTTTCGGTATGTTTCCATAGGCAAACTGCGTACGACAGGCGCACCCGTAAGAAACCGCACGCCGGTTTCAGTGTCGATAGCGTTCCGTATCGCCGTACAAGGTCCGAACTGCCCATGAGCGATCCCACTTCACCCACCGCATTACGAGATGATAACGCGATGTTTGACGGCTGGATCAACGACGCACCTGCCATGATCGCGGTGTTTGACCGCGACATGAAGTACATCGCGTTCAGCGAGGCCTTCTGTCGGTGGACCGGGCGGGGACGCGCCGATCTCGTCGGTCGGTCGCCCTACGACTACTTTCCCGCGCTGCCGGAACGGTGGCGCGATGCCCACCAGCGGTGTCTCGCCGGTGTTCCGGTTACGACCGAGGAAGACGTCTTTGAGAAGGAGGATGGATCCCGCATCTTCATCCGGTGGCGGCTCAATCCGTGGCGGAACTCGGCTGGCGAGATCGGCGGCATTATCCTCGTTATCGAGAACATTGACGCCGAAGCGCGCGCCAAGGCGCGTCTCTCCAGTACCCTGGCGCAGCTGGAGCTGATCACCAACAACTTGCCGGTGTTGATTGCCTACATCGGCGCGGACCGGCGCTTTCAGTTTGCCAACCCGGTCGCCGAACAATGGTTCGCCCGGCCCCGTTCCCAAATCGTCGGCGTCGAGGTCGGCGACATTCTGGGTTTCGTCAAAGCGCCGGATTTCGCCGCCGATATTGCCGCAACCCTCAGCGGTGCAACCACCCGCGATGTTCGCCAGGTAACGCTGCCTGACGGCAAGCAGCGCTGGCGCGAGGTGATCCGCGTTCCCGATGTTGGGCCGGACGGGAAGGTGCGCGGCTTCGTTGTGCTCGGCATCGATGTCACCGAACGGGTGGAGAGCGCCGACCAGTTGGTTGCCGCGCAGCGCATGAACGCGGTGGGGCAGCTTGCCGGGGGCTTGGCCCACGACCTGAACAACATTCTCGGCGTCATCACCGGGGACCTCGAACTGTCCTTGGCCGAAATTCCGGCGGGCGCTAATTGGGCGCCGCTCGACGAGGCGCTGTTTGCGGCGCGCCGCGGCGCCGACCTAACCCAATCGTTGCTGTCGTTTGCCCGGCGTCAGACGCTGCGGCCGCAGTCCATCCGGGTCAATGACCTGACCCGCGGCATCGCCGCCATGTTGGGGCGCACCCTCGGCACGGGGGTCGAGGTCGAGTTGCGCCTGCACGGCAGCCCGTGGCCGTGCGCCGTCGATCCGGCGCAACTGGAAAGCGCGGTCGTGAATCTGGTTCTGAACGCGCGGGACGCGATGCCCAACGGCGGCCGCATCGTCATTTCCACGTCGAACGTTACCCTGGACCAGGAGCTTGGCGCGGGCGGTGAACAACTGGCGCCGGGCGACTACGTGGTGCTGTCGGTCGCCGACACCGGCGGCGGCATGACGCCCGACGTGCAGGCACGCGCCTTCGAGCCGTTCTATACGACCAAGGACAACACCCAACACTCCGGGCTGGGCCTCGCCACGGTGTTCGGCTTTGCGCGCCAATCGGGTGGGCTGGCCCGCATCGTCAGCAAGACCGGCGTTGGAACTACCGTCAGCATCTATCTGCCGCGCGAAGCGGCCAAGCCGGCTGCGGCGCCGAAGCAGGCGCTCCCGCCGCGCGGCGCCGGTCAGACCGTTCTGGTGGTGGAAGACGACGCTGCGCTGTCCAATACGCTGAACAAACTGCTGACCCAGCTTGGCTATAGCCCGGTGTGTATGCCCGACGGCCCGGCAGCGCTGCGGGAACTGCAAGGCCGCGACGACGTCTGCCTTCTGCTGGTTGATGTTGTCTTGCCGCTCGGCATGAGCGGCTTCGACGTCGCCCTGCGCGCCCAGGAGATCAAGCCGAACCTCCCGGTGATCTTCACCTCTGGTTTCATCGAGCCGAGCAGCGTTCCGGAACACTACGTGAACACCGCGATCTTTTTGCAGAAGCCGGTTGGCCGGGCCGTCTTGGCCGACGCCATGTTAAACGCGCTGGCCCGCGGCCGGGGCGACTGATCGGCACCACGCCGCGTGTTTCGATTTGTTTCCGTCGGCATTCGCCGTGGCTTCGGCTCTGGCGGGGTCCCACGCGCGCATGGTCCAGTGGCCCATGCTCAGCCAAACCCGTTCCCGGATGACGCCGCAAGAGCTTGTCGATGCGCTGAAGCGCCACGAGCGGCACCTCCGGCATCAGGCGGGCGGCGTGCGGGCCGACCTGCGCAACGAGGTCATGGCCGGGCTGCGTCTACCGGGGGTGAACCTCGCTCGCGCTACGCTGTCCGGCGCCGATTTCAGCAACTGCGTCCTCACCCGCGCCGATTTCAGCGAGGCGGATCTGTTCGGCGCGATCTTTGACGAGGCCGACCTGTCGGGGGCGAACTTTGAGCGCGCCGACCTTCGCGGCGCCCGGTTCCGCAACGCGCAACTCACCGGGGCGCGCATGACCGGTGCCGATCTCCGTGCCGGCACTGTCGTCACCACTGGGCGCGATACAGCATCCGACCTGACCGGCGCGCGGCTCGACAACTCCACGCTCGACCACGCCAAGCTCGTTCAGGCCACCCTCGCCCGTGCCTCGCTCACCGGCGCCAGCCTGCGGCACGCCGCCATGACGCAGGTGGATCTGCGCGGCGCCGACCTCACCGGCGCGTGCCTCGAATCCGCAATGATGAAAGGCGCCGATCTCGGCGGGGCGATCTTGAACCGCGCCGACCTCACCCGCACCAATCTGGCCGGCGCGCGCCTCAATGGCGCTCTGCTGGCCGATGTCGATCTCAGCGCTGCGAATCTGCACAACGCCCACGTGACCCTGGGTACCGCCAAGCTGCCGCTGGAACTCCAGGTCGTGCTGCGGGACCACGTGATCTGGTCCGATACCGGCGGCGCGGCCGGGCGGCGCGCAGCGTTGGGCGGTATCGACTTGGCCGGTGCCGAACTGGAAGGTGCGTTTCTCAGCGGCGCCGATCTGCGCGAAGGCAACTTGGCGCGCGCCAATCTGTCGGGAGCCACGCTCGTGTTGGCCGATCTTACGGGTGCAAATCTGGCAGGTGCCAACCTGCACAACGCCGACCTCTCCGGCGCCAATCTAACCCGCGCGAATCTGCGCGGCGCAAAGCTCGACCACGCGATCGCAAAGCAGGCCAAGTTGCAGGGCGGCAAGGGCGCGCGCCACGTTGCCGCTAACTTCACCGAGGCCGATCTCCGCGACGTCCTCCTCGGCACCGTCGACCTGTCCGCGGCCAATCTGGAGCGCAGTCGCAGGGACTGAGCTCATCGCCGCCGTGACTGCGTAGCGATCGGGCTACCGTGCCCAAGGTCTGAGCAGAGTCCGCCTGCGCCGCTTTGCCTGGCCGTCCTGCCGGCGCCCATTACAGTTTCTGATCAAGGGGTTAGCCGCGCCCGCCGGCGTGGCACGGCCCTTGCCATTCTCCCGGCGCGCGAAGACCTGGCACAGGGCTGGGCTGCCGCAGGCGTTCGCACCGGCGAATGGCCCTGCGGGCGCACAGGAGGATGTTGCCCATGCCTATTCGCAATGCCGTTTCCCGCCGCGCAATGCTCGCCGGCTTGGCCGCCGCAGGCGCCGGGGCCGCGGCTACCGCGCTGCCGTTCCGCTCCGCCCAGGCCGCGGGCCTGTCGGTCGGATTCATCTATGTCGGGCCGAAAGACGACTACGGCTACAACCAAGCGCACGCCCAGGGCGCTGCCGCGATCAAGAAGCTGCCCGGCGTAACCGTCACCGAAGAAGAGCGCGTGCCGGAAACTGCCGAAGTCGAGAAGACCATGGAAAGCATGATCAATCTCGACGGGGCCAAACTGATATTCCCGACATCGTTCGGGTACTACGACCCGCACGTGCTCAAGCTTGCCGCGAAGTACAAAGACGTCACGTTCCTGCATTGCGGCGGCCTGTGGCAAGCCGGTCAGCCCACCAACGCCGGCAGCTACTTCGGCTACATCGACGAAGCGCAGTACATCGCGGGCATCGTCGCCGGCTACACGTCGAAGTCCAAAAAGCTCGGCTTCATCGCGGCGAAGCCAATCCCGCAGGTGCTGCGCAACATCAACGCGTTCACCATGGGCGCCAAACTCGCCAGCCCCGACATCACCACGCGCGTCGTGTTCACTGGCGATTGGTCGCTGCCGGTCAAGGAAGCGGAAGCCACCAACAGTTTGATCGACCAAGGCGTCGACGTCGTCACCTGCCACGTCGATAGCCCCAAGGTGGTGGTGGAAACCGCCGAAAAGCGCGGCATCTTCAGTTCCGGCTACCACGCCAGCCAGGCTGTCAACGCCGGAGTAAAAATGCATCAGTCGGCCGGAGCAAAAGTGCATCACTGCTGATGGCAGTAAGGCCCCCCGAGGGGGGCCTTACTGCGTGACCGTTTATTGCTCGGGCGGGCTGTCGGGAAGGTCCGCGGCGCGGTCGGCGCGC
>CANKGV010000010.1:0-2500 GCA_947481575.1 Alphaproteobacteria bacterium
CCCTGGTGCCGGTGGACGGCGCTCTCAGGGTCGAAATTCGCGGTGAATTGGCCGGCATCCTTGCGCTGACCGCGCAGGCCGAAAGCCGAAAGCCCGGCAGCATCTCTGCTGACGGGCTTTCGGTGCAAATTAAGATGGTTGCGGGGACAGGATTTGAACCTGTGACCTTCAGGTTATGAGCCTGACGAGCTACCGGGCTGCTCCACCCCGCGTCAAAACGTGCCGGCACTGCCAGGACGGCGGTCGCGCAAGACCCGAAGGAGGGGCGCGAACGTCATCTTGGACATCGAGAACCGGTCTTGATTTGAACTTTGCGCTTCCGGACTTTGCAGGCCTGGCAGCGACCTACTCTTCCGCGACTTCGCGACGCAGTACCATCGGCGCTGAGGGGTTTCACGTCCGAGTTCGGAATGGGATCGGGTGCAGAACCCTCGCTATGACCACCAGGCCAGCAAAGCCCGGAGGCGCAAGTTCTAGTTAGTATCCTGGGAAACACGCATCTTCGCCGCTTCGAACGCGAACGTAGCAAACGAAACGGGTTGTTCACTACGTACGACGGTTGTCTGCCGAAGCAGACAGTAAACAAAGCCTATCGAGCTATTAGTACCAGTAAGCTTCATGCCTTACGGCACTTCCACACCTGGCCTATCAACGTGGTGGTCTACCACGGCTCTCAGGGAGAACTAGTTTTGAGGCTGGCTTCCCGCTTAGATGCTTTCAGCGGTTATCCATTCCATACGTAGCTACCCAGCTATGCCGCTGGCGCGACAACTGGTCCACCAGAGGTATGTCCATCCCGGTCCTCTCGTACTAGGGACAGATCCTCTCAATTCTCCTACACCCACGGCAGATAGGGACCGAACTGTCTCACGACGTTCTAAACCCAGCTCACGTACCACTTTAATCGGCGAACAGCCGAACCCTTGGGACCTGCTCCAGCCCCAGGATGTGATGAGCCGACATCGAGGTGCCAAACGATTCCGTCGATATGGACTCTTGGGAATCATCAGCCTGTTATCCCCGGCGTACCTTTTATCCGTTGAGCGATGGCCCTTCCACGCGGGACCACCGGATCACTATGACCGACTTTCGTCTCTGCTTGACATGTCCGTCTCGCAGTCAGGCAGGCTTGTGCCATTGCACTCTACAGCTGATTTCCGACCAGCCTGAGCCTACCATCGCGCGCCTCCGTTACTCTTTGGGAGGCGACCGCCCCAGTCAAACTCCCCACCATGCAGGGTCCCGGACCCCGATAAGGGGCCTCGGTTAGATACCAGAAACCGGAAGGGTGGTATTTCACTGTTGCCTCCGCACCAGCTGGCGCCGGCACTTCGTAGGCTCCCACCTATTCTACACATCCAATTCCTAATACCACTGCAAAGCTAGAGTAAAGGTGCACGGGGTCTTTCCGTCTAACCGCGGGTACTCCGCATCTTCACGAAGAATTCAATTTCACTGGGCCGACGTTGGAGACAGCGGGGAAGTCGTTACGCGATTCGTGCAGGTCGGAACTTACCCGACAAGGAATTTCGCTACCTTAGGACCGTTATAGTTACGGCCGCCGTTTACTGGCGCTTCGATTCAGAGCTTGCACTCCTCCTCTTAACGTTCCAGCACCGGGCACGCGTCACACCCAATACGTCCTCTTGCGAGTTCGCAGAGTGCTGTGTTTTTAGTAAACAGTCGCTACCCCCTGGTCTGTGCCACCTCCCGCTGGTTGCCCAATGGGAGGTACCTCTTATCCCGAAGTTACGAGGTCAATTTGCCTAGTTCCTTCAACGTCGTTCGCCCAAGCACCTAGGTATTCTCTACCAGTCCACCTGTGTCGGTTTGGGGTACGGTCTGTACGCTGGAGTTATTTCCTGGAACGCCTTCGCTGCACTCCCAATCCAGTAAGGGAGTACAACTTGCAGCATTCGTCACTTCCAGCAGGCCCAGGAATATTAACCTGGTTCCCATCGACTACGGCTTTCGCCCTCGCCTTAGGGGCCGGCTCACCCTGCGCGGATTAACCTTGCGCAGGAACCCTTGGACTTTCGGTGACAGAGTTTCTCGCTCTGTTGTCGTTACTCATGTCGGCATAGTCGCTTCCGATACCTCCAGCATCCCTCAAAGGACGCCTTCGCAGGCTTACGGAACGCTCCGCTACCGCGTGAAGTTCCCGAAGGATCTTCACACCCGCAGCTTCGGTGCATGGCTTGAGCCCCGATACATTGTCGGCGCAGGAAGGCTTATTTAGACCAGTGAGCTGTTACGCTTTCTTTAAATGATGGCTGCCTCTAAGCCAACATCCTGGTTGTTATGGCCTTCCCACATCCTTTCCCACTTAGCCATGACTTGGGGACCTTAGCTGGCGGTCTGGGCTGTTTCCCTCTCGACAATGGACATTAGCACCCACTGTCTGTCTGCCACACTGTACTTACCGGTATTCGGAGTTTGGTTAGGTTTGGTAAGGCTGTATGCCCCCCTAGCCCATCCAGTGCTCTACCCCCGGCGGTAA
>CANKGV010000010.1:7500-86309 GCA_947481575.1 Alphaproteobacteria bacterium
CAGACTTCGGGGATGTCGGCGGATAGCCGGTACGAGCAATAGAAGTCGCGGCACACTTCGGGGCGCGATTGGTAAATCGTGCAGCCGGTGCCCTGTTTGCAGTGGCCGCACCAGACGTTTTCCGGCTTGTGCAGCGCGGGGATGTTGAGGACCTTGCAGCACAGGGTGCAGGCACCGCACTGCCGGCCAGGCACGAGGGGCAGGCCGGGGTCCGCGGCAGGGTTTGATTCCGTCATGGCGCGCATGATGGCGCAGGGCGGGCGGGCTCGAAAGAGGCGTGGGCGGCCCCCGCTCCCCTGCCCTAGTTCACGCCCGGCCTTGCCGCTATGATCCGCCGCGTTTTGTCGGGCGGTTGGTATTCAGGTCGAGGTCCATGATTAAGCAGATCATCCGGGTTGCTATCGGCGTGCTCGCGGTCGCGGTGATTGCCGCGCTGGGGTACGGCTGGTTCAAGCGCGACCAGTTGACCACCTATTGGATGTCGCCGAAGTACCACTTCGCCGACCAGCAGCCGATCCGCAGCCCGGTGTACCTGATCCACGACGAATGGGCGGCGCGCCCGGACGAGAAGGACAACGCCGACCTGGTGCCGGCCGGTACGGACGCCAAAGACAATCAAACGCTGGCCAAGGTGGACGTGTTCTTTGTGCCGCCCACCACCTATTACGGGACCGACTGGAACGCCGACGCAAAGGACCCGAACCCGAAGTCGATCTGGGACGGGCCGGTGGCGGCGTTTGAGGCCAGCGTGTTCAACGGCTGCTGCCGCGTGTTTATGCCCTACTACCGCCAAGCCCACGCCGCTTCGATCAAGCGGTCTTCGGGCGACGGGCGCAACGCGTGGGACCTGGCGACCGTGGACGTAGTGCGCGCGTTCGACTCGTTCCTGAAGGAAGAGAACAAGGGCCGCCCGTTCATCATCGCCGGCGACGAGCAGGGCGCGGTGCTGGCTTCCCACTTGTTGGACCTGCGCGTGGAAGGCAACCCGGCGATCGAACGGTTTGTCGGCGCGTATCTGATCGGCGCGGGGTTCCCGACCAGCCGGTTCGGCACCAACCTGAAGGTGATCAAGGCGTGCGAAAGCGCGACGGACACCAAGTGCGTGGTGTCGTGGGAGACCTATGTGGAGGGCACCAACCCGCGCAACAGCTCGAATGTGCTGGAGGTGTTCTACGACCGGCGCTGGACGCAGCTTTCGGAGGCCGGGCGCAACTGCATCAACCCGCTGACGTGGGTGAACAACGGCCCGAAGGCCGACGCGGCGCTGAACAAGGGCGCACTGGTGACCGACTGGGGCTACAGCCTGGGCATCAATCTGGCGATGGGCGCGCGGCCCAAGGTCGACCCGAAGAACTTCACCTCGTTGCCGAAGCCGACCCCGGGATACGTATCGGCGGAATGCCGCGACGGGTTCCTGATGGTGAGCGCGCCCAAGGATGCGGCGATGCGCGAAGGGTTCCGCGGCGCGGGCAACCTGCACCTGGAGAACTTCACGCTGTTCTACATGAACCTGCGGCAGAACTTGATCGACCGCAGCGAGGCGTTCCTGGCGACGTGGAAGCCGGGCGTGCCGACGCTGGGGGATATGCGCTAGGACTGCTCGCGCCCGGCTTACTTGCCGAGGACGATCAGCGTGCCCAGGGTGCGGTTCAGTTCCTGAAGGGTTTGGGTGAGTTGCGGCGTGTTGGCGCACGCGCCGAGCGCGAGCACCAACACGACTGCCGCCAGCCGGCTCACGGACCGTAGAGCGGCTTGCCGTCGTACTGACGCCATTCCCACGGAATGCTGAAGCGGATGCCGTCTTGCCAAATGCCGACCTTGGCGGCGCGGGCGGCCTTTTCGATGTCCAGGTACTTGTCGGTTTGCGGCTTGAACGCGAGGGCGTTGCCGGTGCGCACCAGTTCCTGGCCGATGTCTTTGCCGTTGACGACGCACACCATGTACGGGAAGCCGATGTAGTTCTTCTGGCCGCTGTCGGTGCAGGTGACGGGGCCTTCATCGAGCAGAATGTCGAGCGCGCGGCGGGCGTTGCTGGCGCAGCCGAAATAGGCGCGGCCCAAGATGCATTCACGGTCCTGGTCGGGATCCGGCGCGTCGATCCCGTAGAGCGGGATGCGCTTGTTGTCGATCGAGATCATATCGGCCATCACCGACTTGGCGCGGCCGGTGATGGTTTCTTGCGCCTCCGCGACGCTGACCAAGCCCGCCATCGCCAGTACGATCGCAACCACTAACCGCATCACATACTCTCCAAAATTCTCAGGACTGCCCGGGGGCCCCGGCGATAAGGCGCGGGAGTGTACCTGCGGGCGCGGAAGACGGGCAAGTTCGGCCCGGTGCCGCAGACAATTCCCCGTGAGTCGGGAGGCTGGACGCCGAAGGGCCGGGGCGAATTGCGGAAGTTCAGCAGTTCCGCCACACTTGACGCACCATTGCGGGCCGCTGGGGAGCGGCCGCGAGGCACCGCCGGTGGGACGGAAATACTGCAGTTACATTCAGCACCCAGATTGGGGTGGCGATGATTGCCCTTTATCCATTTGAAGACGGCTTGCGGACGGCGCAGCTATGCCGGTGAACGGGATTCTGCGGGCGATCGCAGCGGATGCGGCGGAGCCGGAATCCGACGAGGCGCTGATGCTGCGCCTCCAAGGCGGCGACGAGACGGCATTCAACGAACTGCTCGACCGCCATCTGAAGCCGGTGGCGGGGTTCGCCTACCGGATGCTGGGCGATGCGTCGGAAGCCTATGACGTGGCGCAGGAGACGTTCCTGCGCCTGTGGCGCTTCCGGGCGGCATGGCAGCCGCGGGCCCAACTGCGGGCCTGGTTGTTGCGGGTGGCGCGCAATCTGTGCGTCGACCGGTTCCGCCGCCGCGAGGTGGTGACCGACCGCATGCCCGAGGAAATCGACCTGCGCGCCGGCCCATCGGGCGAACTGCAGCGCAAGGAGGCCGCCACACTGGTGGGCGACGCGCTGGCGGAACTGCCCGAGCGGCAGCGCGCCGCAATCGCCCTAGTTTACTACGAGGGCCACAGCAACACCGAGGCCGCCAAGGTCTTAGGCGTAAGCGTGGATGCCCTCGAATCGCTCTTGGCCCGGGCACGGCGCGGCATGCGCCGGCACCTGGGTTCGCTACGGCCCTACCTGGTTGGAGAGTAACGTGACGCGACACAAGGACGGCCCCCACCGCCCCGACGACGCCCGTGCCGAACGGGTCATTCTCGCCTATGGCGCCAAGCCGGCCCGCTGGCCGGCCGGCGACCGCGCCCCGGTGCGCGCGGCGCTGGAAGCCGACCGCGCGCTGTTGGCGCAGCGGATCGCCGAGGGCGCGCTGGACAGCACCTTGGACGGCCTGCCCGACTTCGACGTGCCGCCCGATCTCGCGCGCAAGATTGCCGCCCGCGCCCGGCGCGAGCCGGTGTTGCCGGCGTGGCAGGCGTGGCTGGCGATGGACTTCCTTAAGCCTGTTTCGGCGATGGTGCCGGCATCCGCCTTTGCCGCCGCGGTCGCGCTGGGCGTGCTGGCCGGCGCCAACAATCACGCCAACCGGTCCGATTCGGCACAGGTGGCCGATGCGTTCGTGTCGCTGGCGTTCGGCCAGGTGGTGGAATCCGCCGAGTCCGGGGTCCATTCGGGAGTAGCGCAATGATGAACCTGTCGCGCGGCTGGGCCGTTCTGCTGCTCGGCTCCCTGGCGCTGAACTTCTTCGGTGCGGGGTTCCTGGTTTCGAACGCCGTGTTCCACGTCGGCGCGGTCGCTAACCCGGTTGCCACCCTGGCGGTGCAGCCCGCCACGGTGAGCGCGCAGACCGCCCAGGCGCAGTCGCCGATGGTGCGCAAGATCGTCGATACCCACGGCGGCGTCATCGCCCCGCGGGTCAAGGACATGCGGGCGGCCAACGAAGCGGTGACTGCGGCACTGACCGCCGACCCGTTCGACGCCGGCATCTTCCAGCGGGTGCTGTCGGACCTGCGCGGTCGCACGATCGAATCGCAGAAGGCGATGCACGACGCGCTGGTCACCGAAGCGGTGGGCATGTCGCGCGAGCAGCGCCACCAGCTCGCCGCGGTGAGCAAGTCGACGCCGGAACGATTGCTGCTGGGCTATTAGAGGTCGCGAGTAACCGCCATGGGTATCGAGAGTTTGAGTGTCGGCGCCCTACGGCGCAGTCCGCTGTGGCGCAAACGCTGGGTCCAAGGGGCGGTTGTGGTGCTCGCCATCGTCGGCGCCGGCACCTACTACATGGGCCACCGCAACGTGGCGAAGCCGGTGAACTACCGGTTCGGCACGGTGGAGCGCGGCACCATCACCACGGCGGTGTCGGCGTCCGGCACACTGGCCGCGGTGGGCGCGGTGAACATCAACAGCCCGCTGACCGGCCAGGTGGTGGAAGTGCTGGCGGACTACAACCAGACGGTTACCGCCGGCCAGATCCTCGCGCGCCTCGACCCTGAGAGCTTTGACGCCAAGCTGCGCCAGGCGAAGGCGGAGTTGGCGATCTCCAAGGCCAGCCTGCAGTCGGCCCAGGCGTCGGTGGAACGCGCGCAGTCGGACATCCGCAACGGCGAGGCCTCGCTGCAGTCGCTGAAGGCGCAGCAGGTGAATGCGCAGGCCGCGTATGACACGGCGCAGAAGGACTTTGAGCGCCAGAAGGATCTGTTCACGCGCAATGTCGTCACGGCAGTGGCGGTGCAGGACTCCCAGACCAAGCTGAACTCCGCCAAGTCGCAGATCGACCAGATCACCGCCAACATCTCGGCGCAGAGCGCAACGATGGACGGACGCAAGGCCGCGCTGTCGATCGCGATGGCCGGCGTCACCACCGCCAGCGCGACCATCCAGCAAAAGGAAGCTGCGGTATCCGAAGCGCAGGTCGACCTCGACCGCACATCGATCCGCGCGCCCGGCAACGGCATGGTCATCGCCAAGAACGCCGAGGTCGGGCAGTCGGTGAACGCCAACCAAACCAACGCGCAGTCCGCGCTGTTCACGATCGCCCGCGACCTGCGCTCGATGGAAATCAACGTCAGCGTCGACGAAGCCGACATCGGCAAGGTGCAGGACGGCATGAATGTGTCGTTCACCGTGGACGGCTACCCCGGCCGCGAATTCACCGCGCGCGTGACCCAAGTGCGGCTGCAGCCCAAGACCGTGCAGAACGTGGTTACCTATACGGTGGTCGCATCGGCGGACAACGCCGACTTGGCGCTGCTGCCGGGCATGACCGCGACGGCGAAGATCGTGATCGACCAGCGCAGCGCCGCGCTGCGCGTGCCGAACGGCGCGCTGCGCTATGCGCCGATTGGATTCACGGCGGCCCCGGCCACCGGCGGCGGTGCCCCCGCGGGCGGCGCTCCCCCAGGTGCCTTGGCGGCAGGCGGCGGGGCGGGCGGATTCCCAGGCGGCGGTGCCGGCGGCTTAGCCAGAGGGGGTAACGGCGGCAATGGTGGCCAACCGGCGGCAGGCGCGCCGGCCGCCGCGGCCCCGGCCCCGGCCCCAGCCCCAGCCCCAGCCCCAGCCGGCGCTGCGCCGCCGGGCGGCAATGCACAACAAACGGCGGCGCAGGCCAACGGCGGACGCGGCGCGGGTGGCGCCAACGCCCCAGCGGCGGCGAACGCCAATACGCCGGCCGGTGCGAATGCTCCGGCGGCGGCAACCGCTCCGGCGGCAACGCCGGGCGCGGCCGGCAACGGTCAGGCGGCGGCGGGCAACCCCAAGGGCGGGGCTGGCGGCAACGGCGGACGGGGCCAAGCGCTGGCCAACCTCACGCCAGAACAAGCGGCGCAGGTGCAACAGGCGCTGGCAGCGCGCGCGGGCGGCGGCGGGCAAGCCGCCGCTGCGGGCGGTGGCACCCCACGTCCGGTACAAGCGGTGCGGACCCGCAGCGCACGGGTGTTTGTGCTCAACGCCGCGGGGCAACCGGAACCGGTGACCGTAACCATCGGCATCACGGACGGCGGGTTCACCGAAGTGGTGGCCGGCCTCACGGAAGGTCAGAAGGTCATCATCGGCTCCGACCAGGTGGCCAACTCCGCCGCGAACCGGCCCGCGGGTGGTCCGGGAGGCTTCTTCGGCTTCTAGGCCGCAGAAGCACCACCATGGGCGAGCCGCTCATCCAGGTCATCGACCTGTGCAAGGACTACGTCATGGGCGACAACGTCGTTCATGCGCTGGCCGGGGTTTCGCTGCGCATCGACCACGGCGAGTTCGTCGCGGTCATGGGCCCGAGCGGTTCGGGCAAGACCACGTTCATGAACATGATCGGGTGCCTAGATCGCCCGAGCGGCGGCCGCTACCTGTTCGACAGCGACGAGGTTTCGACGTTTAGCTCGGACCAACTGGCGGAGTTGCGCAACCGGCGCATCGGCTTCGTGTTCCAACAGTTCAACCTATTGCCACGCATCACGGCGCTGGAAAACGTCGCGCTGCCGCTCGCCTACGGCAACCGCCCGCGCGCCGAGCGCAAGAAGATGGCGCTGGAAGCACTGCGCGAGGTGGGCCTGGCGCAGCGCACCGACCATCGCCCGGTGCAGTTGTCCGGCGGCCAGCAGCAGCGCGTCGCCATTGCCCGCGCCCTGGTCGGAACGCCGTCGCTGATCTTGGCGGACGAGCCAACCGGCGCACTCGATTCGAAAACCGGCGTCGAGATCATGGCGCTGCTGCAGGACCTGAACGCCCGCGGGATCACCATCCTGCTGGTGACCCACGAGCCCGAAATTGCCGAGTTCGCCAACCGCGTGATCCTGTTCAAGGACGGCCGCGTGGTCAAAGACGTGCACCAAGCGAGCGCCAGCGCCCGCGACCGCATCGCAGGTGTCACGGCTGCGGCCATCGCCCATGGAGTGGCGGCCCAATGAACACGGTCGACTTACTGTTGTCTGCGTTGCAATCGTTGCGGTCCAACATCCTGCGCAGCGTCCTCACCGCGCTCGGTATGATCATCGGCGTCGGCGCGGTCATTACCATGGTGGCGATCGGCTCCGGCGCCCAAGCCAACATCCAGAAGGTGATCGAAGGCATCGGCGCCAACATGCTGACGGTGCAGCCCGGTTCGGCACGGCCCGAAGGCGGCGTGCAACTTGGTGCCGGGACCCGGCAGACGTTGACCTGGCAAGACGCCATTGCGATCCAGGAGATCCCGGAGGCCCTTGCGGTTGCGCCGTCGTCGCGCGGGCAGTTTCAGGTGATCTTCGGCAACACCAATTGGCGCACATCCGCCTCGGGCATTACGAACGCGTTCATGACGGTGAACAACTGGAGCGTCGCCACCGGCCGCGGGTTCAGCGACGACGAGGTCGAGAACGGCGCCAAGATCGTTATCCTGGGCGCGACCGTTGCGAAGAACTTGTTCCCCGGCCAAGACCCGCTCGGTCAGGTGGTGCGCATCGACCGCGTTCCGTTCACGATCGTCGGAACCCTGAACCCCAAAGGCCAATCGAGCTTCGGCCAGGACCAGGACGACACGATGTTCGTGCCGCTAAAGGCGGCGCAGCAACGCCTCTTGGGCGGCCGCAACGGCGGTAACCCGGACTCGGTGATGCAGATCGCGGTGCTGGCGCGCTCCTCCGAAGTGGTTGACCTGCTGCAGAACGAGATCGGCGAGTTGCTGCGCGACCGCCACCGGATCCCGCTCGGCCGCGGCGACGACTTCACCATCCGCAACGTTTCGCAAATCTTCGAGGCGCGCGCCGAGTCTTCGCGCGTCATGACCCTGCTGTTGGCAGCGGTGGCCGGAGTGTCGCTCTTGGTAGGCGGCATCGGCATCATGAACATCATGCTGGTTTCGGTGACCGAGCGAACCCGAGAGATCGGCGTGCGCATGGCGATCGGAGCCCGCCGCCGGGATGTGATGTCGCAGTTCCTGATCGAGGCCGTGGCGCTGTCCGCGGTCGGCGGGATTGTCGGCATCATTCTGGGTGCGGCCGGCTCGCGGATTACCGCGGCGGTGGCCGGCTGGCCGCTGCAGCTCAGCCCGACGGCGATTCTGGCGGCGTTTGGGTTTGCCGCCGGCGTAGGCATTTTCTTTGGCTTCTACCCCGCCCGCAAAGCATCGATGCTCGACCCCATCGAAGCGCTGCGGTACGACTGACCCCGACCATTGTTTTGCGCGCGCGCCGCCCTAATCTAACGCGGGCGGCACGGCGGATGTTTGGCGCAACAGGAGACGCATTCATGACCTCGAAACGCTGGCTTGCGGCACGGAGCTTGGCAATCGGATTGCTGGCCGGTGGCATCGCAGCGGCCGCGCACGCCGAAACCCTGACCGATGCCTTTTCCTTGGCGTATTCGACCAATCCAACCTTGCTGGCCCAGCGCGCCAGCCTGCGTGCCACCGATGAAACGGTGGCCCAGGCAAACGCCCAGTGGAAGCCGACCCTTTCGGCGACCGCTTCGGTGACCCGCAGCAACACCTCGGGCAACACCTCCAACAACACGACGCCGACATCGGTGGCGCTCGCGCTCAGCCAAACGCTGTACCGCGGCGGGCGGATCACCGAAGGCGTGCAACAAGCGGAGGCCCAAGTGCTCGCGGCGCGCGCGCGTCTGCGTACTTCGGAGCAGACCGTCCTGTCGTCCGCGGTCGCCGCGTTCATGGGCGTACTGCAGAACCAGGCGTTGCTGCAGTTGAACCAGTCCAACGAGCAGGTGCTGACCAACCAACTGGAAGCCACCCGCAACCGCTTCCAAGTCGGCGATGCGACTGTCACCGACGTGGCGCTGGCGCAAGCCGCCCTGTCGGCCGCAGCGGCTTCCCGCATTCAGGCGGAAGGCAACTTGCAGGCGGCGGTCTCCTCCTATGTTCAAGTCATGGGACAGGCGCCCGGCAACCTGGTCGCGCCGGACCCCATGAAGGGCCTGCCGCCGACGTTGCAGAACGTGGTGTCGATCGGCCTGGCCGAGAACCCTACCGTCATCGCCGCGCAGTACACGCTCGCCGCCTCGCAGCACGCGGTCGTCTCGGCGGAGGGGGCACTGCGCCCCACCGTCTCGGCCACCGCCCGCACGTCGCGGTCGGCCGACTGGGCGGAACTCGGCACGCCGGCCTACGCTAACTCCATCGGCATTTCGATCTCGGTGCCGCTATACCAAGGCGGCGGCGAGTATTCGACGATCCGCAGCGCCAAGGAATCCAGCGTTCAGTCCCAACTGTTGGCGGACGATGCCCGCCGCACCGTGACGCAGGCGGCGACGCAAGCATGGCAGCAGCTCGCCACCGCGCGGGCCAGCATCCTTTCGCGCAGCGATCAGGTGCGGGCCAGCGAGCAGGCGCTGGCGGGCGTGCAGCAGGAGCGCGAAGTCGGCGCCAAGACCTTGCTCGACGTGCTGACGGCGGAACAGAACCTGCTCAACGCACGTGTCGCCTTGGTGACGGCGCGGCGCGACGAAGTGGTGGCGAGCTACAGCCTTCTGTCGGCCATGGGCCGGCTCACCGCGGAAGCGCTGACCCTGCCGGTGACCCCGTACAACGCGGTCGCGCACTACGACCGGGTACAGGACGCCTGGACCGGCACCAACCCGTAACCAGACACATCGTCGAGGCCGCGTTGCCGGCCTCGACGGACCGGCGCGTGTCGATGATGGCAGCGATAGGCAAAGGCCCAGTCACGCTGCGGTCCAGCGCGCCGCCCGGCACCATTAGCTAAGCTATTGATATTGCTGCATACCCAACAAGGCCGGCGGCCGCTTTAGGTCATCGATCACGTTGCGCCACCGTGATCACGAGGTCTTGCAATCCGGTCGCCACACAGTACATAAACACTATAAGGCTGGCTGGTTTGGTCGGCCGAACCCAACGGGTCCAACAGGGAGTGAAAGACCGTCTCATGGCTTTTAAGAAGGTTGCTGGCGCCGTAGCGCTGGTCGTTGGTGGCGCACTGTTCGGCATGGGCGTCCAGGCCGCCGAAATCGGCAAGCTGGTTGCCACACCCGCCACGGAAGAGATGCAGCTGGCGCAGGACGCCGCAGCCGGCAAGGTCGCGTTCATTGCCTGCGCCGCGTGCCACACCATCAACAAGGGCGACCCGAACCGTGTGGGCCCGAACTTGAACGGGATCATGGGCAAGAAGGCCGGCTCGGTCGCTGGCTTCGCGTACTCGGACAATTTCAAGAAGGGTGCTGCCGCCATCACCTGGGACGAGAAGAAGATGGAAGAGTGGATCGAGGCCCCGGCGAAGGTGATCGCGGGCACGAAGATGACCTATCCGGGTCAGGCCAACGAAACCACGCGCAAGAACATCGTCGCGTACATCAAGAGCATTCCGTAAGGGATCTCCGCGCAACACCGTTACGGGCCCGCCGGGGCAACTCGGCGGGCCTTTTCTTTGGCTCCAGGCTAGGCACCCCAGCAGCAGCTGTTCGCCGGAGTTTCGCGGCCCGCCCGTTTAGCCTCCGTCCCCGCACCGAGCATCCGATTTGGAAACCCCGCAACTACCGCAATACGCCCCATTAATCGGCGCCGCCGTCGTCTTGGTGATCCTGGCGCTGCGCATGCGCGCGCTGAGCCGCCACCGCCGTCTGCGGATCGAGTGGCTGTGGGTGGTGCCGGCGATCCTATTGCTCGCCGCAGGTGTGCTGTTGTTCTACACGCCGCCAACCGTGGCCGACTGGGCGTGGATGACCGTGGCGCTTGGCCTGGGCGCCAGCATGGGCTGGTATCGCGGGCGCGGCATGCACATCAAGGTAAACCCGGAAACCCACGAGATCACCACCAAGGCCTCGCCCGGCGCGATGCTGTTCATCGGCGTACTGGTACTGATGAAGGTCGCACTGCGCACGGTGGCGCTGGACGAGGCCACCGGGTGGCACATCGATCCGGAACTGATCACCGACGCTTCGCTGGCGCTGGCACTCGGACTCATTGCCGTCAGCCGCCTGGAGATGTGGTTGCGGGCGCGGCGCTTGCTCGATGCGGCGCGCGCCAATTCACCGTTGGGCATGGGCTAGCCCAAACCGCGCGACCTCGGCATTGAACATGCCGGGGTCTTCGACGAAGCCATTGTGGCCGGTGGCCGGAAATACGTGCAGCTCAGCGCCCGGGATGCCCGCGGCAATGATCGCCGACTGGTTCGGGGTGGTGATCAGGTCGTGGTCACCCACCAAAACCAAGGTGGGCACGCGGACCGACGGTAACGCGGCACGCACGTCGTAGGTGCGGAATTCGCGCCCACCGGTCAACTGGCGCCACGCCTCGCCGGAGCGGATCATCGGATCCATGATGCGGTCGCCGATGCCGGGCTCCGGCGGATCGAAGTACAGCGGGAACAGCAGCCGCGCGCGCTCGTCGTCGGACAATCCGGGCGGCGGATTGCGTTGCTCCGGCGTGCCGAAGCGCTGGATGTTGGCGCTGGCCTCGGCGTTCCACGCAATGCTGGGAGCGGTATCGGCCAGAATCAGCGCGGCGAGGCGATCTTGGTGGGCGAGCGCATACAACTGCGCCACGAACCCGCCGTAGGAATGTCCGAGCAAGATGATGCGTTCAAACCCCAGCGCCGCACGCAGACCGTCCAGGGCCGCCACCGCGCCCGCCATCGTATACGGACGCCCGGGCGGCAGGCGCTCCGACAGCCCCTGCCCCTGCTGGTCCACGTAGATCACCGTGAACTGCGCGGCGAGCGCATCGAGGTAGGGACGGAAATAGCCGTGCTCCATGCCTGGGCCGCCGTGCACGACGAACAGCGGTGGGCCGCTGCCGAGCATCACGTAGTGCATGGCGAGGCCGTCCACGGTGACGAACCCTTGAATATCGTCGTCCGGCCGCTGTCGGATATCGGTGACGCGCATGGACCATTGGCCGGCGACCGATAGCACCAGCGGATCGCCGGGGTCGTCGTGAATCCAAAGCTCGGTGCCGGCATCGGTGCGGGCCACCAAGGCGCCTACCTCGCCCGGCGCGCCGTCCACCGTCAACACAAACCGGTCGCGCCGCACGAGGTGCAGATGGGTCGCCGCCATGGTTCGGCTGTCGTCGTTGAACGCGAGCGCGGTGACGCCAGCGCGGCCCAACTCGTCGACCACTTCGCGGCTCAGCCACAGGGCAGTCGCGTCACCGGCATCGCCCCACTCGCGGTTGGTGTAGCACTCGCAGTAGCGGTGGCTGCGATCGAGCGCTGCTTGCGACTGGACGCGTACGCCTTCCGCCGCAACCGGCGACGTTGTGAACCATTCGAACTGCAGGGGAGCCGTGTTTAGCACCGCGGCGGTGAACCGGTAGCGGACGCCGGCGTCTTCGACCGCGACAGTGATCTTGGTGGCGAGCCGCCGCGCACCGCCTTCGCGCAGCGCGCCGTCGGCGCACGCGGGCCCTGCGACCAACGCCAGAGCAGCCGCAGCAAGGATTGCCGCGAGCCGCACACGCATCGCTATTTCGCCGCCAACGGGTCGGTGACCGACTGCAGGAAGCGTTTTCCCTCGGCACCCGCATCCGGGTATTTGCGCGCCAGTTCGTCGGCAGGATCGGGCGCGTTGGGATCGACCGGGGTCGACTCTTCCTCGCCCGTCACATCGGTACCGCGGTAATCGGTGATGCGCGCGAAGTCGCCCACGCCGGTGGTGCGGTTGGCCTCGCGCAGCGGCTCCTTAAGGCCGCCGACGATGCGCCCCGCCTCGGCCTTCGCCGCAGCGGCCTCGGTCGCATTGCCGGCGCCAGTTTGCGCCGATGCGGTTCCGGCCAGCGCCGCGGCCTCGCCCAACGGCAGCTGGGCGTCCTTGAACAATGCACGGGCCTCGCCGAACGCGGCGACCGCGGCATCCACAGCGCCGGCGCCGAGTTCGGCACGGCCGAGTCCCAAGGAGGCCAGCGCCGAGGTGCGCTTGTCCGGCCCAAGTTTGCTCTTCGCTTCGCCGTAGGCGGTGCGGGCCGCAGCGTGATCTTTCAGGACCAGCGCTGCGTCGCCCAGGCCGAGCTGCGCCGCGCCGATCGCGGCGGCCTGGCCTGAGGCGGTCGCCGCAGCGACGGCCGCCTCGAATGCCTTGCGGGCGTCGGCGGCATTGCCCGCGGCGAGTTCGGTGATGCCAAGGCCGGTCAGCGCCTGGGCTGCGCCCGCCTTGTTACCCGCAGCGTCAGCGGTTGCCTTGGCCTTGCCGTATGCCTCGCGCGCCTCCGGGAACTCACCCATCAGGCGTTCCACCGCACCCAACGCCGCGTAGCCCGCAACAACGGTGACCTTGTCGTCGGTCGGCGTGGCCTTGTCGATGGCCGCGGTCAGCCCTTCCTTCGCCGGCTCGGGATAGCCGAGCGCGGCCTGGGCCAGACCCAGTTCAACGCCAATGCGGGCGTAGAGGTCAGGACGGCGCCCGGCGCCGTACTGGGTCTGCGCCTCGCTGAGCATCGCGAACGCCGCCATGGGACGGCCGAGCTTCGCTTCGAGTTGGGCCCGGATGTGGTTCACGCGGCCGATGCCGACCGGGTCGTCGATCTGCGCATACACCAGCTGGGCTTCGGCCAGGCGCTTGCGCGATGCCGCTTCGCTAACCGGCATCGTCGCCTCGACTTCGATGCCGAGCAGCACGTGCTTCACGGTGGCCGGGTTGCCGGCGCGTTCAAACGCGTTCTCGGCTTGGTCGAACGCCGCGCGCGCCTCGGCGTAGCGGAACGTCGCCTTTTCCAGATCGCCGAGCGCGGCCAGTACCACTGCCTCACCCGCAGGATTGCCGGCCTGGACGTAAAGATCGCGCGCCCGGGCAAATGCCGCGCGCGCAGGGGCCGACTGGCCCAGGTTGCCTTCCAGGTTGCCGCGGCCAAGTTCCACGGCCGCGAGCCCGCCCAGATCGCCGGCGCGGCGGTAGATCGCCTCGGCCTGCGCGTAGTCGTCGCGGGCCTCGGGCGTGCGGCCGAGATTGTTGGCGGCCACCGCATCGCTGAGCAGCTTCTTGGCGCGGTCGAGATCGGCGGGGTTGGCCGCCGCAGCTGCCTTGGGTGCGCCGGCCGGAGCGGACGCGGTGGGACGCGCAGGCGCGGCCCCGTCGGCGCGTGGCGCAGGTGTGGGCGCCAACAACGCCAGCGCCCCCAACGCCAAAAACGCGAACCCGCCCAGCGCGCCGACGATGAGCCGCACCGGCCCACGCGCAGCAACGAGCGCGCCAACGGCCACCACCAGCGCGACGACGGCCGCGATGCCGGACGGGCTGGCCAGTGCGTTCGCGAACGATCCCATGACGGTCCTCATACCGGCGCCGGAACCGGCGCCTATCTAGCGCGAAAACTCTAGGTGCGGGTGGGGTTGCCGGTCAATCGCCCGGACCGGCGGCACGCGGTGCGCCAGCCTGCGACGAACGCAGGCTGGCGACCGGGATTACGGGTTGGGACGCAGCCCTTGCAGGTTGACGCCCGGTACCGGCGGCGGCGCGGCCGGCGCGCCACCCTGCTGGCGCTGCAGTTGTTCCAGCAGGCCCGGCGGCAATTGCGCGCCAGGCGGCAGGCCGGGGAACGCGCCCACGGCATTCGGATCGGGGATCGCTTCGCGCAGTTCCTCCAGCGGGCGCAGGAACGCGCCGGACTTGAAGCTCGGCAACGCAAACGCCCAACCGGCCGTGGATTCCCGCGCGGTCTTGGCGCGTTCAGTCTCGGCCTTACCGGCCGTCATGGTGATGTCGAACTTGGCCCAAACCAACGCATCGATGGTGGCCACGGTCGCCTTCAACACCATGCCGTCACCGGCAGTGAACGTGAGTTCGCGCGCATTGTCCGGGAACTTCACGGCCGAGGCTGGCTTCACGTCGTCGAAGTTGAGCGACACGATGCCCGACGCAACCTGCTTTACCGCGCTGTCCGCCGCCTGGATCTTGTCTTCCTTCGGGACCAACTGGTAGCGGGCGACGCCGTTTTCGTCGATCGACTTCAGCGAGTCGAATACCACCTTGCCGCCTTCGCGGATCTGGATGGCGTTCACTTCGGGGCCGGGCACATGGATGATCTGGCGGTTCATCCAGTCGAGCGTGGTCGGCGGCAACGCCACCGTACCGCGCACGAGCCAACTCCGCGCCTCGCCGGGCACGCGCACGTAGGTGCCGCCGAGCGGGTCGAAAATCATGGTCGAACTGGCGCGGCCGACGACCACCGCGGCGAGCTTCTGGCCTGCCGCGTTCTCGAACGTCATCTGGCGCGAGCGCGCGTTGGTGCCGGCGGCGTCCTCCACCGACAGGCGGCTGTACTTGGCCGGATCGTCGGTCTTCGGCTCGAACCGGCGCAACGCCGCTACCGAGGCCACCAAGCTGCGCACATTGGACGTGGGCACCGGGTAGTCGAAGCGGTCGGCAAACACCCACTGGCCGTTCTTCAACTGGATGGTCGCGTGGTCGGTGGGCGTCGTGTAGACGATCTTGGCAACGTCGTTCGCGTGCGCAACCAGATCGGGGAACATCGGCTCGTCATAAAGCTGAACGTCCTGGGCGGAGCGGCTTTCGACGATGACCGCTGCACCGGCGGCAACGACGCCGACAGCGGTGATCCCTGCGAGGATCAGAAACGCGCGCGGGCTCATACGGCGGCTCCCTGGCGTTGACGTTGTGTACGGGCGGCCGCACGGGCCGCAGCCAGGCGGCCGCGGCGCCAAATCGCGATCAACACGCCGAACCCGATCAGCACCACCGGCACGGCGGCGATGTTCAACAGCTGCAGATTGCGCCGCAGGGTATCGATGTCCTTGTTGAGGGCCGCGCGCACGTCGCGCAGCTGCTCGCGCAGCGTCAGCATCTTCTTGTTGAAGTCGATGATCTGCTGCTGCTGGTCCTGGGTGAGCAGCTCGAACTGCGCGTCGGCACCCTGCAACGCCTGCAGTTGCGCCAACTGGTTCTGGGTGTCCTGCAGTTCGTTCTGCAGGCGCTGCTCGGTCTCAAAGTACTTGGAGCGCGCCGCCGCCTCGATCTCGTCCACGGTGGTGAACGGACGGTGCGACAGCCCGCGGCCGCGCAGACCGATCAGGGCGCCACCGCCCGATAGGTTCTCGACCGCGTTGACGACGAAGTCGGCGTTGTTCGAAACCGGCTGGCCGGTCTGGAAGTTCGCCACGTGGGTGTCGTCGAGCATGTCTTCGTCGGCCACGACGATGATGTTCATCGGCGCAGTCGACACCTTCACCTGGGCCGGCTCCGGCGGCGGAACCTCGGGATCCGGGTTGTTCGGATCGTTCGACTTGTTCAGCGCCGGGGGACCGTCGGGGAACGCGGTCGTGGTCTTGCCGGTGACGCGCGCGGCCAGGATCTGGCGCACGCCCGACGGCACGAAGTTCTGCAGCAACGTGTTCGGATCGCCGCGGCGGCGCACCGAGGTGGCCTCCATCAGCATCGAGTCGCGCGTGGTCTGGATCAGCGGCGTCACCTTGATGCCGTCGATGCCAAGGTCCTTGAACGCGCCGGCGCTGGACATACGCATCAGCTGCAGGCGGTTGGTGATCGCGTCGTCGGCGTTGAACGCATCGCCGCGGATTTGCAGCCACGGGACATAGTCCGCCACCACGCGGGTCGGGCCACCGGCGCCGCTCACGCGCATCGCCATCTGGCGGTCGCCGACGATCTTGGTCTCGTCCATCGACAGGCCCCACTTGGGCAGCAACGCACCCAGGGTGGAGGTCGGGAACAGGTACGAGAGCGGGTTCTGCGGGTCCTTCGGCGAATTCTCGGCGAACGGGTCGACGAACACGATCAGCGAGCCGCCCTGCAACACGTACTGGTCGAGCGCGTACAGTGTGCGTTCCGAGATCAGCGCCGGATGGACGGCGATGATCACATCGGCATCGCCCGGCATGAAGTTCGCCTGGTAGTTCACCGCGCGGACGTCGTAGGTGGACTTCATCTGGCGGACAAACGACCACGCCGGGGGGTTCCCCGAGTCGTCGCCCATCACGCGCATACCGTCGATCACGCCGACCACCGGCTTGCGCGGGCGGGCCAGGGCGCTGACCATGCGGGTCAGGTCGTATTCGAGGAACTGCTCGCGGGTCGGATCGAGGAACGAGATCGCCTGCACGTCGTCGGTGCTGTTGTTGCCGACTAGGCCGAAATAGCCCTGCTCGCCCGTCTCATTCAGCTGGAAGCCGCGCAGCTGGAACGCGATGGCGCGGTCTTCGGCCGACGAGAACGGCACCGGATTCACGACTTCGACGCGCACCACGCCGCCAGTGAGGCTCTGGTAAGCGCGCAGCAATTCGTTTACCCGCGCCGCATAGACCGCGAGGGTCGGCGCCGCCGTCATCAAGCCCTGGCTCTGGAACAAGCGCAGGGTGATCGGCTCCTTCACCCCGGCCAGGATGCCACGGGTGGAATTGGTCAGCGTATAGAGCTTGTCTTGCGTCAAGTCGGTGCGCGCGGAGTTGAGCGCGACCGCAGCGAACAGGTTCACCGCCAAAAACAACACGATCGCCAGCACGATGCCGGTGATAGCCAGTACCGAACGGTCGAGTTTGCCGAGGCGGGCGAGCAGCGTATCCATGATCAGCCGGCCTTCTTGAGTTCAACGACTTGCACGTTGATGAACAGGCACACCGCCATCATCGACAGGAAGAAGATGATCGCGGGCAACTGCAAGACGCCCTGCGAGATCGTGTCGAAGTGGGTGAGGAACGACATTGAGGCGATCATGCTGATCAGGTAGTCGGGGGCCCAGCCTTTGAACACGCCCAACACAAGATCCAGACCGCTCATCAGGAACATGAAGCACGCGGTAGCGCTGATGACGAACGCGATCACTTGGTTCTTGGTGAGCGCCGACAGGCACGAGGCCAACGCGAGCAGCGCGCCGGCCATCAAGAAGCTCGCGACGTAGCTCGCGAAGATCACACCGTTGTCCGGACTACCGAGGTAGTTGACCGAAATCCAGATCGGGAACGTAAGCAGCAACGCGAGGCCGGTGAACAGCCACGCGGCCACGAACTTGCCCACCACCGCCTGGGTCGTAGTGACCGGCAGCGTCATCAGCAGTTCGATCGTGCCGGACTTGCGCTCTTCCGCCCACAGCCGCATGCCGACCGCCGGGATCAGCACCAGGAACAGCCACGGGTGGAAGCCGAAGAACGACTCCAGGTCTGCCTGCCGGCGAGTGAAGAAGTTGCCGAGGAAGAACGTCACCGCCCCGGACGCGCCGAGGAAGATGACCAGAAACACGTACGCCAGCGGCGTCGCGAAGTACGCACCCAACTCACGCCGGGTGATGATGATCAGCTCTCTCATCGCAGCGCCGAACGCTCCTCGCCTACCGTGATCTGCCGGAACACCTCGTCAAGCTTCCCGGCTTCGGTGTGAATCTCATCCACCACAACGTTGTTCTGGCGGATCGCCGTCCCCACCGCGTCGGCGATGAAGCGGCCGTTGCGCGGCACCACGATCATCGAGACGTGACCGGCCGACGTGCCGGTCTGTTCGACGGCGGCGACATCGGGCAGCCCCTTGAGCAGCTTGGTCACCTGGGCCGCGGTGGCGGAAGTCACGCGCAGGGCGACGCCGTTGTGATGCTTCGACTTCGCGTGGAACTCGATCGGCGAGCCGTCGAACACGACGCGCCCGCGATCGATAATCACCGCGCGATCGCACACCGCGTCCACTTCTTCCAAGATGTGGGTCGAAATGATGATCGCCTTGTTGACGCCCAGTTCGCGGATCAGTTCGCGCACGTGGTGCTTTTGGTTCGGATCAAGGCCATCGGTGGGCTCGTCCAGGATCAGCACGTCGGGGTCGTGCAGGATCGACTGGGCAAACCCGACGCGGCGCTTGAAGCCCTTCGAAAGCGTTTCCAGGCGCTGGTACAGCACTTCTTCGAGGCCCATGCGCGCCACCGAGTATTCGATGCGCAGCTTCTTCTGGGCGCCGTTGAGGTTGCGGATGCGGGCGATGAAGTCGAGGAACGCCAGCACCGTCATGTCGCCGTACAGCGGCGCACCTTCGGGCAAGAAGCCGATGCGGCGCTTGGCTTCGATCGGGTGGGTTTGAATGTCCTGGCCGCATACACGCGCCGTTCCGGCGGTCGGCGGCAGGTAGCCGGTGATGATGCGCATGGTCGTCGACTTGCCGGCGCCGTTCGGACCCAAGAATCCGAGCACCTCGCCCCGCTTGACCGCGAAGCTGACGTTGTCGACAGCGTGGATGCTGCCGAAGTGCTTCGACAACGATTCGACTTCGATGAGTTCGTTCATCGTGTCTCGCTCATATGCCGCGGGGCTGGCTTCAGTCGCACGGAACAGCTCCCACAAGGTTCCGGCCGGGCTCTACCTAACGTGAAAGGTGGCCCGATTCAAGGATGTCGGCGTAACAGGCCGATAGCAGAGGCGCTCATACGCGCCGTGGGGCGGGGGTACTCAAGCGGCAGCAGGCCCCTCCCGCCTGCCGCCGCCCGAGCTCCAGACCGTGGGCCATAACCCGTCGTCAGCGGCCCGTTCCGATCTGGTCAATCGTCGCGTCGAGTGCGTTACAGCAACCGATGCGCCCGGCATCGTAATCACAAGCCGCGCGACTCGGGAAGATCAGGACTAACCCGTACGACCCGCGCGCGCATCGCTTCCCAGGGGGAACGGCGCGCCGGGCCGGGTTGCGCGGCCCTTTCACATCTACGTGGGGAATGCGCCGGGCGGGCTAGTCCAGCCGGGTCCAGCCGTTTTCGACCAGACACGCATCGGCCACCACCTTGCGCTGCTCCGTATTCACGTCGACGGTTGCGTAGGTGGGCGGCACATATTGGCCGCCGGTCGTGACGCACCGCGTGGTGTTGCCGGTGGTCTTGCACTCGGTTACCCGCGGCTCGTAATAGCCCTCGAACATCTGCATGCGATCGTAGTGCGCCGGTACTTTGTCGAGGGCCCACTGGTCGCACAGCGCGTGGTCCCGGTCGAACAGCGCCTGGTCCCCGCCCGGCTTAGTCCAGCGCTCAACGCACCCTGCCAACAGGGCGGCGGCCAGCAAGCCAGCGATCGCGGAGCGGAAGGTGGGTGCAAGGGACATGGCCGATACCGGTTTCATGATAGCGCCCGGCGCGCTTCACGAAAATCGTCGGCTGCTCGTGAGGCGGCAAAAGGGACGATGGTAGCGGGGGAGGGATTTGAACCCCCGACCAAAGGATTATGATTCCTCTGCTCTACCCCTGAGCTACCCCGCCAAACGGCGACCCGCCCATCGTCCGGGGCGGATATAAGGGTCCGGCCAATTCCTAAGTCAAGAACGGCCGTCGATTTGGCGCTAGGCGAATGCCGGAATCGGCGTGGCGATCGCGCTGCCAACCGCCTCGGGCCGGGCAATCCAGCCCCCGCCCAGGACACGGCTGCCCTGGTAGACGACGCACGCCTGACCCGGCGCCACGCCCTCCTCGCTCAACGCCAACTCGACCCGCGCGCCATCGCCATCGGCGAACACCGTGGCGGGCACCGGCATCCGGGTGGAGCGCACCCGCACCTCGGCGCGCACGCCTTCTGAAGGAATGTTCGGGCCGAGCCAGTTGAGTTCGCGGACGGCAAACGCCCGTACCGCAAGCGCCGAACGCGGCCCCACCACGACGCGATTGGCCGCCGCATCCAAGCGCACGACAAACAGCGGATCGCCGCCGCCCAATCCCAACCCGCGGCGCTGGCCGACGGTGAAATGGGTAATGCCCTCGTGACGGCCCAGCACGCGGCCGTCCACGTGCACGATATCGCCGCCATGCTCCAGACCGGGCCGCAGCTTGGCGATGGTGGTGGCGTAGTCGCCGCTCGGCACGAAGCAGATGTCTTGGCTGTCGGGCTTGGCGGCCACAGGCAGGCCGAGCCGCTCCGCCAGCGCACGCGTTTCGGCCTTGGGCATACCGCCCACCGGAAACCGCAAGCGCGCGAGTTGCTCGGGCGTGGTGGCAAACAGAAAATAGCTTTGATCGCGCGCCGGATCGGCGCCGCGGTGCAATTCGGGGCCCGCTGCCCCTTCGATGCGCTGTACGTAGTGGCCGGTGGCCAAGAAGTCGGCGCCCAAGCCGCGGGCGGCATCGAGCAAATCGAGGAACTTGATGCGCTGGTTGCAGCGCACGCACGGCACCGGCGTCTCGCCGGCCAAGTACGTATCGGCGAAGTCGTCGATGACCGCGGCGCGGAACCGCGCCTCGTAATCGAGCACATAGTGCGGAATGCCCAGGGTTTGGGCCACCCGGCGCGCATCGGCGATATCCCGCCCGGCACAGCAGGTGCCGGACCGCCCAACGGCAGCGCCGTGATCGTAGAGCTGCAGCGTGACGCCGATGACCTCGTAGCCCTGCTCGACCAGCAAGGCTGCGGCCACGGCGGAGTCGACACCGCCGGACATCGCGGCCACGGCCCGGGGACGGGGAGAACGCGCGTTCATCGCGGGAATATAGCCCAACCGGCGCCGTGGGCTAGGCGTTCACCGGCGGCCGCAGCAGGCACAGCACGCCCGACCAGATCAACCAAACAGTGAGGACCAAAAACCCGACCAGCGCGGCCAAGCCGAATAGGCCAGGGTCGAACGGAATGACGGTCGCCAAACCTTCGACCAACCCCAGCAACAACACAACCCCGCCGACCAATCCGACGATGGGGAGCGCGCGCCCGAACCGCGGGTGCCCGTACTGGGCCATGGCGGCACCGATCAGCCAGAAGGCCGTGAGGGACTGCCCGATCGCCTCGCCGATCCCAACGCCGGCGAATTGGTGCAGCGTGGTGAACGTCGACTCAATCGCCGCGCGACCCGGTGAATTGGCCCCGCTGGCAGTCCAACTCGCCGCCAGGCCGGGTACGGCGTAGACCCAGCGCGAAAGTCCAATGGCTTGCGTCACCGCGGCCGCAATGCCCAGCGCCGCAACGGCTGAGGCGCCGTGGCCACTCCGGCGCGTGACCGCTGCCACACCGAGGGCAACCGGCGCGAACAGCAGCGCGGCCAGCGCAAACGCGCCCCAGGTCAGGATCAGCGGCGTGCCGCCGGCGGCGAACGCCGAAAGAATCTCGCCTGGTGGACGCCGCAGGATGTCGGGGTATTCGAAGGTCGAGGCAAGCATGGAGTACGGAACGTTGAAGGCGATGGCGAAAGCGATCAGTGCCATCCCGATCCGCGCAGTCGTCCGCGACTCGTTCGTATCCAACTCGCAAAACTCCATTGCCGAGCCCGCGATTGCGGGCAGCCCGCCGCTCCCGATTGAGGCGGCGTAAGAAGGCAACGCTACCATCGGATTCCGGCGGTAACCATCGCGGCCGCACGGAACCGTGACACCGCAGCGCCACAAACCGGTGCGGTGCCCCTTGCCCGCCGTGACCGGTCCCGGCTACGGATTCATGAGCTGGGTTTTCCAAGGCCCCAGCACCGGCAAGATGTGGCCCCGGACCCCGGTCCGGCGCCCGGAAAGGCGGCACAGTGCGCTATTCTCTCCGCAGTTGGTTCGGCGCGATCGGCGTGGCTGCGTTGCTCGGAGGATCCGGCGCGGCAAGCGCCGCCGGCCTCCCCATCGACGAGCAGCGCGGCGGTATCCCAACCCTTGCCCCGGTACTCCGCGAAATCACCGGCGGCGTTGTCTCGATCACCGCATCCGGTGCGCCCAACCAGACCGATAACCGGTTCTTTGGGCCCGGCCAGCAGCGCCAGGGGCAAGCAACCGGTTCCGGCGTGATTGTCGATGCCGCGAACGGTTACATCCTGACCAACCATCATGTCATCGCCAATGCCACGCGCTTGTCGGTTCGCCTGAAGGACGGGCGGCAGATCGACGCAAAGCTGATCGGTTCCGATTCGGCGACCGATATCGCGGTGCTGCAGATCAAGGCCGACGCGCTGACGGCAGTCCCCATCGGCGATTCCAAGAGCTTGGAGGTTGGCGACTTTGTCGTCGCCATCGGCAATCCGTTCGGCGTGGGCCAGAGCGCGAGCCTGGGCATTGTCAGCGCGGTCGGCCGCGGCAACCTGAACATCGAGAACATCGAAGACTTCATCCAGACCGACGCGGCGATCAACCCGGGGAATTCGGGCGGGGCGCTGGTGGATATGCGCGGGCAGGTGGTCGGCATCAGCACCGCGATCATCGCCCCCGGCGGCGCCACCGGCGGCAACGTCGGCATCGCCTTTGCGGTGCCGATGAGCATCGCCACGGCGGTGATGAAGCAGATCGTCGAACACGGCGATATCCAGCGCGGGCGCCTCGGCGTCGCCATGGCGGACGTGACACCACAGGTCGCCAAAGCGATCGGGCGCGAACTGGCGGGCGGCGTGGTGATTACCCGGGTTGAGGCTGCCTCGGCCGCGGCGCTGGCAGGACTTTCCCCCGGCGACGTAATCCTGAAGCTCAACGGCGACGACGTCCGCGACATCCGCGACCTGAACAACAAGGTCGCCCTGAAACGCGTTGGCGAGACCGTCACCCTGTCGGCACTGCACGATCAGAAGCCCACCGAATTCCAGGTGGTCCTGGCGGTCACTCCCCCAACGGCTCCGGCGCGGGGGGCCGTGCCGGCGCTGGCCGGATCGGTGCTAGCGGATGTGGACCCGGCGCGGCCAATCCAGGGCGCGACCAAGGGCGTGGTGGTGCGGTCGGTCGACTCCAACAGCACCGCATTCCGCAACGGGTTCCGCGAAGGCGACTTGATCCAGGCGGTCAACAACCTGCGGGTCGAGACGCTGGCGGACTTTGAATCGGTGGCGAAGTCGGCGGACGGCACCTTGGCGGTGGCCGTGGTGCGTGACGGGCAAACGCAGCTGTTGCTGATCCGCTAGCCCACGCTAGCGAAGGCCCTCCCCTCTGGAGAGAGGGAGGGCCTTGCCCGGAGCCGCGGACGGGAGGGGTCCCGGCGTCCGGCCACCGTAACTCGGGGGTACAGCGGAGCGACTAGCGTCCGGTGACGGTCAGGCTCGTTTGGGGCGTGACGCGGCGCAGGACAAACCCATCCTTGGCGCTGGGATCGGCGGCAACCTGGACCCGGGGCGCCTTGCCCACCGGCGCCAGCCGCGATTGGGCGGCCGCGGACCGGGCGGCAACGTCTACCGGCGGCAACAGCAGCAGTGCCGCAGTCCCGGCGATGGCGAGCGCGGTTCCGGCGGCGGCGGCGCGTAACGACAGAAAGCGCATGGGTCGATCCTCCGGTGGTTGGTCCCGGGGTTGTAGCGGCCCAATCTTCCAATCCGGTGTCGGGCGTGTTGCGGACTAGTGAATTCCGCGCGCGGCGGCTGCGGCGCTTCGCCGCTAGCGGTTGCCGAGGTACTTGAACCAGTCGGCGGTGGCATCCTTGATCTTGTCGGGCGTCCACACCGGCGCGTCGCGCCAGTAGTCGATGTGTGCAAGCATCTGCTTGACCCCATCTTCGATCGACACCTTGGGCTGCCAGCCCAACGCGGAGCGGATGCGGGTCATATCGGCGAACGTGCAGTCGGGTTCGCCGGGCCGCTTGGGCAGGTGAACGGTTTCTTTGGCGCCGAGCAACTCGACCAGGCGATTGACGCTGACCGGCTTGCCCGACCCGACATTCAACACCGTGTTGCTCAGCGTGCTGGCGGCCGCGGTTGCCAGTGCGTCGACCACGTCGGACACATAGGTGAAGTCGCGGGTCTGGTTGCCGTCGCCGACAATGGTCAGCGGCTTACCGGCCAGGATCTGCGCGAGGAACACACCGAACACGGCGCCATAGGTTCCGGACGTGCGCGCGCGCGGCCCGTACACGTTGAAGAACCGCAGGCTCACCACGGGCAACTGGTACACGCGGCCCCAGTGCAGGACGAGTTCCTCGCCCATCCACTTGGTCAGCGCATAGGGGAACTGCGGGCGGATCTCCGCAGTCTCCGGGGTCGGGTAGGCGTCGGGAATGCCGTAGCAGGTCGACGACGCGACATAGACCACGCGCTGCAGCCCGTGCCGGCGCGCCGCCTGGAGCACATTGAACGTGCCGTCGACGTTGGTGGTGAAGTAGTCGTCCGGCTCGACGATCGACGGGACGATATCGGCACGGGCGGCCAGATGAAACACCCGCTCGGCGCCCGCCAGCGCGGCATCCACCGCGGCGCGGTCGCGCACATCGCCGGTGGCGACCGTGAGTTTGGCGTTGTCTTTTTGGTGGACCAGATTGCGCGGATTGCCGACCGTGAAGTTGTCGAGCACGCGCACGGTGCGGCCATCGGCCAGCAGCCGGTCTACAAGGTGGCTGCCGATAAAGCCGCCGCCGCCGGTTACGACGTCCGTTCCTGCCGCCATGCGTCACCCTCCGTTGGTACGGGGGTGAATCATAGTTCCTAGATGTAGTCCAGCAGCGAGGTTTTCGAGAGTTGGCCGACGGTACGGAACGATGCCTCCAGCGCCAACTGGTCCTGCTGCAGGTTCGACACCGCCACGCCCATGTCGGCGTCTTGCAGGTCGGCGATGAACTTGGTCACGAAGGTGACGTCGTTGCCGAGCCGCGCCTGGATATCTTCCAGGGTGCGCTGATGCACGCCGTTGGTGGCTTGGGCGTCGTTCACGTCCTCGATCGCCGCGTTGAGGCGGCCCAACTCGGCCGTCAGGAAGTTGCGCTGGTCGTCGGTCATCGGCTGCCCGATCGGCCCCGAGGTGGCGAAGCCGAAGTTCTGGGTGCCGTCGTCGAACCGCATCAGGCGCCGCAGCGTTTCCATGAACTCATCGCCGACGTCGCTGGCCAGCACGCCGAAGTTCAGCGTAAGCGCCTGGTCGATACGCGCCGATTGGGTCAGATCGTTGTTCTGGAACAGATCCGTGGGCGTGGTGGTCAGGTCGTTGGTCAGCGCGGCCAGGCCGGCCGGCGTTTGGGCGCCGGCCACCAGCGGCGACACGTCGGTGCGGCTGCCCGAGAAGATGTAGCGGCCGTTATCGCGCGTGTTCAGGATGCTCGCGGCGGACTGAAAGTAGTCGTCGATCTTTTGCCGCAACGCGACGCCGGTGTTGCCGTTGATGGCCGAAAGCACGTCGTCGCGGATCCCCTGGGCCAAGTCGCGCATCGAGCCCAAGTTGGCGTCGTACAGCTCAAGGCGGCGCGCCACTTCGGTGTTGTCGTGCTGGAAGGTCTCGGCGTTGGCCTTCAGCGTCTTGGCGCCGGACAGCGTGGTCACGTCGATGGCCATGCCTTTGTAGTCTTTGGACTTGTAGCCGCTGGTGATCTGCCGCTGCGATTCGAAGACCTTGTCCTCGTTGCGGAGAACGTCGCGCAGCAACATCTGCGATTGTCCGAGCGTGGCGATTCGGGTCATAGCCTAAACCTCTGCGTTACACTGCTTGGAGCAGGTCGTCGAACATCTGCTGGACCGTGGTGATCAGACGCGCCGATGCCGAGAACGCGTTCTGATAGGTCAGCATGTTCGAGAGTTCTTCATCGAGATTGACGCCGGTGGCATCGGCGATCCGCGACTTCAGAGCATCGCGGAACGCGCCGCGGTCCTGCTGCAACTGATCGATCAACGAGCCGGCGTTGGCGAAATCGGACAGCACGCTGCCCGAGTACTCGGCGAGCGTTTGCGTACCCGCGGCCATACGGCCGGCTGCGGCAAACGCAACGTTGGCGTTGGAAATCTGGTGGAACGCCACCGCGCCCCGGTTGTCGCCGGGCGCGAGCGCCGGAACGGTGCCGGCGATCGCCGCCGCGGAGTCGTCTAGCTGCGCGGTTGCAAACAGCGCCGAGGAATTCTGGATTGCGGTAACGACGTGAATGTTGCGCGCGGCGTCCGCCGTGTAGGACGGCCCGATGCCGAACAATTCCGAGAGCGGCACCTGCGTTGTACCCCGCGCCGTCGTGTCCGAGGTAACGACGATCTTGTAGCCGGGGAACTGCGTGCTCGGCGTCGTCACCAGGGCGCCTGCGGCATTGAGCGAGAAGGTCGCCGCGGCACCAAAGCCGGTGTTCAGTTCGTCTACCACGTCCTGCATGGTCAAGCCGGCCAGTCCCGCGACCGTGAAGTTGAACGTGACCGGCGTTTGCCCGGCCGGGCCGCGGAGTTGGATATTCATCGTACCGCCGGCAACGAGTCCGTGGGCATCCGCCGCGGTCAGGCCCGTGTCGAAGTGCGATGGGGCGCTTGCGGTCAGCAGGTCGTTCAGGCCGAAAAAGTGCGAGAACCCGCGGCCGCCGCGATCGGACGGCGTGGTGGGGTCCTGCATCGTGGCAACGCCGGTGGCGCCGCCGGCGGCGATGATGCTGAGTACACCGGAGGTCAGCGACGCGGTCGCCGAACCGTTGAACCCGTTGGCGCCATTGAGGTCGTTGATCAAATCGGCGAGCGTCGTGCCGCTGAGGGCGACCGTACCGCCGCCGTTGTCGATGTTGCCATTGGTGAAATCGACGGTGACGCGATTCACGTAATTGTTGTTGGCGTCGAGGGACGCGAATACGGCAACCCCGGTGAAGCCGATCGCATCGGTGCCGGCCAAGCCGGTGTTGCGGCCGGTGAGCGTGGAGGGCGGCGGTACTGCCGAGTTCTCGTTGTGCACCGCATTGAACTGGTCGATGACGGCGCCGGCCATTTCGCCCAACTCGGCGGCGAAATCGGGCAGGTAGCTGTCACGCATGGTGAGCAGCGCATCGAGCTTGCCGGAGCCGCGGTTGGGATCGAATGCCAAGCCGTTGCCGAAGGTGAGCCCGGTGGCGAGGTCGACCTTGGAGACCTGAATCTGCTGGAACCGGGTCGCGGTGGAGACCGCGCCCGCCGGATTGTAGCTGAGCTGACGATAGCCGCTGTCGACCAGCACCATGCCGCGCGCACCGGTGACGCCGAGGAACCCATTCCCCATGTCGTAGGTGCCGACGTCCATGTACTGCGACAGCTTCTTCAGCGCGTCGTCGCGTTGCTCTTCCAGTGTCGTGGCGTCGTGGCCCAAGTGTGTTTCCCGGGCCACCAGGCTGTTCAGTTCGTGAATCCGCTGCAGCTGGTTGTTGACGTCGTCGATCGCCGACTTGATCTGGCGGTCGGCGTCCTGGCGCAGTTGCTGGACCTTATCGGCGAGGCGCGAGACTTCATCGCCCCAACCCTGAATGTCGGTCAACGTTGCGGTACGGCGCACCGCCGAGTCGGGTTCGATCGCGAGCGCGCTGACGCCGGAGAACATCTGATCGATGCGGCCGGTGATGGTGGAATTCGCGCCGGGCTCGCCGAGCGTCGACTCGAACCGGTCGAAGAAGTCTTTCATCATCGTGTAGCGCTCGGCGTCGCCGTTCGCCGTCAGCAACTGCTTCGACAGGAATTCGTCGGTGACCCGCCGCGTTTCCGCGACCGCAACCCCCGAACCTTGGCCCGCAACCAGCAGCGCTTCCTGGATCTGCTCGCGGCGCGTGTAGCCTTCGGTGTTGACGTTGGAGATGTTGTTGGAGGTCGTGCGCAATCCGGCCTGGGCCGTGTTCAGGCCCGATAGCGCGATGTTGGCGATCGAAGAAAGGGTCATGGGGCTAGGCCTCCACCCGTGGTACCAGCGTCAGCCGCGGCGCAGCCTTGCGTGCCCGCGGCAACGCGGCAGGATTGGCCGTCGTCGGTGCGTGGGTGAACCGCACTGGGAAAGAACTGCCCACCAAAGCCGACCACCGGCGGCGCGCCTGGAACGGCACCACGGTGCCATCGCGCGTGCCGGAATCAGCGCCAGACTGGGCTCCGCTCCTGTATCTCGCTGCCATGGGGTGGTACCTCCGTTGAACCGATCGTGCCGCAGTAAGTGCAAGCGGCAGGCCAGTACCGGGGTGCCCTGAAACGCGCCGAGGCGGCTCCCGGGGAGGAGCCGCCTCATGTGCGCAACGAAAGACGGCTGAACGCTTGGGGAAGCGCTTGGGCCGGAGGGACCGGCCGCGAACCGCGGCCGGCAGGCGCTATTTCTGCTTCTTCGGAGCGCCCTTGGCCGAAGTGGGTTTGCGAGCGGCGGGGGACAGGCCGCCACTCTCAACAGTCGCCGTCGGCTTGGTAAGCTTGGGCGCCGCGCCGTCATCGGCCTCGGCGGCGTCCATACGCTTGAGGTTTTCCTTGGCCAGCGGATGGTCTTGGGCCGCAGCCCGGTCGAACAGGCGCCGCGCGATGGCGAGGTCGCGCTTCACGCCCCGCCCTTCTGCGTACAGAACGCCGAGGTTGTATTGCGCGGCAGCGAGGCCGGCGTTGGCCGCCGCTTCATAAAGCTGGGCCGCCTTGGCGACGTCGGCCGACATGCCAACGCCGTTTTCGCACATCACGCCAAGATTGAAGACGGCGACCGAATACCCCTGGGCCGCAGACTTCTGATAGAGGTCGACCGCCTTTACGTAGTCGCGGGTGACACCCTGGCCGGTCTCATACAAGCCGGCGAGGTTGCACTGCGCCTGGGCGTGGCCCTTTTCGGCGGCCTTTTGGTACCAATAGGCGCCTTCCGCGGGGTTTTCTTCAGTGCCAAGACCCACGTGATGCAGCACGCCAATGCTGTACTGGGCATCGGTGTGGTTCTTTTCGGCGGCGGGCCCGAACAATTCGAGGGCTTTCGTGAAGTCCTGGGCGGTTCCCAGACCGTTCGCATACAAGAGGCCCGCTTGGTACTGGGACTCGAGGTCCCCCGCTTTGGCAGCTTCCCGCCATTCCTTCATGGCAGTCGCGAAGTCCTTGCGATCATACGCGGCCGCTCCGGCTTCGTAGGAACCCATGGCTTTCCCCCAGCTGCAGCGCTCCGATAACACTCTATCTTGTAGTCCACATTTTTCGCAACGCAAGCCCCTGTGTCGCCGTCACAAACGGTGTCGACAACATTTTTCGGCAAGTTTGTCTCCAATTGGGCTGCCCGCCCGGTCAAGATTGCCCGGCGTAAATCGTCGTTAACGCCGCCGCGGCCCCCGCAGCTTCCCGCGAAATGGCGGATTTCCGCGGTTTAGTACGCCCGCTAGCCATGGCCCGCCGTTTGCTTCTTGGCGTGCATGGAAATCACGGACCTCATTGGCGTCGCGGCAGCGCAATCGCCGGGCACCAGGCCGGCGCCCACAGGCGACGACCGCTTCGACCGCCACCTCGAGGTCGCGTTCGCAGACCCGTCCCGGCGCGCCGAGCGCGCCGAGTACAAGGCGCGCGTGACCGTGTCGGCCGAGGCCGTCACCCCGGCCGGCGAATCTGAGGCCGCCGACCCCGCGTCCGACGCGGCGGCCGAACCCGAAGCCGCGCCGAAGCGCGCCGAGATGGTCGCCCAGGATTCCGGCGACGTGGCGCCCGCCGAGACTGCCACCCCCGGCAACGAGGCCCAAGCGGCCGAAGCCGTGGCGCGTCCACACCACGCCAACAAGCCCGATCACGCACGCGCGGCCCACAAGGCTGCCGCTGCCGCCGAATCGACCACGGCACCTGCCGCCACCCTAACCGCTGCCACGCCGGCGCCGGCCGTAGCGGTTACCGACGGCACCGTTGTCGCTACTCCGGCGGCCCTGGACGAGACCGCAGCCGCCGCCACTCCGGCCGCACCCGCAGCGGTCATCGAACAACTGCTGGTCGAGGGCGCGCCGGTACCCGTCGCGCCGGCCGCAACGGCGCCGGAAGCCCCGGTCCCCGCAACTCCGCACAAGGGCCACGGCGCGCACGGAAAGGTCGCCAAGGCGCCGGGCGTTCCGGAACTCCCGGGCCTGAAGGCCGCCGAAGCCGAACCCGCCGACCCTGCGCTGGTGCTGGCCGCCGTCACGGCCGCTGCACCGTCCGTCACCCAAACCGCCGCCGCACCAACGGGCGGGCATGTGGCGCCGCAAGGCGACCGCACCGCGCCGTTGCACGGAATTCCGCCTACCGCCGGTGATGTGCCGCGCGGCACCACGGCTCCCGTTGCGCCGACCGCGGGGCAACCCCAGGCAGCGGGACCGCAAGCTCCGGTGCCGGGCGCGCAGAACCAAGCCGGCCAGAATTCCACCGGCCAGAACCCCGGCGGACAAAACGGGGGCGCTGCCGCCCAGACCATCAACCAGCTTGCCGCCGCCGCCTCCGGCGAAACCGGCGGCCGCGCCGAATTCCGCCTGCCCGACGTTCAATCCGCTGCGCCGCAAAACACGGCCGCGCGTCCCGATCTCGGCACCATGGGCGGATCCCCGCTGACCCAGGCCACCTCCGGCACCACCGGCGCGCCCGCCGCTGCGGCGATGATGCGCCCGGCGCCCGCCATGCCGCAGCCGGCCTTCCAGCCGCCGGCGATTCAGGTGGCGATGAACATCGCCGATGCCATCGAAGATGGCTCAAGCCGCATCGGCATCCGTCTGCATCCGGAAGAACTGGGCCGTGTCGACGTGCGCCTGAGCATCGGCCGCGACGGCCGCGTGTCCGCCATGGTGCTGGCCGATCGCCCCGACACCCTGACGCTGCTGCGCAACGACTCGCACGCGCTGGAACGCGCGCTGGCCGACGCCGGCCTGCACGCCGAAACCGGCGGTCTGAGCTTTGGACTGCGCGAGCGCGGCGAAGGCGGCTTCGGCCGCGACCAATACCCGAATGGCAAGCAGCCCGGTTCGCTGCTGAACGAAGCGACGGTGACGGCAGCGGCCGGCCCCGCCGGCGGCCTCAACAGCCGCGCACTCGACATCAGCGTCTAGGGCGCTAGGAGCACGACCATGACCACTGTCAGCCCTACTTCGTCGCAGCCGGTAACGCCGGCGGAAACGAACAACATCGCGCAGAAGAGCTTGGCGCAGAACTTCGACAACTTCCTGCACCTGCTCACCATGCAGCTGACCCATCAGGATCCGACCCAGCCGATGGACACCAACCAGTTCACGCAGCAGCTGGTGCAGTTCGCCAACATCGAGCAGGCGATCAACCAGAACAAGAAGCTGGACTCGCTGGTGAGCCTGCTCCAGGGCGACCAACGCGTTGCCGGCGTCGCCTACATCGGCCGGGTGGTCGAAGCGGAAGGCAGCAAGACCGATCTGGTCGACGGCAACGCCGCCTGGACCTACACGCTGCCGGAGAAGTCGGCCAAGACCGTGATCCTGGTCCGCAACTCGGCCGGCAATTCGGTCGCCGCGTTCCCAGGCGAGACCGGCGTCGGCAAGCACCGCTTCGTCTGGGACGGCAAGGACTCGGACGGCAAGACCATGCCCGACGGCACCTACCAGATGACGGTCACGGCACTTGATTCAAAGGGCAGCAGCATGGTGGCGCCGACGGCGATCCTCGGCCGCGTGAGCGGCGTCGAGATGGCCGACGGCAAGCTCCAACTCGCCATCGGCAAGACCAAGATCCCGTTCGACAGCGTTCAAGCAGTAACCAACGACTGAGCCCGCCGGACCGGCAAGAACCCGGCGGCACACGATACCCAGAAGCCCCTGCAAAGGGTTTGAAGGAGACTACCAATGAGCATTTACGGCGCCCTGTTTTCCGGTGTGTCCGGCCTGGCCGCGCAGTCCCAGGCCATGGGAATGATCTCGGACAACATCACCAACGTGAACACCGTGGGGTACAAGGAATCCACTGCCCGGTTCTCGACGCTGGTGATGGCCCAAGCGACGGCCGCGGCGTATGCCCCCGGCGGCGTGAAATCTACGCCGCAGCAGCTCATCGATAAGCAGGGCCTGCTGCAGGCCTCGGTCTCCCCCACCGACCTCGCCATCAACGGTGCCGGCTTCATGATCGTGACCGACGTCGCCAGCCCGGCCGCAGACGCCCGTGAGTACCTCACCCGCGCCGGTTCGTTTACCGCCGACGTGAGCGGCTACCTCAAGAACGCAGGCGGATACTTCCTGCGCGCGTTCGCGATCGACAGCGCCGGCACGGTCGGGACCACGCTCAGCACCGTCAACATCGCGAACTTCCCGCCGACCTTGCGCGTGACAGAAAACGTCGGGCTGCAAGCGAACCTGAAGGCGTCTCAGACGATCTCGACCGAGGGCGCGGGCGCACATTCGACCGCCGAGTTCGCAGTCACCAACGCTGCCGCGAACGGCGCGGGCGGCGCGGGCGCCGGCATCGTCGATACGTTCTCGATCACGATCGGCTCCATCACCGAGACCAACTTCTCGGTCGCGGCAGCCACGGACGGGTCCACGCTGGCCTCGATCCTGCAAACCCAACTGCGTGCGGATGACGGCGGCGCTACCGACATTTCCGTGACCTGGGCGACCAACACATTGACCGTGTCGGACACCGCGGGCCGCACCATCGCCGGCGCGTCGCTGGTCGACAACACACTCACCGAAATCGACGCCGCTTTGGTCACGACCCAGTCGACCTACTCAGGCGCCGACTCGCTCAAGAACATGGCATCCGGTGTGGTGGTCCCCGACTTCTCGCGCAGCGTCCAGATCTATGACTCGCTCGGCACGCCGCGCACCTTGACGTACTCGTTCCTCGCCGGCCCGACCGCCAACCAGTGGTACACCGAGGTTTATGTCGACCCGGCGTCCGACACCACCGGCGTCGTCGACGGCCAAGTGATGCGCGGCACCATCGCGTTCAACACCGACGGTACCTACGACGCCGGCAACACGACGTTCACCGATGGTGCGGCGATCGGCACCGCGATCACGCCCGCGGCGGGCAACTTCACCACCTCCATCCCGTTCGACACGGCCACCCTCGGCATCGCGGCGCAATCGATCACCTTCACGTTCGGCACCGACGGCGAAGCCGACGGCATGACCCAGTACGACGGCGAGTCGACCCTGGTCAGCACGTCGGTCGATGGTGCCCAAGTGGGCCAACTCTCGGCCATCTCGGTAAACGAAGAGGGCATGATTACCGCCATCTTTGAAAACGGCATCACCGAGGACAAATTCCAGATCCCGGTCGGCACGGTGCCGAACCCGAACGGACTCGGCGCCCACTCGGGCAACGTGTTCACGCAGACCGCCCAGTCCGGCGACCTGACCCGGCGCGTGCCCGGCACCAACGGCGCCGGCCTGTTCGCACCATCGTCGCTCGAAGCCTCGACGGTCGATCTGGCGAACGAATTCTCCAAGATGATCCTGGCCCAGCGCGCGTTCTCCGCCTCGGCCAAGGTGATTACGACGTCCGACGAAATGCTGGACGAACTGATCCGCACCAAGCGGTAGCCGTAACCGCTGATCCCGCCGCCGCAGCCGGCGGCGGGGTTCAGCCCTTGTTAATCGGCGGGCCCCACACTGATGGGATACCCGCCCGCACTGAGGCAGGCGATGACCAACGCAATGACCGACTCCGAATACCACACCATCGACACCGTATCGGCCGACCACGAGCCCAGCCCCGTCACCGCGGTGCTGGCCAGCCTGCCGCCCGCCGGCACGCACCGCTGGGTAGCGCGCCGCAAGGCACAGGTGGTCAACGCCGTGCGCACCGGCGCTCTGTCGCTGGAAGAAGCACTGGGGCGCTACTCGCTCAGCGTCGAAGAATTCCTCTCGTGGCAGCGGGATTTGTCGCACCACGGTTTGTCCGGACTGCGCGCCACGCGCATTCAGGACTACCGCCGCCGCCCGCTCGCCGCCGAACGTCCCAGCCGCGCTGCATAGTCTTTGAGCGGCCGCCGCATCGGCGGCCGCTCCTACGCCCTTCCACACCGCGGTTGCCCGGC
Organism: Alphaproteobacteria bacterium; assembly: GCA_947481575.1. Classification (GTDB taxonomy): domain Bacteria; phylum Pseudomonadota; class Alphaproteobacteria; order UBA2966; family CAIVPW01; genus CANKGV01. The sequence goes on from CANKGV010000010.1 coordinate 41,888, forward strand.
AAGATTTGCCGGTTAACCGAATTTTCACAGCGCGCCCCCTACCTTGTCGCCAGTACCGAAGGTTCCGGCAACGGAGCTTCTCGGTACCGGCTCCACTTCGGTTGGGGGAACGGCAGTGAACTCGTTGATGGAAATGCTCCGCGGAATGGGGACCAATCGCCTGGTGGCGATGGGGGTCGTTGCCGCGGGTCTAATCGGCATCTTCCTGTACCTCGCCACCCAGGTCGGCCAGCCGACCATGGCCCTCCTCTACGGCAGCCTCGACCTGCGCGATGCGGGCGAGATCACCAAGCGCCTCGACACCATGGGCGTGAAGTACGAGCTGCGCAGCGACGGCACCCAGGTCTATGTGCCCGACGATCGCGTGCTGCAATTGCGCGTCGCGCTAGCCCAAGAGGGCGTCCCCGCCGGCGGTTCCATCGGCTACGAGATTTTCGATACCACCAGCGCGCTCGGCACGACCTCGTTCATCCAGGACGTGAACCTGCAGCGTGCGTTGGAAGGCGAACTGGCCCGCACCATCCGCGCCATCGACTCGGTCAACCAGGCGCGCGTGCACTTGGTGCTGCCCAAGCGCGAACTGTTCAGCCGCGACACCCGCAAGGCCTCGGCGTCGATCGTCATTCAAACGCGCGGCAGCCGGCGTCTCGATTCCGGCCAGATCGCCGCGATCCAGAACTTGGTGGCAGCGGCGGTGCCGGACCTTTCGCCCACCCATATTTCGATCGTCGACGACAAAGGCAATCTGCTCGCCCGCGGCACCGACGAAGCTGCCGGTCCTGGCGCTCTCGCCGCCACCCGCATGGAAGAAGTCCGCACTGCGTTCGAGACCCGGCTGAAGGGGTCGATCGAGCAGATGCTCGAGCGCTCCCTCGGCGCCGGTAAGGTGTGGGCCGAGATTTCCGCGGAACTGGACCGGAACTCAGTCACCACGCACGAAGAGATCTTCAATCCCGACGGCCAGGTCGTGCGTTCGACGCAGACTATCGGCGACACCAACAACACCCGCGACAACACCGGCCCCACGCCGGTGACCGTGGCCACCAACCTGCCGGAGGCGGCCGCCGCCGGCCAAGTCGGCGCCGCCAACACCACGGCCGCCGTGCACAACGAGGAAACGGTCAACTACGAAATCACCAAGAAGATGACGCAGACCGTGACCGAGGCAGGTGCGTTGACGCGCCTGTCGGTCGCGGTCCTGGTCGACGGCACCTATACCGGCGCGGCGCCGAATGAAACGTACCAGCCGCGCTCCCAGGCCGACCTGGACCAGATCGCCGCTCTGGTGCGCTCCGCGGTCGGCTACGACCAGAAGCGCGGCGACCAGGTTTCCGTGCAGAACATGCAGTTCGCGCGCACGGTCGAGCTGTTTACCCCTACGCCAACGGCGTTCCTCGGCTTGGGCAAGGACGACTACTTCCGCGTCGGCGAGCTATTCATTTTCGCAATCGTGGCCCTGCTCGTCGTGCTCCTCGTACTGAAGCCGCTGGTTACCCGCGCGCTGTCGATCGCGCAGGCGCAAGCCCAGGCCGCAGCCGCCGAGCAAGCCGCCGAAGCCGGGTTGATCGCCGCGCAGCAGGCCGCGCTCAGCGCACCCGAAGAGTCGGTGCCGGTCAGCGAGATGGAGCAGATGATCGACATGGCCCAGGTCGAAGGCCGCGTGCGCTCCAGCTCGCTCAAGAAGATCGGCGAACTGGTCGACAAGCACCCCGAGGAGGCTCTCGCGATCCTCCGCAACTGGCTCTATCAGGGCTAAGCTGGACGTACCGGCCGGATACGCATCATGGCATCTGAATCGCCATTCCAAGCTGAGATCGAAGCCCAGCGGGACGCCGCGCTCGAGGATCTGACCGGCCCGCAGAAAGCCGCGATCGTCATGTTCGCGCTTGGCGAGGAACGTTCTGCGCGCCTGTTCGGCATGATGGACGACGAGGAGATCAAGGAACTCTCCCAGACCATGGCGAACCTGGGCATGATCGACGCCAAGTCGGTGGAATCCCTGTTCTTCATGTTCGCCAAGCTGATGTCGGGAACCGGCTCCCTGATCGGCAGCTTCGAAAGCACCGAGCGGTTGCTGACCAAGAGTTTGGGCGCCGACCGCGTCGCCCAGATCATGGAAGACATCCGCGGCCCGGCCGGGCGTACCATGTGGGACAAGCTCGGCAACGTGAACGAGGCGACCCTCGCCACCTACTTGAAGAACGAGTACCCGCAAACTGTCGCGGTGGTGTTGTCCAAACTGAAGCCGGACCACGCCAGCCGCGTGCTGGGCGAACTGCCCGAAGAATTCGCGATGGAAGTGATTACCCGTATGTTGTCCATGGAGTCGGTACGCAAGGAGATCCTCGACGGTGTCGAACAGACTCTCCGCACCGAGTTCATGAGCAACCTCGCCCGCACCGCACGGCGCGACAGCCACGAGTTGATCGCGGACATCTTCAACAACTTCGACCGCTCGACGGAGAGCCGGTTCATGACGGCGCTGGAAGAGCGCAGCCGCGATTCGGCCGAGCGCATCAAGGCGCTGATGTTCACGTTCGAAGATTTGTCCAAGCTCGATCCGGGCTCGGTGCAAACCCTCCTCCGCGGCGTCGAAAAGTCGCGCCTCGCCGTTGCCCTCAAGGGCGCGTCGGAAACGATCCGCGACCTGTTCTTCAGCAACATGTCGGAACGCGCCGGCAAGATTCTGCGCGAAGACATGGAAGCAATGGGCCCGGTGCGCCTCAAGGAAGTCGACGAGGCGCAGATGGAAATCGTCACCAAGGCCAAGGAATTGGCCGCCTCAGGCGAGATCGTTATCGCCGAGGGTGGTGGCGACGACGAATTGATCTACTAAGGCGGCGGGATGGCCAACAAGTTCACCTTCGACACGGTCTTCGACGCCGAGACCATCGCGCGCGAAAACCGCCGCCGCCAGCCCGTGGGGCCGCCGCTCATCTACACAGAGCAGGATTTCACCGTAGCGGTTGAGCGCGCCCGCCGCGAGGGACGCGCCACCGGCTTCGCGGAGGGCCGCGCCGCCGGCATCGGCGAAATCCGTGAAGTGATCGACGTACACGCCGCCAAAGCATTGGAAGCGATCGCCCGCACGTTACCGAAGCTGGAAGAAACGCACCGGCGCTTGGCGCTCGATTTGCGCAAGGAAGCCACCGGCTTGGCATTGGTGATCGCCCGCGCGCTGTCCCACGAGTTGCTCAAGCGGCAACCTGAGGTCGAAGTGGCAGCAATGGCGATGGGTGCGTTGGCGACGCTTTCCGAACTGGCCGAACAACCCCGTACGGTCATCAAGGTGGCGCCGGCGGTGCTGGACGCGGTGCGGACGCTATTGGCGAAGGAAATCGCCGGGCGCCCCGGCATGAAAGTGCAACTGGCGAGCGATCCGGCGTTGAGCGGCACCGCGTGCCGTGTCGAATGGCCGGAAGGCGGCGCCGAGCGCGACCCCGCCCAGATCGAGCGCCAAGCGGCGCAAGCCGTTGAGCGCTATCTGGCCGTGCTCAACGATCTGCCCGAGTTTCACGGACCCGCCGGCGCGACGGATGAGGGCCCCGGTCAGGGCCCCGACGTGCAGGCGGCGATCAACCAAGTCGCGCTCGCGGCCGCCGATCAGGCCGCCGCGGTAGCGGATGCAAACCGGCCGGAAGCGGCCAAGGCCCCGGCCGCGGCGCCGAAAGCCGCCGCCCCGGCAAATGCCGCCCCGAAAGGCTGACAGGAGCGACCATGGCAACCAACGACGATCTCGACCTTCCCGACCTCGAGAAGGAAATGGACGCGCAGAACGAAGCGGCTGCGCCCGCCGACGGTGACAAGCAAGAACCGCAGGATCACGCGGCCACCGAACTGGAAGCGGTGTTCGACGTTCCGGTTCAGGTCTCGGCGGTGCTGGGCAAAGCCTCGATGGAGGTCAGCAATCTCCTCAAGCTCAACTCCGGCGCGGTGGTCGAGCTCGACCGCAAGGTCGGCGAAGCCATCGACATCTACGTCAACAACCGCTTGGTGGCGCGTGGCGAGGTCGTCGTGATCGACGACCGGCTGGGCGTGACCATGACGGAAATCATCAAAGTCGAACGTTAGGACCCTGGGCGCAGATGGTGCCCGTAGTAGTTTTGTTAACCTTACACGCGTAAACCGCAGTAGCGGCACGACGCAGGAGAACCAGTTATGCGGCTGTTGATCATCGGTGGCATGCACGGCCAGATCGGCGCGGCGAGCAAAATGGCCATGGCGCGGGGTGCGAAAGTCGCGCACGTGCCGGACGTCCTCGCAGCGTTGAACGCACTGCGGGCAGGCCAAGGCGCCGATCTCGTCATGATCGACGTTGGGCTGGACATCAAAGGCTTCATCGCCTCGCTGCAGGCCGAGCGCTTCAGCGCGACGGTCGTGGCGTGCGGCGTGGGCACCGATGCGGAGGCCGCGGTCAACGCGATCCGCGCCGGCGCCAAGGAATACGTGCCGCTGCCGCCGGAACCGGATCTGATCGCCGCGGTTCTGGAAGCGGTCACCGAGGAGGCCAAGACCCTCCTCTATGCCGACCCGCTGATGAAGAACGTGGTCAAGCTCGCCGACCAGGTAGCGGACTCCAACGCGAGCATCCTGGTCACCGGCGAGTCCGGCACCGGTAAGGAAGTGCTCGCCAACTACGTGCACTCCAAGTCGCGCCGCGCCGACCGCCCGTTCATCTCGCTGAACTGCGCCGCGATCCCCGAGAACCTGCTCGAATCGGAATTGTTCGGCCACGAAAAGGGCGCGTTTACCGGCGCCGTCGCGCGCCGCATCGGCAAGTTCGAAGAAGCCAACGGCGGCACCCTGCTGCTCGACGAAATTTCCGAAATGCACCCGCGCCTGCAAGCCAAACTGCTGCGCGCGATTCAGGAACGCGAGATCGACCGCGTCGGCGGCACCAAGCCGGTCAAGGTCGACATCCGCATTATCGCGACGTCGAACCGGGACCTCACCGCCGAGGTCGCCAATGGCAACTTCCGTGAAGACCTGTTCTTCCGCCTGAACGTGATCAACATCAACGTGCCGGCGCTGCGCGACCGCAAGGGCGACATTCCCCTCCTCGCCGACTACTTCGCGAAGAAGTACGCCGAGGTGAACGGGGTCCCCTACCGCTCGATTTCGGAGGGCGCGTTGGAAGCCCTGCGCCGCCACCGCTGGCCGGGCAACGTCCGCGAACTGGAAAACGCCATTCACCGCGCCGTGCTGCTGGCTGTCGGCGACGACATCGGCGCCGATGCGATCGTACTGCCGGAATCCACGGCGAGCGTTGCCGCCGGCGGCGCCGCCGGGAGTTCGGCCACTGCCCTCGCCCAAGCCGGGCGCGCCACCACCAATTTGGTCGGGCGCACGGTAGCTGACGTCGAGCGCGACCTGATCATCGACACGCTCAAGCACTGCCTCGGCAACCGCACCCACGCGGCCAACATCCTCGGCATCTCGATCCGCACCCTGCGCAACAAGCTCAAGCAGTACACCGACGAAGGCACCCCGGTTCCCGAACCCGGTACGGGCGGCGGCGGCGGCGTGGGGATTGGCAGCGGTGGCGCCATGGCGAGCGCAGTCGCAGGCCTGTAGCCGGTTTGCGGCCGGCACCGCCGGAGCATTCCACCGCGATCCGCACACCCGGAGCGTAGCCGGCACCGAGCAGGGGCCGCGCGGGCCTCTCTGCACGCTTTTTGCGCAGGCCAATCCAGGCGCTGCAACAGCCTGTTACCAATTCCCCCCTTTGCGGACCCGTGCGGACCACGTAGCAGAATCCACGCTGTGCGCTGCGCTTCTGCACGAGGTGGTGAACGGGGTCGCCCGCGGCCCGCTCCCTCTTGCGGGGCGGTGCAGCCAATGGCAAAGCTGAGCCGGTTTGACATTCCGATGCGTTAACCGGGCCAATGCGCTAACCGGGCGAAGCGACACGGTGGCGTTGAGGTTTTCGAAGCCCAACTCGGGCAAGCAATTTCAGTCTGATTGGATCGATTGGTTATGAAAGCTGCCCGTGTGATCTCGCTTACCGTGCTCGCCCTGGCGATTGCGGGCGGTGCCTACCTCTATCGCGAAAAGGACGCCGTGATGGCGTTTGCCGGCGGTACGGCCGCCGCGCCTGCGGCCGGCACTCCCGGCGCTGCGGCCGCTCCGGGCGCCGCCGGTGCTCCGGGTGCGCGCCCTGGCGGACCGGGCCGTCCCGGCGGCGGCCGCGCCGCAGCGAACGTGATCACTACGGTGGCCGAGGCAAAGGACATCCCGATCAGCGTCACCGCGGTTGGCTGGGTCGAGGCCTCGGCGTCCGTGGCCGTGCGCTCGCGCATCGATGGCTACGTCACCAAGCTCGCCGTAACCGACGGCCAAATGGTCAAGGCCGGCGACCTGCTGGTGCAGCTCGACGATCAGGCAATCCAAGCGACCATGGCCAAGGACCGCGCTACCATGGCCCGCGACCAAGCCACCGTGGACCAGCTCACCGCCGACCTAGCGCGCATCACGACCCTCGCCGGAACCAACAACGCGACCCGCACCCAGGTCGATCAAGCCAAGACCAATCTCGCCGTGGCTACGGCCAACCTCGCCGGCGACAAGGCCTTGCTGCAGACCGACCAGCTCCAGCTTGGCTTCACCACCATCACCGCGCCGATCGCAGGCCGCGTGGGCGTGGTCAGCACCACGACCGGCGCGCTGGTTCGTGCGTCCGATCAGACGCCGCTGGTGACGGTCACCCGTATGGCCCCGGTGCGCATCACGTTTACCATCCCGCAGCGCAACCTCGACGGCTTCCGCCAGGCGCTCGCCAGTGCCGAGACGACCCCCGTCCGCGCCTACGACCCGACCAACGGCACGCTGTTGTCGACCGGCAAGCTCACGTTCGTCGATTCCACGGTCGATACCACGTCCGGCACCGTGCTGATCAAGGCCGAGTTCGCCAATGCCGACGGCAGTCTGTGGCCGGGCGAATATATCCGCGTCGAAACCCAGCTCGGCCTGCGCGCCGCCGCCACGGTGGTTCCGATCGCCGCGGTGCAGGTCAACGCCAACGGCCCTTACGTCTACCTGGTGCGCAACGACCGCGCGGTAGTGACGCCGGTGACCGTATCCGACACCTACCAACAACTGTCGATCATTTCGGCCGGCGTCCGCCCCGGCGATCACCTGATCGTCGAAGGCATGCTGCGCTTGGTCGACGGCCAAGCGGTGACCGAAACCTTGGACACTGCCGCCGCCGCTGCCGCGCAAGCCGCGGTCCGGGCCGCGGCACGGCCGATTGCCGCCGCCACGCCGCCCGGCCAAACGCCCGCTGGGGCAGCGCCAGGCCAGGGGCAACCCGGCCAGGCCCGCCCGGCCGGCGCGCCGCAGAACGCCGCCGCCACTCCTGCCGCTGCGCCCGCCGGCGCCCCGGGCGTTGCCGGCCAAGGCCAGTTCCAAGGACGCAACCCGAACGGTGGCGCCCCGGGCGCCGCTCCGCAGAACGCCGCCGCGGCCGGCGGCGCGCCCGCCGACGGCGCGCGCCCGCGCCCACAAGGCACCCTTACCGAAGTCGCCCCCGGCACGCCGCCGGCGGCGCAGCCCGCTGCCAGGACGCCCGCACCATGAACATCTCCGCCCCATTCATTCACCGGCCGGTCGCCACCATCCTGCTGGCGGTCGCGCTCTGCGCGGTCGGCATCTTCGCCTACGGGTACCTGCCCGTTGCCGCCCTGCCAAACGTCGAGTACCCGACCATTACGGTCTCGGCGGGTCTGTCGGGCGCCACGCCGGAAACCATGGCGACCTCGGTCGCGACGCCGCTGATCAAGAACTTCTCGACCATCCCGTCGATCACGTCCATGACCGCGCGCAGCTCGCAGGGCAATACCAATATTGTCATGCAGTTCGACCTGAACCGCGACATCGACCAGGCCGCGGCCGACGTGGAAGCGGCGATCTCGCGCACCACCCGGCAGCTTCCGGCCAACACCACCGCGCCCAGCTTCCGCAAGGTCAACCCGGCGGATTCGCCGATCATCCAGCTCAGCGTGCAAAGCACGTCGATGACGCTGACCCAGCTCAACGATTACGCCGAAGACGTTATTTCGCCGGCCTTGGCCGCACTGGGCGGCGTCGGCGAGGTCACGGTGGCGGGCGCCAAGAAGTTTGCGTTGCGCGTCGAGGTCAACCCGCTCGCCCTCACCGGCCTCGGCATCGGCATCGACCAGATCATCACCGCGATCGGCGCCGCCAATTCGGTCACCCCGGCCGGCGCGGTCAACGGCGCCGACCAGACGCTGGCGATCAACGCCACCAACCAGATGACCACCGCCGAGCAGTTCCGCAACGTGATCATCTCCACGCCCAACAACCGCGCCGTGCGGGTGGGCGACGTGGCGCGGGTCGTCGACTCGGTCGCCAACACCAAGAATTCCAGCAGCTACGACGGCAAGCCGGCGCTGCTGCTGTCGGTGTTCCGCCAGCCCGAAGCCAACACGGTGGACGTGGTGCGGCGCGTCAAGGAACTGCTGCCGTCGTTCGTCTCCGACCTGGGCCCCAACGGCGCGATCAGCGTGCTGAACGACCGCGCTATTTCGGTCGTCCACTCGGTGGACGAAGTGAAGCGCACGCTCGCCATCACCATCGGGCTGGTGATCCTGGTGGTGTTCCTGTTCCTGCGCCGCATTTCGGCAACTCTGATCCCGACGCTGGCGGTGCCGATCTCGCTGCTGGCCACGGTGGGCGCGATGTACGCGCTCGGCTACTCGATCGACAACGTGTCGCTGCTCGGCATCACGCTGGCCGTGGGCCTGGTTGTCGATGACGCGATCGTTATGCTGGAAAACATCGTCCGGCATATCGAAGAAGGTATGGAGCCGTTCCAAGCCGCGCTCCAAGGCAGCCGCGAGGTCGGCTTCACCATCGTTTCGATTACCTTGTCGCTGGTCGCGGTGTTCCTGCCGATCCTGCTGATGGGCGGCGTCATCGGCCGCATCTTCCACGAGTTCGCCGTGGTGGTGACGATCGCCATCGCCGCCTCGCTGGTGGTTTCGCTGACGCTCACGCCCATGCTGTGCGCGCGCCTGCCCGCCCACGTGCCGGGCGCCAAGCGCGGCATTTTCGACCGCGGCTTCGACCTGGTGCTGGCCGGCTACCGGGTGCTGCTCGACTTCGCGCTGCGCTGGAAGCCGCTGATGCTGATCGTGTTCATCGGCACGGTCGCCGCCAGCGGCTACCTGCTCAACGTGCTGCCCAAGAGCTTCCTGCCCCAAGAAGACCTGGGCCAGCTCTCGGTGTTCACCCAGGCGCGGCAAGACATCTCGTATGCCGACCTGATGGTGCTACAGACGCGCGTCGAAAGCCTCCTGCGCGCCAAACCGTACGTCGAACACGTCGCGTCCAATGTCGGCGGCGGCAACGGCGGCAACCTCTTCGTCGACCTGAAGGACAAGACCGAGCGCCCGCCGCTCAACGACATCCTGGCCGACCTGCGCCGCACCCTTGTGGTCCCGGGCATCACCGCCACGGTCAACCCGGTGCAAAACCTGCGCATCGGCGGCGGCGGCAATTCCAGCACGTACCAGTACGTGATGCGCGGCGTCGACCGGAACGAGCTGCTCGGCTGGAGCAAGACGATGATGGAGGCGATGAGCGCCAACCCGTTCTTTGCCGACGTGAACACCGACGTGCAAAACAACGCACAGCAGGTATCGCTCTCGGTCGATGCGGAAAAGGCCCGCCTGCTCGGCATCACCAGCGCGCAAATGCTGAGCTACCTGAACCAGGGCTTCGGCAGCACCACCGCGTCCACCATCTTCAAGACCGGCGACAGCTACTCGGTGATCGTCGAATTCGATCCCGAGATTCCGTGGACCCCGGCGCTGCTCGACCAGGTGCAGATCCGCGTCGCCGCCACCGGCAAGATGATCCCGCTGTCGGCGTTCGCCACCGTCAAGCGCTCGGTCGGCACGCTGTCGGTGAGCCAGATCGGCCAGCTGCCGTCGGTGACCCTGTCGTTCAACCTGCCGCCGGGCGTTTCGCTGTCCGAAGCCACCGCGGAAACCGAACTGGTGAAGCAGGACATCGGCCTGCCGCCCACCATCTCCACCGGCTTCTCGGGCAACGCCGGCGTGTTCCAGCAGTCGATGCAGAGCCAGACGATGCTCATCCTCGGCGCGATCGTCACGATCTACCTGGTGCTCGGCATCCTGTACGAAAACTTCATCCACCCGCTGACCATTCTCACCGGGTTGCCGTCGGCGGCCGTCGGCGCGCTGGCCTCGCTGTACTGGTTCAAGTTCGACCTCAGCGTGATCGCGGTGATCGGCGTGCTGATGCTGATCGGCATCGTCAAGAAGAACGCGATCATGATGATCGACTTCGCCCTGGCCAGGCAGACCGCCGGCGCCAAGCCCTATGACGCGATCCGCGAAGCGTGCCTGATCCGGTTCCGCCCGATCATGATGACGACGCTCGCCACCATCATGGGCGCGCTGCCCATCGCATTGGGCGCCGGCGCCGGCTCCGAGATGCGCCAGCCCTTGGGCGTGGCGGTGGTCGGCGGCCTGATCGTCTCGCAGGTGCTGACCCTGTTCATCACGCCGGCCATCTACCTGTACATGGAGAATCTCTCCAACGGCACGAAGTGGCTGTACCGCACCCTCACCGGCGCCGAGCCGGTGCCGGCGCGGCGCGCCGCCACCACCGAAGCGGCCGAGTAGCCGCCGCCCCCTGGCCTATCGTTCCGTCCCTGGGGTGGAGCCCACCCGGCCGATCAGGGCAATGTGGACGCCGCCACGAATCCAGTCGAAGGCGAGCCCGAGGGTGGCCGTGCGCAGGCCGGGTTCGCCCCGTGGCCCAAACACGACCTCCACCACACACGATTGCTGCGCCGCCAAAATGGCTCCCGCACGGCAGTCGCTGACCGAAATGGCGAATTCCCCGACCGCAGAGCCAGTCACTTCCGGCTCGCCCAGCAGCCGCAGGGGCAGCGCGCCGGTGTTGGTCAGGCGGACTTGGCTGGCGGCAGGCATTGAGCCCGCAGGCGCCGCGGCAAACTCCAGCCGCTCGGCCGAATAGGGCGATGCCGCCGGCCCGCTGGTGGTCACCCGCGGCTCCGGGCTCGCGACCGAAGGCAGCGCAACAAAGGCGGCGATGTCTGCCATGTCCTGCGCCGTAACGCGCCCCCGGAGCGGTTCCATCGCACCGACTGCGCCGATGGCATAGGCGATTGCCGCCGGGTTGTTGGCAACCCGTCCCAGGCCGTGCAGCGCGCCCGGCACACCGCCGTGGCAGTCCACACAACTAACTCCGGCACCGTTCAAGCGGCCGCCATCATTGTAGAGCAGCTTGCCGCGTAGCGCGTCCTGCCCCACGGCGGGACGCGCTACGCACGCAAACACGAGCAGGGCGAAGGGGACGACCCGCACGGCCCTCCCCTTCGCTGTTGGTCTTAGACGCCGATCATCCCGCCATCATTCTTGGTGATGGCGACGGTGGCCGAGCGCGGACGGGCAGTACCGCCTTCTGGCCAGTGGCTCGGCCACGCTGCGGGATTGCCGATATCGGCGACCGGGGTTTCTTCGCCCGGGTGCTGGATGTTGACGAAGATGGTGCGGCCATCCGGCGTCTCGGTGATGCCGGTGATTTCGCACTGCGCCGGCCCAACCAGGAAGCGGCGCAGCTTGTCGCCCGGCGGGGCGCCCACCTGAGTTGTCACCTCACGCACGGCGCCGGCGGCGTCAGTGCTGGTGATGGCGCGCTTATCGCCATCGCCAACCGTGCCCGGCAGGGCGGCCAGCAGCATGCAGTTGGTGACGTCGGTGTAAGCGCCGTCGTCGGTTTCGATCCAGCACAGGTTGGTGGCGCGTGAGAACCACAAACCATCCGGGCTCGACAGGTCGTTGTCGGCGGTCAAGCCGGACAGGTTGACGTTGCGCGGATCGGTGCCGGCCCGCGCCGCGAACAGATAGATGTCCCAGCGCAGGGTGGTCGCCGCCGCGTCGTTGCCGGCCTCTTGCCAACGGATGATGTGGCCGTTGGGGTTGCCGTATTGCGCCGTGCCGTTGGCGCGCTTGTCGTTGTAGTGGCGCGGGTTGGCGGCATCGAGCGCCGCCAGCGGCCGCACGGTGGCGTTGTTGTTGGTGAGCGTCATATAGACTGCGCCGTTGACCGGATCGACGGCGCCCCATTCCGGACGGTCCATCTTGGTCGCGCCCACCGCGTCTGCGGCGATACGTGCATTGATCAGCACGTCCGCCTGGTCGGTGAAGGCATAGCCCGGCGTGTTGGCGTTGATCTTGTCACTGCCAAAGCGCAGTTCGAGCCATTCGCCGGTGCCGTCGGCGTTGAACTTGGCGACGTACAGCTTGCCCGAATCGAGGTACTTGTCCCCTGCGGCAAGGCCGCGGGTCGCGTCGGCTGCATCCCAGTTGGCGGCCGAAACGTACTTGTAAATATATTCGCCGCGCGAATCGTCGCCGCTGTACCAAACCAGCGGCTTGCCGGCGGTCACCGGTCCCAGCCAGCAGCCCTCGTGGGCAAAGCGGCCAAGCGCCGTGCGCTTGCGCGGCATCGAATTCGGATCGAACGGATCGACTTCCACCACCCAGCCGAACGTGTTGGGGCCGTTGCGGTAGTCGTCGGCCGGCGTCGCGCCGGTGGCTTCGGCGTTCCAGCGGCCATACAGGTTGTCGGGGGTGTCCGGGGTGACGGTCGCCCACAATTCGCGGCCGGTGCCGGCAATGCCGTTGCGGCGCAGCGAAGCGACTTCCTTGGCGCTGCGCTTGGCGTCGTCGGTCGCCGCCGTGCGGCGGAAGTAGCCGGCGTAGTTTTCCTCGCAGGTGAGGTAGCTGTTCCACGGCGTGTAGCCGTTGGCGCAGTTGTTGACCGTGCCGCGCGTGTGCGAACCGGTCGGGGAGTACCGCGTGACCATCGCGGGCGAACGGGCTGCAGGGCCCGAAAGGGCGATCTCGGTCAGCGTGTGAATGCGGCGGTTGAGCCGCGAATCCTGCTTGTAGCTCCACGCCCCGTCACCGGCGCGCGCGATCTCAACGATGCTCACGCCGTGCGCGTAGTATTCGCGCAGGACCTCGTCGGGCGCGGTGCGCAATTGGTCGGCGCCGGTGCCGGTGGAGGTGACGCCGTTCTTGTGCAGGAACGACGGCGTAATCGCTTCGTGGTTCATGACCAGCAGCCCGCGCGTGCTGGCAGCAGGTGCGTACCGGCCCGCATCGTCAAGGCCGTAATAGTTGATAGCGTCGTGATGGTCGCCCGAGCGGAACGCAAACGACGCCGCCGGATCGGTGCCGTCGTTCTTATACGCGGGAACGTTCGCGGCGATCGGATCGCCCAACCGGAACAACACGCGCGCCGTATAGCCCTGGGGTACCGAAACCGTATCGGCTAGGCTCTTCGGCACGGCCTGGAAGCCCAGCGCCGCCGGCCTGCGAGCGGCCGCAGCCGCTTGGGCCGCCGCCGTCTTGGGCATCGCCGAAGTGCCGATGAAGGCCAGCGCCGCCGCAGCGGCCGCGCCCTGGAACAGCCCGCGGCGTTCCGGGTTCGCGAGGCGCTCGGCGACTACATCGTCGAGGCTCGCGTTCGTGCTTGGATTCATGCCGGTGTCTTCGTCGTAAGCAATGTCGTCAGTCACGGTTAACGTGCCTCCGGTTGGGGAGGCCGCAACCTAGCCAGGATCAATGGCGTTCGGGTTACAGCTTCGTTGCGGCTATGTTGCGGTCCCGCCCCGGTCTGCGTCGACCGCACGGATCGTCAGCTTTGCCGAATCGCCAGCCCCGGGGCCGCCCCCGCCCTGTATTGAAACAGTCACTGTTCCTTCATATCCCGGCCATGTTGCGCGGATACCTAGTGGCGCAGACTGCGTACCCACCCTCCGGGGAGACCGCTGTGGCATCTGCCCGCGTTTCTCCTTAAGGGGTCCGTAAGAAGACCCCAGCCTCCCGGCCCGCCAGTGTATCCACTGGCGGGCCGATGCTTTTGTTACGCCGCGGGGCGGTGTTTCGTGTGCTCGTCGTGGCTGGCGCCGCTGTGCTTCGGGTGCGCCGCCGGTTCCACCTGGTGCAACGCGAACAGCGAACTGCCGACCCAGCGCGCCGTGAGCACTGCGCCCACCGCATTGGTCATGCACTCGCCGCGCGCCGCGAGCTTGTTGCCCACCGCCAGATGGCCGTGCATCGCCGCCACTTCACCGGGCGGCAGCCGCACGATCGTGCTGTCTTCCAGGATCGCGCCGCACGTCTCGCCGTGCGGCCCGTGCAGGATCATCTTCACCACGCCCTCGATATCCTTGAGTTCGCGCGTCTCGGCCTTATGGCCGGGCTTGGCCGGCGCGTCGGCGTCCGGCGGGCCTTGATCGACGATCGGCTCCGCGTCGCCCACCTGGATCGAAACCGCGGCGATCATATTGGCCGCCCGCGGGCGCACGCCGCGCACCGCCACGCCGGCGCCCGGCTTCACCGCCGCCAGAACGTGGCGGGACATGTGCGGCGGGAAATGAATTTCGGTGCCGTCGGTCAACAGCATGCCGTCGGCTTCGCCGTGCGGGTTCTGCAGAAAGCGGTCAACCATGCCCTTCGTTTCCGGAAGCGAGGCTGGGTCGATCCAATGCATGGGGGGGCGTCCTTGGGTGAAGGGTTCAGATCCGGCGCCGCGCCCCGCCGCACCGGATGGGTAGCGGGGTCCGTCGCAGCCGATGGGAATGGACACTCTGCCCGGCGCGCACCCGCCCCGGTGTTTCAAACAGGACATCTCGCCCGAAGTTCACCGGCGCCGCCGGACGACCCGCGCACTCATGTCACGGGCGGGGCACAATCCCTGGCGACGCACCCACCCATTGCGCGTAGAATCACGGTGGAGCGGGTGCCTGGAGCGGGTGCCTGGACGTGCCGGATACGACGATGGAATTCCGCGCCCGTGCGGTCGATGCGCGGGCTAAGGCCGCCGCCACGAATAGTGCCGAGATCCGGGCCGCCCTGCTGGAAGTTGCCGCAATCTGGGAGGTGCTGGCGAGCGATCGCGAGGATGCCCTCCTGGCGCATTGGCAAGGTGGGTCCGCGGGGCCGCCGGCGGACGATCCCGCCTAGGACCGGCCCTCTCCCTCCCTGCGCATAGCCCTGCGGCACAGCGCCGGGCCACGTTCCACAATCCTTGACCGCACCGGGACCACACCGCACGGTCCGCCCATGATTGCCGAAACCCCTGCCCCGGCGGCGCCGCTTGCGGTGCACCACCCCCTGCGCGGCGCGCTGCTGCTTACCCTGGCGGTGCTCGTGCTGGCGTGCATGGACGCCGCCACCAAGCAACTCACCGCCCACTACAACGTGCCCCTGGTGGTCGCCGTCCGCTACGTGGTGCACGCGCTCATCATGGTGATCGCCCTCACCCCGCGGCAGGGCAGGCAGCTCGTGCGCACCCGGCGCACCGGCCTGGTGCTGGCCCGCGCCGCATCGCTCACCGTCGCTTCGCTGTTCATGGGCCTGGCGCTGCAGCGCATGCCGGTGGCCGAAACCACCGCCATCAATTTCCTGTCGCCGATGGTGGTGGTGCTGCTCGCCGGCCCGTTCCTGGGCGAACGGGTCGGCTGGCTCAGTTGGACCGCCGGGCTCACCGGCTTCGCCGGCGTTGTGCTGATCGCCCGCCCCGGCGGCGGGCTGGACGCCAGCGGCATCGCCTTCGCGCTATGCGCCGCCGCCGCCAACACCGCCTATCAAATCCTCTCGCGCCTGCTGGCCGGCACCGAACGCGCCGCGACCCTGATGTTCTACACCGCGCTGGTCGGCGCCATCGTCTTCGGCGCGCTGCTGCCGTGGTTTTGGTACGGGGAAGCACCGGGGATCGGCACGCTGCTGGTGTTCGCCAGCGTCGGCGCCACCGCCGCCCTCGGGCACTACCTGTTCACCCTCAGTTACCGCGACGCGCCCGCCTCGACGCTGGCGCCGCTCAACTACCTGCAACTGCTGTGGGCGGGCATGCTTGGCTGGCTGGTGTTCGGGCACGTGCCGGATGCGGTGAGCTTTGTCGGGCTCGGTGTGGTGGCGGCGTCGGGGGCGTTGATCGCGGTGGCCGCGCGGGCGCGGCGTTCCGGCGCGCCGCAGGTGTCAGGCATCGGCAAGCAGCCCATGGTCGTTCTGCAAGACGAGGGCCGTGACCACGGTCACGGACGACGAGGAGCGGCCCTGCTGCGGCTACTTGAGCGCCTTCTCAAGGGCGCCTAGCAGGCGCTGAACCAAGGCACTTGCATTGCGCTGCCTTAGGATTCGGGCCTCCCTTGCGTCCGGCCCATCGCCTTCAACCTCGAATCTCGCAACTGCGACTGGACCGTCTTTGACGTGGCCTTGGTGCTCCTCATCGCCACAGAAGCGCTTCCGCAAGATTTGGAGCGCGGCGGTGATAGTCTGGCGATGCTTGCCGGCCAACGCGATGCGGAAGGCCTCGACCGCCGAGTCGATTCCCCCGCTTGCGTACTCGAGGCAATAAGTCAGATCGTGTGCGTCTTTGGGCTCATTGCGATCATCGAAGGCGAAGGCCTTTAGACACGTGAAGCAAACCAAGTCAGCGTGGGCGACAGTTTCGGTTGTGATGCCGCCGCCACCGAGAAGCTCAGCAGTCACATCTCTCTTGGTATGCAGTTCGAAGACCAGGGAAGCATGAGGGATGTTTACCGCCGAAACATTTCCCTTGGTTGGCAGCTCCTCGACCCGTTTGCCCCAAGTAGGGTCATCCGCCAGAAATTCGAGGATGATTGAAGTGCCGGCCTCAGTCTGATGCCTCCACCGCCAGTTGACCGTCTTTCCCATGTCGTTTTGCGCGCGTTCGAAACCCATTCGCTTCAGGTTCTGCTCGAGCGACTCATATGCCTTCGTGTCTACGAGTACCGCTAAGTCCACGACGACGTCGACGTCACCAGTACCGGCATGCGGAGGGACTGCGGGCGGGCGGGCACTAACTAGATATCGCGGCACAAGTCCGCCCACTAGAAACACCGACGTCTTCCATGGGCCAAGGCCGCGCAACAACGTCACCAGAACTCGCTCACAGTCGTGAGTGACAAAGTCGCTATAGAGCGAAAGTGTGTTGGGCTTGCTCACTACGCGCCTAGAATCTCACGTCGTAGATGCTGTGCCATTTCGCTTGCTCGGCCACCAGCCTGCAGCAGATCCAAATAGGTCTGCAGGGGGTCCGCATACCACGCGTCGCCGAGCCGTCGCCGGAAAGAAAACGTTCCCATTTTGGTATCGACCACACCAAGGTTCCAGCCATCTACAACGTTACGTGCATCAAGCGACCGCAGGAGCGCCTCAAGATCTGAGCCTGTCGGCAAACGACAACGCAGCTGCGAGACAGTGGACAGGTAGGGCGCGTAGGCCTGTGCCGCCGCCTCTCCGGTGATTGCATATGGAATCTCGTTTTCCTCGCATGCATGACTCAATTTGCGAATGAGGTCTTCGATTCGTGCCGCTGGGATGAAGTAGCGCCCGAAAGGCGAAGGTCGGGACGCAATTTGGTAATCGGTCCAAGTGTCCAGGAGTCCCCGACGATCAACTAGTCGGCGTTCCTTGTTGGGACCCACGCCCCGGTGAGAGACCCAGTCCCACTGTTCCATCGCCATGAGCGTCGCCGAGACCGTTCCCGGGGACACCCCAGATCGTCTCGCAATGTCATCGACCCCAAACCACGCGTCCTCCTGATCCCAAACCGCGTGCAAGATCTGTGCGCGCCGATCCGTGAACAACGAGCGTACTGCGCGGTTGCCCATCTTTGGGAGCGGCTTGTCTACAAAGATGAATGCGCCACGTACGGGAACGTAGAGACTCCCGCCGCTGTCGTAATACGCGACGTGCTCCTGGCGAAGAAACTCTCTAGCGCCGGGCGAGATCGATTCGGCAATCAGCATTGGGACAAATTTGCGTTCGTCGTGGGTCGTTTGGTGAGACGACAAATTCCGCAGCTGCCACACCGCCTCTCGGGCGTCACGAGGGAATGCGGAGCGCTTTACCTCAACGACGAACGTGATGGGCCGACCCCCGATTTGCGCACTAACCATCGCGTCGGCCCGCCATCCACTGACGCCAGGTTTGGCTGCATCGAGATGCGCCTCCGTTTCTGGCGCCTCTTTCAGTGCTGAAAGGAGCCGTTCGATTAGCTCACCCGCGGTCATTGGTTCAACCCCACATATTCCATGCCCAGCAAATATGCGGATTTGGCAGCAATATGCAACTATGTTCAGTAATTTGCTGCGCATGGAATTCTATCGTTCGCGACCGGTTGTCGGCACCGCCTCTTAGCCCCTCGTTAACCACTTCCCCTCACACTCGGCCGACCTAGGATCAGAAGGCCGAAATCCCTATCCAATGACCGATACCCCCGTCGCCGCTGCCGGCCCCGGACCGTTCCGCTTCAGTATGCGGAATGCCGACCTTGTGTTGGCGGTGGTCATCCTTGGGATCATCGGGGCGCTGTTCCTGCCCATTCCGCCGTGGCTGCTGGATGTGTTGCTGGCCACCTCCATCACCTTCTCGGTGCTGGTGTTGATGACCGGCTTGTTCATTTCCAAGCCGCTGGAATTCAGCGTGTTCCCCATGGTGCTGTTGCTCGCCACCATGCTGCGGCTATCGCTGAACGTGGCGAGCACGCGCCTGATTCTGACGCACGGCAATACCGGCACCGCGGCCGCCGGCCGCGTCATCCAGGCGTTCGGCAATTTCGTCATGGGCGGCAATTTCGTCATCGGCTTGGTGGTGTTCGCCATCCTGGTGATCGTCAATTTCGTGGTTATCACCCGCGGCGCCCAGCGCATCGCCGAAGTGGCGGCGCGCTTCAGCTTGGACGGAATGCCCGGCAAACAAATGGCGATCGACGCCGATCTGTCTTCCGGCCTGATCGACGAAAACCAGGCGCGCAAGCGGCGCGAAGAGCTGGAGCAGGAAAGCTCGTTCTTCGGCGCCATGGACGGCGCATCCAAGTTCGTGCGCGGCGATGCCGTGGCGGGCTTGATGATCACCTTCATCAATATCATCGGCGGCATCATCATCGGCATCGTCCAGCAGGGCATGTCGTTTTCTTCCGCCACGACGACGTACACGCTGCTCACGGTCGGCGACGGCCTGGTCACGCAAATCCCGGCGCTGATCGTCTCCATCGCCGCCGGCTTGCTGGTGTCCAAGGCCGGCACCAACGGCAAGAGCGAAGCGCTGCTGCTTAAGCAGTTCACCAATTATCCGCGCGCGCTCGGCGTGTCGTCCGTGCTGCTCGGCCTGATCGCCGTTGTGCCGGGCTTCCCGTGGCAGCCGTTCGCGCTGCTCTCGCTTGTTTCGGCCGGCGCGTGCTGGGCCGTGGTGGCGCGCAATTCTTCCGCCAAGGCCGAAGCCGAAGAGGCGGAGGCCGAAAAGGCCGAAGCGGACGTGCCGGAAGAGCCGATCAGCGCGGTCCTCGCGGTCGATGAAGTGCGCTTGGAGCTGGGCTACGGCCTGCTGGCGTTGATCAACGAGCGCGCCGGTATCCGCGTCACCGACCAGATCAAGGCCCTGCGCCGCCAGATCGCGTCCGACATGGGGTTTGTCATGCCGTCGGTGCGAATCTTGGACAACATGACGCTGGGCGCCAACACCTACGTGATCCGCATCCGCGAAGTGGAGGCCGGCCACGGCGACCTGCGCCCGGGCATGCTGCTGGCCATGGACCCGCGCGGCGAACGCATCACCCTGCCGGGCGAAGAAACCGTCGAACCCACATTCGGCCTGCCCGCCATGTGGCTCGACAACGCCCACCGCGAGGAAGCGTCGTTCCGCGGCTACACGGTCGTGGACCCGGCCACCGTGATCACCACCCATTTGACCGAGGTGATCAAGGAGAACATGGCCGATCTGCTGTCGTATTCGGAAACGCAGAAGTTGCTCGACGATCTGCCCAAGGAGCAGCAAAAGCTCATCGCCGACGTGGTGCCTTCCCAGCTATCGATCAGTGCGGTCCAGCGCATTCTCCAGGGCCTGCTGCAGGAGCGCATTTCGATCCGCAACCTCACCCGTATTCTGGAAGCGATCGCCGAAGCGGTGGGCTACACGCATTCCGTGGCTGCCATCATCGAACACGTGCGCGCGCGCCTGTCGCGCCAGATTTCCGATGCCAACGCCGACGACAACGGCGTCGTCCCGCTGGTCACCATGACGCCGGAGTGGGAACAGGTGTTCGCCGAATCGATCGTCGGCCAGGGCGAGGAAAAGCAGCTTTCCATGGCGCCCTCCAAGCTCCAGGAATTCATCGCCCGCGTGCGCCAGGTGTTCGACCGCCTGGCCGGCGATGGCGAAGCCCCGGTATTGCTCACCAGCCCCGGCGCGCGGCCGTTTGTGCGCTCAATCATTGAGCGTTTCCGCCCCGCAACCGTGGTACTCTCGCAGAACGAAATTCATCCGAAGGCCAAGATCCGCACCCTCGGGCAGGTGTAGGCGCACAGACCGCGGGATCATGGATTTGGGGGACCACATGCTCATGCGCGCCCGCGCTTCGATGCCCAAGCAAAGCCGCTAAGGACCGCACGGGGGCATGCGGCTCAAATCGTTCAGCGGGGCGACGGTCGAAGACGCCATGCGGCAGGTCCGCGAGGCGCTCGGCGATGAAGCCGTCATTATCTCGACCTATGAAGGCAAGCGCGGCCGCGGCGCCGTCGTGGTCGCCGCACGCGACAACCCGGCCGGCGACAAGATTCTGGCCGATGCCATCGCCGCACCGCAGCCGTCCTCGGACGCGCTGTCGGCGGCGCTGGAATTCCACGGCGTGCCCGCCGCCCTGGCCAAGCAGATTCGCGATGCCGCGCCGGCCGCCACCGGCGACGATCCGGTGCTCACCTTGGCCGCGGCATTCAATGCCGGCTTTGCCTTCGAACAAGTTGCGGAAATCCCCACCCGGCCGCTGATGCTGGTGGGCGCGCCGGGCGCGGGCAAAACCGTGGTCGCCGCCAAGATCGCCGCCCGCGCCGTGCTGGCCGGGGCAAAGGTCCACGTATTCACCACCGATACCGTTCGTGCCGGGGGCATTGCCCAGCTTTCCGCGTTCACCGATATCCTGAAGACGCCCCTAAAGCGCATCGGCACGCCCACGGAACTGAGCGACGCATTGGCGGAAATCCAAGGCCGCGCCGTCGCCGTGATCGACAGCCCGGGCACCGGCGCCTTCCAGGGGCCGGAAATGGCCGATCTCAAACGCTTCCTAATGTGCGCCGATATCGAGCCGATCCTGGTGCTGTCCGCCGCCGGTCAGCCCGAAGAAGCGGCCGAGGCGGCAAAGGAATTCGCCGCCCTTGGCGTGAAACGCACTATCGTGACGCAGGTCGACGTCGTACGCCGGATGGGCGGAACGCTGGCCGCCGCCGCTGCCGGCGGGTTTGCCTTTGGCGCCGTCAGCGTCAGCCCGTTTATCGCCCAGGGTCTTGGCACCCTGAATCCGGTTTCGCTGGCGCGCTTGATCCTGCGCGATGTTCCGCCCGCTACCGCCGTCGCCGCCAAGGCCTCTGGCGTGGAGAGAGCCGCCTGATGCCCAATACAGCAACGATGACCAAACCGGCCCCCGCCGCCCCCGCAGTCGCCCCGCTCCATCCCAACCTGCGGATCCCCAACGTCATCACCATCGCTTCCGGCAAGGGCGGCGTGGGCAAGACCTGGGTGGCGGTGACGCTGGTCCACACCCTCGCCAAAAAGGGCTACAAAAGCCTGCTGTTCGACGGCGACCTTGGCCTCGCCAACGTCGACATCCAGCTCGGCCTGCTGCCCAAGCACGATCTGGGCAGCGTGCTCGCCGGCACCGTTTCGATGGCCGATGCGGTGGCGCGCTACACCGACGGCGGGTTCGACATTCTGGCCGGTAAATCCGGCTCCGGCGCATTGGCGCTGCTCTCGGGCGACCGCCTAAACATGGTGCGCGACGGCCTCGCCGCGCTGGCCCGCCGCTACGACCGCGTGGTGGTCGATCTCGGCGCCGGTATCGAAACCCACGTGCGTACGCTGGCCGCCACGGCGGGCATCGTGCTGGTGGTCGCGACCGACGAGCCGACTTCGCTCACCGACGCCTACGCCTTCATCAAGGTGACGGCGATGCAGCACCCGGGCACCGACATCCGCATCGTCATCAACCAGGCCGACAACGCCCGCGAAGGCCGCCGCACCTATGAAACCCTGCGCAAGGCGTGCGAGCAGTTCCTCAGCATTTCGCCGCCGCTGGCCGGTGTGATCCGCACCGATTCCAAGGTGAAGGATTCGATCCGCGCCCAGGTGCCGCTGCTGATCCGCTACCCCACCTGCAACGCCGCCGCCGACGTCGAAGCCATCGCGAGTTCGCTGCTCGTCCGGTAGCCGCCCGTGGGCATCCCGCCCGTCGCAGGTACTCCGCCGGTAACGGCCATCCAGCCGGTTGGGCAAGGCGGCCCGGCGCCGCTCCGCCCCGTCCCCCACGCCACCGCCGCACCCGTTGATGCCGCTGCCGCGCGCCCCACGGTGGCCGCCACCACGCTCGCCGCATCGCTCACCGGCATCCTGGCCGGCGATCTCGTGCCCGCCACCGTCGTCGGCACCGATGCTGCCGGCCGCCCGCTGCTCCGCACGCCCGACGCGATCTTCGCCGCCTTCACCGCCGCCGATCTGCCGCGCGACGCTGCGCTGCTGCTCAGCGTCACCGCCATCGGCGCCACCGTGCACGCCGCCGTGGTCGAAACCGGCGGGCATGCCGTAACCCCCGCCGTGCCCGCCGAACTGACCCTGCTCAGCCTGCTCGCGCCCACGGCCGCCGCGGCACCGGCGGAAGTCGGCGCCATCCTCCACGCCACGCTGCTGAGCCCGGCGCCCGCCGAAGCCGCCCTGGAGCTGCCCACCCACTTCGATGCCCGCGTGATCGCGGTGCAGGCGCCTACCTTGGCGCTGTCCGCTCCCCCGCCCGCCACCGGCGCCGCGATGGCGTTCGCCGCTCCCGCGGCGGCTGGCGCCCAGTCGTCCGAGGCGCAGACCCTGATCGCCGCCACTTCGTCGCTGATCGCGTCCCTGCAGGTGGCCGCGCCCGCCGCCACGCTGCCGCCCGAGCTGCTGCGCGGCACGGTCCTATCGGCCCAGCCCGGCACGGCAGTGGTTCAAACCGCCCTCGGCCCCCTCACCGTGCCCTCGGAAGGCGTGTTGCCGATCGGCGCCCGCGTCATTCTGGAAGCCTGGCCCGGCACTCAGCAGCCTTCCCGCATCGCGTCCGTCACCGTTCCGGAACCATCCGGCACCGGTGGGCGCACGCGCCTGACCGCCATCGTCGCGGGCCCCTCCCCGGCCGGCGGCGCGCTCGCCACCAGCGAAATCGGCCTCCTCCGGCTTGAGGGCGCGGTTCCAGTCGCTGGAACCCACCTGATCCTGGAAGTGACTCCTGCGGCGCCGCTAACTCCAGTGCTGGCAACGATTCTTTCGTCCCGCCTGCAACTCTCGTCGCCCCAGTTCCTCAGTAACTTCCTGTCATTCCTATCCGCCCTGAAAACCGATCTCCCAAGCTGGCTCGGCCCCGATTTCGTCAAGACTCTGAAGCGTGAATCCCTCGACCGCCTCCGCTCCGAATTCGCCGACCTGCAAAAGACCCACGCCAACCCGCAGAACGATTGGGTTTCCGTGCCCCTGCCGTTCTACGACGGCACTGCGCTGCAGCAACTATGGATGTTCACCCGCAAGCAGAAGCATCCCGATGATCCGTCCCAGCCGGAATCGACCCGGTTCGTCATCGACATGGACCTGACCCTGACCGGCCCCCTGCAGTTGGACGGCCTGATCCGCGGTAGACGCTTTGATTTGATCCTGCGCAGCGAGCGCGTGCTGCCCCAAACCATGCGCGCCGATCTGACGCGGATCATGGACGACGCCCTGGGCGCTACGGGCAGCGTGGGGAGTTTGGTGTTCGACGTCGCGAAGTTCGTAACGTTGCCGCGCATCCGCGCAGCCCGGGACCTGAGCGCCTAGTCGACGTTCAGTTCCAGCTTGCGCGCGCGGTCTTGGTTGAGCGCGATCTCGTCCAATTCCGACTGCTCGCGGCGCGCCTCTTGCTGCGCGACGCGCAGGCGCGAGTTTTCCTCGGCGATCTCGTACTTGCGCAACTCACGGTGGGCCGCTTCCACTTCGCGGCGCGCCGCCTCGATCCGCTCGTCGATGCCTTTGATCGAGCGCTGGATGTTGGCGCGGCGGCGGATGACGTTGAGGGCGTACATGCCGTAGGTCCAATTGGCCTCGGCGTCTTGCGCGGCGTTGGCCTGTTCGCGGCGCAACTCAACTTCGAGGTCGGCGGCTTGTTTGACCAGGTCCGCCCGCAGGCCGTTGAGGAGGCCGAGGTCGCGGCGCTTTTCCTCAAGCTGCCACTTGTGCAGGCGGATGACCGGCTTCAGCGTCTTCATGGCAACGCGCGGTTATGCCTTCGCTTTGACCGGCGCGGGTTTGGGTGCGCCGGTGGTGATGAGCTTGGACAGCGCGGCGTACCCGGGCGCCAACTGGGCCCGCTCGTTCTTGTCCTGGCCGAGGAACTTTTCCAGGCCGTCGTGGAGCCGGATGGCTTCGTCGACGGACGGATCGGTACCCGCACGATACGCGCCGAGGCGGATCATGTCGGCCATGTCTTCGTAGGTGGCGATCAGCGTGCGCGCGCGGGCGACCAGCTCCTGCTCTTCCTTGGTGTTGCAGTCCGGCATCGAGCGCGAAACGCTGCGTAGAATGTTGATCGGCGGATAGCGGCCTTTTTCGGCGATGGACCGGTCGAGCACGATGTGGCCGTCCAAGATGCCGCGCACGGCATCGGCGACCGGTTCGTTGTGGTCGTCGCCTTCCACCAGCACGGTGAACAGGCCGGTGATGGTGCCCTCGCCGGTGCCGGTGCCGGCGCGCTCCAACAGCCGCGGCAGCTCGGCGAACACGGTGGGGGTGTAGCCTTTGCTGGCGGGGGGCTCGCCGCCGGACAGGCCGATCTCGCGCTGCGACATGGCGAAGCGCGTGACCGAATCGATCATGCACAGCACGCTTTTGCCCTGGTCGCGGAAGTATTCGGCGATGGTGAGCGTTAGGTACGCCGCTTGGCGGCGCATCAGCGCGGACTCATCGGAGGTCGCGACCACGACGATGCTGCGCTTCATGCCTTCGGGGCCGAGATAATCCTCGATGAATTCCTTGACCTCGCGGCCGCGTTCGCCGACCAGGCCGATGACGTTTACGTCCGACGTCGCGTAGCGCGCCATCATGGACAGCAGCACCGACTTGCCGATGCCGGAGCCGGCGAAGATGCCCATGCGCTGGCCGCGGCACACGGTGGTGAAGGTATTGATGCTGCGGATGCCGAGGTCGAGCTTGGGGCCTAAGCGCTTGCGCATGCTGGCGGGCGGCGCCTTGGTACGCAGCGGATAGGCGAGCGGACCTTGCGGCAGCGGCGGACCGCCGTCGATGGGCTCGCCGAGGCCATTCAGAACGCGGCCGCACCATGTGGTGTGGGGGTGCGCCACCGCTTCCTGTTCGGCGACGATCGCTTTCGCGCCGAGGCCGACGCCGTCCAGCGAGCTGAACGGCATGAGCAATGCGTTGTTGTGGCGGAAGCCGACGACCTCGCCCGGGATCACATTGCCGCCGCGCCCATTGATATTGCAGCGCGAGCCGATGCTGACGTTGCCGAACAGCCCGGAGACCTCGACCATCAACCCCTGGATGCCCGCGACCCGCCCAAACGTGCGGAACGTCGGTACCCGCTCAAGCTCGGCGATCAGCGATTCCACCTGGTACTCCTGTTGGTGACGGAGCGTGGCAGACCGTGGTTAAGGGCGGGTAAAGGCGTTCGGCCGCACCAACTCAATATATCGGCCCAACGAAACGGGCGCAGCCCTGTGCTGGGGCTGCGCCCGTAGGACTCGCGGGGAGAGCGCGAGTTTTGGTCCGTTGCGCAGGCGGGCTCGTCATGGCGCCCGCCTTGGTGTCACCGGGGAGATGACGACTCTCTTCTAGCGCGTCGCGTGCGGTGGATCGCTGTGAGTCATCCCACCTAGTGTGGGATGACTCACATTGTCGGCATGCGTGGCGACGGCCAACCATCGTGGTCCACACATCACATGGAAGGGGATCACGATGTTTCGACGTCTGATGTTCGCCGCGGTATGCCTCGCGGTCGTTCCGTTCGCCGCCTATGCCGGCCCAAAAGAGGATGCGGAGGCGGTGTTCAACAAGTTCCTGACCGAGTTCACGGCGGCCAACGTAGACGGCGTTGTGGGCCTGTTCTGGCCGGATGCCTTGTTCTGGGGCACCACGATGACGGACCTTGCCACCAAGCCGGACGCGGTACGGGCGTACTTCGCGCCGGGGATGGGCACCCGCAAGCCGAACGAGCGCAAGGCTACATCCGCCGGGGTTTCGTCGGTCGTGATCTCGGACACGGTCGTTCTGGTTTCGGGACTGTGGCAGACCGAGCAACTGGTGGATGGCAAGCCGACGATCGGCGCGCCGCTGCGGGTCAGTGTTGCGGTCACCAAGCGCGGCGACCGTTGGCTGATGTCACAGTTCCACAACTCGACGATGCCGGTGCCAGCGACGCCAGCCGCAACTCCGGCGGCGCGCTAAGCGCCGGCTAGGGCCTTGGCCGTGCGCCGCACGGCCGAGGCCCTAGCGCGCGCCGTGGGCGACCGCGGCCGACTGCTTTGCCGACGGTGGCGGCAGACCGCTGCTTCGGAGCGTCGTGTCGCTCTTGCGGAGCCGCTTGGTGATCACTTTCAGCATCGCCCGCACGAACGGATCGGAGCGCTCCAGGCGGCGCTGGAATTCGATGGCGGTGAGCACGACACAGGTGGCCGCGTGCTTGGCGACAGCGGTGGCGACGCGCGGTTGCTCGTCGATCAACGCCATTTCGCCCACCATGTCGCCGGCCTCCAGCGTAGAAACGCACACTTCCTGGCCGTCGCGCTCGATCACGATGTCCACCTGGCCGGACTGAATCAGGTAGGCGCACACCGGTGGATCGCCGGCCTTGAACAGGCGCTGGCCCTGCGCGAATAGGGAACGCTTGAGAATCTCGGTCGTCATGATGCCCCCGAATTTGCCCGCTACCACTACTACGCCGGCCCGCTGTCCCCGGCGGTGACCGGCTTATCCACAGATGATGCGGACGGTTCGGGGCCGGGCGGCACCTGTCAAAACCCGCAGGGCGCGGCGCTCGTTACCCCGGTGTGCAGGCCAGGGGCCAGATCACCCTGGTGCCTGACGGATACGACGCGCCGCCGGCAATGAGGTAGTGGATCGGCACCTGCTTTTGCGCCGGCGGCAGCGCCAAGAGTGCCGCGCTCGCCACCGGCATGCCGCGGAAGAACGCCAACGGATCCATCCATTGGCCACCCGCGGGCACGAACGCCCGGTCGGCTTCGTACCCAGGCTGAGCACTGAAATAGGCGCTGAGGTGCAGGTGGGCGAACCCCTCGGCGCCGTAGTAGCCGCCTTCGGTGCCGGTCTTGCCCGACACAGCGATCGGCTGGCCCATTGCGACACGTGTTCCCAGGGCAAGCGCAGGCACTTCGCGCAGGTGCTTGTATTCGGTGTAGGTCCATACGGCGAGGCCGGTCTCGGCCGGCGCGTGCTGCAGGATCAGTCCGATGCCACCGATGGACCCGCCTTCGCCCTTATAGATCACGGTGCCCGCAGCGACGGCCAGCACGGGAGTGCCCTCCGGCACGGGGATGTCCATGCCGCCGTGAAAGCCTTGGAAGAAGACCGCCTGGCGCTGGCTGCGGTCGCTACGGGTTTGCGCGGCGAATAAGGATTCGGCCGCGGGGCACAGGGCAGCGGCGGGATAGACCGGCTCGACGCCGGTAGGAAAGAACCCCGCGTCGCGCATCGCCGCCAGAGTTGCCTGCTGCGGCAGGAACGCAAGCCGGCTGGGCCCCTGAAGCTGTGGCCCGCCTTTGGGCAAGCCCTGCGCCACGACGGTGGGTGCCGCGAGCGCCGCGGCGAGCGCAGCGGCATACAAGAACATTGTGACCGGGTTGAACCGCGGGTACCGCATGGCGAAGCGCTCCCTGCCCGCGACGGTGGGGTGCCCACCGGGCGCTGTCAATACGCGCACTGCCGCACTGGCGTGGCCGGACGCCGATCACCATCTCCAAGAGCGGAGGTGAACATCATGAAGTTGACGTTGATTGCGGCAATGTTTGCGTCTTCGCTGGCCGTGGCAGGCGCCTCTGTAGCAGAGGACGTCCAGCCAACGCTTTCGCTCCACGGCGTCGTCGAAACGGTGGATGCTTCGGCCGGAACCGTACGCATCGCGGGGCACGATTTGACCGGACCGTTCAGCATCGTGTCGTACCTGTTCCCCGGGCTGGAGGTCGACGCGCTGTACGTCGAGACCGCCGGCCAGAAGCGCCTGACCTGGGTGACCGAGGAAGAGACGCTGTTCGGATCGTAATGCGCGCCTAGGCGCCGAACCGCACGCGCGCCCGCTCCTTCGCCTTCACCGCTTCGACGGCGCGGTCGCGCGGGGCGGCGTTGGTGTGGAGCGAACGGAGCAACGCGCGGGCGACCGCCGCGGTGTCGTCGACCGCCTTGGCGAACGCCGCCTGATTTGGGATCGACGGATGGGTGAAGCCGCTCAACTTGCGCACGAACTGGAGTGAGGCGGCGTGAATCTCGTCGTCGGTGGCGGGCGGGTCGAAGTTGAACAGGGTCTTGATGCTGCGGCACATGGAGCGCTCCTGGTGAGACGCGCAGAATCGGACCGCGGTGCGGCGGGGTCAACCGGCAGGGGTTGCGGCGCCAACAGGGGCCACGCAGAATCGCCGCACCGACCCTGGGGAGGCTGCTGTGCTGTCGACAATCCTGATCGTGGTGTGCGTTGTGGTGGTGCTGGTGCTGGGCGTGATCGCGCTGCGCCCGCCGGTGTTTCACCTGGAGCGGTCGATGGTGACCAAGGCGCCGCCGGAGCGGGTGTTTGCGCTGATCAACGACTTCCGGCTGTGGCCGGCATGGTCGCCGTGGGAGAACATCGACCCCGCGATGAAGAAGACCTTTGCCGGACCCGCGACCGGCACCGGTGCCGTCTATAGCTGGGATGGCAACAAGAAGGTCGGCGCCGGGCGAATGACCATCGCCAATACCGAGCCGCCGGGCCGCATCGACATCAAGCTCGATTTCTTCCGGCCGTTCCCGGCCAACAACACCACGACCTTCACCATGGTGCATGACCAGTTCGGCACCACCAAGGTGACTTGGGCAATGGACGGACGAAACAACTTTGCCGCCAAAGCGTTCCAGTTGGTGATGAGCATGGATGCGGTGGTGGGTAAGGACTTCGCCAAGGGGCTGGCGGCGCTGAAGGCGGCGGCAGAGCGCGGATGATCGTCCACCTAGTGGACGGTACCTACGAGCTGTTCCGGCACTTCTTCGGGCTGCGGCGGTTCAAGAGCGAGGATCCGCCGCTGGGCGCGGTGGGCGGCGTGCTGGGCACCGTGGTCGACATGATCGAGGACGGGGCGACCCACATTGGGGTGGCGACCGACCAC
The DNA here is from genome assembly GCA_947481575.1 of Alphaproteobacteria bacterium. Lineage (GTDB taxonomy): Bacteria > Pseudomonadota > Alphaproteobacteria > UBA2966 > CAIVPW01 > CANKGV01. The sequence goes on from CANKGV010000010.1 coordinate 71,367, forward strand.
GTGATCGAGTCGTTCCGCAACGAACTGTGGCCCGGCTACAAGACCGGCGCCGGGATCGAGCCCGCCCTGTGGAACCAGTTCCACCCGCTGGAGACGGCGCTGGCGGCGCTCGGCGTGGCGGTGTGGCCGATGGTGGAACTGGAGGCCGACGACGGGCTGGCGAGTGCCGCCCACCTAGCAAGCGCGGACGAGCGCGTGCAGAAGGTGTGCATCTGGACGCCGGACAAGGACTTGGCCCAATGCGTGGTGAGCGACCGCGTGGTGCAGATGGACCGGCGCGGCGGCGAGATGCGCGACGCCAGCGGCGTGATGGCGAAGTTCGGCGTGAACCCTGAGCACATCCCGGACTACCTAGCGCTGGTCGGCGATGCGGCGGATGGCTATCCCGGCATCCCCGGCATCGGCGGCAAAACTGCCGCGCGGCTGATCGAGCGGTTCGGCGCGATCGAGGACTTTCCGGCGGAGACGCTCAAGGGCCAGCGCGAATTGGCGCTGCTATTCAAACAGCTCGCAACGCTGCGCTCCGACGCGTTGCTGTTCGAAGACGTGGACGACCTGCGCTGGAATGGCCCGACGGAGAAGTTTGCCGCGGTGGCGGATGCCATCGGCAGCGCACGGCTGACCAAGCGGGTGGCCAAGCTGGCGAAGGCGCGGAACGCCGGGTAGGCCCCTACTCGACCAAGATCGTTTCGCCGGCGCGAACCTTGTCGCCGGCCTGCACCAGAACCTTCATGTCGGCGGTCCACGGCACGGCAACGTCCACCTGCGAGCCGACTTGGATCATGCCGAACACTTCCCCCTTGGCGATGAACTGACCCGGATTCACATAGCTTGCGATGCCAGCGACGGTGCGGGCGGCGATCTGGACTACGTAACACGGCGTGGGCACCTGGTTGCGCACCGTGTCGAAGCGCGTGACGGTGCGTTCATTGCGCACGATGTGGGTGGCGTTGCGGTAGTACGGCGGACGGCGCAGCAACAGCCGCCAATGCATCGGGCCCATGTGAGCGTTGCGCGCATCGGCGCCCGGGTAATGCTTGATGAAATTCACGGTGCCCGCCACCGGCGCACGGTTCACGTGCACGTTGAATGGGCTCATGAAGATGCCGACCAACAGCATCGGCGTATCGGAATCCGCGTGCGTGATGTCCGGCAGCTTGGCCGCTAGGCCTTCCTTGATGCTGATCACGTCGCCGCCCGGCGGAATCGCCCGCACGTAGACGACCGTGCCGTCCGCCGGCGACAGGATACCGGCGCCGGGCGGTGGTACGCGGTCTGGATTGCGCCAGAACCAAACCCAGCGCCAGTACGCGTACCCGGCCGCAGCAACGAGGCCGCCGATCAGGACTGTGAGGGCGGAACTAGCGAAGTCCATGCGTTTGGCACCAAGACCCGGACCAGCGCGACACCCGAGGCGAAGGGGAAATCCACCACCTCGAACGCGTCCTTGTGCGCCTTGACCTTGCTCAACCAGCGCTTGACGCCGGCGTGGCGCACCAACTCGCGGATGTAGATGTTGGTGTCGTGGAGCAGCAGATAGGCGTTCTTCGGCGTGTGGCGGATGGTGGCGAGAAAGTCGTGTTTCACATCGGCGTAGGCGTGGCTGCCGTCGATGAAGGCGAGATCGATTTCGGGTAAGCCCAGGTCGCCGTAGCGGTGGAAGAACTCGTCCGAGCGCAGGCGGTGGTGGGTGACGATGCCTTCCACGCCAAAGCGGGCGAGGTGGCGCCGGGTGGCTTCTGCATCGCTCCAGTTGGCCTTACCGCCGATCGTCTTGAATGGGCCGTCGGTCATCACCGAGTAGCTCGGGTCGACGAACGTCAGACGGCCGATGCCGTTGTCCTTTAGGCCCAGCGCGAGGCAGGTGACCGAGAAGCCGTAGCCCGAACCGATGACGACGATGTGCTTGGGCCGCAGCGAACGCACCAGGCCGTAGTACAGGTAGCCGAAGCCGAGATTCAGGTTGTCCGGCAGTTCGTTGTGCCCGAGGGGCTTGGCGTGGGTGAGGACGGACTGAATCAGCTGCGGCGTAAGGCTAAAGCCACTGTGCGGAAGGTCGACGAGGGCGGGGGCGCTCAGGGACACCGGGTGCTCCTTGTGATTTGTGACGTGCGCGCGAAGGTAGCGGGAAGGCCATGACCGCTTAGTGACGGTTCGGTTGCCATTTGGTGCAAACGAACGCGGCGCCCACTAGGGGATGTGAACGCCGCGTCTTGTTCGCCTGCGTTACTGCGCGATTTGTTGCGGAACGAGGCCCGGCAGGTCGGCGTCGGTGAACGCGAACACGAACAACTGGTTCGGGCCCGCGACGTCGGGCAGGAAGTCGTTGTCGTTGGCAATGACCAGCGTATGACGGGTGGCGCCGGCGATCGTCACGTCGGGGCCGAAGGCGATCCCTTCGATCTTGGCCGGGACCTTCTCCGGCGCGATGCCGTGGGCGCCGAGCGCCTGCACCAGATCCAGCACGGGGGCTTTCTTGACGGCGGCCGCCGCAGCGTCGGCACCCAGCAGGGTGGTGATGTCCTTGGCGTCGGCGATGTCGAAGCGGAACAGCTTCTTCACGACCGCCTTGGAGTTGTCGCCGAGGCCGGCGCCATCGCGCTCATCGGCCAGGAACTCGTGGTTGTTGATGGCAACGATATCGCTGACGCCGGAACCGTCGGTCAGCAGATAGCCGAACTGACGCGTCGCACCGCTCGCAATATCGATGGTGACGAACCGCACGAGCTTCTTGGTGGCGGCCACGGCGGCGTCCTGCAGCAGGGCGGCCTGCATCACGCCCACCAGGGTCTTGCCGTCGGGGGTGATGGTCAGACCTTCCATGCCCTTGTTGGCGGTGCGGCCCTGGGTGCCTTCGGCGATCTCGGTAGCGCCGAGCGGCGACAGCACCGACGAAGCGAAGTTCGTCGGCAGCGCAAACGTCTTGGTGCGCTGACCGGTGGCGCGGTCGAACTGGTAGACGAACGGGCCGTACTCATCGGACAGGAACACGCTCTTGCCGTCGTTGGAAACGGCGATCGATTCCGGATCGAGGCGGCCGTTGCCGGGGAAGGTCGACGGCTGCTTGGGGTCGAAGTTGTCGGACCGGCCCGTGAAGTAGAAGCGGTTGGCGGCGTTTTCGGCGGGCGCGCCGTTGGACAGGTTGAGGCCCGCACCCGTGCCATAGACGAGCGGCGTGGGCGACGACAGCAGCGCGGTGGCGGTGAGTTGCGGGGTGACCGTCATGGGCAGCGCGGCGCCTGCGGCGGCCGGGGCAAGCCCCAGTGTCAGGGTGTGGAAGCGCGAGATAAACGAGACGGTTTCATCGACCGCTGCATTGTATGGGGTGGCATTCGGGCCGCGATCCGGCACGGCCAGAAACACGCCGTTGCCCGCATAGGCGAGACCCGAGCCGAAGCCGCCCAGCAGGTTGGCGGGTAGGCCGTTTTCCAGCTTGCCGGTGAGCTTCGACAAGTCGGCGTTTGCGCCGGCCGACGAGCTGTTGATGGTACCGATGCCGATCAGCGCCATCTCGGCGCGCGCGGACGTCGACACAAGTGCGGCGCCAAACACGGCGGCAGCCAGTGCGATTCGATTCATGGTTGCGAGTTCCCTTGCCCAGCCGCCCGGATGGCGGCGGCGGGACACTCGCATCGGTTCGTGACGGGGCGGTTGCGGTTCGGTGACAGATCGGTTGTCACGCAAGCGACGCGCGTCCGTCACGAAAGTGCAACGCAAATTGGCGAGGCTACGCGCCAATGAGCGTCCCCGACCGCGCCGAGTTCCACTTTCGCAGCATCTGGGTTTCCGACATTCATTTGGGGACACGCGGGTGCCAAGCGGAGGCGCTGCTGGACTTCCTACGCCACACCGAGTCGGACACGCTGTACCTGGTCGGCGACATTATCGACATGTGGCGGCTAAAGCGCGCGTGGTTCTGGGACCAGGCCCACAACGACGTCGTGCAAAAGGTGCTGCGCAAGGCGCGCAAGGGCACGCGGGTGGTGTTCATCACCGGCAACCACGACGAGAAGCTGCGCGACTTCACCAAACTGCGCTTTGGCAGGGTGAGCATCCAGGACGAGGCGATCCACACGACGGCCGACGGCCGCCGCCTGTTGGTGGTGCACGGCGATCAGCACGATGCGGTGGTGCTGTATGCGAAGTGGCTCGCCAAGCTGGGCGACCACACCTACCAAGTGCTGCTGGCGATGAACCGGTGGCTCGCGGTGGTACGGCGCCGCCTCGGGTTTTCGTACTGGTCGCTGTCGTCGTTTCTGAAGCGCCAGACCAAGAAGGCGGTGCAGTACATCAACGATTTCGAAGGCTTGGTGGCGGCGGAAGCACGGCGCCGCGGGCTCGACGGCGTGGTGTGCGGCCACATCCACCACGCGGCCATGCACATGATCGACGGCGTGCTGTACTGCAACGACGGCGACTGGGTCGAAAGCTGCACCGCCCTGGTGGAGCACGCCGACGGGCGCTTGGAAATTCTGGACTGGATGGCGCTGCGCGGATTGCGCCGCGGCGAAGCTGGAGCCATGCAACCCGCGGCAGCCACGGCTTCCCAAGCCGCCTGATGCGCATCGCAATCGTCAGCGACGCCGCGCCGCCCCAGGTGAACGGCGTCGTACGCACCCTCAACTGCACGACCACGGAACTGGAAAAGCTTGGCCACGCCGTCCGGCTGATCGGTCCCGCGGAGTTTGCCACCGTGCCCGCGCCAAGCTACCCCGAGATTCGCCTCGCGCTGGCGCCGGGCTGGCGGCTGGCGAAGCTGATCGAGACCTTCGCCCCCGACGCCATCCACATCGCCACCGAAGGACCGCTGGGGTATGCGGCGCGCAAGTTCTGCCTGCGCCGGGGATACCCCTTCACCACCGCCTACCACACGCGGTTTCCCGAGTACTTGGAGCCGCGCTTCGGCGTTCCCGCAGCGTGGACGTATTCGGTGCTGCGCCGGTTCCACGCGCCGGCGCGCCGCATCATGGTGGCGACCCACAGCATGGAGCAGGAACTGGCCGCGCGGGGCTTCACCAACCTGGTGCGGTGGAGCCGCGGCGTCGACGTGGACCTATTCCGGCCGGGTCCGAAGGACTCCTACCCGTGGCCGCGGCCGATTCTGCTGTATGTGGGCCGGGTCGCAGTGGAGAAGAACATCGAGGCGTTCTTGAATCTGGATGTGCCGGGCACCAAGGTGGTGATCGGCGACGGGCCGCAACGGCGCAGCCTGGAAGCGCGCTATCCCCAAGCACGGTTTCTCGGCAAGAAGTCCAACGGCGATCTGGCGCGCCACTATGCGGCGGCCGACGTGTTCGTGTTCCCGAGCCGCACCGACACGTTTGGCCTGGTGCTGCTGGAAGCCATGGCGGCGGGGGTCCCGGTGGCCGCCTACCCGGTGCCGGGGCCGCTGGACGTGATCGGCGAGTCGGGGGCTGGCGCCATGAGCGACGATCTGGGCGCGGCGGTGGAATTGGCCTTGCGGATCGACGGTGCGGCGTGCCGGACGCGTGCCTTGGGATTCTCGTGGGAAGCCAGCGCTCGGCAGTTTGCCGCCCACGTTGCGCCGGTGGTGGAGGCAGCGGTCGCCTGAGGGGTTGGCGCTGGACGCCAATCGCCACGGTGGTATGATCTTAACCTTAATTAATGACGGCAGGCTTCCGGGCCAGCCGGCTACCGGGGGATGCCACCATGCGCGTTCTGGTTGTCGAGGACGATCCTGCTACCGCACGCAGCGTCGAGGCGATGCTGACGTCGGAGGGGTTCAACGTCTACGTCACGGACTTGGGCGAGGAAGGTTTGGACCTCGGCAAGCTCTATGACTACGACATCATGGTGCTGGACCTGAACCTGCCCGACATGCACGGCTTCGACGTGTTGAAGAAGCTGCGGCTGGCCAAGGTGCGCACGCCGATTCTGATCCTGTCCGGCGACGCCGATCCTTCCGACAAGGTGAAGGGTCTGGGCTTCGGCGCCGACGATTACCTGACCAAGCCGTTCAACAAAGCCGAGCTGGTAGCGCGCCTGAACGCGATCGTGCGCCGCTCCAAGGGTCACGCCCAATCGGTGATTCAGATCGGCAAGATGCAGGTGAACCTGGAATCCCGCACCGTGGAGGTGGACGGCAAGACCGTGCACCTGACCGGCAAGGAGTACAGCGTTCTGGAACTGCTGGCGCTGCGCAAGGGCACGACCCTGACCAAGGAAATGTTCCTGAACCACCTGTACGGCGGCATGGACGAGCCGGAACTGAAAATCATCGACGTATTTGTGTGCAAGCTGCGCAAGAAGCTCGCCACCGCCACCGGCGGCGACCACTACATCGAGACGGTGTGGGGCCGCGGGTACGTGCTGCGTGATCCGTCCCAGGCGGGACAGGCAGCGTAGTTCGCGGCGGTTCCGTCGTTCGCGGGCTTGGCCCGTGTATCCATGCCTTAGCCGCTAGCCGCGGATCGCCACCGTCAAGCGGAGCGCGTTCGGTTCCTCACCCACCGCCACCGCGGTGCGGGCGGCGCGCGCGAGGATACCGGCGTGGTACGGCAGCACCAGGCGCGCATCCAACGGCGCTTCGAACTTGCCCACCAGCGCATCGCGGCGCGGGACGGCTAGGTTCGCGCCGGTGCCTTCGGCAGACAGCAGAATATCGGACGGTGTGACGGCCACGCGGACCGACCCGCCGCGGGGAAGGCCTTCGCTGGCGAGCAGGATCAGGTTCATCAGCAGCTTGCCGAGCGCTTGCGGCAAGCTCGCGGGCGACGCGGCCATCGCGGGCCAGTCCAACGTTACCTTGCGGCCGGTGAAGTAGGCGCCGGCAACGCGGCGCAGATCGGCGAGCGGCACATCGACCCCGAACCCGCCGGCGGCGCCGAACGCAAGCCGGTAATACTCGATCCGGCGCACGGTTTCGGTCGCGCTGAATTCGACTAGGTCGAGCGATTCTTTGCCGCCGCTGGAATCGTCGCGCAGCAACTCGACGCCGTTCAGCACTGCCCCCGCCGGAGCGGCGAGGTCGTGGCACATGCGCGAGATCAGGAGGGCGGCGATAGTCAGGTCGTCGCTGGGTGCAGTCACTTCACACTCGGTATCCGGGGGGCGGGCGCCAGCAATTCGCCGAAGCTGGCCAGTTCGCCGGTGATGGTGGCCGTTACCTTGGCCTCGATGACGCGGTAGCGCTCGATGGCAGCGGCGCCGAACGTGGTGACATGGGCCCCGCCCCCGCCTTTGCCGCCGGTGGCGGTCTCGACCAGGGGCTGGCGGAACAGGCGGTTCACCTCGTCGATCAGCACCCAAGCGCGGCGGTACGACATGCCTGCCTCGCGCGCCGCGGCCGAGATCGAGCCGGTACGGCCGATGGCTTCGATCAACTTCACTTTACCCGGCCCGAGCGGGAACACCGCGCCGAACTGGATCCGGACCTGGGGGCCCGCCTTGACCCGCGGACGGGGCGGCCGGTTGGGCTTTTGCGGCGGTATGGGAGCCTTGCGGGCCATCGTTCCGGACCTTACGGGCACCCGTGGCAGAGGGTTGTCCCCCCGGGGGCCCATGTTATAGTTCGCCGTATACAGCGGTCACGCCCGATGGGCGGCCGGGGCGGAGAATAGCCCCCCGGCGGGTCCGGCGGAACCGCTGCGAAGTGGAGGACTGACGCGATGGACGGCGACTGCGCCACCGGAACCGCGCACACGAAGCTGGTCGATCCGTTCGGCCGGCATGTGAAGTACCTGCGCGTCTCGGTCACCGACCGCTGCGACCTGCGCTGCCAGTACTGCATGGCCGAGGACATGACGTTCCTGCCCAAGGCGGAACTGCTCACCCTCGAAGAATTGGACCGCGTGTGCAGCGCGTTCGTCCACAAGGGCGTGAAGAAGATTCGCCTGACAGGCGGCGAGCCGCTGGTGCGCAAGGACGTGCTGACACTGGTGCGCCGGCTCGGCCGCCACCTGCGCTCGGGCGAGTTGGACGAGCTTACGCTCACCACCAACGGCACCCAGCTCACGAAATACGCGAAACCGCTGTTCGATGCCGGCGTGCGCCGCATCAACGTGTCGGTGGACACGCTGAACGCCGAGAAGTTCCACGCCATCACCCGGCGCGGCGACCTCGACCAAGTGCTGGCCGGCATTAAGGCGGCCAAGGACGCGGGGCTCGGCATCAAGATCAACGCCGTGGCGCTGAAGGGCGACAACGAGCACGAGTTCGACGACCTGATCCGCTGGTGCGGCGACTCCGGCTACGACCTGACGCTGATCGAGACCATGCCGATGGGCGAGATCGACGGCGACCGCACCGACCAGTACCTGCCGCTCAGCCTGGTGCGCGCGCGGCTGGCCGAGAAGTGGACGCTGACCGATCTCGACTTCAACTCGGGCGGCCCGGCGCGCTACGTGCGGGTGGAAGAAACCGGGCGCAAGCTTGGGTTCATTACCCCGCTCAGCCACAACTTCTGCGAATCGTGCAACCGCGTGCGGCTCACCTGCACTGGCACGCTCTACATGTGCCTGGGCCAGAACGACGCCGCCGACCTGCGCTTCCCGATGCGCGTGTCCAAGGACGACGAACTGCTGGAAGCCGCCATCGACGAGGCCATCGGCCGCAAGCCCAAGGGCCACGACTTCATCATCGACCGCCGCCACAAGGGCCCCGCGGTCTCGCGCCACATGAGCGTGACGGGCGGCTGAGCCGGTTGCGTTACGCCGCGATCGTCGTGATCGCGGTGACGGCACCCAGCACGATGCCGGGCACGTTGCTGGTGACGATGATCCAGTCTGGCTTGCCCTTCTTCATCGCCCCGTAGCAGGTCCACGCAGTCGCGTTGATGCACGTGGCGATGGGGAGCATTAGCGAACCCGGGTGACCGTCCAGGTTCAGCAGGATTTGCTGGATCGACGACGAGTACATGATAATGGCCATGGCAGTGGCGAACCAGCCAACCCTGCTCCGCCACACCGAGTCGCCCTGAACCGCTTCTGTCACCGGAATCTCTCACTCGCCCTGTGGGGGCCGAAACCTATACCGGCGCAGCCCCGGCGGCGACAGGCTAACCCCAGGGGCCGCGCGGCGGCGGGGAGTCGTCCCATGGGCCGCGGCGCGAGTTGCGGCTTGGCCGCGGCAATTGGTAGGTGCCGGGCGCCTGGCTCCACAGCGGCACCCCGCGGCGGCGGAAGAACACGATCAGCACCACGCCTGCGGCAAACCCGCCGACGTGCGCAAGGTACGCGACACCGCCGCCCGCACCCTGAGTCATCGCCCCGGCGCTAAAGATCTGCAGCACGAACCAAAGGCCGAGCACAATCCACGCAGGAATGCGCATGGGTTGCAGGAAGAACCCGAACGGTATCAGGGCCAGCACCCGCGCATTGGGGTGCAGCAGAAAGTACCCGCCGAGCACGCCGCCGATGGCGCCGCTCGCCCCGATCATCGGGGCTTCATTGCCCGGATCGGGCCACGCTTGGGCCAATGCGGCAGCCACGCCGCACAAGCCGTAGAACACGATGAAGCGCATGTGACCCATGGCGTCTTCGACGTTGTTCCCGAAGATCCACAGGTACAGCATGTTGCCGGCGATGTGCATGAAGCCGCCGTGTAGGAACATGGCGGTGAAGATCGTCTGCCATGCCGGCAGCGTTGCAATGTCCGGCGGCAAACTGGCGTGGCCGAAGAACACTGCCGGGATGAACCCGTAGCCGAAGATGATGTCTTCGGTTTGGACGACCGGCCGGCCCACCTCCCACAGATACGCCAGCACGTTGAGCGCGATGATGCCGATCGTGACGTAAGGCCGGATGGTGGTCGGGTTGTCGTCGTGAAGCGGGATCATCGCCGGACGGCCAGGGCCCGCATAGTCGCAGCAAGTGTCATCGCGGCAGTCTAGCACCGGCCCAGATGGCGCTATACTGCGGGCCCACAGCTTCGGCGGCATCCCTTGCGAAAAACCCCTACCCTTGCGTTCGTCGCCGACCACACGCCCGCAGCCCGCGCGGCCCTAAAGGAATGTGTGGCCCAATTCGGCCAGGCCCGCCAAGCCACGGCGGACGCCATCGTTGCCCTGGGCGGCGACGGATTCATGTTGGCGACCCTGCACCGCGCGATGAACCGCAAGGTGGTGTACGGGATGAACCTGGGCACCATCGGGTTCTTGATGAACGAGTACGCGGTGGAGGACTTGCCGGCGCGCGTGGGCAGGGCGAAGCGCGTGCGCCTGAACCCCTTGCGCATGGTCGCCCGCACCAGCAACGGCCGCCGCACAACGGCGCTGGCGTTGAACGAAGTGTCGCTGCTGCGCGGCAGCAGCCAAATGGCCAAGGTCCGTGTCCTCGTCGACGACACGGAACGGCTGGCAGAGCTGTATTGCGACGGCGTACTGGCGGCGACGGCGGCGGGCAGTACCGCCTACAACCTTTCGGCCCATGGCCCGATCTTGCCGCTGTCGTCAGGCCTGCTGGCGCTCACGCCGATCAGCGCGTTCCGGCCGCGGCGCTGGCGCGGCGCGATCCTTTCCGGCGACTCGCAACTGCGGTTCGAAGTGCTGGAGTCGCGTAAGCGTCCGGTGAACGCCACCGCCGACAACCGCGAAGTGCGTAACGTCGTGGAGGTACGGGTTCAGAAGGCGGACGACCGCCACGTCGATGTGCTGTTCGACGCCGCGTACAACCTGGAAGAACGCATCCTGCACGAGCAGTTTGCGACCTAACTGTTGGATTAGGGGTGGAACCCTGGGATGACGTAGCCGGACAGCACGCGCTCGATGGCGATGCGGTCTTCCATGCCGCGCAGCAGCAGCAAGCGCATGGCCCGGTCCAACTGCAGCGTTTCCAGTTCACCGGACATGCGCCGGGCTTCCAGGACAATGCCGGTCAGCATCGCCACGAACACGGCGGATAGCTCGCGGGTAGCCAGATCGGTGCGGAAACTGCCGCGGCAGACTGCCGAACTGCAGAATACCTTCGACGGTGCGATAAAGGTGGCCGTACAGGCGGCCCACGCGCGTGCCGATGCGGCCCTCGGTGCTCCCGTATTCGGTCGAGGCGTTGATCAGGAACACCATCAAGCTGATCCGCGACGGCGGGGCTTTGGTCATGGTTTCCAGGAAACCGCCCAGCTTGCCGTCCGCTGTTGCCGGAGCCTTGGCGACCTCGGACACGATGGCGCCGATCACTTCCTCTTCGACCCGTTCCAGGATCTTCAGGACCAGTTCTTCGTGGTCGGTGACCTGGCGCTGGAAGATGTCGCCCGGCAATCCTGAGGCCGTCACCACCTCGTCGTAGGTAGTGCCGCGCAGGCCCTGCCGCAGCATCAACGTGAGCGCGGCGCTCAGGATGCGGTCGAGTTCCTGGTTACGAACGGAGGGACCACTGCGAGCCGGGGCCCCGCTTTGCCGTTGATCGGCCATCGGCCTCCAGCACAGTCGAAAAAGTCGTGACAACCGCGGCTAACGGGCAATCTAAGTGCGCCCCAAGGGGGTGTCAAACCACACGCTAGGGTAGTGTGGCAGACTGCCGCACGGGCCTTAATCCAGCTCCGCGAGGCGCCGAAAGAGGAAGCGCCGGGCGGGTTCCGCGGAGGCCAGCGCCAGGGCTGCCGAGAACTCGGAGCGGGCATGGGCGCGTTCGCCCAAACGCCGTTGCAACTCAGCCCGCGTGGCACGCAGGAAGTAGCGCCCGGCAAGGGCCGGTTCCTCGGCCAGGGGCGCAAAATGGCCCACGCTGGAGCATTCGCGCGGCCCAAGCGTACTATGCCGGCTATCAGCGCCGGGGAGAACCGACCGTGCAACGTGCCGTGCTGCCGCTGTTTGCGGCCACCCTGATTTTGAGCGCCTTTGCGCTGTTCGCCGTCCAGCCCCTGTTCACCAAGATGGTCTTGCCGCTGCTGGGTGGCACCCCCGGTGTGTGGAACACCGCCATGGTGTTCTTTCAGGCGCTGCTGCTGGGCGGGTACCTGTATGCGCACCTGAGCACGAAGTACCTGAAGGTCAGCGCCCAAATCGGCGTGCACCTCATCCTGCTGGCGGCGGTGTTCCTGTTCCTCCCGTTGCGGGTGCCGGCGGGCTGGGCGCCGCCGGCCGACGCCAATCCGATTCCGTGGCTGGTCGGACTGCTGACGGTAGCGATCGGGCTGCCCTTCTTCGTCGTGTCGTCAACCGCACCGTTGCTGCAACGCTGGTTCACCCACACGGAGCACGCCGCTTCGGGCGATCCGTACTTCCTGTACAGCGGCAGCAATTTGGGCAGTCTCGCAGCGCTGTTGTCCTACCCGGTGCTCATAGAGCCGTTCATTGGCCTGCGCGCCCAGGGCATTGCCTGGAGCATCGCCTATGCGGTCTTGGCGGCCGGCTTGGCCGGATGCGCCTGGCTGCTCTGGCGCAACTACACCGCGACGGCCCACGACGATGTACCTGCGCGGGGCGATGAGGCCCTGCCTGCCATCCTGACGTGGCGGATGCGCGGACACTGGCTGCTGCTGGCACTGGCGCCGTCGGGATTGATGTTGGGCGTCACCTTGCACATCAGCACCGATGTCGCCTCGGTGCCCCTGCTGTGGATCGCTCCGCTGACGCTGTATCTGCTGACGTTCGTGATCGCGTTCGCCCGGCGGCCGATCCTTCCGATGCGCGCAGCAGTGATCGGGGCCGTCATATTCGTGGCATTGCTCGCGGCGTTGCTCAACGTCCGCAATTTGTACGTTCTGCTGTTCGTGAACTTGGGGGCGTTCTTCTTCTCGGCCCTCGTGTGTCACCTGCAATTGGTTCGGAGGCGCCCGAGCGCCCAGCACCTGACCGAGTTCTATCTGTGGATGTCGCTGGGCGGTGTATTGGGCGGAATCTTCGCCGCCATCGTGGCGCCGCTCGTGTTCCCCAACGCGTACGAATACCCCCTCGCTCTAGTGCTGGCATTGGCGCTGCGTCCCGCGGTGCGCAAACCGGGCTGGGCCGGATGGGCCCTCGACATCGCCATGGCCGTGGCGGTGGTCGTGTACTTCGCGTTGATCGACTACACGCGGGTGCCCGTCTATTACGCGCTGAGCGACGGGTTCGCCGCCTATGTGAAGTTTGCCAAGGCGACTGCATTCCCCGACCTGTTCGTGAGCCGCGATCCGGGCGACGCCGCCAACCTGCTACTGATTGTGGCCTTTGTCGGCGTCCTCGTGCTGTTTGGATTGCGCCCGCGCGGGTTCGCCCTTGCTGCGGGGGCGGCCCTGCTGATCGCGCCGCCCTACTTGGCGGTGCCGCAGATGCGGGTGGCCGGGATCGAACTGTTCCCACGGGTAAACCAGCCGTTGCACCAGGAACGCAGCTTCTTCGGCGTTCATACCGTTGAGCGCTGGGAGCGGCCCAGCGGCATGTTCAACGTGCTGAAGAACGGCACGACCACCCACGGCGCCGAGGCGAGCCTTGACCTCACCCGCAAGCCGCAGCCGATCACGTACTACTTCGCCAACGGGACAGTCGGGCGATTCTTCCGCGCCGCCGCAACCGGCGGATTCACGATGGACCGGGTCGCGGTGCTCGGGCTCGGAACGGGGACCATCTCGTGCTACCTCGCACCCGCCAAGGAGGTGACCTTTTTCGAGATCGACCCGGTCACCGAGCGCATTGCCCGCGACCCCCGCTATTTTAACTACTTGGCCGACTGCGGTGCGCACCCCGGCGTGGTGCTGGGGGATGGCCGCCTGAACATCGCCAAGGTCGCAGATGCGTCCCTCGACCTGATCGTGCTGGACGCGTTCAGTTCCGACGCCATTCCGGTACATCTGCTCACCCGCGAGGCGTTCAACCTGTACCTGCAGAAACTGCGGCCCGGCGGCGTGATCTTGGTCCACATCACCAACCAGTACATCGACCTGCGCACGACGGTGGCGGCCCTGCTGGCAGACCGCAGCATGGCTGGGTTCAGTCTGGAGATTCTCGGCCGCACCGAGTTGATGCAGTTCGGGTCCTACTGGGTGGCCACGGCACGCGCGGCTGACGATCTGGCCTTCCTCGAACGCAGCACCCAGCCGTGGGCGTGGGTCGATCCAGAGCCCGGCCACCGGGTGTGGACGGACGACTACTCCAATGTGGTTTCTGCCATGCGGTGGGGCGATTTTGGCTGGTTCAACAGTCTGCGCAGCCTTTTCAACTAGCTGCAGCCAAAGGAAAATTCCGGGCTTCGGTGCGCGGCGAACGGATTCGTTAACCAATCTCGTGCGAAAACCCGTGCTGGCGCCTCAGGGCCGGGTTAGGACGGCGGCATCGCTGTGCCCCGGGCCCAGGGACAAGGGTTGCGTATGAAGAAGCGGACCAAGGCAAGCGTCGCGCGGCAGAAGCCGGCCGTAGCGCAGCAAGCGGCACCGGCGCCGGCGAGCGCACCGGCGCCATCGCCGGACTTTGCGCGGGCGGTAGCGCTGCATCAGCAGGGCAAGCTGGCGGAGGCGGAAGCGCTATATCGCGCGGTCCTGACGGCCACCCCCAAGAACGTCGACGCCCTGCATCTATTGGGCGTGCTGAAGGCGCAAACCAAGCAGTCCGCGGAAGCGGTCGAGTTGATCGATCGAGCGATCCAGTTGGCGCCCAACAATCCGGCGTTCTATTCGAACCGCGGCAACGCGCTGAAGGAACTCAAGCGATTCGACGAGGCCCTTGCCAGCTTCGACAAGGCGGTTGCCCTTGACCCGCAGTTCGCCGAAGGGTGGTCGAACCGCGGCAACGTCTTGCGTGAACTGGATCTGTAAGCGCCGGAGCAAAAATCCCTCACTGAAGCGGCCGGGTATTCCGGTTGCGCCGGAGTAAAAGTCCGGCAGCAGATAGCCCTTTGCGGTTGGCAGAGGGTGGGGGATGAATGGCGTGGAGTTGTATGGACGGGTTCGCTATGCGGTGCAGATCGAGGGGCTGAGCCATCGCGAGGCGGCGCGGCGGTTCGGGGTCGACCCGCGGACGGTGGCCAAGATGATGGTGTTCTCGGTTCCGCCCGGGTACCGGCGGGACGCACC
>CANKGV010000011.1 GCA_947481575.1 Alphaproteobacteria bacterium
AACAATTGCCGCCGGAACCAGAGCCCCCGACGTGGTAAATTCTTTCATGGCGTTGCTTTCCTTTCGTGGAATAGACACCCCGAGCCTATCGGCTCAAGGCGAGCAACGCCTGCCTTCCTATTTCAACATCGAACGGGACATTCCCACGACGCTGCCAGACCCGGGATCAGACCATCGCTCTTGGGGTCAAACTCAACGAGACGGTCGAAGATCTGGCGCGACCCAGCATCGAATGCCGTCCCCGACATAGCCAGCGCAGGATTGAACGCTTCCGGATCGCCTTCCGAACAGTAGACAAGCGTCTTCGCGTAGGACGCCGACGTCCAAAGCACACACGCGGCCACGAGCACCGCCCTTGGCCAACTGCTTCTCACCATGCGGTCTCACCCTGCGGGGCGCACAGCCCCACCCGTCAGCGCCAGCACTGCCGGCGCAACGCTGTCAGTATAGGTCACGCCGCGCGCAACCAATACGCAATCGCTCATGGCATCCCGGGAGATGCACCAATAGGTTGTGGCCGTAAGATGCACGTAAGCTCGCGGAGGTAGCCCGCCGCCCTGCGCGCTGTTCGCACCCGCGCGGCGGCGCGCTACAAGTTGGCCGGAGTACCCGATGGGCGAAGCCAAACGACGCAAACAGTTCGAGCACAGTGACGTGCAGAAAGCGCAATTGGAGCGCGTTCTGGAGGTCGCCTATCGCACGACTCGTGCCGGAATGTCTGCAGCCCGCGCCGCCACGGCGCCGGCGGAACGCCGCCGCGAACTGGCCGAGGTGCATCGCCAGACCGGCGGTCTCGTTGACGAACTGACTCAGCAGTACTTCGCGACCGACCCCAATGGCCAGCAAACCAACGAGTCGTTGGCGTGCCGCCGCGGCTGTTCGTTCTGCTGCCACGTCAACGTGCAGGTCACGGTGCTGGAGGCGGTGGCGATCGCCGAACACCTGCAGGACGCGGCGGACCTGAAGCGGAGCCTGCTGACGGCGGCGCCGGTGACTGCCGGGCTGCGGCCGGCCCAGCGGCTGGACCGCCGCATCCCCTGCCCGCTCCTGCGCGACGGCGCGTGCTCGATCTATGCGCAGCGCCCGCGCGCGTGCCGCGCCCACACGTCGTTCAACGCCGACTGGTGCGAGGAAGCCCTGACGTGTGGGGACAGCGCCGCGTTGCCGCCGGTGACGAGCTTTGCTTGGCCGCGCACGGTGTCGAAGGCCATCACCCATGCGACTACGATGGCCCTCGAACACGAACAGGCGCAGGCGATTCCGGTGGAGATGACTCAGGCGGTGGCGTTGATCCTGCAGGATGCCACCGCCATCGAACGCTGGCTCGGCGGCGAGGCGGTGTTTGCGCCCTACCGGACTTGATCGAGCGCTATTGCGCCGGTTTTCCCGGATCGAACCCCGTCGGGAACTTCGCGCCAGCGACGAAGGCTCCGTCAAACCGAGCGTCTAGTAACTTGGTGCCGGTGAGCAGTGCGTCGCGAAGGTTCGCACCCGTGAAGTTGGCTCCCTGCAAGTCCGCCTGGCTCAAATCCGCACGCACGAGGTTCGCGGCCGAGAAATCTGCACCATTGAGGAGAGCCCCATACATCACGACGGTGTCGAGTTCGGCGCCCGAGAATCTGGTGCCCTGCATACGTGCGTTGTAGAGCCAAGTATTGTAGAGGAGCGCATTGGTCAGGTTGGCCGAACCAAGCCGCGCCTCGGTCATGTCCGCTTGGGTAAGGTCTGCACCCGCCAAGTTGGCGCTCAGGAACTCGACGCGCTTCATCGACGAAGCAACGAAACTGGCGCCGACCGCAGTGGCGCCGTCAAAGTGCGTCTCGTACGCCATGATCTCGGGCAACTTCGCTCCGGTCAGGTCGGCGCGCTTGAGGTCGGCGCGGTTCAAGTTGGCTCGACTCAGGTCTGCGTAGCGGAGGTTCGCCCCGGCGAGAATCGCTCCATGTAGATTCGCACCGGCGAGGTTTGCGCCCTCAAGGTTGGCGCCACGCAAATCGGCACGTTTGAACGCACCCTCGCGAAAATCGCAGCCGGGGCAGTTGCGTGCCTTCACGACGATCGCCGCTGGTTCCGGGCGCCAGTTCTCGTAGCGCGCGGCCGTCGCCGCACGGTCTGGGATCGCCGAAGTCAGCAATTCGAGAAACCGCGTCTCGCTCCAGAACTGGCCGGTCGTCGCGGTGAGGCCTTGGGCCCAGGGGTCGTAGGCGAACTGACCGGCCTTCCGATAGTAGTTGGCCGAAATCGTCACGCGACGTGCCTCGCCGTCACCAACGCACCGGTCCTTGATGAATTCGGCGCCGGCCGGCGTTTCATCGTCGGCGGCGGGCAACTTCTCGCACGCAAAGGCGAGGCGCGAGAACTGTGAGACGAAGAAGTTGAGCAGTGTGGCCGCACGCCGCCGCATTTCGGCGTCCGTGCGGGGGTCAGTGACAATTCGCAGGCCGGCCAGGAACCCATCATCGGTGAAGAGTGCCGACACTAACACCGGGTAGCTGAACACGAGTGTCCCACCGAACACGCCAGGATTGAGGTCGTTGGCGAGTGCCCAGTACACCTCTTCGTCGTCGTACCGGAAGAACACCTCGCGCAGGCCCGTTTCGCCTTCGGACGCGCATCTCCGGTACTCCCACCACCCGGCGAGGGGCGTTGAGGGCGGCCCGCCATTGGTGCCACACGCAAATTCCGTGAACTGCGTGTACGGCAATTCGGCCACGTGCCGGCCGAGCGGCTCCAGGTCCCAGATCGAGGGCTTGGCCTCACGAACCCCCTGGCCGAAGGCAGTCCCGGCGCATAGGGCCCCACCGAGCGCGATGCCAAGAGCGATGGCCTGCACGACCCGCCGAGAGAACCACGCGGCGCGGTACATCATCGCCAATTCAATCAGAGTGCGGCGCAGCGCGGTGCGGCGGCGCCGAAATACTCTTCGCAGTCGGACTTGGTCGCACGGGGTTTGCCGACGACTTTGGCGTAAAGGTAATCGAGCAACGCCTCAATTTGGGCGTCGCCAATCTGTGCTCCGTCAGGAACGGGCTTCATGTTGCCCACGTCCGCAGCCGTCATGCCAAAGCACTTGAGCGTGCTCCACGCCGAGCGGGCAAAAGAAGGCATCTCCGAACCAGCGCGCCCGCACTGGATCACCTCTTTCATGTCCGCGCGCTCAAGCTTCGAGTTGCGCAGGTCGGCACCAGTCGGATAGCCGGGGCCCTCGGGCGCGCCGTTGCCCGCCCAGCCGTGACACCGCGTGCACGCAGCGGTGTTTGAGAAGACACGTTTGCCCTGATCGACATCCTGAGCCGCCGCCGAGCCGGCGAGGAGGATACCGAAAGCGATCACCGCCAGCGAGGCGCCGCGGCAGAAGAACCGACGCAACTGCACTTTCATCACCCGATCCATCATAGAAACGCGGGGGCGGATGAGGCCGCCCCCGCGCAATGAGTCATGTTATAGGCTGAATACCCATAGCTGGGCATCGCGGTCCATGATTCCCCGATCCGGATTCGGGCCGACCGCCGTACCACCCGCAACAATGGCAATGTACTGCTTGCCGCCCACGGCATACGTGATCGCCGGCGCCTTGATGACCGCGCCGGTATAGAACGTCCACAGAGGCGCAAGCGTACGTTCGTGGTACGCCACAACCGAGCCGTCTTGGTTGCCCGAGAAGACGAGCCCGCCTGCCGTGACGATCACGCCCGAGAGGTTGGAGTAGTCCAACCGCTGCTTCGCAATGATCTTGTTGGTGGTCACGTCGACGGCAGTGATCGACCCAGCAATATATACGCCGGGAGGAACATTGGTTCCGCCACCCGCCGTATACACCTGTCCGGCGCCCTTCGGGTTGCCACCCGCGGGGCCGACTGGAGCCTCAACCGCTACACCATTGGCAGAGCAACCTTCTTGGCTCCCGGCATAAGCGATCTTGGTGGACGGATTGTAGGCGGTAGGCTGCCACCGCACGCCTCCCGTAGCGGTCGGGCAAACCAGCTGGCGGTTTAAGCCGGTAGCGCGAGTGATTTGTGCCGCGGGGACATATGTCTGGACCGCTTTGGTCGCATCGTATTCCGCCGGCTTGCCAGTCTTCGGGTCGATCCCCTTGGTCCAGTTCAAATCATATGTGTACTGATTGGCATTGATGAACTGACCGTTGGTGCGGTCGATCTGATAGTAAAAACCGTTTCGGCCATAGTGGCCTACAACCTTGCGCGGCTGCCCGCCGATGTCGAGATCGTAGAGCATGTGGGTGCCGTTCTCGTCGTAGTCCCAGCCTTCGTTGGGCACGTACTGGAAATACCACTTCATTTTTCCAGTATCGATGTCGAAAGCGACGACGCTGTCGGTGAACAGGTTATCGCCGGGACGGAACTCCACGTCGAACATCGGGACCGGGTTGGCGGTTCCCCAGATCGTCACGCGCTGTGCGGGATCGTAGGCGCCGGTCGTCCAGAGCGCCCCGCCGCCGGTGCGCCAAGCGTTGTGGTCATCCTTCCAAGTCTCGTGACCCGGCTCGCCCTTTGCGGGAATCGTGTACGTACGCCACAATTCCTTCCCGTTCTCCGTGTCGATCGCCGCGAGCCAACCGCGGGTCCCCCAGTCGCCCGCCGACTGTCCGACCAGTGCCTTGCCTTCGACCACGATCGGCGCCGCGGTGAACTTCTCGCCGGCGACGAAGTGCTTGGCATCCGGACCACCTGGCAAATTCTCGTAGCCCAAAGTCGTGCGCGCCACCTGCTTTTCCCACGCGGTCTCGCCCGTGCTACGGCTAATCGACAGCACGCGGCCGTCGATGATGTTGGCGATCACTTTGTCGCCCCAAAGCGCGTTGCCGCGAACGTAATAGGCGCTTTCGGCCTCCTTGTTCACGCCCGGATCATTCTTCCACAGAACGATTCCCCGGTTCCCGCGGTTTACGTCGATCTTGTAGGTCAAGCCGAACACGGTCTGCAGAAACATCATGCCGTCGTCGACCAGCGGCGTGATTTCTAGGTTCGCCGTCGCGGAAGGAATTCCATCTAGGCCCGCGGTGAGAGGCACCGAGAACGCGACCTTCAGGTTGGCGACATTGTTGGTGTTGATCTGGGCCAACCGTGAGTAACGATGATTCTGGTAGTTCTGGCCCCACGTAATCCAATTGTTTGCGTCTCCGTCGGCGTTTTCCAGACGGGTCTTGGTTACGTCGGCGGCGAGAGCAGGCCAGCTAACCGAAGCCAGCAGGCCAGCGGCGGCACTAGCCATCAATACCGTGCTAAGTTTGCGCATTCATGTCCCCCTCCCTGGGGTGTAGTGATCCGATGCTAGGTCTTTCCGTTGCATGCTCGGGCGCCGGAAGGACGCTAGCTGGGTGCTAGAAAAGCCTAGTGCGATTCGTGAACCGGGATAGATGCCGGATTGGCCTGCGCAACCATACGTAAGCAAACCGCAAGCCTTGCTGCGGGGCGGCCGTGATGCGCCGGCGGTGGCTGGTGGCGATGGCTTCCGTGGCGGCCCTGGCTGGATGCGGGGCGGTTGCCTACCAGTTCTTGCCCGACCCGGTGACCGGCCCATTTGCTGAGGTTTTGCCGGGGTACCTGCAGCAGTTGGAGCGCGCGCGTGCGGGAACCATCCCGACGGGAATCGCGAACTTCCGCGCCAAGGTTGTGGTCGTCGACATGGCCACCCGCCGGGTCGACGCGATCCAGGCAAAGCTGCCGATGCCGATGCGCGCCACCAATCCAAGCGAGGTCGGCACTCTGATCGGAATGGTGTGCGGCACCCAAGACGTGGGTGGCCACAATGACGGTCGAAAGGCCGTCGAATCGGTGTGCCGGGCATGGGTGATCGACGTGGCGGACCACCGCCCGGTCGGGCAATTCACGTTCGTTAATCCCCCGGCCGGGTTGAACGCAGGACGCCCCCCGCCCCGCCCGGATAGTCAGTTGGTGGACTACCTCAAAGAGTTGCGGATGCGCTGAGTCCGGCCTGCGGCAAGGGGCTGCGGCACCGAACTCATTGACACCATGGGGATAAAGGGCCATATACCCCGTGCAACTCGCGATCGCGCTAGGCGCATTTCATGCGCCTCATCACGAGCAACCCCTTTAAATCCCTAGTCGTCCGATAGCGCGTGGACGGCAGTCACGCGCAACTTGCCGCCGCTATGGCTGGCAGGCGCAGAAAGACTTTACTTGACCGACACCACGTTTGTTTCGCTCGGCATTGCCGAGCCGTTGCTTCGTTGCCTCACTGCCCTCAAGTACGAAACCCCGACGCCGATCCAGGTGCAGGCAATTCCCCAGCTCCTCGCCGGCAAAGACATGCTCGGCATCGCCCAAACCGGCACCGGCAAGACCGCCGCGTTCGGCCTGCCAATCCTCCAGCACCTTACCCAAGTAGTACCCGGCCAGCATCAGCGCCGCCTACCGCGCGCCCTGATCCTGTCGCCCACCCGCGAATTAGCCATGCAGATTGGCCAAGCGCTGCGCTCGTTCGCGCGTGGCATGCCGGTCCGCACGGTCGTGGTCGTGGGCGGCCTCGGCATCCGGCCGCAGATCCAGGAACTGCAGCGCGGCTGCGACATCGTCGTGGCCACGCCGGGCCGCTTGTTGGACCTGGTGAACCAGCGCGCCGTGCAGTTCACCCAGATCTCGCACTTCACCCTCGATGAAGCCGACCGCATGCTCGATCTCGGTTTCATCAACGACGTGCGCAAGATCGCTGGAATGTTGCCGAAGGTGCGCCAGACCCTGCTGTTCTCGGCCACCATGCCGTCGGCGGTAGAGGACCTTGCACGCCAGTTGCTCAAGGACCCGGTGCGCGTCGAAGTCACGCCTCTGGCGCCGACCGTAGACCGGATTGAGCAGCACGTCGTGATGGTGGAGGCGACCAAGAAGCGCGCCGCTCTGAACGATCTGTTGCAGAGCGCTGACTTCGCCAAGGTGATCGTGTTCACCCGCACCAAGCACCGCGCCAACGGCGTCGCCGAACAACTAGTGAAGGCCGGCGTGCGCGCCGAAGCCATTCACGGCGACAAGAGCCAGGGCCAGCGCCAACGGGCCCTCGACTCATTCCGCAACGGCCACGCCCGCGTGCTGGTTGCCACCGATTTGGCCGCCCGCGGCATCGACGTGCCGGGCGTTAGCCACGTCATCAACTACGAGTTGCCCAACGAGCCGGAGAGTTACGTGCACCGCATCGGCCGCACCGCGCGCGCCGGCGCGTCGGGTATTGCGATCTCCCTGTGCGACGGTGCCGAACGCTCGCTGTTGCGCAGCATCGAACGCCTGACCCGGCGCCCGATTGCGGTTATGGGCACGGTCTCGGCCCCGATCGGATCGGCCCCGGCGTACGTTCCATCGTCAGACGACCAGGGCCAGCGCCGCGGCCAACGCCCGCACCGCAACAATAGCAACCAGCAGCAGCGCCAGGGCCGTAACCATCGCAACGGCGGCGCGCCAAACGGCCACCAGGCTCGTGCTGACGGCAACGGCGATGCTACGGTGCACGCGCACAAGCGTCGCGGTGATGGCGCAAAGCCGAGCCACACCGGGAACCGCCAGGCCGACTTCGGGGGCCACAAGCCCGAATTTCTGAACCGCGCCGCACCAACGAGGAAGCATGGCCCGAGCACCGAATTACCGGCACGAACGGTTGGAACGTGATCGCAAGAAGACCCAGAAGAAAGAAGCGAAGCTGAAGGCCCAGCGCGACGCGGTCGAAGCGCGGCGCACTGGATCTCCGGTGGAACCGGCGGAAGGCGATAAGCCGGACGAGGTTCCCAGCGAATGACCGACGGGGAGGCGATAGCCTCCCCGTTTCGCTTCAAGTCCCTGGTTGGCCCTCGGGTTGCCCATCGGAATTCCCGGGCGCGCCCACGTTCCGTTGCGAACCGAGCCAGCGCGGAAAGCGGATGCCAATGATCGTGCCGCCGCCTGGCCGTTGCTCAACCGTTACGTTGGCGCCGTGCTGACGCGCCACCTCCGACACAATCGAAAGACCCAGTCCCGCACCCGCGTATCGGCTGTCGGAGCCGCGCCAGAAGCGCTGGAACGGATGCTCATGAAATTCGGCGGGCATTCCTGGCCCGCGATCTAGGACTCGCACCGCGCCGTCGGCGGCAACCTCAACCTCAACTTCTCCTCCCGGCGGGGAGTGCTCCAGAGCATTTTCGATCAGGTTGGTAAGGGCGTCGCCGATTGCAGCGGCATTGCCGCGCACCATCACCGGTCGATTTGCGCGGATGAGCGCCAGCGAGCGCCCGCGATTGACCGCCACGGGCGCCAGCATGGCCACGGCCTCCTCGGCAATCTCGTGCAGATCGGCGCGGCGCTGCGTGTCGATGGCATCCAGATCGAACCGGGCCACCTTCAGCAACTGATTCACCAACCGGCTGAGGCGCCGCACGTCACCGCGCACCGCGGCGGCGGCCTCGGCCGAGCCGGCCTGCAGATCGTCTACGCGCGCGCCCAGGGCCGCCAACGGCGTCCGCAGTTGGTGCGCTGCGTGCGCCAAGAACTCGCGCTGCATGATGAATCCCCGTTCCAGACGATCCAGAGCCCCATTGAGGGCGGCAATGGTCGGCCATAGCTCCGAAGGCACATCGTTGCTGGAGAGCCGGACGTTGGCCGCCGGGGGCTCAATCGCCATGGCTTGTTGCGAGATTGCCCGTACCGATTGGAATGCACGGGAGATTGTTATTTGCCCAACCACCATCATCACTGCGGCGAATGCCACGATGACCCAGAGGTAATCGAGCAAGTACTCGTGGAACACCATCTCCACAAACGCCTCGCTGCTCTGACTTGGCTCGGCGATGCGAATCCACAGCCCATCCAACCGCGTGATCAGGCCAACCTGCTCTACGCCGTTGGGGGCGGCGCCACGAAAGTACGTTGGCAACACGGCACCCACCGGCAGGGCACACAACCACACCGCATCGGGCATCGACGACATCAAGACCGGGGTGCCCGGCTCGATCTCGACCGCAAAGTGAACCCCGCTGGCCCGCAGCGTTTCGGCCACGCGCTCAATCGCAGCGGGCTCTTGCTTCATCACTTCGGCGAGGCGCCGCGCGTCCTGCAGCAATGTCGCCTCGCCGAACACCGTGAAGGTGCCCAACGCACTGACGAACAGTCCTAGCGTGATCAGCATGACGCTGCCCAGAAACAGAATGCCCAGACGCCGCGCCAGACGCCCTTGCAGCGAATAGCGTTTCGGTGCCTGTTCCGGGTGCATCAGGTTCGATCAGCCAGGAAATACCCGACGCCGCGAACGGTATGCACCTGTGCCGTCGCGTTCGCCGTCTCCAATTTGCGGCGCAAACGATGCACGAGCACCTCGATCGAGTTGGAGGTGACCTCTTCCCCGAGCCCATAGAGGCGCTCTTCCAACACGCCTTTCGGCACGACGCGTCCGAGGCTGCGCATCAATTCCTCGAGCAGGCCGATCTCGCGCCGCGACAGTTGCACCGGGCGGCCCCCGACCTGGACCTCCTTTGCGGCGGTTTGCAACGAGATGTCGCCGGCCTGCAACACCACGCCTAAGGCCGACCCCGGACGGCGCAACAGGGCGCGGATCCGCGCCAGAAGTTCTGACGTCTCGAACGGTTTGACCATGTAGTCGTCGGCGCCGCGATCAAGACCCGACACCCGGTCTTCGGTGGCGTCCCGGGCCGTCAGTACGAGAATTGGAATGGTCCGCCCGGCCGCGCGCAAGCGCGAGACCAAATCCAATCCGTCTCCGTCCGGGAGGCGACGGTCGAGCACCAGGGCGTCATACGAAAAGCCATGGAGCGCGGCCTCGCCATCACCTATCTGGTCAAACACATCCACCGCGAACCCAGCTGCCCGCAAGCTGGCGCTCAGGGCCGCCGCAATCGGGCCGTCATCTTCAATTACGAGCAGACGCACGACCTACTCCGAACCCACGCAATCCGAGCGACGCGGCCGCGGCACGATTACCAGCACTATTGTGCTGAGGGCCAGTACTTTCCACGGTGCGCGAGGCCGCTGCTGCGTGGGGAGGCGTAAGGCCAACGCAAGAATCGCCACTAGCCCTTGCGCCTCTGGACTTCGCCCCCATCTAGCAGGAGACTGCAGCAATCCCCTCAGACTGGTGACATCGCCCCCAAGATGGCCCAACGGCTCGACTATCCTGGCGCGGCGAATTGGTCGGTTGACCACATCCCCTACGACCAGATCAACCGCGATGCCGTTCATGGCGACGAGCAACTGTTCTTCGTGATCGCCTCGGCGTCATTCGTCGAAATCACGTCGGACCTATTTACGCGCAGCCTGGCAGGCTTCTTCGCCGACGATGTCGAACTTGCGACGTGGCTCCTCGAAAGTTGGGAACCTGAGGAGTTGCAGCACGGCGAAGCGTTAAAGCGCTACGTGAAGGCGGTTTGGCCGGAATTCGATTGGGACCGAACGTACGAAGAGTTCCTGGTCGCCTATCGCCCCCTGTGCGCGCCGGAGTTGTTGGCTTCAACCCGGGCCCTTGAGATGGCCGCGCGGTGCGTGGTCGAGACCGGCACAGCATCCTTTTACCGGATGCTTGCCCACTCGACCGACGAGCCGGTCCTTAAGCTCATTGCCAACAACATTCGCAGTGACGAGGTGCGCCACTACAAACACTTCTTCCACGCATTCGAGCGTTACCGCGCCGTGGAGGGAACAGGCCGCGCGGCGGTACTCCGCGCCCTGCTGGCAGAGATGGCGGAAATCGATTCGCAGGACGGATACTTGGCATTCAAGTACGTGTTCCAGGCTCGCAACCCGGGGCGGAAGTTTGATGCCAGCGACTACGCCGCCTACCGGGAGCGCATCCGCGACCTGGCCCGAGACCATTTCCCAACCGATTCGGCGATCAAGATGCTGCTGAAGCCCCTCGGTCTGCCTGCGTTTGCATCCCGTTGGATCGTGCCGCCGGTTACCGCGGCCACTCGCCTGCTCGTCCTTCGCTGAAATCCGCACTTGCGCAACCGAGACCAGGTGCGCCGGACCGGGTGCCGGGTCGCGTGAGACTGGACCCAATGGATAGCGAAACCACTCTACCCGAACCCGCCCGATCCGTTGCCGTCAGCGTGGCTGAACGGGTGGCCCCGCAATCGCTGCGATTCGCCGGGTTGGCGCGACTCGTGGGTACGTGCGTGGCGTTTGTGATGGCGCTCCGCCACGCGACGTGGCGCAAGGACCTGAGCGATGCCCGCAAACTCGACGACCGGCTCGCAGCGGGCGAGCGGGTGATCGCGGTGTTTTGGCACGGCAAGTACCCGCCCTTGTTTCCGCTATTGGGCGGTCGCCGAGCGTGCGCCTTTGCGAGCCTCTCGTTCCGCGGCCAAGTGATCGCCGAGGTTTGCCGCCGGTTCGGGTACGCCTGTGAATTGCTGCCGCACAAGGGCGGCAAGCGCTCGCGCGATCTGATGCGCGATGCATTGGCCGGCTACAGCGCCGGCGCGGTGGCGGTCGACGGCCCGCTCGGGCCTTACCACGTGCCAAAATCGGGCGCGGTCGAAATGGCATCCGACCTGGGCTATGCGCTGCTGCCCGTCTCCGTAGCGGCGAGCCGCCGGCGCATCAATTCCCAGCGGTGGGACCTGATGGAAATGCCGCGCCTGTTCTCGCGCGTTGCGTTGGCGGTGGGCGAACCCATTCGCGTTCCGGCCGGGCTTGGTGCGCAAGACTATCCGGCATGGCAGGACCGCGTACGGGAAGGGCTCGACGCCGCCGATGCCCGCGCCGAACGTCTGATCGGCCGGGGCTGAACGCAGGCCAAAGGATGCGTCGATGAACATCCTGATGGTCACCAACACCTATGCGCCACACGTCGGCGGCGTGGCCCGGTCCGTTCACGGGTTCACGGAAGAGTTCCGGCGCCGCGGCCACCGTGTGCTGGTCGTGGCACCGATGTTCGACGGCGCCGCCGAAAGCGACGCCGACGTGATCCGTGTCCGCGCGATTCAGAACTTCAACGGCAGCGACTTTTCCGTGGTTTTGGCCACGCCCAAGCATGTGCTGCGGGCGGTCGCGGCGTTTGCCCCCGACATCGTCCATTCACACCATCCGTTCCTGCTCGGCGCAACCGCGGTGCGGCTCGCGCGCACCCAGCGAGTACCCTTGGTGTTCACCCACCACACGCTCTACGAGCACTACACCCACTACGTTCCGGGGGACTCGGATACCCTCAAGCGGTTCGTGGTTCGGCTCTCGACCAATTACGCGAACCTCAGCGGTGAAGTGTTTGCGCCGTCGAAGAGCATCGCCGACCTGCTGCAGAATCGTCAGGTGAAGGTTCCCATCCAGGTGGTCCCGACCGGCGTGGATCTCGCGGACTTCGAAGGCGGCAGCGGCGACGGTTTGCGGATTGCGGTCGGCATTCCGTTGGGCGCCACCGTGGTCGGCCACGTCGGCCGCCTAGCCGAAGAGAAGAACCCGCGCTTCCTTGCGCAGGCGATGGCCGGATTCCTGGCCGCCCAGCCGAACTCCTACGCCCTGGTGGTCGGCGACGGCAGTGCGCGCGAGGACATGGCGGTCGAATTCTGGCGCGCGGGCGCACTGGATCGCGTGCGCTTCGCCGGTACGCTCCAGGCGTCCCTGCTGGTCAGCGCGTACAAGGCGATGGACGTGTTCGCGTTTGCCTCCACCAGCGAGACCCAGGGCATGGTGTTGACCGAAGCGATGGCTGCCGGAGTGCCGGTGGTCGCCATCGACGCCTCCGGCGTCCGCGATGTCGTACGCGACCGAGTCAATGGCCGCTTGGTGCCCGGCGCTAACCTTGCTGCATTCGTCGAGGCACTAACCTGGGTAACCAGCGGCAGCCGCAACGCCCGCAGCCTTGCTGCCGGCGCGCGCCGCTCTGCCGAGCAGTTCTCAACCAAGCATTCCGCGGATCGGGCGCTCGCCCGTTACCGTGCGTTGGCGGGCCGGCCGTTGGAAGCGACCAGTGAATTGAACTGGCGCCGCACCGCGCGGCTGATCCGCGCCGAATGGGACATCATTTCGGCGACCATGGGCGCGGCGTCGCGCGCCCTGCAGCGACGGCCCCAGGAAGGCTGAGGCCTAGGCCTCAGCCGCCTGACGGCGTGTCCGCTTGCGGGCGTTCGGATCCAGGAACTGCTTGCGCAGCCGGATCGACTTCGGCGTCACTTCCACCAGCTCGTCTTCTTCGATGTAAGTGATCGCCTGCTCCAGCGTCATCCGGCGCGGTGGCGTCAGCCGGATGTTCTCGTCGTGGCTGTGCGTGCGGATGTTGGTGAGCTGCTTACCCTTAAGCGGGTTCACGTCGAGGTCGTTCTCGCGCGTGTGCTCGCCGATCACCATGCCTTCGTAAACCAGGACGCCCGGATCGATGAACAGCGGGCCGCGCGCCTCCAGGTTGAACAGGGCGTAGGCAACCGCAGATCCGGCGCCGTTCGCAATCAGCGCACCGGCACGGCGGCCGGTGATGGGACCGCGGTGCGGGCCGTAGCTGTGGAAGATGCGGTTCATCACACCGGTGCCGCGCGTATCGGTGAGGAACTCGCCGTGGTAACCGATCAGCCCGCGCGTCGGCGCCAAGAACACCAGGCGCGACTTGCCGGCGCCCGACGGCTTCATTTCCTGAAGTTCGGCGCGGCGCTGCGACAGCTTATCAACGACGGTGCCCTGGTAGGCCTCGTCGACGTCGATCACGACTTCCTCAATCGGCTCAAGCATCTGGCCGGTCTGCGGATCGGTACGGAACAGCACGCGCGGGCGGCTCACCGAAAGCTCGAAGCCCTCGCGGCGCATCTGTTCGATCAGCACGCCGAGCTGCAATTCGCCGCGGCCCGCGACTTCGAACGAATCCTTGTCGTCGTTCTCGCGAATGCGGATCGCCACGTTGCCTTCGGACTCGCGCAATAGACGGGCGCGGATCACGCGGCTGGTGACCTTGTCGCCTTCTTGGCCAGCGAGGGGTGAGTCATTGACCGAGAAGTTCACCGCCAAGGTCGGCGGGTCCACCGGGTGGGAAGGGATGGCTTCGGTAACACTCAAGTCGCATACGGTGTCGGCAACGGTCGCGGTCTTGAACCCGGCCAGCGCAACGATGTCGCCGGCTTCCGCCAGCTGTACGCCGGTGCGCTCCAGCCCGCGGAACGCCAGCAGTTTGGTCACGCGGGTGGTTTCCACCTGCTTGCCGTCCTGCGACAGGCCCTTCAGGGTCGAGTTCGGTTTTACGCTGCCCGACAAAATGCGCCCCGTCAGCACGCGGCCTAAGAATGCGTCGTATTCGAGGGTCGTCACCAGCATGCGGAACTGGTCGCCCGGCTCGATCGTCGGTTCCGGTACGTGTTTCAGAATGAGATCGAACAGCGGACCCAGGTCCTTGCGCGGGCCTTCGAGCGACGGATCGGCCCAGCCTTGGCGACCCGACGCGTAGAGCACTGGAAAATCGAGCTGCTGCTCGTTCGCGTCCAAAGCCACAAATAGGTCGAAGATCTCGTCCAGCACTTCGTCCGGGCGCGCGTCCGGGCGGTCGATCTTGTTAACCAGCACGATCGGACGCAGGCCAAGGCGCAGCGCCTTGCCGGTCACGAACTTGGTCTGTGGCAGCACGCCTTCCGCGGAGTCCACGAGGACCACCACGCCGTCCACCATCGACAAGATGCGCTCGACCTCACCGCCGAAGTCGGCGTGGCCCGGCGTGTCGACGATGTTGATGCGGGTGCCCTTCCACTCGATGGAGGTGCACTTGGCCAGAATGGTAATCCCGCGCTCTCGCTCCAGCTCATTCGAATCCATCGCGCAGTCCGCCACCTTCTCGTTGGCGCGGAACGTGCCGCTCTGCTTCAAAAGAGCATCGACCAGCGTGGTCTTGCCATGGTCGACGTGGGCAATAATCGCAATATTGCGGAACTGCACTGGGTCCTGCCGGGAAAATGTGAGGAAATCCTAGGGCCTTATATGGGAATACATGGGGTTCGGGCAAGTGGCGTTCCTGTGACGAACCCGCGCAGGCCCTGGATTCGCCAGTACCGAACCGGCGTATATATTGCCCTCGACGACCTTTTGGGGGAGCCGATATTGGCCGATCTCGCCTTCCGCCAGGACGATGTGCTCCTGGTCGTGGACATTCAAAACGACTTTTGCCCCGGCGGTACCCTGGCGGTCCCCGGCGGCGACCAAATCGTGCCGCTCGCCAACCGCTTGGCGGAGCGTTTCCCGCACGCGGTGTTCACCCAGGACTGGCACACGCCCGGCCACACCTCGTTTGCGTCCGCCCACCCCGGCAAGCGGCCCTACGATACCGCGCTGGCCGCCTACGGCGAGCAAGTGCTGTGGCCTGACCACTGTGTCCAAGGTACCCGAGGCGCCGAATTCCACTCCGGCCTGGACCTGCGCCATGCCGAATTGATCGTCCGCAAGGGCTTCCGGCCGGGCATTGATTCCTACTCGGCGTTCTTCGAAAACGACCACGCCACGTGCACCGGCCTCTCGGGCTATCTGCGCGACCGCGGCTTCCGCCACATCTACCTGTGCGGCCTGGCCTTCGACTTCTGCGTCAAGTGGTCGGCGCTGGACGCCCGTCGCGAAGGCTTCGCGGCTACTGTGATCGAGGACGGCTGCCGCGCCATCGACCTGAACGGGTCCGCTGCCGCCGCACGCCGCGAACTGGCCGCCGCCGACGTTGCCATCGTCACATCCGCGCGCTTGGCAGCATGACGCCCACCGCCGCCGTTGAGCAAATCGTGGCCGCCGGCCGCCTTGTCGCCGCGCGCGGGTGGACGCCCGCCACTGCCGGCAACCTGTCGCTGCGTATCGACGCTGGCACGATCGCTATCACTGCGTCTGGGATGGACAAGGGTGCCCTCGCCGCCCCCGACGTGCTGTCGTACGACCTAGCGACCAACCAGGTCGCCGGTTCACGTCCTCCGTCCGCCGAAGTGCTGTTGCACGCGGAGCGCTACCGCGCCGACTCACGCATCGGGGCGATCGTGCACGTGCATTCCCACAACGCCACGGTGCTGTCGCGGCTTGCCGTTGCGGAGCGCGAGGTGGTGCTGGACGGATACGAGTTGTTGAAAGCGCTAGATGGCATCCGCACCCACGATGCCCGGGTCCTGGTGCCGATCTTGGCGAACGGCCAAGACATGACCGCCATGGCCGAGCTTGCCGCGGCGCGCCTCAGTGGCCGCGGCCCCTTCTTCGGATATCTGCTGGCGGGCCACGGCCTTTACGCTTGGGGCCGCACCATGACCGATGCCCTGCGCCACGCAGAGGCACTGGAGTTCCTGATGGGTTGTGAACTGGAGCGAATGAGAATCGAACGATGAGCGAAGTACGCATCTACCGCGACGATGCCCCGGCCAAGCCCGAGCGCGTCGTCACCGACGAAGCCGGAATCATCAACGCGCTCGGCGCCGAAGGCATCCTGTTCGCCCGCTGGCAGGCAGCGCAGGTGCTGAAGCCAAGCGACGGCCAGGACGAGGTGCTCAAGGCCTACGCAGCGCCGATCGCCCGCCTGCGCGCGGAGAAGGGGTACCAGGCGGCCGACGTGGTGCGCATGGTCCCGGACGCCCCCAACCGCGCCGAGGCCCGCGCCAAGTTCCTCAAAGAACACCAGCACGCGGAAGACGAAGTACGATTCTTCGTGGAAGGTTCCGGCTCGTTCTACCTGCACCTCGGCCAACGCGTGTACCAGGTGATTTGCGAACGCGGCGACCTTATCAGCGTACCCGCCGGCACCCGCCATTGGTTCGACATGGGCCCTGCGCCGCTGTTCACGGCGATCCGCCTATTCACCAATCCCGATGGCTGGGTGGCCAAGTTCACGGGCGCCGAGATCGCCGCGACCTTCCCGCCGTACGGCGAGTGACCGCCGCACCCCGCGCCATTCTGATCGACGTCGAGGGCACCACGACGCCGATCGCGTTCGTGAAGGACGTGCTGTTCCCGTTCGCGCGCGCACGGCTTGCTACGTTCACCCGCGCGAACGCCGAGATGCCGGCCGTCGCAGCGCTGGTGCGCGAAGCGGCAGTGCTTGCCGGCGATCCCACGATGACCGATGGCGAAGCAGTGCAGACGCTGCTGCGCTGGTCCGACGAGGACCGGAAGGTCACTCCGCTCAAGGCACTGCAGGGACTGATTTGGCGCGGCGGATATGAATCCGGCGAGATCAACGGCGTGGTATTCGCCGACGCCGCCGACGCGCTACGCACATGGAAGGCGCGCGGGATTCCCACCTACGTGTATTCGTCCGGTTCGGTTGCGGCGCAGAAGTTGCTGTTTGGCCACTCCACCGCCGGCAATCTGCTGCCGTATCTTGCCGGGCATTACGATACGACCTCGGGCGGCAAGCTCGAAGCGGAGTCGTATCGCCGGATTGCGGCAGCGGTTGGTGAAGCGCCGGGCTCGATCACGTTCCTGTCGGATCACACCGGCGAACTCGCGGCGGCACGGGCCGCGGGGCTTGCGGCCGTCCGCGTGCAGCGTCCGGGCGAACCAGTCGTATCGGCGGAACCTTGGGATGGGCGAGTGGTGACCTCGCTGGACGGGCTGGCCTAGCCGGCCGGCCCTCGCGCATCGATATAGCGCTTGAGCGCGGCGATCCCGCCGTCGAACGCGTAGGCCTCGAAGCCCGACTGCTGCAATACTTCCGCGACGCCCGCCGACTGCATGCCGTGGGTGCAATACACGACGTACGTGCGATTCTTGTCGAGCGACCTGTAGTCGTCGAGAATCGCCAGGGGGTCACGGTGCACTGCCCCGGGCACATGCCATGCCTGGAACATCGGCTCGGGCTGGCAATCCAATAACACTGCGTTGGCTGGGATCGTGTCCTTGAACACGTAGGCGGCGCTCAACTCGCTCACCTTCAGCGCCCGCAAGTCATGAACTCGCAGCGCGGCAATCGCCCGCGCCAGCACTGCAGGATCGAGCTTGGCGTCCTCGACGTCCACTCGTTCCTCGGTGGTCGCCACCACCGGATGCCCTGGCGCGATGGCGCAGTATTCCTTTACCCGGCGCGATAGGGCGGCGGTTCCGATCAACTTGGCTTCCGCGATGATTTCGGTCTTTTCCCAGCCGATCAGCGGCCGCAGCAGCGGCAGCGGGGTCGAAGCTTCATTGGCGCGCAGGTTGGCCAGGGTCTGCGACGACACCTGCCCAATCGCCTCTCCGGTAATGATCGCTTCACCGCCGGTCTGCTCCGCCACCGCGGTGGCGGCGCGATACATCAGGCGCTTCAGGACTACCTGCCAATATTGGGGCCGCGCTACCCGTTGCAACTCCGCGACCGGCTCGGTGAAGTCGATCACATAGAGGCGCGGCTTGTGGCCGTAGCTCCACGCGTCAGCCAGCACCTTGGCGACCTGGATCACCATGCGCTCATAGGCGCCGCCGCCGAGATTGCAGAACACGAAATCCACGGCAACGCCGCGCCGCATCAACCGCCACGCCGCCACCGGCGAGTCGAACCCGCCCGACATCAGCGCCACTGCTCGTCCGCTCGCGCCGAGGGGCAATCCGCAGGCGCCGCGCGTGCGGTCGGAAAAGAACTCGCAACGGCTTTCGCCGATTTCCGCGTGGACCACAACCTCCGGATCGGTCAGGTCCACCGTTGCGCCCGGATTGAGCGCCGCCCCCAGGCGGCGGTTGATGTCGGCGCCAGAGACCCCTTCCGAGTTCACGCGCCGCGCCCGCACCGCGTAGCGGCGCCCGCGCACCCGCTCGGCGAACAGCCGCGTGCCGGTTGCCACGATTGCGTCGGCATTGGCGGCGCAGCGTCCCTCAACGCTGGATAGCGTGCCGATGCCGAATACGCGTCCCAACGCCGCCGCCGCCAGTTCGGGCGCGTCGGTCGTCACCGTCATGCGGCCGAAGGAGCGCTTGATCCGTGCCGAAGCGCCAACCGACGCGAGCGCGTCGAGTATGTTGGAGCGCAGTACCTGTTCGAAGCGCTCGCGCGTCTGCCGCGACTTGGTCGCGACTTCGCCCGCCGGCCGCACGATCAGCACCCCGGCGTCCGGTTTGGGCTCATTGGCGTTCATAGAGGGGCCCAGTGTCGGCCGTGACCCCTTGCGGCGCAAGGCTCATCGCCGACGGCGTGCCATGACCTTGCCGCCGTCCGTGCCGGCAGTCTAGGCTCCGGTCATGCAACGTACCCTTTCCCTCGCCGCGCTCTTGATTCTGTGGTTTGCGGTGTCCGCGGTGTCCGCATCGGCCCGGCAGGTCTACACCGGTGAGAACCTGGTCAAGAACTGCAAAGACGAGGTGACGTGCCGGACCTATCTGTCCGGGCTGCTCGACGCCGATGAGACGTTGACCGGCTGGTACCAGCTCACCCCGCAGTTCTGCCTGCCGGCGCCCCAAACCCCCGATACACTGTGGCCGGTGGTTAAGGCGTTCCTCGAGAAGAACCCGGAGCAGCTCAAGTTTACGGCTGGCAGCGTTACGCTGATCGCCCTGGAAAACGCGTATCGGTGCCCAGCCGGCGCCCGGACCGCGGCCAGCCCCCTCACGCGCTACTTCAGCGGCTCCGAACTGACCGCAGTGTGTCTCACGTTCGAGTTGTGCCAGGCGTTCGTCATCGGCGTCATGGACGCTCACCAGTCCTTGACCGACTGGAAGCGTATCCGGCCGTTGGTTTGCCTGCCGCCAGATGTCGAGAATCCGGCGCTGTTGCTGGCAACCTCGGCGTACATTGGCGCCCACCCGAATGAACTCAATTACACGGCCGGAAGCCTCATTCTGCTCGGACTAGCGGCGAAATACCCCTGTCCCTGACCGAAGGATTCGAGGACCCGTTGATTTCCCGGTCCGCATGTTCGAAAGTGGGACGTTCACTGCCGCCCGACGGGGCGGCCAAACCATCCGGAGCGCGATAACGCACATGCCAGAACTGTTCTTGCCCGCCTCTTTCATGGTTGCCACGATTCTCGTGCTGATCGGCCTGATGTACATCTTTAAGGGCTGGATGCAGTCACGCGACCGGATCGTCGATGGCGGCGCACCGATGGCCTCCAAGGGCGGCCACGGTCACCACTAAGGCGTGAACTCGCGGGCGCGATCGGTGGCCCGCGTGCTGAGCGTGCTTCGAACCCGGCCATACGCGGTACCGCGTAGGGCCGGGTTTGTTGTTTTCCAGGGTTGGCGCCGCTCTGTGTCGGCGATCGTTACAGGCGCTTTGCTTGCCACCACGCTGCCCGTCAACCCGGGCCACGCCGCGATGATTGCCACCGACGCGGTGGGCGTCGCGGGTACGCCGTCCACGGCCGCGCTGCGGGCCCGCCTCGATGCGTTTCTGCGACGCGCCGACGTGCAGGCCGGGCTCACGCGCCTCGGTGTTCCGCCCGTGGAAGCGCAGGCACGGGTCGCAGCATTGTCGGATGCCGAGGTGGACCTGCTGGCCGGAAGAGTCGCGGACGTCCCCGCTGGGGGCGATACCGCCGGCCTGGCAGGTTTGGTCCTGCTGACGGTCATCGTCATGCTGGTCAGCGACGTGCTCTGCTACACCAACATCTTCCAATTCAACCGCTGCGTGCTGCGCTAGCGCGGACCTGCCGGAGCTTCTTAGCGGTCGCCGCCACTGCGGCATTGCTGGGCTGTGCCGGTCCTCAGACCACCGCAATACTGTCAGCCCCGGGGGCCCTTCCGCCACGCGCCGAGATCGCCGGCGTCCCGTTCTTCCCACAAGACGACAATTGGTGCGGCCCAGCCGCCCTAGCCGCGGCGATAACGTGGGCCGGGGTGCCAGTCAGCCAAGCAACTATGGCAGCCGCTGTGTACACCCCCGGCCGCGAGGGCACCCTCGCGTCGGACATGATCGCCGCCGCGCGCCGCAACGGGCGCGTAGCGGTGCCGGTCACCAGCCTGCCCGCGCTACTGGACGAACTCGCCGCCGGCAACCCCGTCATCGTGTTCCAAAACCTCGGCCTTGGGTTTGTGCCGCGCTGGCACTATGCGGTGGCGTACGGCTACGACCTTGCCGCCGGCCGCATCGTCTTGCACTCGGGCGCAACGGAGCGCCTCGCCACGCCACTCGATACCTTTGAGAACACGTGGGCGCGGAGCGGGTATTGGGGACTCGTCGTCTTGCCACCGGACCGCCTTCCGGTCACGGCCACGGAGGCGAGTGCACTGGATGCCGCCGCGGGCATCGAGCGCGCCCGGCGCCCGCGCGAAGCCGTGACCGCGTATCGTACCGTGCTGGCGCGCTGGCCCGACGACCTCCGGGCCTGGATGGGCCTTGGCAATGCAGCGTTTGCCGCCGCCGACCTTGCCGCGGCCCAGGCCGCGTTCGAACACGCAACCGTCGTGGTCCCTGCCGCGCCCGAGGCTTGGAACAATTTGGCGTACGTCTTTGCAGCACAGGGTCGCAGCAACGACGCGGTCACCGCGGCACAGAGGGCCGTTACCCTCGCCCCGCCCGCCCAGGCGCAGACTTACCTGGACACGCTGGCCGAGTTGACGCACGCGAGTCCCTAACCCGCGAAATCACCCGCGCGGCGGAGCAACTGCTGCCGCCGCGCGAGCCACGGTTAGGCTGCTACCACTTGCCGAGGTTGATGCGGCCCTTGGCGAGCAGCTTGCCGTCGGCCTTCGAGACGGCCAGCACGTCGGCAAAATACAGGTGCCCGGCACCGCCCGAGCACGGCGGCAGGTAGCCCGGCCCACTGGCGCGGTTGTTTGCCTCAATGAACACCCCGGCGGGCATGGTCGCGGTCTCGCCCTTCACGGCAGGCAGGCTGGCGATGGCGGCATTCACGGTGAAGCCGATCTGACCGTGACCGCCGTTGGTCGACAACGGTGCGTAGTCCGTGTCGTTGAACTGCAGGATGATCGCGGTGGTGCCGGCGGGAATATTCTCCACGCGCAGCGGCGGCGTCGAGCCGGAGCCCTGGTTGCGCGAGCACTGCTGCCCGGCCGGGAGGCTAACGCCGGTCCAAGCCGGATCGGTGAACGTCACCTTCAGGTCCGGCAGAGTCGGGCTGACCGGGGTGTAGACGGGCGCGGCAGGCGCGGCCGGAGCCGCAGGAGCCGCCTGCTGAGCAGCCGCAGAGCCGGCACACAGGGCCAGCGCGGCCGTAGCCGCCAACGCAACGAGTCGGTTTGTCATGCAGTTCTCCTGGTAAATCCCGGGAATGGGCCGGATTCCTAGACCGCCTCGCCCACCCCTGCAATGGCATCCGCGAAGGGCGTAGCCGCTGCGTGGGGGGCAGTGCGGTTCTCGTTTCATTCCGCTAGACTGCCCTCCGTTTTCGCCCTCCGGGAGTTGGTCCGCATGAACGCGCGCGCGCGCATCGGCTTGATCGTGCTTGTTGTCATCGCTGTGGCGATGGGTTGGAACCTCGGCCGCCAAGGCAAGATCGAGGGCATCGCCATCGGCTTTGTCAGCACGTTCAGCGGCGGCTCCGCCGCCATCGGCCAAGACATGAAGGACGCCTTCGAACTCGCGCTCGACGGTATGGGCCGCAAGATGGGCGGCCAGGTGATCACGGTCGTCTACGAAGATGACGCCCAGGACCCGGCCGTAGGGCTGCAAAAGACCCAGCGCTTGGTGCAACAGGAACACGCCAAGTTCGTGACCGGCTTCATCTGGTCGAACGTACTGTTGGCCTCCGCACCTGCGGCAGTCGACAACAACGTGTTCCTGGTCAGTGCCAACGCCGGCCCGGCCGAACTCGCCGGCGCCCAGTGCAAGGCGAACTTCTTCTCGACCTCGTGGCAGAACGACCAGACACCGATGGCGATGGGCGACGTGCTCAACCGCACCGGCGTAAAGAACCTGTACGTGCTGGCGCCCAACTACGCGGCCGGCAAGAACATGATCACCGGCCTGCAGCGCGGCTTCAAAGGCACCGTCGTCGCGACCGATCTGACGCAGTTCCCTGAGCAGCTCGACTTCTCGGCCGAGCTTGCCAAGATTCGCGCTGCGAATCCCGAAGCGGTATGGGTGTTCTTCCCCGGAAACTACGGCACCCAGTTCTTCACCCAGTACGCCGCTGCAGGACTGCTGGGTAAGATTCCGCTGTATTCCACCTTCAGCATAGACGCGCTCAACCTGCAGCAGATCGGGCCGCTGGTGACGGGATCGCGGTTCACCCAGTCTTGGGCGGCGGATCTCGACAATCCCGCCAACGCCAAATTCGTTGCCGACTTCCGCGCCAAGTTCGGCCGCACTCCGTCGTTCTATGCGGCCCAGGCGTACGACTCGGCGCTGCTGATTCGCAGCGCGGTAGAAGCGGTGAAGGGCGACGTCACCAATATGGACGCGGTCCGGGCCGCGTTGCGCAAGGCGGCGTTCCCGTCGGTGCGTGGCGGATTCAAGTTCGGCCAGAACCACCTACCGATTCAGAATTTCTATCTGAACGAAGTGGTCAAAGGCACGGACGGGAAGTTTGCGTCCAAGGTCGTGGAAACGGTCTACCGCGACAACGTCGATCCCTACGCGGGCGACTGCCCGATGCACTGGTAGCGCCGCGCCTGCCCTTGCCACGCCGCGGGCAGTGACCGGGACGCGATGACCGCCGCCCTTCTTGCCGAGCAATTGCTCAACGGGGCCCAGCTCGGGGTACTGCTGTTCCTGATCGCCGCCGGCCTCACGCTGGTGTTCGGGGTGATGGACTTCGTCAACGTGGCGCACGGCTCGCTGTACATGTTGGGCGCGTATTTCGCCGTCACGCTCGTGGGCCGCACCGGCTCGTTCCCCCTCGGCGTAGCATTGGCCGTCGCCGCCACCGTCGTTGTGGCGGTGACT
The DNA here is from genome assembly GCA_947481575.1 of Alphaproteobacteria bacterium. GTDB lineage: Bacteria > Pseudomonadota > Alphaproteobacteria > UBA2966 > CAIVPW01 > CANKGV01. Next base: position 23,692 of record CANKGV010000011.1, read on the forward strand.
GTCGAACGCTTGCTGCTGCGCCACCTGTACCGCCGCAGCCATCTGGAGCAGGTCCTGGGCACGTTTGGGTTGGTGATGATCGCCAACGAGGCGGTGCGGATTGTATGGGGCCCAGCCGGCCTGACCCTTGCACCGCCCCACGCCCTCGCCGGGCAGGTCTCCCTGCCGTTCGGGATCGAATACCCCGCCTACCGCCTGATCCTGCTCGTTGCGGGGGTTGCGGTCGCCGTGTTGCTGGCCGGGTTTGGGCGCACCCGCGCCGGCATGCGGATCCGCGCTGCAGCAACGGACGCGACCACACTGCAAGCTCTCGGCGTCAATGTCGGCGCACTTGCCACGGGTGTGTTCGCACTGGGTGCCGCCTTGGCAGGCTTGGCGGGTGGGTTGGCGGCACCGATTGTCTCCGTGAAGGTCGGGATGGGAGAAAGCATCCTGATCCTGACCTTTGTCGTGATTGTGGTGGGCGGCGTCGGGTCGGTGCGGGGAGCGTTCCTGGCAGCCTTGGCCGTCGGCTTGATCGACACCCTTGGCCGCGCCTATCTGCCGGACGTATTGCGCCACGTCACGAATGACGCCGCGGCATCGGCGCTCGGCCCCGCGATCTCGGCGGTGCTGATCTACGTCGCCATGGCGGCGCTGTTGGCCGCACGGCCCCAAGGCCTGTTCACGCGCGGCCAATGAGCCGCATCGCGATCGTCGCCGCTCTACTGGGGCTCCTCGCCGTCGCCGGCCCACTCGCGATTTGGGGTGGGCAACCGTACCTCGCCTTTGTGCTGACGCGGCTGATGCTCCTAGCCGTAGCCGGTGTCGGCCTCAATCTCGTGCTGGGCTATTGCGGCCTCGCCAGCTTCGGCCACGCCGCGTTCATCGGCGTCGGCGCTTATGTTGCCGCGATCGCCGCCACCGAAGCATTTACCGGAAGCGTTTGGGCCGACCTTGCCGCGGCCACCGCGGCAGGCGCCATCGCCGCCGCAATGGTCGGCGCGATCAGCCTGCGTACGCGGGGCATCGCGTTCATTCTGATCACCCTGGCGTTTGGCCAAATGGCCTACTACGCCGCGATCTCCCTGGAACGCTATGGCGGCGACGATGGCATGCGCATCCCTGCTGCAGCATTGCCGGCGGACCTCACGCTGTACGGCCTAGCGTTCGCCTTGCTGGCGGTTGCCCTCTTCGTCTCCCACCAGATCGTTCATTCCCCCTACGGCACGATCCTGCAGGGCGCCGCGGCCAACGAACGGCGCATGACCGCCCTAGGCATCCCCGTTGGCCGCTACCGCCTTGCGGCCTATGCCGTCAGCGGCGCTCTGTGCGGGGCGGCCGGCGCACTCCAGGCCGTGCACGATGGCTACGTCAGCCCCGGGCTGATGGCCTGGCCGCGCTCTGCCGAATTGGTCGCAATGGTGCTGGTGGGCGGTGCGGCTACCACTTCCGGCCCCCTGCTTGGGGCGCTCGCGTTCACCGCACTGGACGAAGTCCTGTCCGGCTGGACCGATCATTGGCGCATTGCCTTCGGCGTACTCCTAGTCGCCGCCGCTCTGATTGGCCGCGGCGGCCTGGCCGCATTCGTGGCGGGCCGCCGTGAGTGACTCGATCCTGTCCGTGACCGGGCTGGTGAAGCGCTTCGGCGGCGTCGCCGCCAGCGCCGGCGTCGACCTGGCTGTGGCTTCGGGGGAACTCCACGCGATCATCGGCCCCAACGGCAGCGGCAAGACCACGCTCCTGTCCCAAATCTTCGGCGAGGTCCGCCCCGACGCAGGCGCCATCACCTTTGCCGGCCGCAATATCACCGGGACACCCATTCATACCCGCGTACTCATGGGAATCTCCCGCAGCTACCAGATCACCAGTAACTTCCCGTATGCCACACTCCGCGCCAACCTCGCCTTCGGCCTCCAATCCCATGCCCGCGTCGCCCACCGATTCTGGCGGCGCGCATCGCTTTCGGATGCAATGCAGGCCGAGGCCGACGCAATCCTCAAACAGGTCGGACTGAGCCATCGGGCCGACACCCTCGTGAACGATTTGGCACATGGGGAACACCGGCAATTGGAACTGGCGCTGGCTCTCTCCACCCATCCGCGACTGCTGTTGCTCGACGAACCATTCGCCGGGTTGGGCGCGGCGGAAGGCAAGGCGATGGTGCGTCTGATCGCAAGTCTCAAGGGCACGCACTCGATCATCCTGGTGGAGCACGACATGGACGCAGTGTTCGCCCTCGCCGACCGAATCACGGTGTTGGCGGAAGGCCGCGTCCTGGCCACCGGATCCGGCGACGACCTTCGCACCAGTGCCGCCGTGCGCGCAGCGTATCTGGGGGAGCCATGACGCTGCTGAGTCTCCTGCACGTGGAGGCAAGCTACGGTGGCGGGCGGGTGCTCAACGGCGTGAGCCTACGTCTAGCTGCGGGCGAGGTCGTCGCGCTGATGGGGCGCAACGGGATGGGCAAGACCACGACGGTGCGCGCGATCATGGGGCTCGCTCCGTGGATGCGTGGGCAGATCATGTTTGCCGGCCGCGACATCGGCCAGAGTGCGCCGCATCGCATCGCCCGCGCCGGCATCGGGCTCGTTCCGGAAGGCCGCCACGTTTTCGCGAACCTGACGGTGCGGGAGAACCTGATCGCCACGGCCCGCGCGGGCAGGGGCTGGTCGCTGGAACGGGTGTTGGAGTTGCTGCCGCAGCTCGGCGCACGCTATGGCGCGATGGCCCGAACCCTCTCGGGCGGCGAGCAGCAGATGCTGGCAATCGGGCGCGCGCTGCTGACCAACCCGTCGCTCCTAATCCTCGACGAAGCGACCGAGGGCCTGAGCCCTAAACTTCGCGATGAGATATACGCGTGCCTCGCTGCGGTGCGGCAGTCGGGAATGGCGGTGTTGCTCATCGACAAGCACGTGGCCGCGCTCAGCCGCCTAGCCGACCGCACGATCATCCTGGAAAAGGGCCGGGTGACCTGGGAAGGCACGGCAGCTGAATTGCCCAGCGATGCAACGGCGCTGAGCGCCCTAGGGCTCTAACGCGCGGCGGGGGCCGCGGGGCGCGGAGTGATCGCCGCGGGCGCTCCAGCAGCGGGACGTTCCGGGGCGACAGGTGGCGCAGGTGGGACGACCGGAACCTCGGCCACGGGGATCGCCGGGGGCGGCGGGGGTGGCGGGGGTGGCGCGATCTTCTTGGCAATGCGGGCGACAATTTCCGCCGCAGCGCGCTCAACTTCGGGCGGGTTGGCGCCGGCCGCGGGACGCATGACGCCAGCGTGGTCCATGTCGAACATCAGACGCTCGGACTCGGCGAACTCTTCGCGCGTGAGCTGCTTGGCGATGCGGTCGCGATTGGCGGCGGCCTCGCCGTTGCCGAGCGCGGCGGACTCGGTGAACCAAAAATGCGCCTGAGCGCGGCTCATCGGCACGCCAGCGCCCGTCGCGTACAAGGTACCGAGATTGTTCTGCGCGTCAGCGTTGCCTGCTTGAGCGGCCTGGTGATAGAGGCGCACAGACTCCGGCACGTTGCGAACGACGCCATTGCCGTCCTCGTACATCACGCCGAGCGCATAGGCTGCAGAGGCTTCACCAAGGCCGGCAGCGCGGGTGAACATTGCCGCGGCAGCGACGGGGTCGCGGTCCAAGCCGCGGCCATAGAGCAGCATGATTCCGATGCCGTAGTCGGCGTGCGTGTCACCGCCCTGGCTAAGCGGCACCCATTCGCGCAGCGCCGCGACGTAGTCGCCGGCATCGTAGAGTTTCTTGCCCGCGCCCCAATCTGCCGCGGTCGCAGCAGCGGTTAGGGCCAGACAAGCAAGCAGCGCGGCGGCGAAGGAACGCATCATCAGACCGTGCGGCGCGGAAATGCGCGCACCGGGCGCTGTCCTTCTCCGTCCGGTTCGCCCCAGCGGCGCACGAGCTGGTTGTCGATGCCGAACAGGTCGAGGACGCGGCCAACCGTTTGATCCACCATCTCGGCGATCGACGCGGGCCACGAGTAGAACGCAGGAACCGGCGGGAAGATGACTGCACCCATTTCGGCCGCCTGGGTCATCGAACGCAAGTGCCCGACGTGCATCGGAGTTTCGCGCACCATCAACACGACCCTGCGGCGCTCCTTGAGCGCGACGTCAGCGGCGCGCGACAGCAACGTGGCGGTGACGCCCGTAGAAATCTCGGACAGGGTCTTAATTGAGCACGGCGCGATGACCATTCCGAGGGTACGGAACGAACCGCTGGCGATCGGCGCACCAAGGTCCCCGACGGGGTGGACGACATGCGCAAGTGCATGGACATCCGCGATCTTGCGGTCGCTCTCCGTCGCAAGCGTCGTCTCGGCGGCCTTGCTCATAACCAAGTGAGTCTCGATCGGGCCGAGCTTGAGAACTTCGAGGATGCGTAGCCCGTAGGCGATACCCGAGGCCCCTGTTATGCCCACCACCAGACGTTCGACCATGCCGGCGTCTCCCGCTTCCGGATTAGCTCGCGGCAGTATCGCCGTACTTGGCGATCGCGTGTTCGAGCGACTCGATCAACTCACGGCCGATTCCGCCGCCGTCACCGGACACGTGGCCGTTGATCACGGCGCGCATCGTGTCGATATGCGCTTTCAGGATTTCGAGGTGGTTGTCGGTGACGAGCACATCGCGCTGCGTGAAGTCGTTCAGCGACTTGCCGATCGCGGAAATCAGCGGATAGCCGAACGTGCCGCCTTGACCCTTCAACTCGTGGGCGATGGCGCCAACGCGCTTGAAATGCTTGGTGCGCTCGATGGGTTGCTTTTCCTTAGCACCCTTCAATTCGTCGACCAGTTCGACCAAGGTCTTGCGCACCCACTCCGGGTATTCCTCCTCGGCCTTCTTCATCTCGGCCAAGGCCTTTTCCAGCACCTCGGGCGACACTGACCCGGCTTCGCCACGCTTGGCGCCGCCAACTTTGCTCTGCAGCTTGTTGCGCAGACGAATGTAGCGGACCTTGGGCTTCGGCTTCTTGCCCTTCGGATCGGTCGGTTCAGCGATCGTCATAGATGATCTCGATCTCTTCCTGAGGCATCACCCGCCGCTCCGCACCTTGCCGCGGCACGGCCTGCCGCCGCCGGTCGGGCCCGAAGTACTCGCTCGTCAGTACAAACTGGCGCGGACGATCCACCAACACCATGACCCGCTTCAGTAGCGTATCGACCGAGTACGGCTTGGCCAGGAACTCGGTGGCGCCAAGGTCGCGTGCCTCGCCCACTTTGATTGAATCGCCATAGCCCGACACCATGATGAATGGAATGAACCGGTCAGGCGAATCCTTGCTGCGCCGAATCCACTTGAGGAGCATAGCGCCGTCGACCGGCGCCATCTGCCAATTCGAGAACACGATATCGATTGAGGATACCCCTGCCTCCGCCGGGTTCTCTTTGACCTTGCGCAACAGTTCGATGGCCTCGCCACCGTCCTTTACCGTGAGCACGTTGCCCATGCCGATGGCATACAGCAACGTCCGCAGCATGGACCGCATGTATGGATTGTCCTCGACCACGAGGACGGTAAACACGCCGAAATTGTAATTGGCCATGAGGGCAAGGCTACTGAGCTAACAAGAATTACCCCAAACTGACGCACGGCGCGGCGAAGCGCAATATTACATCTCGCTACAAGTGCATTTCAGGATGGCTCGAACAACCTCCGGTCGAGCAGGGCGTTCACCGAGACCAACTTTCGCTCGCGCGGATCGTCAACCTGGACCAGGCGGGCATACCGCAGGCCGTCGGTGCCGACGATAACGTCCTCCAGTATCCAGTTTACGCGTGAGACTCGGCCGAACCCATTTGTGCCGGCGGCGCGGTAGCGCTGCCCCAACACCAATTCGTCCTTCTTTCGCCGCAAGCCGATCACTTGGTCCCTCTCGCCTTCCACCAGTGTCTTCCCGTTCACCAGAGACCACGCTGGTCGAGCCAACAACGGCCTCCAGCGCGGGACCCGACGGGGGTCACAAATGGACGTTTAGGCGCGGACTAGGGCGCGCAGTGGGCAGGCGCGAGGCGGGATCGTGGCCTAGAAGTCTTTGGCGGCGATGGGGGCCAACGTGGCACCTTCGCGCGGCACCGGCACGAGGTCGGTAATGAATCCCATGAAGCGGTCGCCATCGAACGCGAGGGTCAATATCTGCGTATTTCGCATGAAGATGGTGTCTGGCCCAAATAGGGTCTTGTCACCTTCCCACGTTTCGCCGGCAGCGTAGCGCAGATCGTAGGATCCGACCGCCATGCGCAAGTCGATGGTTTCGCCGGCCGCCAGCATCGCGACCAGGATGTCCCTTCCGGTGGCAACGTCGCGAACCTTCACAAAGTAGTTCGCTCGGCGGTCGCCGCGAATCTTCACCGGACCTGGCCCGTCGGGCGGCGCCTTCAGAATACGAGTGCTGAACGTAGTCGTATCGGGAGAGGCCCCGATGACGCCGTAGACCCAAGCCCCGGCCGCAGCAACCACAAGGGCCGCCACAGCAAACCACATCGGGGTTCGACCGGAGGTTGCCATCTCGGGCGCAGTGTATGCGATTTCGCGCCGGTGATCCGGGATCACGCGACCTTGGTGCGGACCTTGAGCGTCACCAGGCAGCGATCCACCCACTGCGCCGTGAGTTTCTCTTGGACCGAGTTCTGGCGCAGCCGTTGCGCCAATGCGGCGAAGTCGACGTTGTCCAAATCCTGGTCCTGGTTGAAGCAAGAGAACACCACCTTGCGCTCGCCCGTCTTGGGATCGACGTGGGGCTGCAGGCACTGAGCGCATATCTCTTTCATCATGCACTGCATCGGCGAGTTGATGCTGGCGATAGCTGCGTGGTTCAGCTTGAAGTACGGCTTCAACTCCCCGTGGCGGGCCGCGCCCACGGCGGCCATCATCCGGTCGGAGCCGATAGTGATAATTCGGTCGACCGCAGACAGAGGTATCGGCGCGGCACCGAGTTCGCCGGTGGCGTACGCTTTCATGGCGCGAACGATATTGCCGACGAACGCGAAGTCGCCCGGACGGCCAGGCACGAACATCGGGCCCTGGTCCGCACACCACACAATAGTGTCGGCAGCGGCCTCGATGTCACGCACCTTGAAGCGGTCGGCCGGGTTGCGGTAGCCGGCGAAGTACAACACACGGCTGCCGGCAGCGCGCAGAGCACGCCCGATGGAGAACAACACGGCATTGCCGAGACCACCACCCGCGAGCAGCACGGTCTCCCCTGCGGGAGTGTGGGTGGGCTCGCCGGTGGGACCCATCAGCACGATCGGCTCGCCGGGCTTCAGCAACGCGCACAGGTCGCTGGAGCCGCCCATTTCGAGGACGATTAGGCTCACGAGGCCCTGGTCCGGATCGACCCAGGCGCCAGTGAGAGCGAGGCCCTCCATGGCGAGCGTCGTGCCATCGGCCCGCGGGGCGAACGTCTCAAAATTCTGCAGGCGGTAGAACTGGCCCGGGCGGAACTGACGCGCTGCGGCCGGCGCCTTCACGATGACTTCAATGATGGTCGGCGTCAGGCGGTTCACCGCGTGAACCGTGGCACGGTAGTCGCGCTGCAGGCCCTCGAAGAACGCACGCTCGGACTTGGCACCGGCAGGATTCACACGCGCCAGCATCGCCGAGACAACCGGGTAGCCTTGTTTGGCGCTCGCCATGGCACTGACAACGTTGCCGGCAAACGATGGGTGCAGGTCCCCGAAGAAGCTGACCGACCGGCCATCGGGCCGCACGTTGGCCAATACCTGAACTACGCCCGGCTTCTTGACCCGTTCAGGCGTCACCGGCTTGCCGTCCACGTCGACGGCACGGAAGTAGCGGCCATCGAGCGTGAGCGTGCCCGGTTCTTCGCGCGCCAGGACGGTGTTGGGCTGGGTGCCCGCGGCAATCAGCACGGTGCGTGCCGGGAACCGCTCGGTGGTCTCGGTAGTGATCCATTCCTGACGCTCGTCGCGGGTGCGCTGCTGGCGCGAGAGGGTGACCGCCTCGGCGTGGCCAAAGCGGTCCAACTCGATTGATACCGGTGAGAGGTCTTCGGCGAAGAGCACGCCTTCTTCGAGGGCTTTGCCGACTTCCTCGTGATTCAGCGTGTAGCTCGGCGAGTCGATCAGGCGCTTGCGGTAGGCGATCGTGACCCCGCCCCACTTCACGAGCAGTTCCCGTACGCGCGCTGTGCGGCCTTCCTTGGCCGCCGTTGCACGCTCGACGCGAATGGCGCGTGCGTGGCCGAGGAATTCGTCAGCGATGATCTGTTCTTCTTCGTCCCAGCGCGCGCGAACCTTCGCCTCGCCGCGCTCGGCCACTAGGCGCTCGTACCGCGACAGGAACTTTTCCACCTGCCCTGGGTAGTAGGCGAGCGACTCGGTGGCGGTATCCACCGCGGTTAGGCCGCCGCCAATCACGACCACCGGCAGACGGACCTGCATGTTCGCGATTGAATCCTTGCGGGCGGCGCCGGTGAGTTGCAAGGCCATCAGGAAGTCCGAGGCCGCGCGGACGCCGCGCGCGAGGCTGTTGGGAAGCGGAAGCACGGTGGGCTTGCCGGCGCCCATGGCGAGGGCAACGTGGTCAAAGCCCATGGCGAATGCCTGGTCGACCGAGAGCGTACCGCCAAGCCGCACTGCGCCAAGCAGGGTGAACTCGGAGCGGCGCTCCAACAGAAGCCGGATCACCTTCAGGAAGTTCTTGTTCCAGCGGACTGTGATGCCGTACTCGGCCACCCCGCCGAAGCCGGCCATGACACGGTCATCAAGGGATTCGTACAGGTCGGTCACGTCGCGAATGGCGCGGAATCGCACGCGACTGCCATCCGCGGCGACGCCCGAGATCTCGGGCGGCAACGGCTCGATCTTGAGACCGTCGACCCCGGCGACCGCGTGGCCGTCATTCATCAGGTGGTGTGCGAGCGTGAACCCGGCGGGACCCATGCCCGCAACTAGGACACGCTTGCCGGTCGAGGCCTTAGGGGACGGACGATGGAGGTCTAGCGGGGTCCAGCGGGTGAGCAACGAGTAAATTTCAAAACCCCAGGGCAGTTCCAGCACGTCCTTGAGGATGCGCGTTTCCGCCTGCGGAATGTCGACCGGTTCCTGCTTTTGGTAGATGCAGGCCTTCATGCAGTCGTTGCAGATGCGGTGGCCGGTGCCCGCCACCATCGGGTTGTCTACGGTGGCAATCGCCAGCGCCGACAGGGAGTGACCCTCGGTCTTGGCGGTATGCATCTCGGAGATGCGTTCCTCGAGCGGGCAGCCGTTCAGCGTGACGCCGAAGTGACTCTTTTTGAATGGAGCGGCGGTGGCCGGTTGGCCCGCGGGTGCTTTGTCGCGCAGTCCGCGCGAGCAACTGTCTTTGCCCTGGTTGTGGCAGAAGATGCAGTAGTGGGCGTGGTCCAGCGCGTGGGCCAGGTCGTGACCCGGATCGGTGAGGGCAAATCCCTCGCGCTCGCGCAAATGTTCTTCGCCGAGGGCCCACGCGGCCACGCCGGTCGGGCCGACCGGTTGCTCGATTAGCGGCAGGAGATGCTCCGGCTCAGTCTTGTGCGGTACCTTGAACAAGATGCCGCCTTGGTGCTTCTCCACGCCAGCCGGCGCCAAGGTTGCCCATGCGGCATAACGAGCGGCGACGTCGAGATCTTCTGCGTGCTCAGCCTCGTGCTCGTTCCACGCGTTGACGATGCGGGCGAAGGCAAGTTCGAACTCCGCGGCGGGCAGATTCGCGTTAGCCCGGCGCTCGAACTCCGCTAACAGGGCGGCCCCGTCGAACGACGCCGGATCAGGGTATTTCTTCACGGCCCTGCGCTGCACGAACAGGCGCTTGCACAGGTACAGCGGCGTCAGCGCGTGGATGTGTTCCGCCAGGGCCCGCGACTCGGCCTCGATGCCGAACAGCTTGGCGACGAAGTCATCGAGATGCGGGGCGGCGGCAATCATCAATGCCGAGTGCTGGGCGCGCTCTACCGATCCCGGCGCGGCGCGACCCGCGACCAGTTGCGTGTGCAGCGCTGGGTCAGCGCCGGCGAGCCACGTCAGGAACGCGGCATCGATCCGCGCGACACCGCCGCCGTCATACAGGTCGGAAAAGCGGAAGCCGAAACCCAGTGCGAGGTCTGTGTTGGGTGAATGCATTGCCATGCGCCGCTAGGGGCGCCCACCAATCTGGCCGGCCGATTCCGGCACCGTTGTGCTGTGAACTAACGCTGATTGGACCGAAGGTCCAGAATCAGCCGACGGAGACGATCATCTGTTCGCGCGCTACCAGCGTGCCGTGCCAGGCCCGCCGCGCTTCCGCCTCGAGATGCACCATGAAGGTGTCGTCGTGGCTGGGGTCGTGGTGGAAGATCACCAACTGCTTGGCACCAGCGGCTTGGCACAGGCGCACACCTTCTTGCCAGGTAGAGTGGCCCCACCCCATGTACTTCGGGTATTCGGCGTCGGTGTAGGTGCAGTCATAGATCACCACGTCGGCGCCTTCGATCAGAGCCAGGATGTTCTGGTCGGGCTTGCCCGGCACATGCTCGGTATCGGTCACGTAACATAGCGTGGAGCCGTTCTTTTCCAGCCGGTAGCCGGTAGCGCCGCCCGGGTGATTGAGCTTCGCGGTCTTCACCCGGATGCCGTTCGAAATGTTGAATTCGGCGCCGCCTTCGAAATCGTGGAAGTCTTTCTTCGCGCCCATCAATTCGAGCGGCACCGGGAACAAAGGCTGCTCAAGATGGTCGGCGAGAATCTGCTGGATCCCGCCCCGGTGGAACAGATGCCCGGCGTAGATCGACACCGAGCAGTCCTTGCGGAAGATCGGCGCGAAGAACGGAAAGCCGTTGATGTGGTCCCAATGGGTGTGGGACATGAGAATGTTGGCGTGCTTGTTGCCCTTGCGGAGTTGCTCCGCGCCAAGGCCGTGGATGCCGGTGCCGCAATCCAGAATCGCGGCGGTCTCGTCATCAAGGCACACCTCGATGCAACTGGTGTTGCCGCCATATTGCAAATGGCGCTGCGACGGGCAGGCGATGCTGCCGCGGACGCCCCAGAACTTGACCGTCATCGTTGTCATGGAGCGTTAGACCGCTCACCGTGACGGAGCGACTTGCGTGCGGGAATCGCACCCAAGCCCACCATCCCCCGTTTGAGGCTGCACCGAAGCGACCAGCCCAGCCGTACTACATACTGTGCGGTTTTTCGCAGAACAACAGCGAAAACACGCACCAGCATTTCCCCTATCTCTCATAGGGTCTTGGTGCCTAGTGGTTGATCGACTTGCGCAGGCGCCGCGTGAGAACCTTGAGCATGGCCCGCACGAATGGATCGGACTTTTCCAACCGATGCTGAAAATCGGTCGGCGTGATGACGATGCAGGTGGTGACCACCTTGGCCACTGCTGTAGCGGAGCGGGGCTGCGAATCGACCAGCGCCATTTCCCCCAGCAACTCCCCTGCTTCCAGTGTGTCGACCACCTGGTCGGTCCCGGAGATTGGCACCATTACGTCAATGGTTCCTGACTGAATCAGGTACGCGCAGCGTGGTGGCTCTCCAACCCGAAAGACAACCTCACCGACATGAAATACCTGCCGCTCGAGTATCTCCTTGCCCAAGCGCGTCTCCCCGGCTTCTGACTGGCTCTTTGCGTCAAGATAGCCGGTTGTGATTTGCCTGTCGCGCTCGCCACGTACGTGCAGTTGCGTTGAGTTTTGACCCAAGACCGCCTATTTCGAAGGCCTGTCGGCGCATTCCAGGCTATCGCATGAACGAGAACAAACCATCTGTGACGGGCGCTACAACCGAGCCGGAACTGATCCGGGTGCGGATCGCCCGGGCCCGCCCCGAAGCACTAGACGTACGTGGCTTTGATTTGGTGCAGGAACGCGGTGGCTCGCTCCCTGGCTTCAAGGCAGGCGCCCATGTCGACGTACACATCACCCTGCCCGACCGGCGGCGCGTCGTGCGTTCGTACTCCCTGTGCGGCCCGCCCTCGGATCAGCCCTACTCGTATCGCATTGCGGTGCTGTACGAGGAGCACGGCACCGGCGGTTCGCGTCATCTGCACGAAGGGATGCGCGAGGGCTACGTTCTCGATATTGCGCCGCCCAAGAATTACTTCGAGCTAAAGTCCGACGCGACCCATACGGTCCTGGTCGCCGGCGGCATCGGTATCACCCCGATCCTTGCGATGGCCTATGAGTTGGCCGAGCAGGACAAGCTTTTTGAGCTGCACTACGTGGCACGTACCGCCGACCATATGGCCTTACGCAAAGAGGTCGAGGAAGCGGCAGGCAAGCGCGCGCGGTTCTATTTCGATGGCGGCAACCCGGCCAACGGGATGGATTTGGGCGTAGTCCTGGGGTCCCCTGCCGAAGGCAAGCACGTGTACGTGTGTGGGCCGAAGGGTCTGATCGAAGCGACCCGCGAGCGGGCGCTGGCTCGTGGGTACGGCGAGGGCGCGGTGCACTCTGAGATTTTCACCCCGCCGGCACCGTTGCCAGGCGACGGGCCCATCACGGTCATTGCCAGACGCAGCGGCATCACCGTGCCGGTAGCGAAAGGAACCTCGATTCTGGACGCGCTACTCGCCGCCGGAGTGAAAACCGACTTCGACTGCAAGATGGGCATCTGTGGCACTTGCGCGGCACAGGTACTGGAAGGCACGCCGGACCACCGCGACTCCTCGCTACTAAAGTCGGAACGAGCGGCGGGCAAGATGTGCACGTGCGTGAGCCGGGCGCTCACGCCGTCGCTGGTGTTGGATCTCTAGCTACGCTGCCGCTGGGCGGCCGTTAATGCGCCGTTAGCGCAACTCCCGTAGGCTGGCCAGCGTGCCGAACCGCATCGCTGCCCGAGTCTGAACGGTGGAACCGATCTCGGTTCTCATCGCCGACTCGCGCCCGGGAGTCCGTGCAACCCTGCGCGAACGCCTGGATGGGTCGGGCGTTTCGGTCAGCATCACCGAATGTGACGGAGGGTTCTGCGCGCTAGACACGCTGATTGGCAACGAATTCGATTGCGCCTTCCTGGCAGATGACCTTGGCGAACTGCCCGGCCGCGAGGTACTGGCGGAACTGCGCCGGGCCGGGCGGGCGACGCCCGTGGTCCTCCTGTCTGACGAACTGCGGCTGGCGGAAGCATTGCAACTCGGCGCCCACGACTGCTTGCCCCCGGATGCACAGGCCGAAGCGCTGGTGCGCGCAGCCGGCACGGCCGCCCGAGTGGCGCGCGCCGAGCGCCGCGCGTTCGCGGCAGAGTCACGCCGTTCGCACCAAAGCATGTTCGACACAGTGACCAGCCTGCCCAACAGCGCGCTGTTTTATGACCGCTTGGAGCAGGCGGTCGCCCTGGCGCGCCGCACCGCGACCACGGCCGCAGTGGTGGTACTGACGGTTGAAGGACTTGCGCAGGTTTCAGCGAGTCACGGCGGCGCGGCAGGTGCAGAACTATTGCGCCTTGCCGCCGCTCGCATGCGGGCCGCAGCCCGCGGCTCGGACACGATCGCGCGCATCGGCGATGCGGTGTTTGCGGTTGCGCTGGCGCCGGACGGAACCGTGGGCGCTGCCACCGCCGCCCGCAAGATCCTCGATGCCGTACGCAGACCTGTGGCGATCGCCGGCGACTCACTGGCGCTGTCGGCGCACGGTGGACTGGCGGTGTTTCCCGAACATGGCTCGACGGGGGCGGAACTTCTGCGCCATGCCGATTTGGCGATGCGGCGAGCACGCCGCGCCCTTGCTGGACTGACGGTGTATTCCGGCGATGAGCCGGGTGCCGAAGACCTCCACCCGGTTGCATTGCCGCCGATTTCCGCTGACTTGAAGCGGGCCACCGCGGCCGGTGAACTATCGCTGCTGTTTCAGCCGAAGCTGCGGATTGCGCCGTTGGGCCTGAGCGGCGTGGAAGCGCTGGTGCGGTGGAACCATCCGGTGCACGGGATGGTGACGCCGGACAGTTTCATTCCGCTCGCGGAGCAGACCGGCGAGATCGCCGCGCTCACAGAGTGGGTGCTCGATTCAGCCCTTGCGGCCGCGGCCGGGTGGCGCGAGGCCGGGCATCCCGTGGCAGTCGCAGTGAATGTCTCGGCATTGGCCGTCCACGATACGGCGCTGGTGGAGACGGTCAGCAAAGCACTCGACCGCACCGGCCTGCCCGCTGCCCTTCTGACGCTCGAGATCACAGAGAGTGCGCTGATGGCCGACGTGGACCGGGCGCGGGACGTGCTAGCGCAGATCCGCGCCCGCGGCGTGCGCATCGCGGTCGACGACTTCGGCGCGGGGTATACGTCGCTCTCGGCCATCGGTCGGCTGCCGGTGGACGAACTCAAGGTGGACAAGTCTTTCGTGCGCGGGTTGGGCGGCGTGAGCAACAATGGACCGATCCTGCGGGCGATCATTGAACTCGGACAGAGCCTTGGGCTGAAGGTGGTGGCCGAGGGCGTGGAGGATCGCGACGTTTGGGACGCACTTGCCGCACTCCGCTGCGACGAAGCCCAGGGGTTCTTCCTGTGCCGGCCACTGACCGCGGAAGCGCTGCTGGCATGGGTGCGCTACAAGCGCTGGATGACGCTGTTCGCCGAGCCCGCTGAGGCGCGACGCTAGGCCAAGTATCCGCCAGCTTCGCTGGTCTTTGTGGGCGCGAATATGCTACCGCTGACCAGCGGAACTCAAAGGCATCCGGCCCAATCTTGGAAGCCACCCCAGCCACCCTGAAACGCCGCCTCATCGTCCGCGAGGAGATGTGGGATATCGGCGGTGGGTTCAGCATGTCACGAACGCGGCGGTGGGCCGCCGAAGTGATCATGGTCGAAGTCCATGAGGACGGCCGGCGCGGACGCGGCGAGGCCGTGCCGCAGCGGCGTATGGGCGAGCGCCCCGAGACGGTCGCCAAGCAACTGTTCAAGATTCGGAAGCAGATCGAAACCGGCGAACTGACCCGCGCGAAGCTCTCTGCGGTTCTGCCCGCCGGCGCGGCACGCAATGCTCTCGATTGCGCACTATGGGACCTGGAGGCCAAGGCCAAGGGCGTGCCGGTGTGGCAACTCGCGGGACTGCCCGAGCCGAAGCCGTTGGTGTCAGCATTCACCATCCAACTGGACAAGCCGGCGGCGATGGCCGCGATCGCGGCGGAGAACCGTTCACGGCCCGTACTGAAACTCAACCTCGGCGGCCCCGACGACCTGGCGCGAGTGCGGGCTGTGCGAGCATCGGCCCCGGACGCCCAGATCATCGTTGACGCCAACGAGGCGTGGACTCCAGTGATGTACGGCGAGTACGCCATCGAATTGGGCCAGTTGGGCGTGCGGCTGCTTGAACAGCCCCTGCCTGCCGACCAAGACGCGGCACTGGAAGGCCTCGGCCGCGCCGTGCCGCTGTGTGCCGATGAATCAGTACGGGAGGCGCGCGACATCGCAGGCGCGACCCGCCGCTACGACTGCATCAACATCAAGCTCGACAAGGCGGGCGGCCTGACCGAGGCGATCCGCATGGTCCAGATGGCGCGGGAACGCGGCATCGGCGTGATGATCGGGTGCATGGCAGGTACATCGCTTGGGATGGCGCCGGCGTTCCTTCTGGGCGCCTACGCGCAGGTGGTCGACTTGGACGGACCGTTGCAACTGGCCAACGACCGCAAGCCCAGCATCACCTACGACGAGCACGGGCTCATGAACCCGCCGCCGCCCGAGCTGTGGGGGGCGTGATGGTGGACCCACGCATCAAAGCCAAGCCGAACGCAGTGCGGGTGGTCCTGGCAGATCGCAATCCGATCGTGCTGTCGGGGCTTGAGCGAATCTTCGATGACAGCGACTTGTTCCGCGTGGTGGCGGTGGCTGCCGACGGGGAGCGGTTCCTGGAAGCAGTCGACCGGCTCACGTTCCAGGTCGGTGTGATCGGCTGGAACATGCCGTATCTGGACGGCCGCGGCGTACTCCACGCGCTCCGCGACCGGAAGAACGCGCCGCGCATCGTGATCTTCGACGACAACGCATCGGCCGACTTGGCGCGTCAAGCGATGGCCCAAGGTGCGGCCGGCTATTGCCCGAACGGGGCGCCACCCGAGGTGCTGTTGGAAACCGTCGCCGCAGTGGCGGACGGACGCATGGTGTTTCCGTTCATCGACGTCCGAACCCTTGACGTCGATCCCTTTGCCTCACTGACACGGCGCGAACGGGAGCTCTTGGCGCTTTTGCGCTCCGGCCGGGCGGCGGCGGTGATCGCCGCCGATTTGGGCGTGACCGTGAATACCGTGAAGTTCCACCTGAAGAACCTCTACGGAAAACTTGGGGTTCACAACCGCACCCAGGCGGTGAGCGCATACTTCTCGGCGCAGGTCGAACGGGGGGAGATTCTCCCCCCCTCCCGGCCCGGTGGAGAACGGCCCCGACGGGTAGGTTGAACACCACCCTCGGCAAGAATCAGCACCAAACTACCTGAACAGGTAGGTAACACCTACTCGTTGGGGTGTTGTTTCAAATCCGTGACCCCTGTGTAATCGTTTCAGGAAGGATCGCAGCGAAATCCGTTGCGAATGTTTCTCCGGCACGCGGGCGTGTGCTGAACGGGGCCGGCGGGGATCAATTCCCAAGGGTGGCCGAATTGGGCAGCTGCGGGTGGCGTTTCCACCGTCCGCGGCAATGGGAGGTAACGCATGTTGAAGGGTAAGGTGTTGGTCGCTCAGGGCGGCGGACCGACAGCAGTCATCAATCAGTCGCTGGTTGGCGTGGCTCTTGAAGCTCGGCGGTTTGGCGCGGTGGAACGCGTCTACGGCGCGCGTCACGGCGTGCGCGGCATCGTCAACGAGGACTTCCTGGACCTGAGCCAGGAGACACCGGAGAACTTGGAGCGCGTTGCGGCCACGCCCTGCGCGACGCTCGGTTCGACCCGCGACAAACCCGATCTTCAGTACTGCCAGAACATCCTGAAGGTGTTCCAGGCACACGGCATTGGCACGTTCTTCTACATCGGCGGCAATGACTCGTCCGACACGCTCCGGATCGTTAGCGAAGAGGCCAAGAAGGCCAAGTATCCGCTGACCTGCATCCACATCCCCAAGACCATCGACAACGACTTGATGGTCAACGACCACACCCCGGGCTTTCCCTCCGCAGCTCGCTTCGTCGCGTGCGCGTTTGCCGGCCTGAACCTCGACGTCGAAGCCCTTCGCGGCGTTTACGTCGCGGTCGTCATGGGCCGTCACGCCGGGTTCCTCACGGCCGCATCAGCGCTCGCCCGCAAGTACCCAGACGATGGTCCCCACCTGATCTACGTGCCGGAACGCACGTTCTCGGTCGATTCGTTCTTGTCCGACGTGAAGCGCGTCAACGATCGCCTTGGCCGTTGCGTCATCGCCGTATCCGAAGGCGTTCATGAAGCGGACGGGACGCCAATCATTTCCAAGCTCGCGTCGAAGGTGGAGCGCGATGCCCATGGCAACGTGCAGCTTTCGGGGACCGGCGCCCTGGCCGACCTGCTGACCGAAGAGATCAAGAACAAACTTGGGATCAAGCGAGTTCGCGGTGACACGTTTGGCTATTTGCAGCGCTCGTTTATGGGCGTTGTGTCGGATGTCGACCAGCGCGAAGCGCGCGAGGTCGGCGAAAAGGCCGTGCAGTTCGCCAACTACGGCAACGGCGACGGCACTGTGACAATTCACCGCATCGGCAACTACGCGGTTTCCTACAAGTTCACCGCGCTCACTGAAGTGGCCGGTAAGACCAAGGTGATGGACGCTTCGTTGCTCGCTGACGGACCCGATGTCAGCGACGCTTTCCTCGCATACGCACGGCCCTTGCTCGGGTCGGGGATGCCGGAGCCGTACCGGCTGGCCCCGAACCAAGTTCCGAAGGTCCTAGCGAAGTAACTGGCGGGGACGATGACGTGCGTCAAAAAGAAACGAACGGCGGCGGCCGCAGGTCGGCGAGCGTAGCAACGGTGAATTCGAGGGGAGGACCGGCCATGGCCGCTAATCGCGTTAAACCTCATACGATCTTGGGCATTGTTGGCGATTCGGCCACGGGTAAGACCACTCTTACGTCGGGCATTGCCGCCATTCTGGGTCCGGATCGCGTTACCACGATCTGCACGGACGATTACCACCGCTACGACCGCGCGGAGCGATCCGTAAACGGTCTGTCGGCGCTGGACCCGCGCTGCAACTACATCGACATCATGGAGCAGCACATCCGCATGCTTGCGGACGGTCAGCCGATCCTGCGCCCGATCTACAACCACGATCACGGCACGTTGGATCGCCCAGTCTATGTGGAGCCCAAGGAATTCATCATCCTTGAGGGCCTGCTGGGCTTCACCACCCGCAAGATGCGCGACCTCTACGACGTGAAAGTATTCCTGGAGCCGGAGGAGGACCTCCGCATCCAGTGGAAGATCAATCGCGATACGGCAAAGCGGCACTACACAAAGGAAGAAGTGCTGAAGTCGCTGAAGAAGCGGGAGAAGGATAGCCCTGCGTTCATCCACCCGCAGCGGACGTTTGCCGACATCGTGGTGAGCTTCTACCCGCCTGCGAACAATGCCAAGGAAACGGGCGCGCACCTCAATGCTCGTCACACCCTTCGTCCCACGCTGCCGCACCCGGATCTGTCGCCGATCCTGGACTCGAACATCAAGAATGGCCTGCACCTGGAACTGGTGCGCGACCGCGACGGCAAGCCCGTCGACGTGCTCGAGATCCCCGGCAACCTGAGCGACGACGATGCAAAGAAGCTTGAAGACCTGATCTGGTCGTTGCTGCCGGAAGGCCAGCACCTGCGGACCAACGTCGGCAAGTTCACGGACGAGCGGAACGCCGCCCGTACCAGCCACCCGCTCGCACTGACCCAGCTCCTGATCGCCTACCACATGGTCAAGGCGCAGGTCGGCGTTCACGCGATCTAGGAGAGAGCTTCATGGCAGTTACCCACAACGATCTGGCGAACGCGATCCGCGCTCTTGCGATGGACGCGGTCGAGCAGGCGAAGTCGGGCCACCCCGGCATGCCGATGGGCATGGCCGATGTGGCTACGGTCCTGTTCACCAAGTTCATGAAGTTCGACCCGACCCAGCCCAAATGGCCGGACCGCGACCGCTTCGTACTGTCGGCCGGTCACGGCTCGATGCTGATCTACTCGCTCCTCTATCTCACCGGTTTCCCGGAGATGACGATCGAGCAGATCAAGCGCTTCCGTCAGGTCGGTTCGCTCACCCCGGGCCACCCCGAGTACGGGCACACCGCGGGCGTCGAAACCACCACAGGTCCCCTTGGTCAGGGCATTGCCAACTCCGTTGGCATGGCGATCGCAGAGCGTCACCTCGCTGCCGAGTTTGGCGACAGCGTCGTCAATCACCGCACGTTCGTCATCGCCGGTGACGGCTGCTTGATGGAAGGTATCAGCCAGGAAGCCATTTCGCTGGCCGGGCACCTCAAGCTTGGTCGCCTGGTTGTCTATTGGGACGACAACAAGATATCGATCGACGGCCCGACCTCGCTGACCACGGTCGATGACCAACTGGCGCGCTTTACGGCCAGCGGCTGGCACGTTCAGAGCTGCGATGGCCACAACCCAGCCGATATCGAGCGCTGCACGAATGAGGCGCTGAAGTCGGACCGCCCGTCGCTGATCGCCTGCCGCTCGACCATTGGCTACGGCGCCCCCACCAAGGCCGGGACGCACAAGGTGCACGGCGAGGCACTCGGCGCAGAAGAAATCGCGGGCACGCGTACCAAACTCAACTGGCCGCACGCACCGTTCGTCGTACCGGACGAGATTCTCGCCGCCTGGCGCGCCGCCGGTGCGCGTTCGAAGGGCGAAGCGGCCGCGTGGAAGAAGCGTCTCGACGCGCTCGACAAGGCGAAGCGCGACGATTTCTTGCGCCGCCAGGACGGCACCCTCCCTGCTGGTCTCGCACCGGCGCTGCTTGCCGCGAAGAAGAAGTTCGCCGCCGAGAACCTGAACCAACCGACGCGCAAGTCGAGCCAGATGATTCTGGAGACTGTGGCGGCGGAGGTGCCCGAGATCGTAGGCGGTTCTGCCGATCTCACCGGCTCGAATCTCACGCTGGCCAAGGCCATGACGGTCTTGAACAGCACGAACTACGGCGGCCGGTACATCCACTACGGCATCCGCGAGCACGGCATGGCCGCAGCCATGAACGGCATGGCAACGCACGGCGGCATCATTCCGTACGGCGGTACGTTCCTGTGCTTCACCGACTACCTGCGGCCGTCGCTGCGCTTGTCTGCGCTGATGGGCGTGCGCGTTATCTACGTGATGACGCACGACTCGATCGGTCAAGGCGAAGACGGCCCCACGCACCAGCCTGTCGAGCACTTGGCGAGCTTGCGCGCGATGCCAAACGTCCTCCTGCTGCGTCCGGCGGATGCGGTGGAAACCGCCGAGTGCTGGGCGCTCGCGTTGGCCAATCAAACAGGACCGACGGTCCTGGTGCTGAGCCGGCAGAACGTCCCGCCGCTGCGCACCGTGCACACCGACGAGAACCTTTGCGGCCGCGGCGCCTACGAAATCTCGCCGGCACAGGGCACGGCGAAAGTCAGCCTGCTCGCCACCGGCTCGGAAGTGGGCGTGGCGGTCGACGCGCAGAAACTGTTGCAGGGACAAGGTATCGCCGCCCGCGTGGTGTCGATCCCGTCTTGGGAGCTGTTGGAGAAGCAGTCTCCCGCAGACCGCGAGGCGGTGCTGGGCGGCAAGACCTTGCGAGTGGCCGTCGAGGCGATGGTTCCGTTCGGCTGGGATCGCCTGGTGGGCCCGAACGGCCATTTCGTCGGCATGACCGGCTTTGGGGCCAGCGGTCCGGGCAAGGACGTCTACAAACACTTTGGCATTACGGCAGAGGCGGTCGCTGCAACCGCCAAGGCACACCTCTAGGGGCAACGGGTTCCCCGCCATTTCGCGGGGCCGATCAAACGGGGATTGGGAGAGTCACATGGCGGTTAAGGTTGCAATCAACGGCTTCGGGCGGATCGGCCGGTTGGCCATGCGCTGCATCATCGAGTCCAAGCGCAAAGACCTGCAGGTCGTTGCGATCAACGACCTCGGCTCAGTCGAGGAGAACGCGCATCTGTTCCGTTACGACAGCGTTCACGGCCGCTTCCCCGGCACGGTGAAGACGACCAAGGACAGCATGGACCTCGGCGCCGGCAAGATCACGGTGCTGGCGGAGAAAGACCCAAGCAAACTGCCGTGGAAGAAGCTGGGCGTTGACTTGGTGCTGGAGTGCACCGGCCGTTTCACGAAGCGCGAAGAAGCGCAGATGCACATCACCGCCGGCGCAAAGCGGGTGCTGGTGTCCGCTCCGGCCGACGGCGTCGACCTCACGGTCGTTTACGGCGTCAACCACGAGAAGCTGAAGAAGTCCCACACGATCGTCTCGAACGCGTCGTGCACAACCAACTGCTTCTCGCCCGTCGCCATGGTGCTGAACGAAGCGTTTGGCATCGAGACCGGGTTCCTGACGACCATTCACGCCTACACGGCCGACCAGCGTCTGCAGGACACACTGCACAAGGACCCGCGTCGCGCCCGCGCGGCCGCCGTGTCGATGATCCCGACATCGAGCGGTGTCGCGAAGGCAATCGGCCTCGTGCTACCGGAACTGAAGGGCCGCCTGGACGGCACTTCGATCCGCGTGCCCGTGTCGAACGTCTCTGTGATCGACCTGAAGTTTATCTCCAAGTCGAAGCTGACCGTCGAGACGATCAATGCGGCCTTCGTTAAGGCGGCCAAGACGCCCAAGCTGAAGGGCATCATGGCCGTCTCCGACGAGCCGCTGGTGTCTTCGGACTATAACCACACGACGCTCAGCTCGACCGTTGATCTGCTGGAAACGCGCACCGTCGGCGACCACATGGGCCGCGTGCTGTCCTGGTACGACAACGAGTGGGGCTTCGCGTCGCGCATGATCGACACTGCGTCCGCCATGGCAAAGCTGGGGTAAGACCATGTCTAGCTCGTTCGCCAATCTCGACGACGTCGACGTCCGCGGCAAGCGCGTCCTGGTCCGGGCCGACCTGAACGTGCCGATGCGCGACGGTAGGGTCACTGACTTGACTCGGATCGAGCGCTCCGCCGAGACGGTGCGCGAGCTTATGAACAAGGGGGCGCGGGTCGTGGTGCTGTCGCACTTCGACCGCCCCAAGGGCATTCGCGTGCCGAGCATGTCGCTGCGGCCGGTGGCTGCGGCGCTTGCCCAGGCCCTCGGCGGTGGTCGCGTCAGCTTCGCCGACGACTGCGTGGGGCCCACCGCTCAGGCAGCGGTGAACAGCCTAGGAACCGGCGGCGTCGTTCTGCTCGAAAACCTTCGCTTCCACGCGGGTGAAGAGGCTAACGACCCGGCCTTCGCCAAGGCGCTGGCCGCCAACGGCGACATCTATGTGAACGACGCGTTTAGCTGCGCCCACCGTGCTCATGCATCGACCGAGGCCCTCGCGCGCCTCCTGCCTGCGGCCGCCGGCCGCAGCATGCAGGCCGAGTTGACCGCTCTGGAGAAGGCCCTCGCCGCTCCACAGCGCCCGGTCGCGGCCGTAGTCGGTGGCGCCAAGGTTTCCACCAAGCTCGATCTCCTGGGCAACTTGATCCAGAAGGTTGACGTATTGGTGATCGGCGGCGGCATGGCCAACACGTTCTTGTTCGCTCGCGGCGTCGCCGTCGGCAAGAGCCTGTGCGAACGCGAGATGGCGGACACGGCCCGCGACATCGAACGCAAGGCGAAGGCCCGCGGCTGTGAGATTGTATTGCCCACGGACGTTGTAATCGCCGGTGAGTTCAAAGCCGGGGCGCCATCGCGCACGGTTCCCGCGGGGCAAGTGCCCCCGGACCAGATGATCCTGGACCTGGGGCCGCAGACCGCTGCCGAGATCGTCCGGCGCCTTGGGACCTGCAAGACCATCGTGTGGAACGGCCCCCTCGGCGCGTTCGAAATTCCGCCGTTCGACGCTTGCACCAATTCGGTGGCGCGCGCCGTCGCGCAGATGGTTCAGTCCGGCAAAGTCCTGGCAGTGGCGGGCGGCGGCGACACCGTTTCCGCCTTGTCCCACGCCGGCGTCGCGAGCAAGTTCTCGTACCTTTCCACCGCCGGTGGCGCATTCCTTGAGTGGCTCGAGGGCAAGGAACTGCCCGGGGTTGCCGCTCTGGCGCGCGCACAGCGGCCAGCGTCGGCCACGCCGCCGCGCCCGGTGAGCGCGCCGGTGGTGAAGCCCATCCCTGTGCCGGTTGTGACCAAGGCTACACCGCCTGCGAAGGCGGCCACCCCAGCCAAGGCAGCAGCGCCCGCCAAGCCGGCGACCGCAAAGGCGGCCCCTGCGAAGGTGGCCCCTGCGAAGGTGGCCCCTGCGAAGGTGGCCCCTGCAAAAGCGGCCCCTGCGAAGGCGGCACCCGTTATGAAGGCCGCGGCGAAGAAGGCCGTGAAGAAGGCCGCTCCGGCAAAGAAGGCTCCAGCAAAGAAAGCCGCGCCGGCAAAAAGGGCTGCCGCGCCGAAGAAGGCCGCTGCGGCAAAGAAGCCGGGAACCAAGAAGGCGCCGATTGCGAAGGCCGCCAACAAGAAGAGTCCTGCGAAGAAGGCCGCGCTGAAGAAGAGCCCGGCCAAGAGGCCCGCCGCCAAGAGGCCCGCGCCCAAGAAGGCGCGCGCTTCCAAAGCGGCAGCTAAGTCTGTGAAGAAGTCTGCTCGCAAGGCCCCGGTTCGGGCCGCCGTGAAGAAAGGTGCCCGCAAGGCGCCCGCCAAAACACCGCGCGCTCCGGCCAAGGCCAAGCGCAAGGCAAAGGCATCGACCCGCCGCAAGAAGTAGTACGGCGCACCACGCGTTTCGCCTCACCCGCCGGGGTGACGCACAAGACCTATGGATAAGACTGCGAAGTAAGGAGACGGAGATGTCGAAGGCTACTGGATCAAAGGAACTAACGGGCGCTACCCGCTACAAGTCGGGCGTCCTTGAATACAAGCAGATGGGCTACTGGCAGCCCGATTACGTGCCGAAGGACACGGACGTGATCTGCCTCTTCCGCATCACGCCGCAGCCCGGCGTTGACGCTGACGAGGCCGCTGCCGCGGTCGCCGGTGAGTCATCCACGGCAACGTGGACGGTGGTTTGGACCGACCGCCTAACGGCTGCCGACAACTATCGCGCTAAAGCATACCGCGTCGACCCGGTGCCCAACGCTCCGGACCAGTTCTTTGCTTACATCGCCTATGACCTCGACCTCTTCGAGGGCGGCTCGATCCCGAACCTGACGGCATCGATCATCGGCAACGTGTTCGGCTTCAAGGCCGTTAAGGCACTGCGCCTCGAAGACATGCGCATCCCGGTCGCCTACCTGAAGACGTTCGACGGTCCGCCGACCGGCGTCATTGTCGAGCGCGAGCGTCTGGACAAGTACGGCCGCCCACTGCTCGGCGCGACGACGAAGCCGAAGCTCGGCCTGTCGGGGCGCAACTACGGCCGCGTCGTGTACGAAGCGCTCAAGGGCGGCTTGGACTTCACCAAGGACGACGAAAACATCAACAGCCAGCCGTTCATGCATTGGCGTGACCGCTTCCTGTACTGCATGGAAGGCGTCAACCGCGCTGCTGCCGCGTCAGGTGAAGTGAAGGGCCACTACCTGAACGTCACCGCCGCGACGATGGAAGAGATGTACGAGCGGGCTGAGTTCGCCAAGAACTTGGGCTCGGTCATCATCATGATCGACCTCGTGATTGGCTACACCGCGATCACTTCGATGTCGAAGTGGGCCCGCAAGAACGACATGATCTTGCACCTTCACCGCGCCGGTAACTCGACCTACGCCCGCCAGAAGAACCACGGCATCAACTTCCGCGTCATCTGCAAGTGGATGCGCATGGCCGGCGTGGACCACATCCACGCGGGCACCGTCGTCGGCAAGCTGGAAGGCGACCCGCTGACCGTGAAGGGCTTCTACGACACGCTGTTGGAGCCGCACACGCCGAAGAAGCTCGAGCACGGCCTGTTCTTCGACCAAGACTGGGCGAGCCTGAAGAAGTGCATGCCGGTCGCGTCGGGCGGCATTCACGCCGGTCAGATGCACCAGCTAATCCACCACCTGGGTGAGGACGTCGTCCTGCAGTTCGGCGGCGGCACGATCGGCCACCCGGACGGCATCCAGGCTGGCGCCGAAGCCAACCGCGTCGCGCTGGAAGCCATGATCATGGCCCGCAACGAAGGCGAAGATTACTTGGCCAAGGGCCCGGAAATTCTCGCCAAGGCCGCCAAGAGCTGCAAGCCGCTGCAGCACGCGCTCGATACGTGGAAGAACATTACGTTCAACTACGCCTCGACCGACACGGTGGACTTCGTTCCGCAGGCCACTCCGGCCCGCTAAGGCCTGGCCCGAACCAGAATTCAGGAGACACACATGCACGAAAATCCACGCAACATGACCCAGGGGCAATTCTCGTTTCTGCCGCCCCTGACCGATGATCAGATCAAGAAGCAGATCACCTACGCGATCTCGAAGGGCTGGGCGGTCAGCGTCGAATACACCGATGACCCGCATCCCCGGAACTCGTACTGGGAGATGTGGTGCCAGCCGATGTTCGACACGAAGGACGCAGCGGCGGTGTTCATGGAGGTACAGGAGTGCCGGAAGGTCTACGGCAACCTGTACATCAAGGTGAACGCGTTCGATAACACCCGCTGGCGCGAAAGCTTGGCGATGTCGTTCATCGTCAACCGCCCGAAGGTCGAGCCCGGCTTTGGGCTGGCGCGCACGGAAGCGGAGGGACGCACCATTCGCTACCGCATTTCGAGCTACGCCACCGACAAACCGACAGGCAAGCGCTACTAGCGCATTGCCTGCAACAGGAACCGGGGCCGGATGGACACAAAGCATCCGGCCCCACCCTGCCCGCACGACGTGATCCGGTAGATGAGTACGGTCCATGAGTGCCAAGTCAGATACCCCTCCCGCATCCGACGAATTTGACTTGGAAGCCGAGTTCCGGCGCTCCAACGTCCAGGAAGTTCTCGACAAGCTCGACCGCGAGCTGATCGGGCTGCAGTCCGTCAAACAGCGCATCCGAGAAATCGCGGCGTTGCTGCTGGTTGACCGGGCACGCCGTCAGCTGGGGCTCGAAACCGGAGCGCCTACGCTCCACATGTCATTCACCGGCAATCCCGGCACCGGCAAGACGACCGTCGCCATGCGGATGGCCGACATCCTCAAGAACCTCGGCTACGTCCGCCAGGGTCACTTGGTCAGCGTTACCCGTGACGACCTGGTGGGCCAGTACATCGGCCACACTGCCCCCAAGACTCGCGAAGTCATTAAGAAGGCGCTTGGCGGCGTGCTCTTCATCGACGAGGCGTACTACCTGTACAAGCCGGAGAATGAGCGCGACTACGGCCAGGAGGCTATCGAGATCCTGCTCCAGGTCATGGAGAACCAGCGCGACGACTTGGTGGTGATCTTGGCGGGATATGCCGATCGCATGGAGACATTCTTCCGCTCCAATCCGGGCTTCCGCTCGCGCATTGCCCACCATCTCGACTTCCCAGACTATTCGCAGGGTGAGTTGTTCCAGATCGCCGAGTTGATGGTTGCCCACCAGCAATACAAGCTGAGCCCGGGCGCCATCACCGCGCTGAAGGAGTACATCCCGCTACGCATGAAGCAGGAGCACTTCGCCAACGCGCGCTCGATGCGGAATGCCATCGATCGCGCCAAGCTGCGCCAGGCCAACCGCCTGTTCGAAAAGCGCGCCACGAAGCTGACCCGCACCGACCTGATGACGATCGAGGCCGAAGACATCCGCCAGAGCCGGATTTTCGCCGAACCCGACAAGAAGCGCGGGTAGGTTCCACTCCTCAACGCCCTCGTGGTCGCGTATCCTTTGCTGATGACGCGGTGGCGGGCGTGGACGCAACTCATCGCCGGGGCAGGTGCGGTCGTTGCTGCAGTCGTTCTGGCTGGGCTCTGGCAGCCCAATCCCCCGACGCCTTTGGCGGCGCATGCGATCTCGCCGTTGGTGGCACCGGTCATCTCGCCGACCGAACGCTCGATAGCCTTCCTTCCGGCAGTCGTTCCTGACGACTTTGAGTTCGATACCGCCGGCTTCGCCGAGTTTATTTCTCGTGACGTGGCGCACGCCATCGCCAACGAACCAGACGTACGCATTGCCGACGAAGCGGCGGCAGAGGCGTATCGTGGCTGGCAGGGCGAGCCGGTGGTGGCTGCTGCGGCGCTGGGCGTCCGCTTCGTATTTGTTGCTCGCCTTTCGGGCGGGCAGAGCGACGCACGCGTCGATGTGTCGGTGACCGACGCGCGCACGGGCGCCGTCGTGTTCGAAGGTCCCTTCTACGTCGACCGAGAGAACGCACCCTCGGTGCCAGAGGAGATCGCCCAGGCACTGGTGTTGGAAGTGTTCAACCAAGTGCCCGGTTTCACACCCATGCTCACACGGTAGCGACAATGTCAGCCACGAGCGTCCTCCAGATACGCCCCCTCGCGGCCCCGTTCGGTGCCGAGGTGCTGGACATCGATCTATCACAGCCCATGGAAGCGGCTGCCTTCGAGCGCCTGCACCAAGCATGGATGCGCCATCTGGTGCTGGTGTTCCGGGATCAGACCAGCATCAGCCCGGAAGACCAGATCGCGTTCAGCGCGCGGTTCGGCGAACTGCTCCCTGCGCAGATCAAGAAGTATGCCCTCAAGGGACACCCCGCCATCGGCGTCGTATCCAACGCCAAGGACGAGACCGGCGAGTACATTGGCATCCCAAACAGCGGCCGGAACTGGCACACGGACTTTCAGTTCGACCGCCGCCCGCCGGACGCCACGTTCCTCGTATCTCGGGAACTCCCTGCTGAGGGGGGCAACACGCTCTACGCGGACATGTACGCGGCGTACGACGCGCTGCCGCGGGAGATGCGCGAGCGGATCGCCCACATGCGTGTGATCCACAGCCGGGTTAAGGCTTGGCCGGTACTCTACCCGGACCGCGCACCACTCCGGCCCGAGGATGCGGCCCAGATGCCCGATGTCAGCCATCCGATGGTTCGGACGCACCCCGTGACGCTGCGAAAGGCGCTCTACATCGGCGGGAACATGGCCATAGGCATCGAAGGTATGGCGGACGGGCCAGCTATGCGGCTGATCCATGAGTTGCGCGACTTCGCGGTGGGCCCGCGGTTTACGTACTCGCACCGGTGGCGGACTGGGGATGCTGTCTTATGGGACAACCGCTGCACCATGCATTGCGCCACGTCCTACGACGACACCAAGTACCGCCGCGTGATGCACCGGACCAGTATGGGCCCGGCCGTACCGGTGTGACGGGCTCCCAATCCAGGCGATTGGCGTGATGACAGTGGCCTGTAGCCGTGCGATTCTGCCCTTAGTTGCAGCGGTTTGACGGAATCTGAATGGCCAATGTCACGGTTGCGGACCGGTTGAACGCTTCGGCCGACAAAGTCTGGGACTTGGTTGGCCGTTTTGATTCGGTGGGGAAGTGGCTTCCCGGCGTGAAGGCCGTGAAGATGAAGAGCCCCAAGATTCGCGAGTTGTCCTTGGACGGCGGCGGCGAGATCACCGAGCAACTGCTCGGCGAGAACCCAACCCTGCGGTCCTACACCTACTCCATCATCGGCGGCATGCCCGTATCCGGGCATGTCAGCACCATCATGGTGGTCGAAGAAGGCCCCAACGCCTCTACGATTTCCTGGGTCTGCACATTCTCGACAAAGGATGCGCCCGAAGACGAGGTGCGAAAGTCGATCGCCGACTTCTATCGCGCCGGCGTTGCCAGCCTGAAGAAGAAGTTCACGTAACCGGCTACTTCTCCTTCATCACCCACACACCGGCCCATTCGGTGGGCGGGTGGGCCTTAAGGTACTCGTTCCGCTCGATATAGGTGTGGCTGAGTTTGTCGTTTGGGTTGGCCTCGAGCGTGGCATTGAACGCGCGAATGCTCCGTTCCCAATTGCCGGCGCGGAACTCACGAATGCCTTCGCGGAACTGCCCGACCGCGTCCATCAGGTTCGGGAACGTCTCCGGCGTGTGGAAATCGAGGACCTCGTAGACGCCGACCGGTTCGGTCTTTCCCTTCACAACAACGAAATCGACCTCACGCATCCGGTACGTGCCCTTAAGGCGCTTCTGGGTATTCTCGGAAATCAACAGCTTGGCCGAATACTGTTTGCAAGCGCTTTCCAGTCGCGCGGCCAAGTTCACCCCGTCGCCGATCAGCGTGTAGTTCATCCGCTTCGGCGAGCCGATGTTGCCCGACACGACTTCGTCGGTGTTGAGGCCGATACCGATATCGACCGGCTTTTTGCCTTGGGTCGCGCGGGTGGCATTCCATTTGGCCAGTTCGGTCAGCATCGAGATCGACGCGCGCATCGCGCGGTCCTCGTCGTCCCCGTGCGCGAGAGGCACCCCGAACGCCGCCATGATCGCGTCGCCGATGAACTTATCGAGCATCCCCTCTTCCTTGACGATGCAATCGACCATCAAGGTGAAATACTCATTGAGCAACCCCACCGTTCCCTGGGCGCCAAGCTCTTCGGTCAAGGTCGTGAACGACCGCACGTCCGAAAACAGTACCGTCGCGAGCGAAGTCTTGCCCCCCATCACGTCCTGGCCCGCGGCCATTAGCTGGTCGGCAATGCCCGGGTCCATGTAGCGAGACATGGTGGACTTCATTCGCTTCTCGTTGCTGATGTCTTCGATCATCAGCAGGGTGCCGAGCTTCTTAGCCTGCCCGACCGTAGATTTCAGGGGTAGCACGCTCAGGTTCACCGCAACCTTGACGCCCTCGACCACCAAGTCGACGTCCACCATGGCGTCTGCCTGCTGCTTCTCGTTGACCTTAGCCATACGTTCGATGATCCAAGCGTTGGCGTCGGTGAAGAAGTCCTTCGCCTTCTTGCCGAGGATGCCGGTCTCCTCGACCTTCAAGATGCGCAAACCCGCGAGGTTGGAGGTCACGATGGTGCCCTCCTCGTCCGTCGTGATGACGCCGTTCGACATGCTTTCCAGCATGCTCTGGTTGTAGTTCTTCATGTTCTGAACGTCGTCGAACAGCTTGGCGTTCTCGAGCGCGATGGCGACCTGCGCCGTAAACGCCTTCAACCGCGACTCGTCTTCGTCGGTAAACGGCCCGCCGCGCTTGTTTAGGATCTGAGTGACGCCGATGGCCTTGCCATCCTTGTTCGTGACCGGCACGCACAAGATCGACCGCGTGAAGTATCCGGTGCGCTTGTCGAACGAAGGGTTGAACCGGAGGTCGGCGTAGGCGTGCGGTATGTTGACCGACTTGCCCGTCGTGAACACTAGGCCTGCGATGCCAGCATGGCTGGGCAACCGAATTTCGCCGATCTTGTCGCCCTGCGCGACGCGGCTGAACAGCTCGTTGGTCTTCTCGTCATGCAAGAACAGCGTCGAGCGCTCCGCCTTCAACATGCGGGTTGCTTCGCTCATCACTTTCTGGAGCAACTGCGAAAGGTCGATTTCCGACGTGACGTCCGACACGACGTCGAGGAACTGCATCTCCTGGGCACGTGCCCGCTTCACGTTCTCGACCAACTGGGTGCTTTGGAGGGCCACAGCCGCCTGGGTGCACATGGCTTCCAGAAAGCCCATGTCCCGCTTGGTGAAACGGCCCTTCACTTTGTTCAGGGCTTGGCACACACCGATGATGTCGCCTTTAACCGTGCGAACCGGCGCGCACAGGATGTTCCTGGTGCGGAAGCCTGTCTGCTCGTCGACACCCGCGTTGAATCGTTTGTCGAGATAGGCGTCGGCGATGATCACGCCTTGGCCGGTACTGAACACATGCCCAGCAACGCCCGACGTATTCAGGATGCGAATTTCGCGGATGTGGTCGCCCACCGCGACGCGCGAATAAAGTTCACCCGTCTGCGGATCGTTGAGGAACAACGTGCCGCGCTCGGATT
Source organism: Alphaproteobacteria bacterium (assembly GCA_947481575.1). GTDB lineage: Bacteria > Pseudomonadota > Alphaproteobacteria > UBA2966 > CAIVPW01 > CANKGV01. The sequence goes on from CANKGV010000011.1 coordinate 54,559, forward strand.
CCGTTTCGCGCGTAACAATCTCGACCATCATGCGCAAGACTTCGTCGACCGTTTCCATGGCCGCGACCATGCGGGAGACGGACAGCAGCGTTTCGACCTCGCGGAGGCGGGTCTTCGGATCGGTCAATCCGCGGCGGTTTGCCAGGGGTTCCACCTACGCCCTCCCCGCTTGGACTGTAGACGGCGCCGCCGCGCGCGGCGCCTTTTGTACCGCGTCTAGTTCGTCGCGAAGCGCCGAGGCGAGAGCCTGGAGTTCCTTCACGTCGTCGTGGTTCACCCGCTCAATCTGCTGAATCTGTTCGCGGTGCTGATGGCTTCGCTCGTCGAGCTGGTCACGAAGCTCCTGGGTGGTGATCTTCAGCTGACGGACCTCATCCGACCCGGCCAAGACCGCGTCCTGGACCCTGCGGTCAGCATCGAACCGCAGGTGATCGGACTGATCGCGTAGGTCCTGGATAGTCGCCTTCAACTGGCGAATCTCGTCCGCGTACTGGGCCGCAGTCTCCTGCACACGGCCGTCAGCGTCGAACCGCTGCTTGTCCAGTGTATCTCGGAGTGCCTGGGCGGCTGCCTTCAGTTGAGCAATCTCGCTTGCGGACTGAGCTGTCGCTGCTTGGACGCGCGAATCCGCCTCAAAGCGCATCTTTTCCATCTCCTCGCGAAGGGATTGGATGGTCGCCTTCAGTTCGCGCAGTTCGTTTTCCGATGCGAGGCGTGCCTCTTGCACGCCTGCTCCTGCCTCATGGGTGACCTTCTCGATGCGCTGGCGCAACTCGCCAACCGTCGCCTCAAGGTCGCGCACCATGGCATCCGCAGTGCGCACTCCGGCCCGCTTCATTTCCCTACCCCCTCCGCCGGGCCTTCCAAAGCCCAACGGCCACGCTCCCCGGCCTATTTGACTAGGGCCAACCCGTGCCTCAGGGGCAATTCTAGCAGGACGAGGAGGGACTTTGCATGACCGCAAGCTGACAGTCCGATTCGGACCGCCTACATCAGGCCGCGGGCCGAAAGCCACGCCGCGTCCGACATGCCGAGATAGCCGCCACGGTATACATAGTCGAACAGAGCGCGCAGCACGGGTGGCTCCGCATATCCGGGAATCCGATACACTTCCCTGCCGTCGGCGATCCGGAATTCCATCGTCGGCGTGCCCGTCACACCATGGCGCACCGCTAGGTCGCGTTCCTTCAGAACTCGCCCGTCGAGGTCGACGATGGGGGTATCGCCATAGAAATTCAGGCGGACCGCAAAAAAGCGGCGGGCCATGAAGTCGCGGATGTCAGGGTCTTGCAAAGCCACCAAGTGCAACATGGCACAGTACTCGCAGCCGGCCCGTTCCCAGAAGATCGACAGCACCTTTCCCTCAGCGGAGGCATTGGCAAGGTCAATCGGGATGCTAGCGCTGGTCGGCCGGTAGAAATCTTCGATCCACAATCCGTCGCGACCGATCTGCGGAGCCGCTTCGGATGGCCCAATGGCCAGCGCCCCAGCCGAAGCGGCGAGGCCGCCGAGCACCGCTCGGCGGCCAACGAGTAGATGCCTAGGCGATCGCGCCAAGCGGAGGCTCTTTGAGGAACGGTGCCGACAGCCCCATCCATTCCTTGCCTGCAGTGGCATACATGCTGCGGAAATGGATCCGATGGCCCATGTTCTGGCCATCGGCAAAGTCCTTCAGCGGCGGTTGTTCACCGTAAACGCCACCTTTCACACGGCCTCCCAACAGGAAATGTGGGGCCGAAGTGCCGTGATCGGTGCCGGCCGAGCCATTCTCCGCCGGCCGGCGGCCGAATTCGCTGTAGGTCATGACCAAGACCTTGTCCCACAGGCCGTTCGCCTTCATCGATTTGGCGAACGCGTCGAGTGCGGAAGCTAATTCGCCGAGCAAACGCGGCTGATCGTTGGGCTGACCCGCGTGGGTGTCAAATCCGCCAAGGGAGACCTTGATCACCGGAACCTGAACCTTCGCAACCAGCAACCGGGCAACGATCTCAAGTTGTGGTCCTAGTTCGCCCCCAGGGAAGGTTGCCTTTGGGTCTACCGTGTCAATCTTGTGCGTGATGATGTCGGCCGCAGCCTGCTTGAAGTCCTGCTGTACGCTCAGCACGCGCGCCAAAGCGGCGTTCGCCGGTGCGGCACCCATGGTTTGTGGAATCATGCCCGCCTGATTCATCTTTGCCGTACTCTTTTCGAGTACGACGATCCGGCGATCGGGGGCGCTGAGTGGGCCCATGTAGGCCCGCCCAAGTACAACCCCGTCCGCCGTAAAGTTGGATGGCGGCGCCTCAGACGACTGATACATCTGGGCGATCCAGCCCATGTGGCCGTACTGGCTGGCATCGGTGGCAGTGTCCCAAATCTCAATCCCGCGGAAATGCGACAGGTTCGGGTCCGGGTAACCCACACCCATGGCAACGGCGAGCTTCTTGTCCTTCCAATGGCTCATCAGCGGGGCCATCTCCGGCGCCAAGCCGAGCTTCTCGTCGAGTTGAAGAACCTTGTCAGGAGTCAGCTTCAGCGTGGGCCGCAGTTTCGCGTAATTGGGATCGGCGTACGGGGCAACCATGTTGAGGCCGTCATTGCCGCCGTTCAGTTCCACCAGGATCAGCGTGCGATCCCAATTGGCCGCGGCCAACGCCAAGTGCGGCGCGACGAACGCCAGGATCGGAGCCGCCGCCGCGGACGAAAGGAATTCTCTACGGTTCATGGTGCGTGCCTCTACTTAAGCTGAAACGAGGGATCAAGGAGCAAGCTGGCCAGCGGCCCCGCTGGTCCGCCACCCGAAACACTGGGCGGCAGCGGCAGAATGAGTGCAGCCAATTCGGCTTCCTTCAGCGATGACAGCGTCTTCAGTCCCCCCGGGTCTGCGTCAGCGAATACGTATTGCTTGGCACCGGATGACTGTTGCGCATTGAGCTGGATCTTCGTCTTGGTGATCGTCTGCTGCGTGGTCGCGGCAGCGCCGGCGATCGCGTTCAGGAAGGCATAGCGCTCTGGCAGGCGCGCGGTGTCGATCCACGCCATTCCGCCCGGCCATCCCTTCACGTTGGGCGGGTCAAACAACTCCTGACCCAGAGTGCGGCCAACATTCACCACGGTCTTGGTATCGCGCGGCCGCTGGCTCACCAGCCGCAACGTTCCGACCACGATATCGGTCGGCGACTTCACCAGCGCGCCGCGTCCATCCGGATCCCTGAACGCATCCGACAGGAACAGCGCCTGTAGCAGCGGTTTGAGTTCGTACTTGGAAGTCCGGAATGCTTCTGCCCACTTCGCCACCAGAGCGGCATCGGGCGTGTCCGAAATGAACTCGCGCCACAGCTTTTCGGTGATGAACTCCGCAAGACGTGGCTCTTCAAGCAGGATGAGAACCACATCGTCGCCGTTCATGAACTGCGTGCGGCCAAGGAACGTCTTCCGCGCGACGTCGTGGTTCGGCCAATCGATGTCGAACCCGACGTCGTTCTTGTAGCGCCAGCCGCTGAACGCGCGCGCCGCTTCGCGGATGTCCTTTTCGGTGTAGCCGTGGCCCTCGCCTAGCGTGAACAGTTCGAGCAGTTCACGAGCGAAGTTCTCATTCGGCGCAATCCCTCGATTCTGATTCGTGTCGAGGTAGATCATCATTGCGGGGTCTTTGATGACCGCCTTCAGGAGCGCGGCGAAGTTGCCGGTTGCCTGCGACCGGTACAGTTCGTTCTGGCGGAACATCAGGTCGGGGTATTTCACCTTCTGCATCGAGGAGGTGAAGTGGTTGTGCCAGAACAGAACCATGCGCTCGGTGAACGGCGAAGGGGTCGCCAGCATCTCGTCGTACCACCACGCCTTCATCTCGCGCCCGTTGTCGGCGAGTTGCTTGTCGCGGACCTTGCGGTCGGCGGCATTCATCGTGTTGGGAACGGTGACCGGGATCGAGTTCAACCACGCCGGTGCGGCGCTGGTCGCCTTCGCCCGCGTGCCGTCAAGGACCCGGGTAACGGCCTGAGCGTAGGACAGGCCCTTGAATGCCTCGATCTCCGTGGCCGTTGGCACGCCGAAACCCGTGCGGGCCAAGAGGTGACGAATGTCTTCTTGAACAATGGCCATTCGAGTTTGCCTCGTTGGTTCACGGCGCAAGGTCAGCGCCGTTTCTGAATGCTCCAAAGCATACGGTCACGCGGACCTAACAAACCAGTGAACACGTCACACGATACGCTGGCATCATGTTACACACCGCACCGATTTTGTAACTGTCACCAGCGGTTCCGTAACATGCGCAACGCCAGGAAAACCGCCCGTTCCGAGGGGATTTCGGGCAAATCTGGGACGTCCCGGCGGACACCGGCTACAACTTCCGGTTGGGCCGTCCGGAAGAACACGTTGATCTCCCGTTCCAACCCAAGGTTGCTGACAAATTCGCGGGGCGGATCGACTGTGCCAACGAGATCAAGAAGGTCTCGCGCTGAACGGTTGGACGGCTCCCGCGCCAACGTGAACGCCAGGTTGCGGGCCAGATAGTCGTGCCCCGGGTAAAGGGCCGTGCTCGGCGGCAAAACGGACAGAATCGTTAGAAAGGATTCATAGAGAAGCTCGGGATCCCCGCCGTTGTGGCAGTTGCCTACACCGGCATTGAACAGCGTATCGCCCGCAAGCAGTGCCGGTGTGGCCCCGGGCCGCAGCAGGCACACGTGGGCTCGCGTGTGCCCCGGAGTGTCCAAGACCTGCAGCGTCACACTCCGGCCGACCGAAATCGTGTCGCCGTGACCGACCCGCCGGTCCACCCCGGGGATCGGTGCCTCGGTGTGAGCCAACAGCGTCGCCCCGGTGACCGCAATCAGCGCGGCGTTGCCGCCGGTGTGGTCGCCGTGCTCGTGGGTGTTAACGATTTGCGAAATGGTCCAGCCGCGCCGCCGCGCCTCGGCCATGCACCTTCCGTGGTCAAGCGGATCGACCGCCAACGCATCGCCGGTCACTTCGCAGCCGACGAGGTAGTTGAAATTGCGGGCCGCATTGCCCGTCCAGATCGTCACGATCGTCATTGGTCAGTCCGATCCAGTTCGCGCCATAGTCGCGAACATGATACCCATGACCATCCTCTTTCCCACGGCCAAACGATGACCGAAACGGCATTGTCTCGGCGCACCTTCGTGATCGCCAGCGCGGCGGCTGTTGGCGTGGTCGTCGGCCTCCGGTGTGCGGCACTCGCACCGGCCGAAATGGGCGAACGCACCTACACCAGCCTCATCACCGAGGCCCAGGTCGAAAGCGCGGTACACTATGGCCTCACCGCCGCGATGTACGGCGAGATCGGCATCCAAAGCGGCCGAGCCGCGCAACGCAACTTCCACGACTACGAAATGCTTCGAATGGGCGCGCCGCCGGTCGAGACCCACATTGTGCCGGGAATGGGCCCTCTTGGCGGCGCCGGTGAAGTCGCGACGCCGCCGGCCGCCCCCGCCCTCACCAACGCAATCTTTGCCGCCACTGGCAAGCGCATCCGCACTCTACCGCTCCGCAACGCAGGACTCGTGTAATGGAAACCGTCGTCACCAAATCGCAGCCGCCCACCATCCGCCTAGAGGACTACCGCCCTCCCGCCTATCTCGTCGACACGGTCCAGCTCGACTTCGACCTCGGCGACCCGATCACGCGGGTGCGCGCAGTGGTCGCGTTCCGCCGCGCACCCGGTGCTGCGTCCGATGCGCCGCTGGTTCTGGACGGCGACGGAGTCCGGCTGGTTTCGATCGCGATCGGCGGCCGCGAACTGTCCGCCGGCGCCTACACGGTCGACGCAAAACACCTCACCATCCCTGACGTTCCCAACGCATTCACGACCGAGATCGTCACCGAAATCCGCCCCGGCGAAAACACCCAGCTCATGGGGCTGTACACCTCTAGCGGTGCATTCTGCACGCAGTGTGAGGCAGAAGGCTTCCGGCGTATCACGTTCTTCCCGGACCGGCCCGACGTGATGGCCAAGTTCACGGTCACCATCCGGGGCGACCAGTCAAAGCTCCCGGTGCTTCTGTCGAACGGCAATTTGGTGTCGCAGCATACGTTGCCCGATGGCCGCCACGAGGCGGTGTGGAGCGATCCATTCCCCAAGCCCTCGTATCTGTTCGCGCTCGTCGGTGGCGACCTCGCGTGTGTCGAAGACACGTTCATCACCATGTCGGGCCGCACGGTCCGGCTGTGCATCTATGTCGAGCACGGCAACGAGTTGCGCTGTGAGTACGCCATGGATGTGCTCAAGCGTTCCATGCGTTGGGACGAGACCCGCTGGGGCCGCGAATACGACCTCGACTTGTTCAACATCGTTGCCGTGAGCGACTTCAACATGGGAGCGATGGAGAACAAGAGCCTCAATGTCTTCAACGCCCGCTACATCCTCGCCGACCCCAAGACCGCTACCGACGGCGACTACGCCGGAATCGAAACGGTGGTGTCGCACGAGTACTTTCATAACTGGACCGGCAATCGCGTCACCTGCCGCGATTGGTTTCAGCTTTCGCTCAAGGAGGGCCTGACGGTATTTCGCGACCAGGAGTTCTCGTCCGACATGCGTTCGCGCCCGGTGAAGCGCATCGGCGACGTGCGCGGACTGCGCGCCGGCCAATTTCCGGAGGACGCAGGCCCACTCGCCCATCCGGTCCGCCCTGCCGCCTACATCCAGATCAACAACTTCTACACGGCGACCGTCTACTCGAAGGGTGCGGAAGTCATCCGGATGATGCAGACGCTCCTTGGCCGGGACGGATTCCGCAAGGGCATGGACCTGTACTTCGAGCGGCACGACGGCCAGGCCGTGACGTGCGACGACTTCGCCACCGCGATGCAGGATGCGACCGGCATCGACCTCAGCCAGTTCCGTCTTTGGTACAGCCAAGCCGGGACCCCCGAGCTCAACGTATCGACGACCTACGATCCTAAGGCCAAGACCTACGAGCTGAAGATCGACCAGATGGTCCCGGACACGCCGGGCCAGAAGAACAAGAAGCCGATGCACATGCCCCTATCCGTGGGGTTGTTGGACTCGCACGGCCGCGAGCTGCCGCTGGTCCTGGAGGGCGAGAAATCGGCGACTGCACCGACCAGCCGCGTTCTCGAATTGCGCAAGGCGAGTGAGACCTTCAAGTTTGTCGGCGTGGCGGAATCGCCGATCCCATCTCTCAACCGGGACTTCTCGGCTCCGGTAAGGCTCGCCACGAAGTTTCACGATGCCGACCGCGCCAAGCTGATGGCGCGCGACCCCAACCCGTTTGCGCGGTGGGAAGCGGGTCAGCAGTACGCGACCCGTGTTCTGCTCGACATGATCGCCGAGTTGCGGGCCGGACGTGAACCAAAGCCCGACACTGCATTGATCGACGCCATCGGCGCGACGTTGCGCGACACGCGCTTGGAGAAGGCGTTCATCGCCCACGCTATTGTGTTGCCGCCGGAAAGCTACTTGTCTGACCAGTTGACAGTCGTAGACGTCGATGCGGTGGCCGGTGCTCGTGATCGCATGCGCAAGGCCATCGCAGCATCCCTGCGCGGCGACTTGCTCGCCGCCTACCACGCCAGCCGCAGCAACGAGGCGTTCTCGCCGGACGCGGATTCGGCCGGACGCCGCGCTCTGAAGAACACCGCCCTCGCCTATCTCGGTGCATTGGAAGACGCGGAAGCGTTGGAACTTCTGCAAACCCAGTATCGGACAGCGGACAACATGACCGACCTGATCGGCGCCATTGGTCCGCTGAACGACATCGCCGGCACGCCGCGCAACGAGGCGCTCGACCACTTCTACCGGCGCTTCCACGACGACGCGCTGGTGGTCGAGAAGTGGCTGTCGTTGCAAGCCACATCGCGTCTGCCCGGCACGCTGACGATGGTGAAGACCTTGATGGCCCATCCGGCGTTCTCGATGCGCAATCCCAACAAGGTGCGCGCACTGATCGGCACATTTGCCGCCGCCAATGCCCTGCGGTTCCACGCTAGTGACGGCGGCGGATATGAGTTCATAGCCGAGCAGACCATCGCACTGGATCGCCTGAATCCGCACGGCTCCGCGCGCCTGTTGCAGCCGCTAGGCCGCTGGCGCCGGTATGACGTTGCGCGGCAGACGAAGATGAAGGCCGCCCTGCAGAAGGTTCTGGCTACCCCGGACATCTCGACCGACGTGTTCGAGATCGCCTCGAAATCACTCGCATGACCGCGGCTGCGGCTCGGGTGATCCGCGCCGCTGCGATCGGCGCCGCCCTTCTCGGTGTCCTGCCCGCGTGCACGCAAGACGCCCGGCTGGCGGATGCGGCGCAGGAATGGCGGGGCGCTTTCGGGGGCGGGCCAAGCCCGGCAACCCGGGTTGTGCGCACGCAGGCGGAATGGTCAGCTCTGTGGGCGTCGCTATCGACGCGCGAACCAATGTCGTTGCCAGCCGACTCGTTCGGCGTGCAGATTTCCCTCGGCTTACGCAACACCGGTGGCTACGCAGTGGCGGTCATCAGCGCCGCGCCGGAAGGCGATCAGTTCGTCGTCGTTTGGAGCGAAGCCCGCCCTGCACCGGGGGCAATTGTCATCCAGGCCCTGACCGACCCCTACGTTGTGCGTGTGATCCCGCGCACAACGTTGCCGGTGACGTTTCGGCAGTCCCCCTAACCACTACTTCGGCGCGAAGAGTTTCTGCCCGCCTGAGGTCTTGATGAGTTGGTGGATCGAGGCCGCGACCTTATCCAGGCCGCTCTTGCCGCCAGACCCGTTCGCAACCGCGGCGACCGTTACACCGTCGGAGAATTGGAACACGAGCGCGGCGTAGCCCAAGGCCTCGCCTTCGAAGCCCACGGCTTCATCGCCTCCGACCTTCTTGCGTAGCAAACCAAAGCCGAACTCGACCGGGTCGCCGAGCGGCCCGGTTCCCGCGGGACCGTCGAAGGTTTGCATCACCTTCAGGGTTTCCGGCTTCACCAGCTTGCCGCCAAACAACGCGGCCGCGAACCGTCCCAGGTCACCAACGCTCGCCGCGACGCCGCCGGCGGCCCATGCCCAGGTGGGACTCAACGCCGACATGTCGGAATACCCGGGCTTCGCGTCCGGCAACTTGCTGTTAATGCCAAGATACTTCAGTTGCGGCGAGGCCTGGTGGTACCCCGGAACGATCGTGCCACCTGCCTCGAACCCGGCGAGGTGGGCGTTGGTCATCCCGGATGGCGTGAACACCCGATCCTTCAGGACGTGTGCTAGGTCGGCCTTAAGCGTGCCCTCGATCGCCAACGCCAGCAGCGTTTCGTTGCCAGCCGAGTAACTAGCTCCCTGCCCCGGCCGGAACAACGGCCGCATGCCGTTGGTGGTCAATTCCTTCACACCGTCGCGCGGCGTGAAGGAATTTCCCACTACCGCGTCGGTGCCCACTACGCGCTGCAGAAACGCGTACTGCGTGTATGGATCCAGCAGTCCGGTCGAGTGGTTGAGAACGTTGCGGATGGCGATCCGATTGATCTCGGGAATCCCGTAGATGCCGTCCATCCCCGTATTTGCGGAAACGGGGTCGTCGAGCCGCAGCGTACCGGCCTCGATCAACTGCATTGCCGCAGTGGCCACCATCAAACCGGTGGGTCCAACCAGCAGGAACCGGTCATCGGCCCTAAGCTTGGTTCCCGTCCGCAGGTCGGCGACCCCGGCAACCCCCGTCCAGTTGTCTGCGCCCTTTTGGACGTAGATCGCAATGCCCGGGAGGCCGTCCTTGACCGCCTGCTCGGCAACATCGCTGAAGCTCGATGGTCCGCAGGCGCTCAGCAACAAGGCGACGGCAGCCGCAGCAGCCGCAGTGCGGACCAAGGTCATGATCAACTCACTTCTTCTGAGGAATGAGATTCAGTGCGGTGGAATTCATGCAATAGCGCTGCCGGGTTGGGCGCGGCCCATCGTCGAACACGTGACCGAGGTGCGCGTCGCAACGTGCACATAGCACCTCCACCCGCAGCATGCCGTGCGCGTGGTCCTGGGCAGTGGTAACGACCCCTTCCGCCACCGGGCGGCTGAAGCTTGGCCAGCCGGTCCCCGAGTCGAACTTGTCCTTGCTGCTGAACAGGTCCGCTCCGCAGCAGACGCACTGATACGTCCCGGCCTCCTTTTCGGCATGATAGGCATTCTGGAAAGCCGGCTCCGTACCGCCCCGGCGCGCCACGCGGTATTGGTCAGGAGTTAGCAACGCCTTCCACTCGGCATCGGTCTTGACGAACTTGTCCGTCATAGCGGCCTCCCCGGTCACTCGGCAACGACAGGGTGGAACAACGTTCCCACCCCGGCGATTTCCACTTCAACGGCATCCCCCGCTTTCAAGTATACGGGCGGTTTGCGCACAAATCCGACCCCGCCCGGCGTCCCCGTCGCAATCACGTCGCCCGGCACTAAAGGCGTAAAGGTGGAGATGTAGGCGATCAATGCCGGAATGGGGTGGATCAGGTCATTTAGCGCGCCGCGCTGCATTTCCGCGCCGTTCAGGCGCGTCACCACCGTGACCGAGTCGAGGTCCGCCGGCATCTCGTCTGTGGTGACAATCCAAGGGCCGAAGCCGCCTGTCCCGGGGAAGTTCTTTCCGGGGGTCCACTGCTGGGCGTGTCCCTGCCAGTCGCGCACGCTACCGTCGTGATAGCAGGAGAAACCGGCGACGTAGTTCATCGCTTGGTCGGCCGCCACCCGGCGCCCGGCCTTTCCGATGATCACGGCCAACTCGCCCTCATAGTCGAACTTGTTTGACTCGAGTGGCTTCACCAATGGTTGGCGGTGGCCGACCTGCGACTCCGGAAATCGCACGAACACGGGTGGGAACTGCGGCCGGTCACGCCCCGTTTCGACCCGGTGCGCCTCGTAGTTGAGGCCGATACAAAAGATGCGCGGGGGGTCCGGGATGACCGGAACAAACTCGATGTCAGCGAGTTGCACATCGGGCGACCGCCCACGCGCCGCCTCCGCCACTCGCCTCAGGGCACCCGCGGCAAGCACCGCTCGGATCGATGTCAGGCCTGCACCGGCCAGGAGCGACCCGGCATCGATCACGCCGTCACCAACGACTACGCCGAAGGTTTCCTTACCCCTGTACCGATAGGTGGCTAGCTTCATCGGGGCGCACTGTGGTGATCGCCCGCAGTGAACGGGTCCGCGTGAACATCGGCGGCGCTAACGCCGCGACTGCTCAGTATCCGCAAGGTTGCCTCTACCATGGGCGGCGGCCCAGCCACGTACGCTTTGAACCCCGCCAGTGTCGCAAAGTCGTTTGCCACGGCGTCCGGGACGTTGCCCATTCGCCGCCCCATCCGCCCTGGTCCCGAAACTACCGCGACGAACCGAAGATTCGAATGCCTCGCCGCCAAGCCTAGAAAGCGCTGCTCTTCGTACAACTCTGCCTCGTCTCGGGCCCCCAAATACAAGTGGATTGGCTGGCCCATACCCGAACCCAGCGCGGTCTCGATGATGGACCGAATCGGCACCAGCCCTGTGCCGCCGGCCACCGCCACGATTGGGCCCTCATGGTCTGCCCGAAGGTAGGCCTGGCCAAACGGACCGCTGATCGACACCCGATCGCCGACGGCAAGTTGGTCGCGAATATGACGGCCAACACTGCGTTCCGCGTTCACCCGCACATGGAACTCCAAGGTCTCGGACCCCGGCACGTTGGCGAGCGAATAGTCGCGCGGTGGCAATCCAGCAAAGCTGACTTGGGCGTACTGACCCGCGCGGAATGCGAATGGGGCTCCGTCGGCCATGGTCATTCGAAGAATACGAACGTCGGCGGTCGGCGCTTCGATCGCGACCACCGCGGCAGGGCGCGTCGGAAGTGCCTCAGCAGGATTCACCGTGTTGACCCGTCCATCGTCACCGCTGGAGCCGAACATGGACGGCACTCGCTAGGCGCGCGCTTGGCGGCGAACACTGGCCGCCGGCGAAGCGGATTTCCGCTTGCCGGTCTGTGCCCCGGCGCCCGTTCTGCTCTTGAGCATCTTGCGCAGCGGCTCCCAGTATGCGGCCTTCCAGCCGGCAGTTATGCCCTTTGCGGCTTTGTTGGGAACGCCATGCTGTTCAAACGTGAGCTTCGTCTTGCCACCGGCGGCAGGCTGCAAGACGAAGCTAGCCACGGACCACGCGTCCGTCGGCCAGTCGCTCGCGCGCCATGCCTGGACGATAGCCTTGTCCTGAACGATGTGGACGTTGTAGCCGGCGACGTAGGTACCGTATGCGCTGACCGCGCCCCCAACTTTGCGGCTGATCCGGGCCGGCGCGCCGGTAAACGCGGCGTGTTGTCTGGAATCCATCAGCGCCTCAAAGACCTGTTCCGGCTTCGCGTCGAACAACACGGTCTGTCGGATCGATTGCGCCATCGAACCTCCCCCAGGGACACCGGCTTCAGACTCTACCGGGCTTTCTGGACCGGGGAAACGGACGACCGGCCTGTGACGTGGGTCACGTTCGCCGCAAAGGCTATGGCGAGCCTGCGGCGCACGTGCTAATGGCGAAGCCGCCCGCCGGTAGCGCATCTGTACCCCGCATGGACTGGCTACAGGATTCCTTCACCCGATCAGTCCTCCTGCCACTATTGACGGCCTTTGCCGCGGTAGGTGCCATCCGCTTGTTTTGGGGTCCGAGCCGTGGCGCGGCGGTAGCGAGCGCCGCCACCCCTGCTGGATTCATTCTTGCATTCGCTAGCCTGGGCGTTTCTGTCGTGCCGCCGGGGCGCGGCAGCCTGGGCATCGTCGTCTATATCGCCCTGGCCGGGCTGATCGTAGGCGCGATCTTGGATTCAGAGGGCATTCGGGATGGAGCCCGGCGCACCATTGTGATGGCGCTGGGATTGGCCGGCGTTGCTTGGGTCGGATGGCCCCCGGCCTTTGGCCTGCCGGCAATTCGCGACTCGGATATCTTGATCGCCCTGGTCGTCGCCACCCTCTTGGTCGGATACCGCATCACTCGACTATCGGGAAGCGCTTCGACCGTGCCGATCCAACTCATGGTCGCGTCCCTAGGATTGGCGGGCATCGCATGGGCGGGAGCATCGAATGAGCTTGCCCTGATCGGCGTGGCCTTGGCTTCCGCGACGTTCGCGTTTGTACTCTGGAACTGGCCAGTGTACCGGTTTCCGCCGGGTGCAGCCTTGGTCGCGGGCATCGGCGCGCCGATCAGCGCTTTAGGAACCTACACGGTACTATTCACCCATAGCAGCCGACTGGCGCTTGGCACGTTGCTACTGGTGTTCTTCAGTGAATGGCTTGCGGGCGGCATCTACCTCGGCAGCGGCAAGCTTGGCCTAGCCCTGCGACCCATCATCACAACCCTCGCTGCCCTCTTGGTAGCGGCTGTTGCAACACTGATTGCCTACGTCCGCGGCGGCTCAACGTTCCCGTTCTGAATCAGACCGGCGCGGTCGACGCTGCCCAATCCAAGCTGCTCTGAATCAGTTCGTCCGGGCGCGGCAGTGTCAGGACCACTTTTACGGGCAGATGGTCTGACGCCTCGCGGGCCAAGTCCGAGGCGTGGACCTCAAGCGCTGTCAGCGACGACCTCGGGGTAACCCAGACCTGATCAAGACCGACGATCGGCATCGCCGCCGGAAAGGTCGGAGGACTAGGGTGCGCCCCATAGCACTTTGCCAGCACCTCCCGAATCTTTCCGCCGCGCCGCCATTCGTTCAAGTCTCCGGCCAGCACCAGCATGCCATTCCTGGGTGGCGACAGTTCCGATGCGAGACGCGCGGCCTGCCGAAGGCGAGCCGCCGGCCACAGGGCTAGGTGGGTAACCGCAACGCGAACGGTAATTCCACCAACGTCGAGGTCGGCCACCATCACGCCACGCGGCTCCACCTCGCCGATGCTGTGGCGCTGGACATCGCCTGCGGGAAACCGCGTAAGAATGACGTTGCCTCGGTAGCCGCCCCGCTTGCTCTCGCGCGTCGCGTGAACCAAAGCGGTCATTCCGGTTTCCGACTCCAGGTCGGCGACCGTGACTGCGGCGGACCCGCGGTGCTTCCGTGAGTCGAACTCCTGCACCGCAACCACGTCCGCGCCGAGTTCGTTGATTACCGAAAACGTGCGCGCCGGATCTCGGCGGCCATCTAGGCCGATAAACTTGTGAATGTTGTAGGTCGCCAACCGGAGCCCCGTTGGCGCGGGCAACAACGCCGGGGCCACGGTTGGGGCGCTTCGACCGGCCGCATCTTCGCTTCCGCTCATGCGTGCGCCGGGCCACCAGGGGGCGGCCCACGCCGCTTCCGGAACGGCAGCTTGGCCAGGTCCCACGCGAGCCATCCAAGCACCAACCCGATCCCTGCATAGATCAGGCTCTTGCCGTCGACTGGAATGGCTGGCTGAAAGATCCGCAACGTCTCTCGCGCAATTCCGAGGTCGAGTTCGCGGAGGAAGACGAACGGCAACTCAAACGGCCCGGCGTTTGCCAACGCGGTGTCGTGCCCTTGCAGGGCTGCCGCGCGGCCGAGCTGACTGGGCGCACCGGCCACATCCACCGCTCGTCCCACGGTCAGCTTTGCCTCGTCGAGATGCCCGCCGAGGCGCTGGCGATACTGCTGAACGAACTCTAGGAACTGCCACGCGGCGAAGCCAAACGCTACGCCGCACAGCGTACTCATCAACGAGTCCAGCTTGGCCTTGAGCCAGTTCATGCGGCGTTCTGCGCTTGCCCCGGTTCCACCGTTACGCGATCCAGGCGATCGAACACCTTCAGCAAGAACGCGTAGATCATCGCGATCTCTTCGAGCTTGGCGAAGCGGCCCGAGGCGCCGGCGTGCCCGGCCGCCATGTTGGTCTTCAGCAACAGCAGGTTCTGATCCGTCTTGGTAGCCCGTAGCTTGGCGACCCACTTGGCCGGCTCCCAATAGGTAACCCGCGGGTCCGCAAGGCCTGCGGTAGCCAGGATGCTCGGATAGTCCTGCGCTGCGACGTTGTCATACGGCGAGTACCCGCGGATCGTGCGGAACGCCTTCGGGTCCTCGATCGGGTTGCCCCACTCCGGCCATTCCGGCGGCGTCAGCGGCAAGGTCGGGTCACAAATCGTGTTCAACACGTCGACAAACGGGACTTCGCCGACCGCCGCCTTGAACAGGTCCGGCCGCATGTTCACCACGGCCCCCACGAGCAATCCGCCGGCGCTGCCGCCGTGCGCGGCGATGCCGCCCTGCCACGTATAGCCGCTCGCGATCAAATGCTCCGCCACAGCGATGAAATCCAGGAACGTGTTGGCCTTCGTCGTGGTCCGGCCCTCCCGGTACCACCGGTAGCCGCGGTCGGTGCCACCGCGGATGTGAGCGATCGCGTATACGAATCCCCGATCTACCAGCGTGAACCGGTTCGGATTGAACATCGCTGGCATCGCCATGCCGTAGGCGCCGTAGCCGTACAGCATCAAGGGCGCAGTGCCGTCCAGCTTGGTGTCGCGCCGGTGCAGGATCGACACCGGCACCAGTTCGCCGTCGTGGGATTTCGCCATCAAGCGGCGTGTGACGTACTCGGCCGGATCGTGACCGCTCGGAATCTCTTGGCGCTTGCGCAGCGTGCGGCTCCGCTTGGCCATGTCGTAGTCGTAAATCTCGCGCGGTGTCGTGAAGGACGAGTAGGCGAAGCGAAGCTCGGTGGTGGCGAACTCGTAGCCGGGAACGATCGACAGGTCATACGCTTCCTCGGGGAAGGAAATCACATGCTCCTGCCCGTCCGCGAACCGCCGCACCACGATGCGCGGCAATCCGTCGACGCGCTCAAGCCGCGCCATGAACTTGGCGGTGACCCGCAGGGAGAGCAGCAGGCGCCCTGCCTGATGCGGCACCAAATTGCGCCAATGCTCCCGCCCTGGGGTTGCAACCGGCACGGTGACGATCTTGAAATCTTCGGCGCCGTCCGCGTTGGTGGTGATCAAGAACCGGTCGCCGTGGTGCGCGGCGTGGTACTCGATCCCTGGCTCGCGCTTGGCCAACATGCGCGGCGCTTCATCGGGGTGATCCGCCTCGATGAACTGAATCTCCGACGTCACGTGGTCGTGGGCGTTGATCAGCAGATAACGCCCGCTCTCGGTCTTGCCAATGCCGACGAAGAAGCCAGGATCCAATTCCTCGTACACCAGCATATCGTCGCTGTGCGCGGTTCCGACGCGATGGCGGAATACCTTGGATGGCCGGTGGTTGTCGTCCAGCACCGTGTAGAAAAATGTGCGCGAGTCGTTTGCCCACACCACGT
Organism: Alphaproteobacteria bacterium; assembly: GCA_947481575.1. GTDB lineage: Bacteria > Pseudomonadota > Alphaproteobacteria > UBA2966 > CAIVPW01 > CANKGV01. Next base: position 70,737 of record CANKGV010000011.1, read on the forward strand.
CGCCGGTGGCGTCGCGGACCGCACTGTCGACCACCGTGCCGTCGGCAATGGTGCGCACCGTGATCGCGTGGAGTTCCGAGCCCGTCTCATCGGCGGCAAAGGCGAGCAGCGTGTGGTCCGGGCTGTGCTCCGCTGCCGGCACGCGGTAGAACGCCTTGCCCTCCGCCGCCGCGTTGACGTCGAGCATTACCGTTTCCGGCCCCTGCCCGTCGACCGACACGCGGCAGTGGATAGGGTGTTGGCTCGTGGCCTCGTAGCGCTGGTAGTAGGCAAATGGGCCGTCGCGCGCTGGCACCGACGAGTCCTCGCGCTTGATGCGGCCCTTCATCTCCTCGATCAGTGCCGCCTGCACGGCGTCGGTATCACTGAGCACAGCGGAGCAGTATGCGTTTTCGGCTTCCAGGTACGCGCGGATATCGGCGCGCAGCACGTCCGGCTGGTGCATCACCTGCTGCCAGTTGTCGTCGCGCAGCCACGCATACGGGTCCACCCGCGTCTCCCCGTGCAGGGTGATCGTCACCGGGCGCAGTTCGGCCCGTGGCGGCAGCGGCATGGCGGGCGCGCGGGAGCCAAAGTGCGCGCGGCCCGTGGCGGTGGGCGGCTTAGGCGGCATCGACACCCCGGTGGTTTACGGCGTCGGACAAGAGACTCCCACGGCAACAGCCCTGTCAAGCATTGCGCCCGGTCAGGCCGCGCCCAGCGCATGGGCCAACCGCAGCAGGAAGCCGTAAACCTCCCCAGGATCGCGCAGCCCATAGCGCGCCGAGGTCGGCTGCGGAATATCGCCCACCGCGATGCCGATGCCGCGGTTCACCAGCACAGCCAGTGCATCCTCGTCGGTGCGGTCGTCGCCTAGGTAGACCGGCAGAGCCGCATCTCCTTCCAGCTTCAGGCGCGCCAGAATCCAGAGTACCGCGTGGCCCTTGCCCCACGGCAGGTCGGGGCTGAGTTCGTGGACCATCTTGCCGGGCACGTCGCGCAGGCCCTTGCTCTGCGCCACCACCTCGGCCACCGCCGCGTGGACAGCCCCGTGCTGCTCGACCGCTGCGTTGCGGTAATGGAGCGAGAGCGAGAACCGCTTGCGTTCGATCTGCACGCCGGCAATTGCCCCGGTCCGCTCGCGCAGCGCGCGCTCCGCCGCAGCAATCGTCGGCGCAAAGGGTGCCGCAGCCGGAAAATGCCACTCCAGCCCATCGGCCATGGCAATGTCGAACCCGTGGCTGCCGGCGTACGCGATCCCGGGGAGCGCGACTTGTCGCCGCAGGTTGGGCAGGTCGCGGCCGCTCACCACCGCAATCGGGCACACCCGCGCCAGGCCCTTGAGCGTTTCGCGAACCTCCGGAGCAAGGCGCGCATCCTCAGGCCGCGGCTGAATGGGGGTCAAGGTGCCATCGAAGTCCAGAAACAGGACTACGCGCCGCTTGGCAGTCAGATTGGGCAGGTCGACGGCCAGCGCCGAAGGGAGGGGCTTCATGGGTGCGCCGCGAACGAATAGCATCTGAGGGAACCTTAGGCTACGTTCCGCCCGCCGTGACAAACATCTCCCATTCCTCCGGCCCCAGCATCGTCTGGCTCGACCAAGTCGGGCGCAAAGACGTGGCCCTCGTGGGCGGCAAGAACTCCTCGCTCGGCGAGATGCTGTCGACCCTTGCCGCCCGGGGAGTTCCGGTGCCGCCCGGGTTTGCCATCACCGCCCATGCGTACCGGGCGTTTCTAACGGCGAACCAATTGGACACCAAGCTCGCTGCCGCACTGGCCGGCATGAAGAGCGCCCGGGTGCCGCTGTCCGAGACCGGCCAAGGTATCCGCCGCATGATCGAGCAAGGCCAGTGGCCCGATGCGCTGGCCAATGAAATCCGCGATGCCTACCGCGAGCTGCAGCGTCGGCTCGACGGCAAACGTGCCGATGTCGCGGTTCGGTCCAGCGCCACCGCCGAAGACCTGCCCGAGGCGAGCTTCGCCGGACAGCTCGATAGCTTCCTCAACGTCTCGACCGAAGACGCGCTGCTCGACAGCTGCCGCAAGTGCTTCGCGTCCCTGTTCACTGACCGTGCCATCACCTACCGCGACACGATGGGTTTCGAGCACGCCAAGGTGGCTGTGTCGGTCGGCGTCCAGGCGATGGTGCGGGCGGGCGCGGGCGGCTCTGGCGTCATGTTCTCGATCGACACCGAAACCGGCTTCCGCCGCGCAGTCCTTATCAGCGCCGTGTGGGGCCTGGGCGAGAACATTGTCCGCGGCCTCGTCGATCCTGACGAATACATGGTCTACAAGCCGCTGCTCGAAGACCAGTCGCTGTCACCGATCATCGACAAGCACCTCGGCGCGAAGGCGATCAAACTCATCTACGCCCGCGAGGATGGCCAACGCACCCGCAACGTTCCAACGTCGCGCGCCGAGCAGGCGTCGTTCGTCCTTACCGACCCTGAAATTCTCAAGCTCGCCCGTTGGGCTAAGGTCGTCGAAGACCACTACGGCATGCCCATGGACTTGGAATGGGCCAAGGATGGCGAGACCGGTCAGTTGTGGATCGTCCAGGCGCGTCCGGAAACCGTGCAGTCGCAGAAGCGGCGCGGCCTGCTGCAGACCTACACCATCAGCGATAAGGGCAGGCAGCTGCTGACCGGCCTCAGTGTCGGCCAGGCGGTCGTCGCCGGTACCGTCCGTATCGTCCGCAACGCCAGCGAGCTCGAAAGCTTCCCACAGGGCGCGATCATGGTGGCAGAGACCACCGATCCGGACTGGGTTCCGATCATGAAGCGCGCCGCAGCGGTGGTCACGGACCACGGCGGACGGACGTCCCACGCCGCTATCGTCAGCCGCGAGATGGGCCTGCCCGCTGTCGTCGGCACCGGCAACGCCACCGACGTGCTGCACGACGACCAGGAAGTGACCGTATCGTGCGGCGAAGGCGACGAGGGCTTTGTCTACGACGGCATCGCCACCTTCGACGTGCAGGACATCGATGTCGGCCGCATTCCCGAGACCCACACCCAGGTCATGCTCAACATGGCCAACCCCGCGGCGGCGTTGCAGTGGTGGCAGTTGCCCGCCGATGGCATCGGCCTTGCCCGCATCGAGTTCATCATCAACAACGTCATCAAGGTTCATCCGATGGCGTTGGTTCGGTACGACACCCTGCAAGACGCTGAGGCCAAGGAACGCATCGCCGAACTGACCCGCGGCTACGACGACAAGAGCGAATACTTCGTCGAGTTGCTGGCCCGCGGCATTGCCAAGATCGCGGCGTCGCAGCACCCGCGCCAAGTCATTGTGCGCACCAGCGACTTCAAGACCAATGAGTACGCCAACCTGATCGGCGGCCGCGCGTTCGAGCCCCACGAAGAAAATCCCATGCTCGGGTTCCGCGGCGCCGCGCGCTACTACTCGCCGCGCTACCGCGAGGGTTTTGCGCTGGAATGCCGCGCTATTAAGCGTGTGCGCGAGACCATGGGGTTCACCAACATTACGGTGATGATCCCGTTCTGCCGCACGCCAGAAGAAGCCGACCGTGTGCTAGAGACCATGGCGGAACACGGCCTGAAGCGCGGCGAAAACGGGCTTGAGGTCTATGTGATGTGCGAACTGCCGTCGAACGTCGTGCTAGCCGATCAATTCGCGCAGCGCTTCGATGGCTTCTCGATTGGCAGCAACGATCTCACCCAGTTCGTACTCGGCGTCGACCGCGACTCCGAGGTGCTGGCCAGCGCATTCGACGAACGCCACGAAGCCGTGCGCCGCACCATCCGCTCGGCAATCGACGCCGCCCATGCGGCCGGCCGCAAAATCGGCCTCTGCGGACAAGCGCCCAGCGACTACCCGGCGTTCGCCGAGTTCCTGGTCGAAGCCGGCATCGACTCCATGTCGGTCAGCCCCGACAGCTTCCTGTCTGTTAAGAACACCGTGGCCCGCGTTGAGGCCCGATTGGCCAAGGCCAAAAAGGGCACGTAGTCCCGGCGCGCCTTCGCATGGGTGAACCGAGCCGGCACTTCACGGCGCGGTTGGACTGGCCCACCACCGGCGGCCGAAGCGCCGTGCAAGCGCCAGAACCACAACCGCCACAACAACCGCGCCGACACCCAGCACCGTTTCGTTCATCAGGGTCGGAGCCTGAATCGTACGCGCTGCCTGGTCTGTGAGCAGTGTCACGGCCGCCACCCCCGGCACGATGCCCACGGCCGTTCCCAATAGGAAATCGCGAAACCGGATGTGCGACGCTCCAGCCGCGAAATACACGACGCCCGATGGGGCGATCGGGAGGAGTGCCGCCACGATCGTTGCCGCAACTCCGCGCCGGCCCAGCGCCTCGCTGACCCGGTGTAGGCGGGACCCTGCCCGCCGCCGCAGGCTATTGGCGCCAAACACGTGGCCGGCGCCATAGCCGGCCACGGCGGTAGTAAGCAGGCCGGCAATCGATAGGGCAAATCCCGTCATTGGGCCGAACACGATGGTGCACGCCGAGATGATCGGCGTCTGCGGTGCCAGCAACGCGCCCGCGGCGGCGAACGCTCCGATTGTGTACCCATAGCCGGTCCAGGTGCCGCGCAATGCCTCGACCCAAGTGACCAGTGCCACCCGGTTCCACAGCGCATCCGCTACCCCTAGCCACCAGGCGGCCAACAGCCCGGCCAGAAGGCCCACGCCCATCACGATTTGCACCGCCCTAGCCACTACGCTGATCCAGTTGTGTCATCGGTCACAAAGCGTGCAGCCGAACCGTGAGGGGTTGATCTAACGACGCCCATCTTGCGTAGTACTCAGGTCCCATTCAAATCCCGACGGGGTATCCAATGCTTCGCGTCCTGATAGTCCCACTCGTGGCCGCGTTCGGGTTCGTGGCCACCGCCGCAGACGCGGTCGACCAGCTGCCCGCAGGCACCGTGTCCCGAGTACAGGGTGCTGCCATCGCCGTGCAAAACGCCACCCCCCGGGTGCTCGCGGTCGGCGACCGCATCGCGGTCGGCGACATCCTGTCCACCGGGCCCAATGCCCGGCTGGAGATCAAGATGCGCGACGAGGCGATCTTTTCCCTGGGCGAACAGGCGGCGTTCGTCGTGGTCGACTACACGTTCGGCCAGGGCGCGTCGCCGAACGGAGTGCTGCGCGTTCTGCAAGGCGCATTTGTCGCCACGTCCGGTGCCATCGCCCAATTGTCCGATACCGGATTCAAAGTTCAGACGAGCGCGGCAACCATTGGCATTCGCGGCACAACGGTCTGGGGTGGTCCGCTCGATGGTGCACCCCTGCAGGTCATGATGATCGAAGGCAAGGCCGTAACCGTCGAAACGGCGACCGGAAAAGTGGAACTCAACATAGTTGGTGCGGGCACTCAACTCGACGCGAATGGCGCGCCCACGGCCCCCGGGTTCTGGGGGGCGGACAAGGTTGCCCGCGCCCGCGCAGTAACGGACTTCCAGTAGGGTCTAGGCTGGGATCAGTTCGCGCACGGTACCGCCAACCGGCACCGGCGCGGGCTCGGCCAACATGCTGCGGATACGGTCGGAAATGCGCCGCGGATGCGGACGCAGTTCGCCGTGGTACCCGGCCGGCGTAAACAACACTGTCGCCTGTTGGTGGGTGATACCAAAAAAGGCCGTCACCGCTTCCCAGTCGCTCTTGCCGGCATAGACCGGGCGGCATTCCTTCAGGCTGTCCTCGTTGGCGAGGCCCAGCCCCTGGGCCTGAATCCTGGGTTCCAGCACCGCTGCCAGCCCCACGGCGCAACCCTTGCCGCTGCCGTACCAGCGCGAGAACGTGACCCGATCCGGTGCCACCGCGTCGAGGAACGCTGCGAGGTAGGCTAGTCGCTCGTGTCCCGAAGCAACGTGGCGTTGCGTGCTCAGCCAAGGGTCGTACTTCATGGGACGAGCCTCCCGCGTCTCTGGATCCCAATCGGTACAGGATAGGACAGGCCAATCCGGGCGGTATAGTGGGTTTACGAGTTGGCACTGCCCAATCGCCGGGCATACCACCCTGCCGTATTCCGCACGGAAATGCAGATACGAATCGTGCTGATGCCCGCGCCGCGGTAGTGTTCTGGCCACGACCGGCGGCCAACCCTGAATGATGAACGAACCAATGGATCTGCCCGCTGACGGCAGCATAGACGCCGTACCGCAAGCGACTTTGCGGCGCCTCGGGATTCTGGCCGAGGATATCGCCGGGTTGCTGGAAGCGCGTCACCGCGAGGCGTTCGCGGTCCTGGGCATGCATCCGTTTGGCGGTGGGCTCGTCATCCGGACGTTTCAGCCGGGAGCCACGGCAGTCGAGGTGCTCGACGCACATACCGGCGCGCCCATCACGACCCTGGAGTGCGTTCACAACGCAGGTCTATTTGCCGGGCGCCTGGAGCAGATCAAGAACTTCCCCTACCGCCTCCGCGTGGCTGCGGACGGCGTGTCCCGCATCATTGAAGAGCCATACCGGTTTCCGCCGGTCCTCACGCCATTTGACCTGCACCTAGTCGGCGAAGGCAAGCACCTCGAACTCTACGAGCGGCTCGGGTCGCACCTAGTCACTGTGCAGGGCGTGGCGGGAACCGCGTTCGCCGTCTGGGCGCCCAACGCGCGTTCGGTCAGCGTCATCGGCGACTTCAACAATTGGGATGGCCGCCGCCACCCCATGCGCAATCGCGGTCCGTCCGGCGTTTGGGAGATCTTCCTGCCCGGCGTCGGGGCAGGTGCTCGCTACAAGTACGAACTCAAGGGTCCGCACGGTGAACTGCTGCCCTTGAAGGCGGACCCGTGGGCCCAACAGATGGAACTGCGCCCTGCGACTGCTTCCATCGTCGCGGCGGCGATGCAGCGTCCGCCCGAAGGCGACTGGACCGAGCGCCGCAAGGTTGCCAACGACCGCACGTCACCGATCTCGATCTACGAAGTCCACCTTGGGTCGTGGATGCGGGTACCGGAACAAGGCAACCGCTTTCTCACCTGGGCCGAACTCGGCGACCGCCTGGTTCCCTACGCCCGCGACATGGGGTTCACCCACCTCCAGTTGATGCCGGTCAGCGAATTCCCGTTCGATGGTTCGTGGGGATATCAGCCGATCGGACTGTTCGCGCCAACCGCACGGTTCGGCGCGCCAGAGGGTTTCGCCGCCTTTGTCGCCCGCTGCCATGCCGAAGGTCTGGCGCTACTGATCGACTGGGTGCCCGGGCATTTCCCAACGGACGAGCATGGTTTGGCCCGCTTCGACGGCACGCATTTGTATGAGCACGCCGACCCGCGCGCCGGGTACCACCAAGACTGGAACACGCTGATCTACAACTATGGGCGGAACGAGGTCGCGAACTTCCTCACGGCCAACGCGTTGTACTGGCTTTCCGTGTATGGCGTCGACGGACTGCGTGTCGATGCGGTGGCGTCGATGCTCTACCTCGATTACAGCCGCAAATCCGGCGAATGGATTCCGAACCAGTTCGGCGGCAACGAAAACCTTGAAGCGACCGCATTCATCAAGCGCCTCAATGAAACCGTCTATGGCCGCCGCCCCGGCATCACCATGGTCGCCGAAGAATCGACAGCGTGGAGCGGTGTGTCGCGCCCCACCTTCACCGGTGGCCTCGGCTTTGGCTACAAGTGGAACATGGGCTGGATGAACGACACCCTGCGCTATTTCAGCCATGATCCCGTGCATCGCCGCTTCCATCACCACGACCTAACCTTCGGCCTGATCTACGCTTACAGCGAAAACTTCATCCTGCCGCTCAGCCACGATGAAGTCGTCCACGGTAAGGGGTCGCTGCTCGGCCGGATGCCGGGCGACCGCTGGCAGCGCTTCGCCAACCTGCGCGCCTACTACGGATTCATGTGGGCGCACCCCGGCAAGAAGCTCTTGTTCATGGGCGGCGAATTCGCCCAGGACCGCGAATGGGACTACCGCAACAGTCTCGACTGGCACTTGCTCGAATCGTCGCCCCATCGCGGCGTCCAGGCACTGGTGCGCGATTTAAACGCCCTGTACCGCAAGACCCCCGCGCTGCACGCGCTGGATTGTGACCCCGCCGGCTTCCAGTGGATCGAGTTGAACGACGCGGATAACAGCGTCCTGTCGTTCGTGCGCCTCGGCCCGGAAGGCACCAATCCGGTGTTGATCGCCTGCAACTTCACGCCAGTGGTGCGCGGCATGTATCGCCTTGGCGTGCCGCGCGCCGGCCTGTGGCGTGAAGTGCTGAATACGGATGACACGCGCTACGGCGGTAGCGGGGTCGTCGCGCGCGGCAGCGCCGTTGCCGACGAACGCCACTGGCACGGCCGGTCACATTCGCTGAGCATCACCCTGCCCCCACTCGCCACGGTCATGCTGGAGTGGACGCCGTCCGCATGAATACGCGTCGATGACCGCCCTCTGGCCCGGCGAGCCGTGGCCGCTGGGTGCAACATGCAGCGGCACCGGAGTGAATTTTGCGCTGTTCTCGGCCAACGCCGAGCGCGTGGAACTGTGCCTGTTCGACGCTTCCGGCAAGACCGAGGCCGCACGCATGGTACTGCCAGAACGGACCGGCGACGTGTGGCACGGCTTCCTGCCCCATGCCGGGCCAGGGCAGTTGTACGGCTACCGCGTGTACGGACCTTGGGATCCTCTCCACGGCCACCGCTTTAATCCCTACAAGCTGCTGATCGATCCCTACGCCAAGGCACTGTCGGGATCGGTTGAGTGGTCCGACACAATCTTCGGCCACACAGTGGGGCACGCTGGCGCGGACTTGCGGTTGGACCCGAGAGACAGCGCACGGTCGATGCCCAAGTGCCGCGTCGTGGCGTCACCGCCGCCCCACGACCGCGCGCGGCCCCGCGTGCCGTGGAGCGAGACCGTTATTTACGAAATGCACGTCCGCGGCTTCACGATGCGCCATCCAGGCGTTCCCGTGGAGCGGCGCGGAACCCTGTCGGGCCTGGGGCACAAGGACGTGGTCGGCTACCTCAAGCGGCTCGGCGTGACGACCGTCGAACTGATGCCGCTGCACGCCTATGTCGACGAACAGGATTTAGCCGCGCGCGGCCTTCGCAACTATTGGGGCTACAACCCCATCGCGCTGTTTGCGCCGGAGGCCCGCTACCTCGCCACCAACGACGGAATGGCAGAGGCCTACGCAGCGGTCGATGCCTTCCATCAGGCTGGAATCGAGGTCCTATTGGACGTCGTATTCAACCACACGGCCGAAGGCAGCGAACTGGGGCCGACGCTGTCGTTCCGCGGCATCGACAACGCGACATACTACCGTTTGATGCCGGACGCCCCGCGCTACTACGTCAACGACACCGGGTGCGGCAATACGCTCAACACCAATCATCCGCGCGTGCTGCAGCTGGCCACCGATGTTCTGCGCCATTGGGTCGAAGCGGTAGGCGTCGACGGCTTCCGGTTCGATCTCGCGACCGTGCTCGCACGTGGGCCCGCAGGATTCGACCCGCAGGCCGGATTGCTCGAAGCGATCCAGCAAGACCCCATCCTCAGCCGCACGAAGCTGATCGCCGAGCCGTGGGACCTTGGCCCGGGCGGGTATCGGCTCGGCGGCTTCCCGCGTGGATGGTCCGAGTGGAACGATCGCTACCGCGATGACGTGCGGTCGTTTTGGCGGGGCGATTCTGGTGCGCTCCCGGCCCTTGCCCGCCGCTTGCACGGCTCGGCCGAGTTGTTCGACCATCCGCACCGAGGTCCGCATGCCAGCATCAACTTCGTCACGTCGCACGACGGGTTCACGCTCGCCGACCTGGTGAGCTACGAGCATCCGCGCAACGTTGCCGCGGGCCGCGACTATGGCGGTCACGACAACAACATCAGTTCCAACGGCGGTTTCGAGGGGCCGACGACCGATTCGAACGTGTTGGCCCGCCGCGAGCGGCGCGTGCGCAACCTGTTGGCCACGCTGCTGTTCTCGCAAGGAACCCCGATGCTCCTCGGCGGTGATGAGCGTGGGCGCACCCAGGGCGGCAACAACAATGCGTATTGCCTCGATGACGCGACCAGCTGGCTGGATTGGTCGCCCGATGCTCGGGCCGATCACCTCATCGAATTTGTCCGCACACTGCTCACGCTGCGCCGCGCGCATCCGGTCCTGCGCCGCGGGCGCTATCTCCACGGGCTGGACCGCGGTCCCGAGGGCATCAAGGACCTCACATGGCTTGCTGCCGATGGCCGTGAGATGGGCGACGGGCACTGGAACGGCGGCAACACAATGGGGCTGCTGCTGAACGGCCACGCCGGAGAATTTATCGGCGCCCAAGGCGATCCCGACTACGACGACATTCTGCTGGTTCTCATCAACGTCAGCGAACACGAAGCACCCTTCCGCCTTCCTGCGGTCGGAGGCACAGCTTGGCGGGTGGCATTGGACACCAGTGTCGACGGGCCCATGCCGCGACCCGGCCCGGGTGATGACCACATACCGTGGCCAATCCCCGCCAACTCAGTTCAGCTCCTGGTACGGTCCTAGCGTGAGCTCCCGGCACCTCGTTCATTTGGCACGCCTGTACGGCATCCGTCCCACCTGGGCAGACGCATGGGGCAAGGCAAAGCGGGTGTCACCAGAAACGCTGCGCAGCCTCCTAGGTTCCCTTGGCGTGGCTGCTCACAACGACGCCGAGGTACGCCACTCGATTGGCGAAGCCGCGTCCGCGCGGTGGCGCAGTGCCCTTCCGCCCACCGTTGTCGTCGAGCAGGGACAGCCGATGCGCCTTGACGTAGCGCTCCCGGCCGGCGCGGTGGACCGGATCGCCTACTGCATTGAACTCGAGCCTGGCGGGCGGCTCGCCGGGACTGTCGGTGCCGAATCATGCGCGGTGCTGCGCGCGAAGCAATCCCTCGGGCTCGTCCTCCGCCGCGTTCCGCTGGCGAGCGACCTCCCCCTCGGAGTGCATCGCGCTGAAGTCACGTGCGGCAGCGCCGCCGGCCACACCAACCTGATCGTTGCGCCGCGCCGGTCGTATATCCCTCCCGCCCTGGAACGCGGGGAGCGCCTATGGGGGTTGGCGTTGCAGCTCTACGGCGTGCGCTCCCACCGCAATTTCGGGATGGGCGACCTGCACGATCTCGCCGAAATTTGCGAGCAGGCGGCAGGCCACGGCGCCGGGTGCGTCGGCATCAACCCCGTCCATGCGCTGTTTCTTGGCGACCCCAACACCTACAGCCCCTATACGCCGTCGAGCCGGGCCTTCCTGAACGCGCTCTACATCGCGATTGACGACGTGCCCGAGTTCGCAACGTGCGAACGCGCCCGGCACCTGTGGAACGCCGCCGCCTTCCACACCCGCATGTTGGCGTCCCGTGCGGGGGAGTTTGTTGACTACCCCGCCGTTGCCGCTCTGAAGATGCCGGTACTCGCGGCCCTGCAGCATTGCTGCCGCGAAGCAGGCCCGGCCAGCGAGCGCGGCAAAGCGTTCCACGCATTCGTCACCGCGGGCGGTGAAGCCCTGCGCCGCCAGGCCGCCTTCGACACTCTGCACGAGCACTTCTATCGCGGCGGCGCGGGCGAATGGGACTGGCGCCGTTGGCCCGATCCCTACCGGCGTCACGACAGTGCCGAGGTGGGCACCTTCGTGCGGCAGCATCACGAACGTGTTGCGTTCTTCGCCTGGCTACAGTTCGAGGCCGACCGCCAATTGGGCGAAGCCCAACGCCGCGGCCGGGCCGCCGGCATGGCCCTCGGCCTGTACCAGGACATTGCCGTCGCCAGCCACCCCGGCGGCAGCATGGCGTGGAGCTTCCCAGACGCGATGCTCAACGGCATCAGCGTCGGCGCACCGCCCGATGCATTCAACGCGCTGGGCCAGTCGTGGGGCGCCGCTGCGTTCTCGCCGACGGGCTTGCGTGCCACCGGATACGCCCCGTTGCGCGCGTCCCTTGCCGCCTCGATGCGGCACGCGGGCGCCGTGCGGATCGACCACGCCATGGGCCTGCAGCGCCTGTTTTTGGTGCCGGACGGCGCTAAGCCCACCGAGGGGGCCTACCTTCACTACCCGTGCCGCGACCAGCAACTCGTGGTAGCGCTCGAGTCGCAGCGCGCGCAGTGTATGGTCGTCGGCGAAGATCTCGGGACCGTTGCCCCAGGCTTCCGCGAAGCAATGGCCGATGCGGGGGCGCTTTCGTATCGCGTTCTCTACTTCGAACGCGGCTGGTCCGACGAAGTCCTTCGCCCGCAACACTTTCCACGCCAAGCCCTGGTCACGGCCACCACCCACGACCTGCCTACTCTCGTCGGATGGTGGCGTGGCCGCGACCTCGAATGGCGCGAACGCCTAAAGTTGTTCGCCGACGAATCCGACAAACACAGCGCGTGGGCCATCCGGCAGGCGGACAAAAGGTTGCTGGTGGACGCCCTGGTCGAACAGGGTTTCCTACCGTCCCACTCCCCGCGCGAAGGCAGCGTGCCGCCGGAGGGATTCGTTGGGGCCGTCTATGCCTACCTTGCGCGCACACCGTCGATGCTGGTTATGGCCACCGCCGAAGATGTGCTTGGCGACAGCGAGCAGCCGAACCTGCCGGGGACCGTGGACGAGCATCCGAACTGGCGGCGCAAGTTGCCAGGGCCGATCGAAGTGCTAATGCGGGAGCTGGGACCGCTTGCGCGCTTGCTGGCGCGTTAGGGCTTCGACGGCCTCGCGCAGGTCTTGGGGAACGTCACGGCAGCCGCATTCCAAGGCGTGTTCGGCGTGCCAGAGGATGCGCTGCTGCGTGGTCGCTTTGGGCCGTAGTGGATGATCCTGGGGAATGTCCCGTTCGATGTTGAAATAGGAAGGCAGGCGTTGCTCGCCTTGAGCCGATAGGCTCGGGGTGTCTATTCCACGAAAGGAAAGCAACGCCATGAAAGAATTTACCACGTCGGGGGCTCTGGTTCCGGCGGCAATTGTTGAA
>CANKGV010000012.1 GCA_947481575.1 Alphaproteobacteria bacterium
CGGGGCGTCGGCAACCGCCGACACGGCGACGTTCAGGGTGGCGACCGTGGTCGAGGATCCGCCCGCACCTTCGGTGCTGGTGGCCGAGACCGTCAGCGAGAAGTCCGCGTCCGAGTTGGCCGCCGGGGTGATCGAGAGACCGCTCAGCTGATCCGGAGTCAGAGTCCACGTGCCGTCACCGTTGTCGGTACCAGCCGAGAGGCTTGCACCGGCGGGGACGCCGGCGATGGTGACGTTGGTGATGCTCTCCGAGCCGTCGGTATCGGTCAGCGCCGTGGCGATGTTGAGCGGGATCGCCGAGTCGTCTTCGGCGCCAGAGGCGTTGGTCACCGTCACGGTCGGCGCGTCGGCAACCGCCGACACGACGACGTTCAGGGTCGCGACGGTCGTGGCGGAACCGCCCGCAGCTTCCGTGCTGGTGGCCGAGACCGTCAGCGAGAAGTCAGCGTCCGAGTTGGCCGCCGGGGTGATGCTCAGGCCCGAGAGCTGGTCCGGGGTCAGAGTCCACGTGCCGTCACCGTTGTCGCTACCAGCGGACAGGCTGGCACCAGCCGGAACGCCGGCGATGGTGACGTTGGTGATCGACTCGGAGCCGTCCATGTCGGTCAACGCCGCGGCGATGTTCAGCGGAATGTCGCTGTCCTCGCCCCCGGCCGCGTTGGTCACGGTAACCGTCGGCGCATCCGCCACCGGCGAAACTGCAACGTTCAGTGTTGCAATGGTCGTGGCCGAGCCGCCGACGGCCTCCGAGGAGGTGGCAACAACCGTAAGGTCAAAATCCGCATCCGAATTAGCCGGCGGAGTAATGGTCAAACCGCTCAACTGGTCGGGAGTGAGTGTCCACGAGCCGTCACCGTTGTCGGTACCAGCCGACAGCGACGCGCCAGCGGGCACGCCGCTGATCGTAACGCCGCTGATCGACTCAGAGCCGTCCACGTCGGTCAGCGCGACATCGATGTTCAGCGGAATGTCGCTGTCTTCCGCACCACCCGTGTTCGTCACCGTCACGATCGGAGCGTCAGCAACCGCGGAAACGGCGACGTTCAGCGTGGCCACGGTCGTGGCTTCGCCCCCGGCAACTTCCGTACTGGTGGCGGTCACCGTCAGTGAGAATTCGCCATACGAACTAGCCGATGGCGTGATGCTCAGGCCGCCCAGTTGGTCCGGCGTCAGAGTCCACGAGCCATCACCGTTGTCGGTACCGGCCGACAAGGAAGCGCCCGCGGGAACGCCGCTGATCGTCAGGCTGGAAATCGACTCCGACCCATCAACGTCGCTGAGCGCCACGCCGATATCGAGCGGGATATCGGTGTCTTCGTCGCCCGTCGCGTTGGTGACCGTAACAATCGGCGCGTCCGCCACGGGCGAGACCGCAACATTCAGCGTCGCCACCGTCGTCGCAGAACCGCCCGCGGCCTCGGTGGTCGTCGCGGAAACCGTCAAAGCGAAGTCGGCGTCGGAGTTGGCCGGCGGCGTGATGCTAAGGCCCGACAGTTGATCCGGAGTCAGAGTCCACGTGCCGTCACCGTTGTCGGTACCAGCGGACAGGCTGGCGCCCGCCGGAACGCCGGCGATGGTGACGTTCGTGATCGACTCGGAGCCATCCGTATCGGTCAGCGCCGTGGCGATGTTGAGCGGGATCGCCGAGTCTTCTGCGCCGGTGGTGTCGGTGACGGTCACGGTCGGAGCATCCGCCACGGGCGAAACCGCAACGCTCAGCGTAGCGACCGTCGTCGCGGAACCGCCCGCGGCCTCGGACGAGGTTGCAGAAACCGTTAAGTCAAACGACGCGTCCGAGTTCGCGGCCGGCGTAATGGCTAGGTCAGCAAGTTGATCCGGTGTCAGCGTCCACGAACCGTCGCCATTGTCGGTACCGGCCGAGAGCGTTGCGCCCGCAGGCACTCCGCTAATGGTGACGTTGGAGATCGATTCCGACCCGTCCACGTCGGTCAGCGCGACGCCAATGTTCAACGGGATCGCCGAGTCCTCGGCGCCCGAAGTGTTGGTCACCGTCACGGTCGGCTCATCGGCCACGGCCGACACCGCCACATTGAACGTACCCACAGTCGTCGACAGCGCGCCGCTGGCCTCGACCGATGTAGCGGTAACCGTCAGATCAAAGTCCGCATCGGAGTTGACCGCCGGAGTGATCGAGAGGCCGTTCAGCTGATCCGGAGTCAGAGTCCACGAACCGTCGCCGTTATCGGAACCGGCGGACAGGGATGCCCCCGCGGGCACGCCGCTGATCGTGACAGTGGAAATCGACTCAGAGCCGTCAACGTCGGCCAACGCCGCACCGATGTTAAGCGGAATGTCGCTGTCCTCGGCACCGGCCGCGTCGGTTACGGTCACCGTCGGCGGGTCGGCCACCGGCGATACGGCAACGTTCAGTGTCGCCACCGTCGTCGCCGATCCGCCCGCGGCCTCTGTCGCCGTTGCAGAAACCGTAAGGTCAAAGTCGAGATCCGAGTTCGACGGCGGAGTGATTGTCAGACCATTCAACTGATCCGGGGTCAGCGTCCACGAACCGTCGCCGTTGTCGGTACCGGCCGACAGGGAAGCTCCGGCGGGAACGCCGCTAATCGTGACGCTGGTGATCGACTCGGAACCGTCATGATCGTTCAGGGCAGCGCCGATGTTCAGCGGAATGTCGCTGTCTTCGGCGCCCGTAGCGTCCGTTACCGTCACGGTCGGCGCGTCGGCCACCGGAGATACCGCAACATTCAGCGTGGCGACCGCGGTCGCAGTACCGCCGCCCGCTTCCGTCGAAGTTGCCGAAACCGTTAGATCAAACGTCGCGTCCGAATTGGCCGGCGGCGTAATCGTCAGGCCGTTCAACTGATCCGGAGTCAGAGTCCACGAACCGTCGCCGTTGTCGGTACCCGCCGACAGCGCCGCTCCGGCGGGCACACCGCTGATCGTCACGCTGGTGATCGATTCGGAACCGTCCACGTCATTCAACGCGGCGGAGATGTTCAGCGGAATGTCGCTGTCCTCAGCGCCAGCCGCGTTGGTCACGGTAACGGTCGGCGCATCGGCGACCGGTGACACCGCAACGTTCAGCGTCGCGACCGTCGCAGCGGAACCGCCGGCCGCCTCGGTCGCAGTCGCGGTAACCGTCAGGTCAAAAGCTGCATCCGAGTTAGGCGGCGGCGTAATGGTGAGCCCCGTCAACTGATCCGCAGACAGGGTCCAGGAACCATCGCCGTTGTCCGTACCGGCGGACAGCACCGCGCCGGCAGGCACACCACTGATCGTGACGCTGGAGATCGATTCGGAACCATCCACGTCGTTCAGCGACGCCGCGATGTTCAGCGGAATATCGCTGTCCTCGGCCCCGGTGGCGTTGGTAACCGTCACCGTCGGCGCATCGGCAACCGGCGACACAGCAACATTCAGTGTCGCGACCGTGGTGGCCGAGCCGCCCGTGGCTTCGGTCGAGGTTGCGGAAACCGTCAGATCGAATGCCACATCGGAATTCACCGGCGGGGTGATTGTCAGACCGCTCAGCTGTTGCGGCGTCAGGGTCCACGAGCCGTCGCCGTTGTCCGTGCCGGCAGAAAGTGCTGCGCCGGCAGGAACTCCGCTGATGATCACACTGGTGATCGATTCGGAACCGTCAACGTCGTTCAGCACCGCGCCGATGTTCAGCGCGATGTCGCTGTCCTCGGCGCCAGATGCGGCCGTCACCGTTACGGTCGGCACGTCGGCCACCGCATTGATCGCCACACTCAAAGTGGCAACGGTCGTGGCAGAGCCGCCAGCGGCCTCGCTCGACGTCGCCGACACCGTGAGGTTGAAGGCACCGCTGGTGTTGGGAGCAGGCGTGATCGTAAGGCCATTCAATTGCCCCGGCGTCAGCGTCCACGCGCCGTTGCCGTTATCCGTGCCGGCCGAGAGCACCGCGCCGGCGGGCACGCCGGCAATGGTGACGCTGGTGATGGATTCCGACCCATCGGCGTCGGTCAGCGCCGCGCCGAGGTTCAAGGCGATCGGCGTGTCTTCGTCGCCGGTGACATTCGTGACCGTCACGGTCGGCGCATCGGCAACCGCCGAGACGGCAACAGCCAGGGTGGTCGTAGAGGTGGCCGTCATCCCGCTCGACGATTCGGTCGAGGTAGCGGAAACGGTCAGGTCGAAGTCGGCATCGGAATTGGCGGCGGGCGTAATGGTCAGGCCAGCCAACTGCGCGGGAGTCAGCGTCCAAGTGCCGTCGCCGTTGTTTGTCCCGGCCGAAAGAACCGCGCCGCTGGGAACGCCCGCAATCGTGACGTTCGAGATGGACTCAGAGCCGTCGGTGTCCGTCAGGGCCGCGCTGATGTTGAGCGCGATCGAATGATCTTCGGCGCCGGAAGCGGCAGACGCTGACAGGTTCGGCGCCGAAGCCGCCAGGTCCGGCGGCGGAGCTGCTGGCGCGTTGTTCTGCGTGGTGTCGCCGGCAAAGAAGTTGGGCTGCACCAGCGGTGCCGACACTTCGCCGATCTGCGTCGGAGTCGAATTGAACGCGTTTTGCGAGAGCGCCCCGCTCCCGACCGTGGGCCAGTTGGGTTGGTCCGGGGCAGGCGCCGGAGTGTTGGCGCCGGCAAAGCCAGTGCCGCCCGCAGCGGTCGCCACCAAGTCGCCCAGCGTCCCGCCGGTCAGGGCCTGTTCGAACGCTTTCTGCGCCGCGCCGGCCGCGTCGCCCCCCAGCGCCTGGGCCTGCTGGAAGGCAATCTGCGCCGCCGCTTGCGCGATGTTCACGGTACCCGGATCGATACCAGCCTGCAGCGCCTGCGTGACCGCGTCGCCGCCTGCCGGGGCGTTGGCAGCGTTCGCTGCGGTGGCGGTGCCCGGAGCAGCCGTTGCCGGTGCGCCTAGATCATCAAACGCCGGCGCCGCGGCCGCGGCGGGGGCAGCAGCCGCAGTCTGAGTCGGCGCAGCCGGAGCACCGTCGCCCGTCACCGGTGCGCCGCCCGCAGCGGCATCAGCCGCAGCCGGCGCGGCTGCGGCGGCCTGAGTCGGTGCGGCAGGAGCCGCGTCACCAGCAGGGGCAGCGGCAGGGGCATCGCCTGCGGGCGCCGCTCCCGCTGGAGCGGCCGGAGCGGCCTCACCAGCAGGGGTACGCGCCGGGTTGTTCTGGTTCTGCAGATTGTTGTTGATCGTCTGATGCAGCATGTCGACCGCATGGCCGAACATCTGGTTCACCTGCGACTGTGGCATCACCACCGGCGCGGTCGGAATCGTAAAGAAGCTGGCGATTGTCGTGGTCTGGAACGGCTGGTTCAACACCGTCGTGCCGGCGGAGTTGGTCACCGTAATTTCGCCGGTGATGCCGGTCTGTTCCTGCAGCAGCGTGATGGTGTTGGCTTCGCCTTCGGCGGCCGCCTGCACGGCGACCTGCGTGCCACGGATGCCGATGGTCGCCACCGGCGTGCGGACCGTCATTGCGTCCGAGCCCGACTTAGCGATCGCGCCCGACACGAACGAGAACACGCCTTGGACCACCGAGAACGCCGATGTGCCGGTGTGGCTGGTAGCGTCGTAGACCAGTTCGTCGAGCACCATGCGGGCGCCGCCGCCCACGGTGAAGGTGCTGTTGTCGACAAACGTCACCGCCAGCGCGCCGTCGCGGCCGGTCTCCATGACGTCGCCCTGGTAAACCTTGTCGCCGACGCTCAGCTGTACGCGCGTGCCGTCGGCGCGAATCGCGAACGCGGCGCCGGTGGCCGTTTCAACGGTGCCGATCGGCTGGTTGCCGATGGCGCCGCCTTGCTGCGCAACCTGCAGCGGCGCGCCCACGTGGGCCAAACGATCGATCATGTCCGGCGGCATCGAGGCGCCGCCGGCGGTCTGCAAGGTCGGCGAAGTCCCGACGCTGAAGTAGTCCTGCACCACGGTGGTGCTGCCGTCGGCCCCCTTGATGACGAGGTCGTTGCCCGCCTGGCTGAACTCCGCGGTCAGCAGCATCGTGCCGCCCGGAATCACCATGTGCCCGCCGGTGTCGGCATGAAGGACTGTGGTCGGGCTCGCGACCGAAGCCATTTGCTTCAGGTCGTGGGTCGTCAGACCAAAGGAGATGTCGCCGGCTGCCATGGGAGTACCTGCAAGGTGAACGTCTATTCGATAGGGGGAATATCGCGCGCGGCAGGGTCGGCGGCAAGCAGAAAAGCGCTAAAAGCCAAATAATATCAAATACTTAGCGGCAAGTTCGCAATCCCATAGCGCGCGTGAGGGTATGACCAGGACTGCGCCCGTAACGTCTTGATTCGGCGTGGTTCCTTCCTTACAGCAAGCTGAAGAACCGACCGACCGTTCGCGTTTTGCGAAGGCCCGGGCGCCAAATTCAGTTGACGGATTCCAGCGTGGCGGCGACGCGAACCAGCGCCTGGGACCGGGTCCAGGGGTCCCCGATCGCTTGGGACTCCGCCAGCGCCCGGTGCAATGCTTCGCGCGCAGCGGCGCTGTCGCCGCTCTTGGCGCTCACGGTCGCCGCGTTGCACAGCAGCCATACTCGGTCGAGTGCGCTGGTCAGCTTGCCCGACTCGGCAAACGCCTCGCCGCGGGCGCGCTCGGCCCCCCCGGTGTCGCCGGCGCCGGCTTTGGCAACCGCCAAGCTCCACAGCGCTTCAGCGCGCAACCGGCCGTCGCTGACGGTCGGGATCACCGCCTCGGCTTGGGCAATCGCGCCGGCGCCTGCAAGCGCCCGGGCGACCGTCGCAATCGCCGTGGCGCGCGTGTAAGCCTTGCCCGCATCAACCGCGTTAGCCTCGGCCAGCGCCTGATCGAGCGCGTGCTGTGCCGCGTCCTGGGCACCGGCAACGGCCCGCTCCGACGCCACCGCCGCCAGCACCGTGGTGCGGAACTGCGGCTCTGGAATCATTGCGACGGCGGCCAGCGCCCCATCGATGTCGCCGCCCGCTGCCGCCGCGGCCGCCAGCGCCGCCAGCACCACGCGGCGCTGGTTGGGGTCGGTGATCTCGGCCAGCGCGCGCCATGCCTCCGCCTGCCGCCCCAACCCCGCCAGAGCAGCGGCGACAGCGGCTTTGGCGCCCTCGCGCGGCTCCTCGGCCAGTCCATCGACCAGCCCGCGCGCCGCGTCCAGCACGGCATCCGCCGCGGGTGCGCCGAGCCGCCCGAGGCTCACCGCGAGTTCGCATAGCATCTCCACTGGCGCCGCCAAGGCCGACAACTGCGGCGCCAGCGCCGCCAGTTGCGCTACCGTCGCGGCCACCGCGGCATCGTCGTGCCGCCGCGCCTGGGCGCGGGCGATCGCGGTCAGCGCCCGGGCGCGGGCCGCATCGTCGGGAATCACCGCCGCTGCGCCGATGGCGGCTTCAGTGTCCCCCGCTTCGGCCCGCGCACTGGCGATGTCGCGCAGCGCCGCAATCACGAGGCGGGGGTCGGAGATCCGCGCCGCCGTTGCGAACGCAGCATCCACCCCCTGGGTGCGGGCCTCGGCCGCCACGATTTGCCCGAGCGTCCAGTCCCGGAAGCGGTCGTCGAACACTGCTTTCACCGACTCGCTCGCCTCGTTGAGCAGGCAAGCGGTCGTCGGCGCCGCAAAACAGGCGCTGACATCGCGCGTTGGATCGGCGCGCTCGGCCTGCCCGCGCCCTCCCACCAAGCCGCGGGTTTCCGGCCGCGCCAGCAACTTGGCCGCCGCCGCCTGCACCTGATCGGCGCGCGCGGCATCAAGCCTGGCGCCCAATTCGATTGCACGGGTAGTGAATTCGAGGTGGCTAAGCAGCGCCTCGGTGGCGCGGCCGTCCTGTTCCAGGCCCGAACGGCGCTGGTACGCGCGGATCGCATCGCGGGTGTCGTCGTTACTGCGGCCGTCGGCGACCCCACGTAAATCGCCGAATTCGATCAGCAATTCCTGAATCCGCTGCATCAGCGGACTGGGCGGCAGGGTATCGGGCATCGGCACCAGAAGTGCCGGGGTGGCCAGCGCGGCAACCTGGACGCCCGGGGCGCGCAGCCCCACGGAAGGGGCGAGCCCAGCCCACGCAGGCGCCGCGGCGGCCAGCGCCACAGCCAGGATTCCTGCGGGTATCGAGAAATGGCGCGCCCGGAGAGATTCGAACTCCCGACCCCCAGATTCGTAGTCTGGTGCTCTATCCAGCTGAGCTACGGGCGCATGTGCCATCCGCGTGCACGGTGCAAGAGGCGGCGGCGAAGCGCGCGAACCTAGTCAAATTCACCGCCTAGAGCAAGGGAACCCCACCGCGCTATCGCGGCAACACTATCCGAGATTCTCCAGACTCCGCCTTGTTTTGCGACTTGTCCCGCCCGGAGCCATTGGTTTAGAATCGACACGAACTTGAATCGTTACGCGAATGTTTTGCCACACAACGCTGATCGTTCGCTATTTTGTCGTGGTCGTTCTTTCGGGCGGCGCCGAATCATTAACGCAAAGGTGAGTGCATCCATGCTGCACGGGGGATGGCGCAACGGTGCACTCAAGACGAGTGTACTGGGGTCATTGGTACTGCTTTCTGGTTGTTCGTTCGCGTCGAACGGAATGTTTCCGTCCCTGACGGGGCGTTCCGCCACCGCTCCTGCGCAGCAGCAGGCTGCCGCTGCCACTCCGGCCGCGCAAACCGTCGCCACCACCCCACAGTTGTCGCCCACTTCGGCGCCGCCTGCGCTGGGCACCACGAACTTCGCGCCGCCGTCGGTGACGCAGTTGCCCAACACCGGAACGTTCGTCGGCCAAAAGGTCGTGGAGCACCGCGGTGAGTTGGTAACGCTGCAATCCACCATCATCCAGCGCAACCAGGCGCTGCAGCAGGCGCGCCAAAAGACCACCGACGACGCGGAAAAGTATCACGGCACCTTGGCGGCGATTAACACTCGCCTGCAGATCGGCACGACGCCGGGCAACCCGGTGTTGACGAGTCAGTGGCGCGCCGCCCAGCAGCAGCTCGAAGCGCTGTCGGCCGATATCGCCACCCTCAATAGCGTCGCCAATGACGTCGCGTCCGATTCGGCTATGGCGGCCTATCTGCTGGAAGCAGCCCGCGCCACCTATGGGCTGGCCGGCGCGATCGATGAAGACCATCGGCAGCTCGCGATTCTGGAAGATGAAACCAACCGCACCGTCGTCTTGATCGATCGCCTACTCAACGAGCTGTCGACCGACATCAGCCGCCAAACCGCGTATCTCGGCAGCGAACGGCGCAATCTGCAAACGGTTTCGGTCGCCATTCAGAACGGCGAGATTCTTGGCAACGCGCTCTCCAATCGTGCGTTCGTCAGCCTCGGCACGATCAGCAACCCGGCCACCGGCACATTCGCCGCGGTCACCCCGCAGGTTGCACCGGGCGTGGCCACTTCGGACCAGCCGTTGGTCGTGATCCGCTTCGACCGCGCCAACGTCCAGTATCAACAGCCGTTGTACAACGCGATCTCGGCCGTGCTCGACCGTTCGCCGCAAGCGAACTTCGATCTGGTCGCCGTGGCAGCAGCTCAAGGTACGGCCGCCAACGTTGCGCTGAACTCCTCGCGGGTGAAGCAAAACGCCGACGAAGTGGTGCGTGCGCTGACCGATATGGGCCTACCGGCGAGTCGGCTGCGCCTGTCGTCGACCAACAATCCCGACGTTTCCACCAACGAAGTCCGGATCTACGTCCGCTAACACGGACGCCGAACCGGGACGAACACCTAAGCGCCCTCCCCCGTTGGGGGAGGGCGACTGGCGCTGCCCCGCTCAGCGCGTCACTGCGCCCAGCGCACCGCCGCCATATCGTTGATGAACATCGGCTGGTTGGTCCACAGGCCCTCCAGCCCCGCTCTGGCGATTCCCACCTTGGGCAGCTCGAACAGGAATACGTTCACAGCGTCCTCGGCGAGCTTGCGCTGCGCGTCGCCCCACAGCCGGTTCTGTGTCGCAGGATCGGTCGCCCGGTTGGCGCGCGCGAGGATGTCGCGGAATTCCGGGCTGTCGTACTGAAAGTAGTAGTTGGGGTCGGCATAGATGCCGATGTCCATCGGCTCGACATGGCTGACGATCGAAAGGTCGTAGTTCTTCTGGGTGTATACGGCGTCGAGCCACCGCGCCCACTCCACCTCCTCGATCTTAATGCGCACGCCGACCTTCGCCAGTTCTGCGGCGATGATCTGCCCGGACAGGCGAGCGTAGGTCGTCGGCGGCAACGTCAGGGTCGCCTCGAATCCGTTCGGATATCCCGCCTCGCGCAGCAACGCCTTGGCGCGCTCCGGGTCGTACGCATAGAGGCCGGTAAGGTCCACGTAGGCCGGATTGTGCGGTGCAAAATGGCTACCGATCGGAATGCCGTAGCCGAACATGGCGCCCTGGTTCACCTCGTCGCGATTCACCGCAAGCGACAGCGCGCGCCGCACCAACACATTGGCGAACGGCCCGCGCTTGTTGTTCATCGACAGGATTGTCTCGCCCTCCGTGGTGCCGACCATCACCTTGAAGCGCGGGTCCTTGGCGAACTGCGCGGCATTCTCGACCGCACCCAGATTGGGAAATGCATCCACGTCGCCGGCGCGCAGCGCCGCCACCTGGGCCGCCGCGTCGTTGATGAACCGGAATACGACGCGGCCGATCCGCACCGACGCTGCATCGCGGTAGCGCGGGTTCTTCACCAGCACCACCTGATCCCCGGGCACCCAGCGGTCCAGCATGTAGGGCCCCGTCCCCACCGGCTTGGTGCGGTCGGTCGCTGCCGTCTCCGGCGCAAGGATCACCGATTCCTTTTCGGCCATGTTGAACAGAAACAGGCCCGATGGCTCCTTCAGCGTGATTGCTACTGTGAGCGGATCGGGGGTCTCGATCCGCTCCATCTGCGTGAAGTAGCTCTTGCGGCTGTTGGTGCTGTCCGCCGCGGCATTGCGCGCGAACGTCGACTTCACGTCGCCTGCATCGAGCGCCGTGCCGTCCGAAAACACCACGCCCGCGCGCAAGGCAAACTCATAGGTGCGGCCGTCGGTCGAAACCGTCCAGCGCTCTGCCAAGCCCGGCAATACGGCGCCGCGCTCGTCGATGCGGGTCAGACCCTCATAGATGTTTAGCTGCGTGATCTCGCCGATCGCCGCAGCCGGATTGACCGTCGGGTCCAGCACCGGCGGTTCCAGCTGCATGCCGATCACCACCTGATCCTTGGTCTGCGCTTGCGCGGTCATCGCCACGGCGGCCGCCAACGCGGCGCAGGCAACGCGTACCAACAAACGAGTCCAAGGCGTCATGCGACGTCTCCTTACAGGGGCGGCAGTGAGCGGAAGGCCGGAATATCCCCCAAAGACTCCGCAGCGTAAACGGCGCGTCCGATCGCGCGTTCCATGCACACCGCTCCAGCGGCGCCGATCTGCGCCAGCGCAATGGGCAAAATCGCCTCGCCGCCGGCGGCGCCGGTCGCCAAGGCAAACACTGTGTCGCCGTCGAACGGCGTGTGCGCCGGCCGCACCGCGCGGGCGATGCCATCCTGCGCCATCATCGCCAGACGCTGCGCTTGCGGCCGCGTCAGCGTCACGTTGGTGGCAATCACGCCGATGGTGGTGTTGCCACCGGCCTTGGGGTCGCGTTTACCATGCGGCATGTCCCAGTCCGGCACGGTGCGCGGCGGTCCGCCCGCACCGAATTCATTGCCCGCCTCGGCCGACCACGACCACAACGTGCGCGTGCCGGGAATGATCGGCGAGCCGACCGCGTTGACCGCCACGAGCGCGCCAACCTGCACGTTTCCCGGCAGAATGACCGAAGCACTGCCCAGGCCGCCCTTCACCTCGCCGGCAATCGCACCCAGCCCGGCGCCGTAGTTGCCGAGCCGGAAGTCGCGTGCAGTGGCGTCGCAGGCAGATGTCGCGAGGCGGCGGTAGGGCGGATCGCCGCCCCATGCCTTGTCGCCGCCGTTCAATAGGTCGAACAGGATCGCCGCCGGGACGATCGGCACGCGCGCAGTCCCCACCGCAAATCCGCGGCCGCGCGCCGCCAGCCATGCCACCACTCCCGACGCCGCATCCAGGCCGAACGCTGATCCGCCGGACAGCACGATCGCGTCGGTGCGCTCCACCAGCGCGGTCGCATCGAGCGCATCCGTTTCGTGGGTACCCGGTGCGCCGCCGCGCACATCCACGGCGGCAATCGCAGGTTCCACCGCCAACACTACGGTCGTACCGGTGCGTACCCGGGCATCCTCGGCGTTGCCCACCAGGATGCCGTCGACGTCGGTAATGAGATTCCTTGGCCCCGGACGGAGCATGTCATCGCGCCGATCGTTGCAGGGTGCTAGCGGGTCAGATCAGGCGGCGGCGACCGCCGCCAGCCATCGTCGATGTTGTACTGGACCTCGGTGGCGTAGCACTCGACGCCTGCCAAAGTGCGGTAGCAGTAGCGAGGTTCCTGCGGCAGTGGCGGCGCCACGGGGCACGGGTTCTCGGTGTACGCGCGCACGCGGCAGCCTTGCTGCTGCAAGTTCGCCAACACCCGGTCCGCGCCAACGCAGCCCGGCAACGCCAGCGTCGCCGCCAATACAGCCACCGTCAGCGCCGCGTTACGCATCGGGAAACTCGATCCGGAAATGCGTGCCGCGCGGATCGCTCCGCACCAGGGTGATCTCGCCCCGGTGGGCACGCACGACGTCGCGGACGATCGACAGCCCCAGTCCCGTCCCGTCCGCCTTGGCGCTTGCCGCGAATGGCTTGTAGAGCGATTCGCGCGCGGCGTCGGGCAGACCAGGACCGGAATCGGTGACTTCAATGGTCACCACACCGCCGCGCCGCGTTGCGGAAAATCGCACCGTTCCGGCGCCGCCGTCCGCTTGGTCGATCGCCTGCACCGAGTTGCGGCCCAGATTGAGAAGCGCGCGGAACACTTGGTCGCGATCCGCGCGCATCGAAAACGACTCAGGAATATCGTTGCGCCAGTGCAGTCCGCCTTCTGGTGTCACCCCAGCCGAGATCGCCACTTCGTCCACCAACTCGCGCAGATTGAACGGGACCTTGCGAATGGGTGCCTCGGTCGAACGGCCATAGCGCAACGTGTCGTTGGCCAGCGCAATGGCGCGATCGATCGATTTCACCAGCGACGGCGACAACCGCCGCACTTCCGGATCGTCGATCAACGCAATGCGGTCCGACATCAGCAGCGCGGTGGCCAAAATATTGCGCAGATCGTGGCTGATCTTGCTCACCGCGGTGCCAAGCTCTGCCAGGCGCTGGTTTTGCCGCAACGCGCCGCGCAGATCGGTTTGCATGGCTGCCAGCTCGCGTTCGGCAATACCGATTTCGTCCTTGCGGCCGCTCGGCACCACCACTGCGGTCGGATCGTCGGGATCATGCCGGAATGCCACCATGCTGTTGGTCACACGCCGCATAGGACCCACGAGCCGGGCCAGCAGCGTGAAGTACACCAGCATCGCGGTGAACACCGACAGCATAACCGACGACGAGACGATCCGGCTGGAATAGCCGTACAGGTATTCGGCCATGGGGCCTTCATCCATGACGACTTCCACAAGGCTGCCGGGCTGCTCGCGCGACATGCCAATGGCGCGCACCACCCTGCCCTGGCCGTTGCGCAGCACCGCCAGCGCGGCCGGAATGGAATCCAGCACACCCGCGGTGCGCAGGTCATAGGTACCGTCGAGGGTGTCCGGGTTGTAGTTGACTGGCATCACCAGCCGGGTCGTCTGTGGCCCGCGCACGACGATCGAGCGCACGCCGATTTGCTGCAGGATATGATCGTTCAGGTCGGTGTCGAGGTCGTTGGGAGCGCCTTGCAGGGCCAAAGTCGCCAAGTCAGCGTCCTGGACGCGGCGGTTCAGGTAGGCGAGCCGCTCGCCGGACACCGATGGCAGATAGATCGCGACTTCCGCGACCATGACGAACACGATCGTGAGGAACAGCAGCTGGCCCGATAGGCCGCGCACGGCGGCAACGGCCCATTGCGCCGCCCCCGCCAAAGCCTGTGCGGCCGTAGGCGCATGCGCACGGCCGACCCGAACTTCCTCTTGCGCCATAGCGACGGACTGTAAACCTGTGGAAAACCCGGAGCAAATGTCCGTGAACGAGTCAAGACGGCCGCGGCGCGGCGCCACGGTTGACGAACGCCCGGCCGCTCCCGTATAGGACCGCGGTTGGCCGGCACACCGCCGCGCCAGCTTTTGCCATTTTCGGCACCGCCAGTCTGGGAGAAGTCCCGTGAAACGCACGTATCAGCCGAGCGCGCTCGTTCGTAAGCGCCGCCATGGCTTCCGCTCCCGGATGCAGACCGCGGGCGGCCGCAAGGTTATCGCCAGCCGTCGCGCAAAGGGGCGCAAGCGGCTCTCGGCTTGAGCGGTCCGCTCCGGATCGGGCGGCTGCGCAGGCGCTCTGAGTATCTCCGCGTAGCGGCTTCGGGCCGCAAAGTCGCAGCTCCGGGCCTGGTCCTCCAGGTCCGCGCCGGCGGCCCCGAAATCGTTCACATCGATGGCCCGGCCGACGCGTGGCTCGGAATTACGGTGAGCAAGCGGGTAGGCGGCTCGGTCCAACGCAACCGCGCCAGGCGGCGCCTTCGTTCCGCGGCGCGCGAACTGATGCCGCGCCTCGCCCAACCCGGCCATGACTACGTTCTGATCGGCAGGCAGGAAACGTTGACCCGTCCCTACCCCGCACTGCTGTCCGACCTGGAGGGCGCCTTGCGCCGGAGCGCCCCGCGCCCGGTTGCATCTGCGCCCGCCCCTGACCATTTGGGCACTGCCCCATGAACCTCGCCACGCACACCCTGCGCGGCGCCGTGTTCGCGTGGCGGTATCTGCTTTCGCCGGTGATGCCGCAATCGTGCCGGTTTGCCCCGTCGTGTTCGCAGTACGCGTTGGAGGCTCTCGCCCAACACGGTGCCGTCAGGGGCAGCTGGCTGGCGGCACGGCGTATTCTGCGCTGTCACCCCTGGGGTGGATCGGGCTACGACCCCGTGCCGGGAGTCGATACCCCCGCCCACTCCCTGGGCCCAACCACCCACCAATCACACCACCGCCATTTGCACGGAGCCCGCTGAGCTCGCATGGAACAGCGCAACCTGGTCCTGGCCATCGCCCTGTCGCTGGCGATCCTGATCGGCTTCCAACTCCTCTTCCCAGGCAAGCAGCCCGAAGTCGCTGACCAGCAGGCTCCCGCCCAGACCGCCGGCACGGTCGCCGCGCCTGTCGCGCCGTCGGGCGCGGTTGCCGCCGTCCCGGGCGCGCCGCCGCCCCTGCCGGGAGCCGGCGAAATGGCCGCCAGCCGCGCCGAAGCAATTTCACGCTCGGCCCGAGTTGCGATCGACTCGCCGCGCCTGCGTGGCTCGATCTCGCTTACCGGCGGCCGCATCGACGACCTGTGGCTGCGCGACTACTGCGAGACCCAGGATCCCAACAGCGAGCAAGTACTGTTGTTGTCGCCGCCCGGCGCTCCGAACGCGTACTACGCCGAGTTCGGACTGATCGGCGATGCGGGGGCCGCGCTCGCCGTTCCCAATGGCGATACAGTGTGGAAGGCCGATGGCGCCTCGCTCACCCCCGCGCGCCCGCTCACCCTGTCCTGGGACAACGGCCAGGGCCTCAAGTTCAGCCGCATCTACAAGGTCGACGCGGGGGTGGAACTCGCCGAGACGATCCGCGGCGACGTGTGCGCCAGTTCGCAGAAGCGGAAGACCGGTGGCTATCTCATCACCGTAACGCAGCGCATCGAGAATTCCGGCGACACGGCGGTCAGCCTGTATCCCTACGGCCTGGTTTCGCGCACCGGCACCCCTGTCGTCGCCGGGTCCTATATCCTGCACGAAGGCCCGATCGGCGTGTTCGGCGGCACCCTGAAGGAAGTCGCTTACAAGGACCTGCTCAAAGCTCCGGTCGAAGCGAAAAGCACCGGCGGCTGGCTCGGCATTACCGACAAGTACTGGCTGGTGGCGCTCGCGCCCGACCAGGCCCAGGCGTTCGACGGTGGGTTCCGCCACAGCACCGTCCCGGGCCCGGCAGGTGCGACCGACAAGTACCAGGTCGATTTCCGCCACGCCGCTGTCACCGTTCCCCGCGGCGGCATCGCCGAAGTCACCGACGACTTGTTCGCCGGCGCCAAGGAAGTGGCGACTCTGGAAAACTACCGCGACGGCCACGGCATTGTGCGCTTCGATCTTGCGGTCGACTGGGGTTGGTTCTTCTTCCTGACCAAGCCTATCTTCCTGGCAATCGACGCGCTGTACCGCGCCACCGGCAACTTCGGCATCGCGATCATCATCTTCACGATGTTCATGCGGTTGCTGTTCTTCCCGCTGGCCAACCGCTCGTTCAAGTCGTTCGCCGGGATGCGCCGAATCCAGCCCGAGATGCTGAAGATTCGCGAGGCGTACAAGGACGACAAAGAGCGCCTGACCAAGGAGACGATGGAGCTCTACAAGAAGGCCGGCGTGAATCCGTTGTCGGGGTGCCTGCCGATCCTGATGCAGATTCCGGTGTTCTTCTCGCTCTACAAGACGCTCTACGTGACCATCGAGATGCGCCACGCACCGTTCTACGGCTGGATTCACGACCTTTCGGCGCCCGACCCAACCTCGCTGTTCAACCTGTTTGGCCTCATTCCGTGGACGCCGCCGCTGTTTCTGGCGGTCGGTATTTGGCCGCTGTTGATGGGCGTGTCGATGTTCCTGCAGCAAAAGTTGAACCCGGCGCCGCCGGATCCGGTGCAGGCGCGCATGTTCATGTTCCTGCCGGTGATATTCACGTTCGTGCTCGCCAACTTTCCGGCGGGCCTGGTGATCTACTGGACCACCAACAACGTGCTCTCGATGGCTCAGCAGTGGTTCATCATGCGCCGCGCTGACGCAGCGAAGCCGCTCGTCCCCAAGACCGGCTGACAAGCAGTGACTCTTAGCGAAGCCAGCCCCCCCATCCCATCGGACGAGCTGACGCCCGAACAGCTGGAGCGGGGCCGACTCCTGTTCGCCCGCGCCGTCACCTTCGAAGCTGCTGCCGCCAACGTCGACTCGATGCCCGAACCGGGGCTCTCCGAGGTCGCGTTCGCCGGTCGCTCCAACGTCGGCAAGTCGAGCTTGGTGAACGCATTGGTCGGCCACAAGGCGATGGCCAACGTATCGGCCACGCCGGGCCGCACCCAGCAGATCGTGTTCTTCGACTTGGGCGGCCGCATGCGGCTCGTCGATCTGCCAGGCTACGGCTACGCCCGCGCGCCCAAACACGCCGTAGCGCAATGGACCAAGCTGATCGAGGACTATCTGCGCGGCCGCGTCGCGTTGCGCCGCGCGCTGATTCTGATCGACGCCCGGCACGGCCTGAAAGACAGCGACCGTGCCGCGCTAGACTTGTTGGATGGTGCGGCGGTGCCCACGCAGATCGTGCTCACCAAGGCCGACAAGGCCGGCGTTACAGAACTTGGCGAAATCATCGAGACAATCTCTGCGGAGTTGCGCAAGCATCCGGCCGCCATGCCCCAAATCGTCGCCACCAGTGCCCTGAAGGGCACCGGCATCCCCGAATTGCGCGCCCGACTGGCAACCCTCGCGATCTAGGCTGCCGCCTCGACCTCGATGCGGTTGCGGCCCTTGCCCTTGGCCTCGTACAGCGCAGCATCCGCGCGCACCAAAGCACCCGTCACCGTGTCATCCGGCCGGCATTCGGTGATGCCGAAGCTCGCCGTGAGCCGGATACGCTGACCGTCGTATTCAATCGGCGTGCTTTCGATCGCCCAGCGGAGGCGCTCGCATACCGCATCGGCCGTCGGCAGGTCCGTTTCCGGCAACAACAACGCAAATTCCTCGCCGCCAATCCGCGCAACCATGTCCTGGGTGCGCAATTGAGCCATCAGCAGCGTGCCGATCGATTCCAACGCCTTGTCGCCGCCGCCGTGGCCAAAGCGGTCGTTGACCAACTTGAAGAAATCTAGGTCGACACCGACTAACACCAGGGAACGCCGATAGCGTTTGGCGCGGCCGATTTCCTGCTCGGCGCGTTCCAGAAAGCTGCGCCGGTTGATCAGGCCGGTCAGCCCGTCGGTCGTGGAAAGCCGTATCGCCTCGTCTCGCTCCGCCTTGAGCGCACTCACAAGGAGGACGTTGAGCATACCGCCCAGGATCGCCAGGCTGGGCACCGGCGTGCCTTCGAACGCCTGGCGCATGATTGAGGCTCCGGGCGCTGCGGCGAATGCAACCACCGCCAGTCCAATGGCACCGGCGAACACCGCCGCCGCATCGCGGGACGAGAACCGCATCGCAAGCCATGTGCACGGCAGCAGAACCAGAAACGGCAGCCCCGTAGCGATCTCCGGATCGTCCGACAGGAAGCGTGCCCCCGCCAGGGCGAAGACCAATCCGGCCAGCAGGCTGAGTTCGATCCAGTTGCGGTGCTCCGGCTTGGCGCGCGGCCACAGCAGGGCAACGGGCGCGACGAGCAGCGCGCCGCTCGCGTCCGACAGGAACCAGGACACGGCAGTCGATACCACCGATTTCTCTGGGTTGATGCCGGCGAGCGCCGAGGTGATCGCGCCGTTGCTGCCGGTGATGGTGGCGTGCAGGGCGACACCCAAAAGCAGGAACGCCATGGTTTCCGGCAGGTACATTTCGTGACTGTTTGGGCGGTAGGCGCGGCGCATCAGTTCCGCACCGATGCCGGGGCCAAGGGTATTGCCGAGCGAGATCGCAGCGGCCACCGCGTAAGGCGAATCGAACAGCATCGCGTTGGCAACAAACGAACCTAGGAAGATCCCCAGCCACACAAAGCGGCCGCGGGCCACGCACGCCGCTAGGGCGACGCCGGCCGCGGGCCACACCGGTGCCGGGAACAGTCCGAACGCCTCAAAATAAAGGGACACTGACGCGGCGGCGGCGAGATAGAGACCCGCAACCACCACGGTCGTCGCGGCGAAATCCGCGATACTGACCGGGGCCACGACCGCTGTCCGCATAGGGGCTCCACAACCGGCAGTAGAACGCGCACGGTTGGGCACAATTCTAGGCCAGCCACGCCCCTCGCGCGAGCCTTGCGTTTTCGCTATACGGTCCCAGCGACCTTCCCGCTACCCGCCTAGTGTAACTTCCTGTTCCAACCGTGATCCAGACTCCGCAACATCCCGAACGTACCCGCTCGCAGTGGATCGAAACCGCGCGCACGCTTGCCGAAGCACTGCCGTACATGCGGCAATTCGCCGGGCAAACCTTCGTCATCAAGTTTGGCGGCCATGCCATGGGCCAGAGTGAGGCCGGCTCGTCGTTCGCCCGCGACGTAATGCTCATCAAGCAGGTCGGCATCAACCCGGTGGTGGTCCACGGCGGCGGCCCGCAAATCGGCGAAATGCTGAAGCGCCTGGGCATTGAGAGCCGGTTCGAGCGCGGGTTGCGCGTCACCGATGAAGCGACGGTCGAGGTGGTCGAGATGGTCCTCGCCGGTTCGATCAACAAGGCGATCGTCAGCGACATCGAAAGCGCTGGCGGCCACGCCATCGGCATATCGGGCAAGGACGGCCGGCTGATCGAGGCGACCAAACTGATGGGCAAGGGCGCCAGCGACGGAGACCCCGCGGTCGACCTCGGCTTCGTCGGCGAGCCCGCGCGCATCAACCCGCACGTACTGCAGACGTTCCTGACGACGGACGTGATTCCGGTGGTCGCCCCGATCGGCATCGGCGCGAAGGGCGAGACCTACAACATCAACGCCGACACCGCCGCTGGTGCGATCGCCGCGGCACTTGGCGCGTCGAAGCTGATCCTGATGACGGACGTGGAGGGCGTGCTCGACAAGAACAAGGTCCTTTTGCCGAGCCTGACCCAGCGCGAGACGGAACGCCTGATCAAGGACGGCACGATCACTGGCGGCATGATCCCAAAGGTCGAGACGTGCCTCGATGCCGTCGCGGAAGGCGTGCGGTCGGCGCACATCTTGGATGGCCGCATTCCGCACGTGCTGCTGCTAGAAATCTTCACCGAACACGGTGTGGGGACGATGATTCGCGGCTGAGCCGCATGTGACCGGCTGACAAGTTTCCGTGATTATTCAGTAGATTGGCGGCCGTTTCCCGACCGGTCTAGGCCGCAAGGCTACCAAATCTGGTATGTTTGATTCCTGGGGACTCAAGACCCGGGGTTTTTCGGGCGACTGAGAATCCCAAGGAATCCGCGGGTGACGGGCTACCAACCTGCGTGGTTTAGCGGTTTCCCTAGAACGGCTGGTGGTGCTTAGGTTGACGCCTGTGGATAAGTCCACAGCGCGGGGAACCAAGTGGCCAAGGACTTTCGCTTCTCAAGGGGACTACGCCCAGCAGTCGGCACCGTTGCCGAGCCGCGGCGCGTGTTCACCACCTCGAGCCACGTGGCACTGACCGCCCGACGCCGGCGCCGCATGGCCCTGGCGATTCTGGTCGCCGGGCTTGCGGTATTCGTCGGATTCGCCTGGGCGCGCACGCCGGGACCAGCAAGCGCTTCCGCCACCGACACGACGATCGCGCGCCTGTCCAACTGACTGGTGGCGCTACACCGCCGGCGCGGCGCCTTCCGACTGCTCACGGAAGTAGGTAAGGAGCCAATTCATCTCCGTATCGGACAACGCGTAGTTCACGCCGTCGCGGGCGTGGATCATTGCGTTAGCAGCGATGCGCGCACCGTGGCGCTGCAACTTCATCGAGCCGCGCGCGGTTAGACCGGCCTTCCACGAAATTGCCGTGACGGCTTTGCCGGAGCGGCTATCCATCATCTTGTTCACGACTGCTGCGGAGACCCCGGCCTTCAGAGCCAGCGCCTCCGCCAAGAACCCGCGCTGACCAAGTTCTGCGGCCTGGGTGACCGCATCCTCGGTGAGGCGCCCCAGCGCCTGAAGCTTGGCAACCTTTTCGGCCACGCTTTCGATTTGCTCGGTCGATTCCTTCTGAATCCGGCGCTTCACCGCTTCGGAGACCTCCTTCGCCGTGTCGTCATCGAGTTTGTGCTCGGTGCGCATCACTTCAAGGATCGCCGCGCTGACAAACCCCGCGATCCGGCGGATCGCACCGAGCGAGAGTTCAGGCCGCCGCGCTAACGGCTCGTGCAGCGGTTCGGCCTTCTCGGCCTTTTCGATAATCTGGTTCAACGTGTCTTCGCGGATCTGCGCGCTAGGGTTGGCGAGTAGCGTGGCAACCGCCGGGATGTCGTTTGCCGCCACGATAGCGCGGGCAACCTTGTCGGATACCGCACTGCGGCGCGAGATCGCCGAAAGGCCGCCATCGGCAACGCCGGCACGGATGATTTCGAGTAGATCGGAATCGTTTAGCAGCGGCGAAAATTCCAGGATCGGCGCAGCGACGATCAATTCGACGTCTTGCGCCAACTTGGCGACCACGGGTTTGGGCGCGTGGGTCGCGTGCTTGATTTCCTCGGCGATGATCCGGCGCACCCGCGGCAGTTGGTCTTGCGCGAGGATCGTCAGAATTTCGAACGTGATTTCCTGCAGCCGCTCCGACTGGCCGCCGGTAATCCCGGGGATTAGGCGGCCGATCTTGAGGGCGAGATCGGCACGGACGTCCTCGTCGTGGTCGCGCGCCAACACGAGGTCGGCGTGGCGCGGGGCGGCGGCGTTGGCGGCGATGCTGCGCCGCACCTCCGGCACTTTGTCTTCCGCCAGGAAGTAGAGGATCTCGGGTTGGACGTCGTCGCGCGATGCCAATTCCGATCGGATCGTATGATCCTTGTTGCGGGCAAACTGCTTCGCCTCGTCGTAGGTGATCTTCGCTGGCAGTTTGCTCTTGCGCTTGAACAGGCCAAACATCTAGTCGACTACTCCGGCCCCAGGCGGGGCGGCCTCCGCATAGGTGCCCTTGCCGCTCCGCTTCGCCTGGTACATGGCGCGGTCTGCGCGCGCCACCAGGGAGGCAAGCGTATCGTCAGCAACGCTGCGAGCGACGCCGACAGAAATGCCGAGAAGCTTTTCCTGACTGGCGGACATGGGGCGTAGCTCGGCGCTCGCAGCGACAAGTGCCCGGGCTTTGGCGCTGGTAGAGTCGGCATCCACTTCCTCCAGCCACAACGCAAATTCGTCGCCCCCGAGGCGGGCGGCGAGATCGCCCACCCGCACTGCGGCGGTGGCGATTCGCGCGAGCGAACGAATCGCCTCGTCGCCGCGCTGGTGCCCGAAGCGGTCGTTTACCGCCTTGAAGTTGTCTAGGTCGATGTACATGAGAGCGCCCGGGCGCCCAGTACGGCGCTGATGAGCGATCCGGCGCTCCAGCTCTTCCATAAACGCGCGGCGATTGAGGAGGCCGGTCATGCCGTCGGTACGCGACAGCCTTTCCAGCATCTCGGTGTTGGCGACCTGCTCCAACGCAATGCCGAGGCGATCGGCAACTTCGCCAAGCAGCGACTGTTCGTCTTCGTCGAACGCGGCATCGGAACGGGCCACGGCGATGGCTCCATTGGTCCGGCCTTGGTATCCGGCCAAAGCGGCCGCGACGGCAACCCCGGATTCGCATTCTGCGACCACCACACCCGGCGCAGCTCCGGCCAACAGGCGGCGCGCCAATTCAGCGGCGATGGCTTCACCCGCTCCTGCTGCCGCCGTGATCGCAATACCCGCTTCGCCATTGCGGTAGATCCAGCACTGAGCGGCCGAGAACGCCTCGGCGGAGACAGATGCAGCGGCCCGCAGCATGGCTGCCGGCTGCACCTCGCGCCGGATCGCTTCCATGATCGTGGCAAGCAGACGGCTGCGGTTTTGTTCGCGCGCCAGCGCCGCGTCACGTGCGCGCGTCTCAGTCACATCGCGGCACACGCCGCGGGTACCAAGGTATTCGCCGTCGTCGCCGAAGACGGGCAGGGACGACACCTGCAAGCAAGCGGGGGCGCCGTGGGCATCGGTCAGCCAAACCTCGACGTCTTCCATCGGCACTCGTGCGTCGAACGGAAATATCTCGGGCTCCCCGTGCGCTTCGTCGATCATCGCGAACGCCGTGCGGCCGTTCAGTTCCTCGGCGGCATAGCCCAGTGCGCCCCGTGACACAAAGTGGAAGCGGCCTTCCGAGTCGGTTTCCCAGGCAAAATCCGACGAGCAGGCAACGAGGTCCTTAAACAGGCGGCGCGATTGCACGAGGGCGTCAATGAAGCCGCGTTCGACCGTGGTTTCGCGGCCCAGCAAGATCACGCGGGCAGCGCCGTCAGTTGCAAGCAGCGGCAGCAACGTGACGTCGAACACTTGGCGTGGCCCCCCGGTGCCGGGCAACTCCACTTCGCGGGCCATGGCGCTGTGGTCAGCCAACACCGCGGCCACTGCTGCGCGCAGCGAGAAATCCGCGCCGGCGCGCAACTCTTCAGCAAGTTCGGCGCCCGTCGCGTTGGCGGCCAACGCACGCCCCAGCGAGTCGAGCAATACCGCAGGACCGGGAAAGGTTGCGATGACCGCGTCGGGATCGACCGTGTGATCCGCACCACCGGAACTGGCGGACATCGCGGCGCGGGCGAAGCTCGCCACCATCACGATCCAATCTTCTTGCCCGACACACCCATGCCGGGTTTACCGAAAAGATAGCCTTGACCGTAGTTGACGCCGACCTGCTGCAAAAACTTTGCGACCTCTTCGGTCTCGACGAATTCGCCGACGGTCTCGATGCCGAGGTCCGCGCACAGGCCGGCCATCGACTTCAGGAATACCTTGCCGTTCGGCTTAGTGAGCGCTTCGCGGACATACAGGCCATCGATCTTCACGAAATCGACCTCGAGCGCGCGCAGGTATTGGAACGCAGCGGCGCCGGCGCCGAAATCATCGAGACACACATGGTGCCCAAGTTCGCGCAGGCCGTGGAGGATCTTGTTGGTGGCTTCGAGATCGGTGATTTTGGAGCTTTCGGTGACCTCGAAC
Source organism: Alphaproteobacteria bacterium (assembly GCA_947481575.1). GTDB lineage: Bacteria > Pseudomonadota > Alphaproteobacteria > UBA2966 > CAIVPW01 > CANKGV01. The sequence continues at coordinate 23,787 of CANKGV010000012.1, forward strand.
ATCAGTTCGTTGCGGATATCGCCGCAGCGTTTCAGTTCCTTGTGCAGTTCATCGATGAACGCGGGGCTTTCCAGCGAACGGCCCGACAAGTTCACTGCGATCGAGATTGCGTCACCGCGTTCCCGCGCTGCCTTGATGCGCGCGATCACCTTGCGCGTCATCGCGAGATCAAAATCGCCGATCAGGCCCACTTCTTCAGCGAAGGTGATTAACTTGAACGGCGAGGCGTCGGGCCCCGATTCGCGCGGACGCACCAAGGCTTCATAGTGATGCACCTTGCGGTCGGATAGCGCGACGATCGGCTGAAACACGACATCGAACGCCGACGTCGCAAGCATCTTCTTGAAGGACGCGATCTTGGTGCGCGTCTCGTCCAGCATCAACTTGTAGCCGTCGGTGAGCTGGGTGATTGTGAAGTCGCCGTGGGAATCGGAGAATTTGTTGATCGTGTAGAGCAAGGCCTTGGCGTTGTCGGCCTCGCTCATCGTGGCCTCCAACGCAACCGTGTTGGTGCCGACCTCCAAGCCCGCCCCGGTGGGATCGGCCTGCTTCGCGGTATCCGAAATGGTCTGCTTGAGGGCGGTGACGTCGAGGTCGGCTTCGTGGACCAAGCCGAACTTGTCGTCGGCCATACGGCCTGCCGAGGCCCCGTTTACGGAGTTCGCCTGCAGGTAGGTAGCAATGTCGCCCAGGACGCGGTCGGCGGTGGCGCTATCGGTGCGCTTCTTCAGGGCGTCGATGCCATCGAGGTCCAACAACGTCATGTTGTACTTGCGGCCGGATTCTTCGCCGGCCTTGATCGCTTGTTGGGCGATTTCGGTGAACGCCTGTTTGGCCAGCAGTCCGGTCTGCTGGTCGACATCACCCGCCGCGCGCTGGGGAGTGGCGGGAACCATGCGTTGAGCGGAAAGTGCGATGAAGGTGCGGCCGCCGCGCATCGGCAGATACGTGCCAAAGGCGGTGACCCGGGCGGCCTTCTTGGTGCCGCGGACAAAGCTAAGCGCCACCGGGCCGAACCGGCCCTGGCGCTGCGCCGCTTCCAGCGCGGCCTTCAGGAGCATCTTGTCCTTAGCGTCGACCAAGTCGCCAACTGCGCGCCCAGAAAGCTGCTCGGCGGTCGCACCGGTAAGCCATTGAACGGCGCCAGTGGCGTAGCGGATGACGTATTCGCGGTCGAGTTCAACGAACGCGTCGGCCATGGCGAAGGCAAACGCCACGAACCGGTCCCGTTCGTACTTCAGATCTACGGCGCCCGGGCCTTCGCCCATTTCCTTGTGATCCACGTGGTTGGCCCGCGCCTTGTGGCAACACCTACCACACTGTGCTAGTTGCACCCTAGCCGCATGTCCACGCCAACACCCCCTCGTCTGACCGCCGGAAATCTTGCTAAGTCATTGGCAGATATAGACGTCTGGGTGTTTGACCTGGACAATACGCTGTATCCGCCGAAGAGCAGCTTGTTCCCGCAAATCGACACGCGAATCCGGGATTACATTGCGAATTTCCTGGGGGTGCTGCCCGAGGAGGCCTACCGGATCCAGAAGCATTTCTTCCACACCTACGGCACCAGCTTGATGGGCATGACACGCGAGCACGGCGCCGAGCCGCGGCCGTTTCTGGACTATGTGCACGACATCGACATGTCGGTCATCGAACCCGACTCCGCGCTGTGCAGCGCGCTGGAACAACTGCCCGGTCGAAAGTTGGTATTTACCAACGCCGATGCGCGCTATGCGACCCGGGTCTTGGAGCGGATCGGTATCGGCCACTGCTTCGAAACGATCTTCGACATCGAGGCGGCCGGGTATCTGCCCAAGCCCCACGCAGCGACCTACCGGCGGATGCTAGCCGAACACGGGGTGGACCCAGCAACGGCGGTGATGTTCGACGACTTGCCGCGCAATCTCGTGCCCGCCGCCGAACTGGGGATGACCACGGTCTGGGTGAGCAACACGGCCGAGTGGGTGACCGAAACCGGGGTGGCCCCCGATCACACCGTGGAGCACCTAGCGGACTGGTTGCACACCGAGGTCCTGCCGTTAGCTCCGCGCCCTGCAATTGACACCCCTACTGCCCCCGCTATGGTGCCGCGAACACCGTACACGCAGGAAAAGCCATGAATTCGGAACGCATCGAAGCCGTTGTCAACGCCGCATGGGAGCAGCGCCAAGCCGTCACCACCGCGACCAAAGGCGAAATCCGCGACGCGGTGAACGGTGCGCTGGCCGGTCTGGACGGCGGCACACTGCGGGTTGCGGAAAAGCAGAACGGTGAATGGATTACCCACCAGTGGCTAAAGAAGGCAGTATTGCTTTCGTTCCGGCTGAACGATTCGGCGCCGATCTCCGGCGGTCCCGGCGGCTCGACTTGGTATGACAAGGTGCCGGCGAAGTTCGCCGGCTGGGACGAGGCGAAGTTCAAGGCGTCCGGTATCCGCGCCGTGCCGCATTGCATCGTGCGCTATTCCGCGTTTGTGGCACCCGGAGCCATTCTGTTGCCGTGCTTCCTTAACTTGGGCGCCCGCGTCGACAGCGGTTCGATGATCGACACGTGGGCGACCGTCGGCAGTTGCGCCCAGGTGGGGAAGAACTGCCACATCTCGGGCGGCGCCGGCATCGGCGGCGTGTTGGAACCGCTACAAGCCGGGCCGGTAGTCATCGAGGACGACGTGTTCATCGGTGCGCGCGCCGAGGTGGCGGAAGGCGTGATCGTCGGCGAAGGCTCGGTGCTGTCGATGGGCGTGTACATCGGCGCCAGCACCAAGATCGTCGATCGCGCCACGGGCGAGATTCACTACGGCAAGGTGCCACCGTTCTCAGTGGTGGTCTCCGGCACCATGCCGGGCAGACCGTTCCCCGATGGCACGCCGGGGCCGGGACTGTATTGCGCGGTGATCGTTAAGCGCGTGGACGCCAAGACGCGTTCCAAGACCTCGATCAACGAACTCCTGCGGGACTAGGCCCCGCCACCAATGGCATTGGCGATGCTTGATCCGGTCGCACTCGCGGCGGCGATGATTCGCTGCCGGTCGGTCACGCCGGCCGATGGCGGAACGTTGGCAGAATTGGAGCGTGCACTGGGGCCGCTCGGCTTCGCCTGCACGCGGCTTACGTTCGGCGAAGGTGCAGACGCGGTGCACAATTTGTTTGCCCGACGCGGCGCCGGCAGGCCGCATTTTTGCTACGCTGGCCACACGGACGTGGTGCCCCCCGGTGATGAAGGCTCGTGGAGCGTGGGACCGTTCACCGGCGAGGTGAAAGGCGGGTTCCTGTATGGCCGCGGCGCATCCGACATGAAGGGTTCGATCGCCTGCTTTGCTGCTGCCGTGGCGCGGTTCCTGGGTGACGGCGGCAGCGAACGCGGTTCGATCAGCCTCCTGATCACCGGCGACGAAGAAGGGCCCGCCCACAACGGGACCGTAAAGGTTCTGGAGTGGATGAAGGCCAATGGCCACGTTCCCGACGTCTGCCTGGTTGGCGAGCCAACCAATCCCTCGCGCCTGGGCGAGATGATCAAGGTGGGCCGGCGTGGGTCGATGACCGGACGCATGGTTGTGCGGGGCGTCCAGGGCCATGTGGCATATCCGCACCGCGCCAAGAACCCGATCCCACAGATGGTGAAACTGCTGGCGGCACTGACCGCTCACCCACTGGATCGTGGCAGCGAGCGATTCGAACCTTCCAATCTGGAGGTCACCACCGTTGACGTGGGCAACCCCGCCAACAACGTGATTCCGGCGGAGGTGCGCGCGACGTTCAACATCCGCTTTAACGACCTGCACACGTCGACCACGCTGACCCGCTGGGTCAAACAGACGCTGGATGCAGCAGGGGGCAGCTACGAGTTGAAGATCGAAGTTTCGGGCGAATCGTTCCTGACGCCGGCCGGACCGTTCACCGACCTGCTGCAGTCTGCGGTGAAAGAGGTTTTGGACGTCGCGCCTGAGCTTTCCACCTCGGGCGGCACCTCCGACGCACGGTTCATCCGCAACTACTGCCCGGTGGCTGAGTTCGGGCTGGTAGGCGAGACCATGCACAAGGTCGATGAGCGCGTCGCGGTGAGCGACTGCGAGCGTCTGACCGCCGTGTATACGACCGTGCTGCGCCGCTACTTCGCGGCGTGATGCCGACGCGCGACTACGTGGTGCGTTCGCTGCGGGCTGCCCTGCTACTGGCGCGCTTCGATCCGCGCGGGATGCAGGGGTTCGACGTCAGCCTGACGGGATTCTGGCGGTCGTTCGGAGCGGCACTGCTCGTTATGCCACTTTCGGCGATCGTGCAGATGCTGAACTTCCCAGTATCAGCGCACGGCACTGCGTGGGTGGCATTCGTACAGCTGGGCGAGTTCGCCGTTGGACTGGTCGCGTTTCCAATTGCGATGATCTTTGTCGCCCGCCTGATGGGCTGGGGCCGCCAGTACGTCGGGTACATCATCGCCTACAACTGGTGCGGTGTGCTGCAGAGCGCCTTGTTCTTTCCGATTTCGGTGGCCCAGGCCACCAACGCGTTGCCCGACGGCCCTGGCCAGATCATCGAGTTCGCGGTTCTGATCTACGTGCTGCTGTTCGAGACGTTCGTCGCGCGCACGGCATTGCAGACCACGACCACCACGGCCATCGGCATGGTGGTACTCGACTACGTGGTGAGCGTCGGCCTATTCCTGACCAGCCAGCGGCTGTTGTAGCGCCTGGCCGCGATCGTAGATGACGCCGGCCAAGTAAAGGCCGGAGGGAGGCGCGGTTGGGCCGCACCGGGCTCGATCCTTGGCGGCGAGCGCCGCAGCGACGTCGTCGGGCGACCACCTACCCTCGCCCACTTGCACCAGAGTGCCGGAGAACGCACGCACCTGATTGTGAAGGAACGAGCGCGCCGCCGCAGTGATCCATACTTCATCGCCCTGCCGTTCCACGTCGAGCGAATTCAGCGTCTTGATCGGCGTGGCCGACTGGCAATGCACGCTGCGGAACGTGGTGAAGTCGTGGCGACCAACCAACCGCTGCGCGGCCGCATGCATCGCCGCTTCGTCCAGCGGCGCGAACACGTGCCACGCACGGTCGCGATCAAGACCGAGTGGCGCCGCGCGATTGACGATCCGGTAGCGATAGCGGCGGCCGGTAGCCCAGAAGCGGGCATGAAAATCCGGTGCAGCCACTTCGGCGCCAAGCACCGCAACGTGGCGCGGGCCGGGGGCGGCGCGGCGAATGTGGTCGTTGAGCGCGTCACGCACTGTGCGCGCCGCGTGTTCCCGAGCGAGATCGACATGGGCCACTTGAGCGAACGCGTGGACACCCGCGTCGGTACGGCCTGCTCCCACAACGGTTGTTGCTTCGCCTGTGAAGCCTTGCACGGCCGCCTCGAGCAACCCCTGTACGGACGGCCCGTTGTCTTGACGTTGCCAACCGACGAAGCCGGTGCCGTCGTATTCGACCGTGAGCTTATAGCGCGGCATCAGTGGATGATCGTGCCGGGTGGAAGCGCGAAGCCACGCAGCAACTCCGCTGCGGTCATCGGCTTCTTGCCTTCCCTCTGCACGCGTACGAGCCGCAGTGCGCCAGTTCCGCAAGCGACGGTGAGATGTTCGTCGAGAACGATCCCGGGAGCGCCACTACCGGCGACCTGCTCTGCCTCCAGCACGCGAATGCGGGAACCATTTGCCTCGCCGAACGCACCGGGGAAGGGTGTAAGGCCGCGCACCATGCGGTCGACATCGGCCGCTGGTTGATGCCAGTCGATATGGGTTTCAGCGTTGGTGATCTTCTTGGCATAGGTAGCGCCAAGCTCCGGCTGCGGGACCGGGAGCAATGTTCCGGCGGCCAGCTGCGCGAGTGCATCGACCACAAGCTTGGCGCCCAATTCCGCTAGAGCGTCGTGGACTTCGCCGGCCGTCGGGCGTGGACTGACCTTGGCGCCGGCCGCGAGCAGCATGGGGCCAGTGTCTAGGCCAGCATCCATCTGCATCACCGTGATGCCGAATTCGGTATCTCCCGCCATCACCGCGCGGGCAATCGGGGCGGCGCCGCGCCACCGCGGCAACAGCGACGCATGCAGATTTACACAGCCCAAGCGCGGCGCGGCCAACACTGGCGGCGGCAGGATCAGGCCGTAGGCAACGACGACCCCAATATCCGCCCCCAGTCCGGCGAACTGCTGCTGGTCGGCTGGGTCCTTGAGATTCACCGGCGTGCGGACGGGAATGCCGAGTTGGTGTGCCGCGAATTCCACCGGGGAAGGACGCAGGGCCTGACCGCGGCCGGCGGGCCGGGCGGGCTGCGTGTAGGCGCACACAACACGGTGGCCCGCCGCATGAACGGCACGCAGCGTCGGCACCGCGAAATCGGGCGTGCCGAGGAAGACTACGGTGAGGGGAGCCACGCGCGACCCAGGGTCACGCGAACGCGGGCTTTTTCCGGGCTTTCGCGAGCTTGCGCAGGATCATGTGGCGGCGCACCGGCGAGAGACGGTCGACCAGCAGGATGCCCTCAAGATGATCCATCTCGTGCTGCAGACAGCGCGCGAGGACCCCCGCGGCCTTCAACTCCTGCGATGCACCATTGCGGTCGAGGTATCGCATGGCAACCTCAGCGGGGCGTTCCAGGTCCGCAAACTGGTCCGGAATCGACAGGCAGCCTTCTTCGCAGATCACCAAGCTATCGGAGGTCCAGGTGATCTCGGGGTTCACCAGATACAGGGTGGTAGCCTTGGCCGGCTGGTCTTCGGCGGTCTTTTCCGGCACCTCGGTGACAATGACCCGCTGAGCGACGCCCACTTGAATTGCGGACAAGCCGATGCCCGGCGCGACGCGCATGGTTTCCACCATGTCGTCCAGCAGGCGGCGGATTTCGTCGTTGACGCGCGCCACGGGCTCGGAACGAACCTTCAGGCGGCGGTCCGGCGCTTCGATGATCGGCAGCACGGCCATGGCCATTTAGGTAGAGGCGAGGTGCCGCGGCGTCAAGCAATCCGCCAAAAAAGGCCGCCGCGTTCTTGCAACCGCAACACCGAGTTTACATACTTCACCAGCCATGAAACCCCGCCGCAAGCTGTTGAACGCGGACCCGATTGTGGAGCCGCGTCCGTGTGACGTGCCGGGCTGCAAAGCCGAGGCGGTGCACCGGACGGCGGCGGCGCGCGACCGGCTGACCGATACCCGTTGGTTTTGCCTGGCGCATGCGCGCGAGTTCAACGCGGCGTGGGACTACTTTAAGGGCATGACGCCGGTGGAGATTGAGCTGTTCCGGCGCCAGGACGTGATCGGGCACCGGCCGACATGGCCATTTGGCTTGGGTGCGATCGGCGTGGGGCCATTGGGCGAGGCATTGCGCGACCGCATCCGTGACGCGTTCGCCGGCGCAGGCATGTACGCCAAAGCACGTGCCAAGCCGCGTCCGGCCCAGCCCACACCCGCGCGGCGCAAGGCGCTGGCCAAACTCGACCTGAAGCCTGGCTCGACCCGCCTTGAGATCAAGCAGCGTTACAAAGAGCTCGTGAAGCGCTATCACCCCGACCTGAATGGCGGCGACCGCGGTGGCGAAGAGCGCCTGCGGGCCGTCAACGAGGCCTACCGCATTCTGATGAACCGGAGCACAGCGTGAACGAGTCCCAGCATCTGACGGCGATGCCCGATATCACGGTGGACACGCGCCAGGCGTTCGGATTCGACTGCGACTTCGCGATTCCGGCGTTTTCCGAGCCGAATGAGCACACGCCGGCGATTGACGATGCCTATCGCTTCGATCGCGACACGACGCTGGCGATTCTGTCGGGCTTCGCGTTCAACCGACGGGTAATGATTCAGGGCTACCACGGGACCGGCAAGTCGACCCACATCGAGCAGGTGGCAGCACGCCTGAACTGGGCGTGCATCCGGGTCAACTTGGACAGCCACATCAGCCGCGTGGACTTGATCGGCAAGGACGCCATCGTGTTGCGCGAAGGCCAGCAGGTCACGGAGTTCCGCGAAGGCATTCTGCCATGGGCGCTGCAGTCATCCGCCGCGCTGGTGTTTGACGAGTATGACGCGGGCCGGCCGGACGTGATGTTCGTGATCCAGCGCGTGCTGGAGGCAGACGGGCGCCTCACTCTGTTGGATCAGACGCGCGTCCTGCACCCGCATCCGGCGTTCCGGCTGTTCGCCACCACCAACACGATCGGTCTGGGTGACACCACCGGCCTGTATCACGGCACCCAGCAGATCAACCAAGGCCAGATGGACCGCTGGAACGTCGTGGCGACACTGAACTACCTGCCCCACGACGACGAGGTGCGCATCGTGCTGGCGAAGGTGCCGACGTTCAACACGAAGGAGCGCCGCGGGCAGATCTCAGCCATGGTGACGCTTGCCGATCTCACTCGCGCCGGCTTTGTCGCGGGTGATATCTCCACGGTAATGTCGCCACGCACGGTGATCACCTGGGCCGAGAACACCGAGATCTTCGGGAACCGCGCGTTCGCGTTCCGGCTGACGTTCCTGAACAAGTGCGACGAGGTCGAACGGCCAATCCTGGCCGAGTACTACCAGCGCTGCTTCGGCGAAGAACTGCCCGAGTCTGCCGCCCGCTAAAACTTTGCGCTGCCTGCTATTTGTGCGCTTGCTAGGCGCTGGCGCAGCGTGTGATCGGGACCCCGCAGACGGTAAAGGACCAGCCCATGCGGCCCTGTTTCCCGCCAACGTGGGCATTCTGAGTTGAAACCTGAAGACCGCCTTCCTGCCGTAGACCCGACCGCTCGGTGAATGATGCAACGGGGCGGTGGCGGCAATGCCACCGCCCCCTGCATACTCAGGGTCGATGACCGACTCCGAGACCCGCGAAGACAGGTTCCAGCGCGCCGTTGGCGCCGCTACCACCGCTATTGCCGAGACGCCGGACGTTGCGGTCGCGTTTTCGACGGATGGGCCGTCGGCAAGCGGCCCGCGGTTACGGCTGCCACTCCCCCACCGCGACTTCACGCCCGTCGACGCCGCGGAGATCCGTGGTTTGGCGGACTCGTTTGCGCTGAAGTTGCGGTATCACGACGCCGCCGTGCACACGGCAACGTCGCCGCAAGGCAACGACGCCCGAGCGGCATTCGACGCCTGCGAGCAGGCCCGAGTGGAAAGCCTTGGCATCCGGGCAATGGCAGGGGTCGGCGGCAACATGGATGCGATGCTGGCGCGCGAGGCCGCGACCACCGGCCTCGACCGAGCCGAGGCCTTGCCGCAGGTCCCGCTACCGTGGGCGCTGCGTCTGTTCCTGCGCGAGGTTTTGACCGGCCGCCCCGCGCCTGCCCTAGCGCGGAAGTCTGTCGAACTCTGGCGGCCATTGTTGGCGGAGCGGGCCGGCACGGCGCTGAGCGAGATCTCGGCAGCGATCACCGATCAGGAGGGCTTTGCACGGATCGTGCGTAAGATCCTGGCGGATATCGGCGTGGCCGAGCCCCAACAGCCCGAGCGCCGCCATTCGGAGGAATCCCCGCCGCAAGATGACAACACTGGCGGCGACAATGACGAGCCGGAGGACACGGGCGACGCCGACGGAGAGCCGCAGGCATCGGCTGCGGGCAGCGAGTCCCAGGGCGGCGACAGCCAGGAAGGCGCTGACGTGGAGACCGCCGACGGCGAACCGATTGGGCTGGAGGGATCGGAGCGCCCCGGGCGTTCGGACCGGCGCAACTGGCCCAATTTCGAGGCCCCCGAAACGGGTGAGCCGCCCTACCAAGCCTACACCGAGGCGTTTGACGAAATCGTCGACGCAAGCGAGTTGTGCGACGCCGACGAGTTGGCGCGGTTACGCGCGAACCTGGACCAGCAACTGCACCAGTACCAAACCATCACGGGGCGCTTGGCGCACCGGTTGCAGCGGCTGCTGCTGGCCAAGCAGACCCGCAGTTGGGCGTTCGATCTAGACGAAGGGGTTCTGGATACCGCGCGCCTGGCACGAATCGTAGCGAACCCCGAACATCCGCTGTCGTTCAAGCAGGAGAAGGAAACCGACTTCCGCGACACTGTGGTGACACTGTTGATCGACAATTCCGGATCGATGCGCGGCCGCCCCATCACGGTAGCCGCGATGTGTGCCGATATCTTGAGCCGGACGCTGGAGCGCTGCGGCGTGAAGGCCGAAATCCTGGGATTCACCACCCGCGCGTGGAAGGGCGGACGGTCGCGCGACCAATGGGTGGCCGCAGGCAAACCCACATCCCCCGGGCGTCTCAACGACCTGCGCCACATCATTTACAAGGGCGCCGACGAGCCGTTGCGCCGCGCCCGCCGCAAGCTGGGACTGATGCTGCGGGAGGGCCTGCTCAAGGAGAATATCGATGGCGAGGCGCTGCTGTGGGCGCATCGCCGACTGGCCGCACGTCCCGAGGAACGACGTATTCTGATGGTGATTTCAGACGGCGCACCGGTCGACGATTCGACGCTTTCCGCTAATGCCGGCCACTACTTGGATCAGCACCTTCGCCACGTGATCGACTGGATTGAAACGCGCTCGCCCATCGAACTGGTTGCGATTGGCATTGGTCACGATGTGACGCGGTACTACCGTCGCGCCGTCACCATCGTCGATACCGAGCAGTTGGGCGGCGCGATGATGGATCAACTCGCCTCGCTGTTCGAAGAAGGTTCACCCTCACCCTTGGGTGCGCGTGGCCGGCGCCGGCGCCATTGAGGCCCTTGTGCGCGTAGTCCTCGGGCTCTTGCTGGCCGCCAGCTTGGCCAATGGCACGGCGGCCGAGCCAATCACCCTGACCGCACGCCCGATACTCCTGGACCCAGGCGACCCGACCAGGACTACCGTCGGCCAACTCGAGTTTCGCGGCGGCGTGCGCATGACCTCCACCGATCCACGGTTCGGGGGCCTGTCGGACCTTTCGATCAGCGCCGATGGCACGCGCATGCTCACGATCTCCGACCATGGCGCGTGGGTTTCGGCGCGCTTGGACTGGGACGGCGGCATGCTGAGAGGGGTCTCAACAGCCGAGTTGATTCCAATGCTGGATGCGAAGGGCGTGCCGCTAGTACCCCCCAACGCCGACGCCGAAGCCATGATCACCACTCCGGCCGGCAGGATCGTGACGTTTGAGCGTCAGCACCGCTTGTGGCTGTATCCGGGGGAATGGCCGTTTGCCGTGCCCCCCCAGGCGTTGTCCACCCCGCCGGGGCTGGCAAAGTCGCCAGCCAACGGCGGCCTCGAAGCGGCCGTTGCTCTGTCGGATGGGCGTTTGGTCCTGTTTGCCGAACAGTTGAAGGTTGCAGGCGGCCTAGCCGCCTGGGTGCAGGGTGCTGACGGTGCGTTCGCGCCGTTTACGTTTGTCCCGATGCCTGGCTTCGAGCCGTCCAGCGCAGCGCGGCTACCCGACGGCGATGTGCTGGTACTGCAGCGGCGATTCAATCTATTTGATCGCACCGCCCGTATCGTGCGGATCGCCGCCGCTGACTTTCAGCCCGGGGCGATGCTTGCCGGCGCCGAGGTGGCGACCATCAATAGCCCCCTCAACCTCGACAACATGGAGGGCATCGCGGCCATTCTCGCCAGCGACGGAGGAGTGTTGGTGTTCTTGATTTCCGACGACAACTTCAACGTGCTGGAGCGCACGTTGCTGATGGTGTTCCGGCTCGGAGTACCTTAGGCGCGCCTTCCGGCGCGCTAGGCCGAAGCCGCTGCCTTGGTCTCGTTGACCTTGGTGATGATGTTCTTGGCGCGCCTGGCACGGGTCGACAACTTCGCGTCGTCGGCCTTGGCAAAGAACGCGTCCAGGCCACCCTGCTTTTCTACCGTGCGCAGCGCAGCGACCGTGACACGCAGGCGGAACTGGCGGCCGGTCGACTCGCTAAGCAACGACGTCTCTTGAAGGTTCGGCATGAACTGACGCCGGGTCTTGTTCATCGCGTGGCTCACAAGGTTGCCCCGTTGAGCGATGGTTCCGGTCAAGTCGCAGCGTCTGGCCATAGCACCAGCTTCCAGTCAAAAGTGAAGGCGGAAGCCGGTCTTGTACGGGCTGGGGCCCTGCCCCGTCAAGTCACGGCGGACGACAATTGCCGCCTCAAGGGGGGGCGAGCTTCTCCGCGATGGCGCGAATTTGCTCACGCACTCGGGGATCGAGCCTCAAGAAGATCTCATGGCCGTGGGCCCACTGCTTCATCGCATCGAGAATCAAGGCCTCGCGCTGGGGCGTTAGCGGCAGAATGCGGCCCGGCCGGGCACGCGCCTGGCCCACCTCAGCCGCCGCGGTGATGGTTGTCTTGGCGTTGGAAGCGGCGGCCCTCACCGCAGCTGCACGGATCGCCGCGACCCGCTCCGGCGGCACCGGTGCTTCAAGCTCGGCAGGAATTGCCTTTTTTGGGGGAGCGACTGGCGCCACTGCAACCGCCGCCACACGGCTGACCTCGGCCGCGTCAGCGATCGCTTTGGCCCGTGCGGCAGCGCGTCGGGCCGCGCCACGGCGCAGGAAATTCAGGTCCTTCCACCACACCATTGCCACCCATTCTACAATGCGGCCTGGAATCGAGTCATTTGGCACGTGCCGGGCGACCGACTGAACTGCCCGCGAATATTCGCGACCTGAAGCAACTCTTGGGCCACATCCACGCCCACGAAGGGCGGCATCCGCGGACTGGCAGGCCGGCGATCCAACCTTACGCAATGATCCGTATGGGCTGATCTTGCGAACCGGACAACAGTGACCATGTAAATCGGAGAACGCAGCGCGGCGTGCTGCCGGGAGACTCGACCATGAACAACCAGACCAGCACAGTTTCTGGCGATGACAGCGTATGGACCCGTCTGTTATTCGCGATCTTGTTCGCGTTCTTGTTCTATTTCGCCCAAATTCTGCTCGGCGCGGTCGTCGTGGTGCAGTTCCTGGCGCGCCTACTGACCGGCCGGACCGTTTCCGCCCTCGGCAGGCTCGGCCAGGGCTTGGCGAGTTACTTCTATGGCGTAATGCGCTTCCTGACGTTCGGCAGCGACGAAATGCCTTGGCCATTCTCGGCTTGGAGTTCTGAGTCACCTGAAGTGGCAGTCCGCGGGAATGACGCGCCGGACGCAGTGGATGACGACAATCTGCTGCGCCGGTTGGTTCACATCATTCTGTTCACCGTCGCCTTCAACCTTTCGATGACAGTCCTGGCGGTGCTGGTGGTGGTGCAGTTTCTGTGGAAGATCGCAACCGGCGACGCGCTGACGCGTGGCGCCCAGTTCGGCCAGTCCCTTGCGAGCTTCGTGTACGAAGTGGTTCTGTTCCTGACCTATCGCACCGACGAATTGCCGTGGCCTTTCGCGCCTTGGCCGGAGGGGGCCCCCAGCGCACATTCGGTGCATGTGGAGCGCACGGTCATCGTGACCCCGCCGCCCCGTTCGCAGCGCCGCCGCCCGAACCTGGCAAACGGCGACGGCCCGAAGGCCGACGCGCCGCGCGATGGTCCTGAGCCGAACGGTACGAACTAGCTCACCCGCATCCCCTCTCTCGCCCTCCCCCGCCAGCGCGGGGGAGGGCTTTTCTTTTTTGCGGGTGGCCGGGGCGGGGCACAGCACTAGTATTGTGCATGTGGGGAATGGCTAGGGCCGGGTGACATGCGGACCCAATTGGCGCCGCCGATCGACAATCTGAGCGCCGCCCGTAATGGGTATGGCCGTGTGCTTGCTGTGCTTGGCCCGACCAACACTGGCAAGACGCACCTCGCGGTCGAGCGGATGCTCGGCCACCGTACCGGCGTGATCGGCCTGCCGCTGCGGCTTCTGGCCCGGGAGATTTACGACCGCGTGGTTGCGGCGCGTGGTCCCAACGTCGTGGCACTGGTGACGGGTGAGGAAAAAATCATTCCCGACCGTGCAGCGTATTTCGTGTGCACGGTCGAATCCATGCCGTTGGGACGCTCGTTCGCGTTCGTCGCCATCGACGAAATCCAATTGGCCGCGGACCCTGAACGCGGTCACGTGTTTACCGACCGCCTGCTACACGCACGCGGAGCCCAGGAAACGATGTTCCTGGGCGCGGAAACGATTCGGCCGGTGCTGCGCCAATTGCTGCCGGGAATCGAGTTCCTGTCGCGGCCGCGTCTGTCCACATTGCGGTTCGATGGGCCGCGCAAGCTCTCGCGGCTGCGACGCCGCAGCGCTGTGGTCGGGTTCTCCGCCGAGGATGTGTATGCGATGGCAGAGCAGGTCCGCCGCTACCGCGGCGGCGCGGCCGTCGTGTTGGGGGCCCTTTCGCCGCGGACACGTAACGCCCAAGTGGCGATGTTCGAGGCCGGTGAGGTCGACTACATGGTGGCTACCGACGCAGTCGGCATGGGACTGAATCTGCACTTGGATCATGTGGCGTTTGCCGGCTTGCGAAAGTTCGATGGCTTCGCCCCCCGCGCCCTGACCGCATCGGAGCTTGGCCAGATCGCCGGCCGGGCAGGGCGCTATCTGTCCGACGGAACCTTCGGGACGACGGCAACGTGCAGCGAGCTTGACCCCGAGTTGGTGGAGCGGATCGAGAACCACCGCTTTGACGCCGTAAAGGGGGTCTATTGGCGCAACTCCGATTTGGAGTTTTCCTCGCCTGGCGCCCTTCTGCGCAGCCTGGATGAGTCGCCGCCGATCGAGTGGCGCAAATTGGTAATGCGGCCCCGGCGCGCCACCGATCAGGCCGCGTTCATGGCTTTAGCGGAGTCCCGGCCGGTGCAAGGCCGCAACGCGGTACGGCTCTTGTGGGATGTGTGCCAGATCCCCGACTACGATAAGACCCTCACCGAGTCCCATTCGCGCTTGCTGGGCAGAGTATTCGACTTCCTGACCGGCCCTGGCGGTGAATTGCCGACCGACTGGCTGGCAGGGCAGATCGCGCGGTTGGACAGAACCGAAGGCGACATTGACGCTTTGTCGGCCCGTATCGCACAGGTCCGTACGTGGACATACGTGTGCCACCACGCAGGTTGGGTGAGGGATGCGGTTCATTGGCAGAGCCGCGCTCGGGAGGTTGAAGACCGGCTGTCGGATGCGTTGCACGAACGACTAACGCAGCGGTTCGTGGACCGCCGTAGCGCGGCGCTGACCCGGCGCTTGGGCAATACGGACGAGATGTACTGCACGGTTACGGCGACCGGCCAAGTGGAGGTGGAGGGTCACCTCATCGGCAGACTCGAGGGCTTCCGGTTCGTCGCCGACACCAGCCACGGGGGTGAGGTGCGGTTGCTGCTGACCGCGGCCCAGCGCTCGCTCCGCCGCGAACTCAACGTCCGCGCTGGCAAGCTGTTAACCGATAGTGAGAGCAGTTTGGCGGTAGACGACACCAACATCCTCTGGCGCGGGGACGCGGTAGCCAGGTTAGGGGCAGGGACTACCCCGGCGGCGCCGAAGATCGCGCTGATCGGGGGTGACCTGCTGGACGGCACGGTGCGACGGGAGATCGAGGCGAAGCTAGCGCGGTTCCTAGACTCCTACCTGGATGAAGTGCTGTCACCGCTGCGCGCGATTGCCGCGCCCGGCCTGACCGGTGCCTCGCGGGGTCTGGTGTTTCAACTCGGCGAGGCGATGGGCACGATCACCCGTGGCGCGGTGTTAGAACAAATCGAGGCGCTGAGTCCCGCCGAACGGCGCGAGTTGCGCCGCCGTGGCGTGCGAATTGGCGCCGCAACGGTGTACCTGCCATCACTCGTACGGCCGCGCCGAGCGGGCGTGAACGGGTGGCTGTGGGCGATCTACAATGGCGTTGTGCCGGTACCGGTAGCCCCTCGACCGGGCGCGGTTTCGGTGCAGGTTGCTCCCGACTTGCCCGAAGGATTCCTGCGGGCGTGTGGCTACGTGGTGTTGGGCGAGCGCGCTGTACGCGTGGATATGGCCGAGCGGCTAGCTTTGGCAGTTCACAGTGCTGCGGAAGCCGGTCCGGTGGCGCCAAGCGCCGAATTGATGGCAACGGTGGGCTGCGGTGGTGAAGCGTTCGCGGGTGTCATGATCGCGCTCGGCTTCGCTCGGGTCGGCAACGAGGGGCGGTTCACCCGGGCACCCACCCGCCGCGCCGCTGCGCGGCGGCAACGTACGCCACAGCGGGTGAACGATCAGTCGCCGTTTGCTGTGTTGGCACGATTCCCGGTACCGCGAGGGAAGGCCGGCGCGTGATGAATTCCACACCCGATGCCGAGACCCTGCGGGTTGATCGCTGGCTGTGGTTCGCCCGCATGTTTAAGAGCCGGACCGTGGCGGCTCGGTTTACGGAATCCCACCACCTTCGGATCAACGGCGCCATGGTGACCAAGCCGAACCACGGGGTACACCCTGGCGACGTGCTTACGTTCGTCCAGGGTGAACGGGTGCGCGTATTGAGGGTGCTTGCCCTAGGCGACCGTCGCGGTCCAGCGCCGGAGGCCCGCGGCCTGTACGAGGACATCGCACCGCCGCAGGACACGACCCCGCGGCTACAACCTCCCGGGCGGCGCGAGCGTGGCACCGGCCGCCCAACCAAGGCCGAACGGCGCGCGGTGGATCGCCTGATGGGTGACACGGACTAGCGCCGAGGGTTGTGAATCCCGACAAACCCGTGTTACGCCCCCATCATGCTTGACCGCTTTCGTACCCTGTTTTCCGCCCCCAGCCGGCGCGCTTCTCCTGCCGAGGACAGCAAACGCATGGCCGCCGCAGCACTGATGGTGGAAGCCGCGACCTTGGACGGCAAGGTGGACGCAAAAGAACGCGCGACCATTCGCGACCTACTCCAACGCCACTTCACCATTTCGGAGACCGAGGCCGCGACCCTCTTGGCCGAGGCAGAGACAACGCAGGCCACGGCCAACCATCTTCTGCGGTTCACCAGAGCCATCAAGGACACCTATAGCCCTGATGAACGTGTGGCCATCATCGAGATGTTGTGGGAGGTCGTGTACGCGGACGGGGTGGTGCACCCCTACGAGGCGAACCTGTTGCGTAGAGTCTCTGGACTTCTCTATGTTGCGGACCTTGAACAGGGCTTGGCGCGCAAGCGCGTGCTAGCCCGCCTAGGACTTGGCGACCCGCCCAATTCTCCGGCCTAACCGGATCATTCACGAGAGACCGTAAGCGATGACGTACATCGTCAACGACAAGTGCATTAAGTGTAAGTACACCGACTGTGTCGAGGTGTGCCCCGTGGATTGCTTCTACGAGGGTGAGAACATGTTGGTGATTCACCCCGACGAATGCATCGACTGCGGTGTGTGCGAGCCCGAGTGCCCCGTGGAGGCGATTCAGCCTGATACGTCGGGCCAGAATCTCGACAAGTGGCTCGAGCTGAACCGGAAGTTTGCCCAAGCGTGGCCAAACTTGACCCGCAAGAAGCCGGCCCCAAAAGACGCGGATCAGTTCAAAGACGAAACCGGCAAGTTTGAAAAGTACTTCAAGGCGGAGCCGGGCACGGGCGACGTCTAGCCTGGCCCGCTAGAGCCGAATCGGCAGCGACCGGACGCGGCGGCCAAGCGCCGCCGACACCGCGTTTGCAAGCGCTGGGGCGACCGGCGGCAAGCCCGGTTCGCCAACCCCGCCCGGCGCCTCCCGGCTGGGCACGATGTGCACCTCGATGACCGGCGCCTCGGCAAACTTCAGGATCGGGTAGTCCTCGAAGGTACGTTGCTCAACAGCGCCATCGCGGAACGTGATTTCGCCCTTGTAGGCTGCCCCGAGGCCCTGGATGATCGCGCCCTCCATTTGGGCGGCGATGATGTTGGGGTTGACGATGCTGCCGCAGTAGACCGCGCACACGACGCGGTGGACCTTGATCCTGCCGTCCGTCACGGAAGCTTCCACCACCTCGGCGACGTAGCTTCCAAACGAGCGGTAGCAGGCGATGCCGCGATGACGGCCTGGCGACGGCGGTGTCCCCCAGCCCGCACGAGATGCCGCCAGAGCGAGCACGCCACCAAGACGCGGCGTACCAGTGAGCAAGGCAGCGCGATACTCCACCGGATCGCGACCGGCGGCGGCGGCAAGCTCATCAATAAAGCACTCGACCGCGAACGAGTTCTGACTCGCGCCGACGGCACGCCAAGCACCGAGGGGAACCCCCGGATCGACCGCCACGTGCTCGATGCGCAGATTGGGAATCGCGTAATGGACGTGGATGCCGTCGAACGAGATGCCAGGACCGGCAACCCGCTGCAGCCAAGCAGTCGGCATTCCGTCAGCACCGATCGCACCGCGCATCAGCGTCCGGTTGGCGGGGCGGTAGAAGTCGTGGCCCATGTCGTCTTCGCGCGTCCATAGCACCCGCACGGGACGGTCGACGGCCATCGCAACTTGCACCGCCTCGGCAACGAAATCGCTATGCATGCGGCGGCCGAACCCGCCACCCATATACGTGGCGTGGACCGTCACATCGCGGTCGCGCAACCCGGAGACGATGGCAGCCGCGCTCCGCGCCTCGCCGAGCGCCTGTGTCGGGGCCCACACCTCGCACCGGCCGCGAGCCACATGCGCTGTGCAGTTCATCGGCTCCATGGTCCCGTGGGCCTGGAACGGGGTGGTGTACCTTGCCTCGATCACCGACCCGGCGCGCCCCAGGGCTGCAGCAACGTCGCCAGCAGTGCGCGCGCTACGACCGGACTTGACGAGGCCGGCGTCGAGCGCGCTGGCGATTGCGCTGCTGCTGGGGCCGGACGCGGCGTTCCAGCGCATTGCCAACGCGTCGCGGCCGCGTTGCGCAGAGAGAAACGTCTCGCCGACCACCGCGATGCCCGCCGGGACTTCGACCACAGCGACTACCCCTCGGACACGGCGGGCAGCATCCGTATCGTAGCGCCCGATGCCAACACCGTCGTGGGCCTTGCGGGCGACAAGGGCGACCAACGCGCCGGGCGGTGCCGCATCGATCCCGAATATTGTTTCGCCGCGCACGTGTCCCGGGACCTCGATCCGTGGCGCTGCCGTACCAATCAGTGCAAATTGACTCGGGTCCTTTGGGACCACCGGCGCCGGCGGTAGTATTTGCGCCGCGGCGGAAGCAAGTTCGCCATAGGTAGCGGTCTTGTTGCTTAGGAGGTGGCGCACGATGGCGCGTTCGGCAACGCATTCCTGCACCGGGACACGCCACCGCTGCGCTGCCGCGGTCACCAGCATCATCCGGGCACTGGCCCCTGCAAGGCGCAGCGGGTCCCACGACGACCGCACGCTGGTGCTGCCACCGGTGGACTGATCGCCGAACAACGGATTGGTGTACGCGTCGTCGACCGGTGCGAACTCAGTGCTGATCTGGTCAAGGCCGACTTCCAGTTCTTCCGCCACAAGCATCGTCAGTCCGGTCACGATTCCCTGGCCCATCTCGGCACGGTCGACCCGAATCGTGACTGAATTGTCCCGACCGATTTCTACCCAGGGGTTGAGCCTGTGCCGTGGAGCGTTACCTGCGGGGGGGCGGGCTCCAAGGGGTTTGGCCGCCGGGGCGCCAACTGCAGCCGCCCGGTGCAACGCTTTGCGGACACGTGGATAGCTGCCGCAACGGCACAGCACTTGCGACATCGCCAGGTCGACAGCGCCATCGCTGGGCGTCGGTGAGCGGCTCAGTAGAGCGGCAGCCGCCATGACCATGCCGGGCTGGCAATAGCCACACTGCGGCACCTGCTCGGCGATCCAGGCTTCGATCACCCGGTGACCAGACGAAGCCAGGCCTTCGATGGTGGTTACCGAGCTGCCAGCAACCGAGTGGATGGGAAGCATGCAGGCCTTGGCGGCCAAGCCGTCAACATGGACGGTACAGATGCCGCACACGCCGACCCCGCAGCCGTACTTGGTACCGGTCAGGTTTAGTTGCTCGCGCAATGCCCACAGCAGTGGGGTCCCGGGATCCGCAGAAATGGCCACCGGTTGGCCGTTGACGGTAAGATTGATCGGGGTTGAGTCCATGTCAGGGCGGTTGATTTGGGCCGTGCTCATGTGCTTTTCGAACAATTCGTGCTATCGGTAGTCCAGTACGGGTCGCAACCATCCGAAAACACGGTTCGGACGTCCACAATCGCGGGGTCGGGGAGCGATTGGGGCCAGTTGAGGCGTTCTTTTGCTTCTCAGGAGCTCCGCGAAACAGCCATTTCGACCGGCCGCGCCGCCGTTGTGCCGAGAGCACTCCGCCGCGCGGGCCGTCGCACCCGGAAACATACGGAGAAGTTTAGAAGCCGATGACCAAGCGCAAGAGTCATGAGTTCGGGCCAAAGGACTATATCGTGTATCCGACCCACGGGGTTGGGTACATCCAGGCCATCGAGCAGACCGAGATCGCCGGGATGTCGATCGAGTTGTTCGTGATCATCTTCACGAAGGACAAGATGACGCTGCGCGTGCCCGTCCAAAAGGCAGCGCAAGTGGGTATGCGCAAGCTGTCGACGCCCAAGACCATGGACTCGGCATTGGCAACACTGCGCGGCCGCGCGCGGGTAAAGCGCACCATGTGGAGCCGGCGTGCGCAGGAGTACGAGGCCAAGATCAATTCCGGGGACCCCGTGGCCATCGCGGAGGTGATCCGCGACTTGCACCGGAGTGCCAATCAACCGGACCAGTCCTACAGCGAACGCCAAATTTACGAAGCGGCGCTGGAGCGGCTCGCGCGCGAGTTGGCCGTCGTCGAGAAGATCGACGAGCAGGCAGCGACGGAGCGGCTCGAAAAGCTGCTGCGCGCTGCGTAGCTAGCCCTCGCCTTCCGTTCCGACCGCGCCGGCGTCAGCCGAAGTGCGGGGGGCGGCGAGCATGGTCGCAGATCCCGCCAGCTTCTTTTCCGTCCTGAAGGCCGCCCGCCGCGTGTGGGCGGTCGGCGCCATCCATGGCGAGGCGGGCCGCCTCCGCGCGTTGCATGCAGTCCTAGAGCAGCGGCTGCAGCCCGGCGACCGGATCGTCTACCTCGGGAACTACCTTGGCTGGGGCCCAGATATCCAGGGCACGCAGGAGGAGTTGCTGCGGCAGCGCATCGCATGGCTGGCGCGGCCGGGGATGTTCGCTGCCGACGTCGCCTATCTGCGCGGGGCGCAGGAGGAGATGTGGCGCAAGCTGCTCCAACTGCAGTTCGCGCCGAACCCGCGCGAGGTTCTGGAGTGGATGCTCGGCCAAGGCGTGGCAGCTACCCTTCAGTCGTACGGCCATGACCCCAAGGACGTGCGCATCGCCTGCCGCGAAGGCGCGTTGGCGCTGACCAAGTGGGCGAATCAGGTCCGCTCCAGCCTGCACGCGCGGCCTGGGCACGACGAGTTGCTGGCGGCGCTTCGGCGTGCCGCCTACACCGAACAATCGGAGCTGCTGTTTGTTGCAGCGGGCGTTGACCCCGAACGGCCATTGAGCCAGCAAGGCGACGTGTTCTGGTGGGGCACGGGATATTTCGGGCGAATCGAAGCGTATGATGGGTTTCGCCGGATCATACGCGGGTATGACCGGGCGCGCCGCGGTCTGGACCTGGAGCGATACGCCGTGACTTTGGACGGCGGCTGCGGGTTCGGTGGAACGTTGAATGCCGCCTGCTTCCAACTGGATGGCTCGCTGGCCGACTGGGTCGAGGCCTAGGGCCCAAAATCCAAAGCAACAATAGGGCTTTTGGGAGCGCGGCGGATTGCCGCGCGCATGGCTGCATGGCCTTGGCATCTTGTAATATCCGACAAGCTTACTAATTTATTAGCGGCTCTGGAGGCGGCGTCTCGGCCTCCTGTGTCAGAATCGGAGGCCACGATGAGTTACCTCGAACGGCCACAAAACCGCACTGCCGATCGCCAATTCATCCGCAAGGCCATGTCTGTGCCGCTGCTCGAACGAGAGCAGGAGCAAGAACTTGCCAAGCGCTGGCGTGACAAGGGCGACACCTCGGCTTTGCATGCTCTGGTAGCTCCGTACATGCGCCTGGTGATCAGTGCCGCGACGCGGTACCGGCACTATGGGCTGCCCGCCGGCGACTTGATTCAGGAAGGCAACGTGGGCCTGATGCAGGCTGCGGCCCGGTTCGAGCCGGCGCGTGAAGTCCGCTTCTCAACCTATGCCATGTGGTGGATTCGCTCGGCGATGCAGGAGTACGTGCTCCGCAACTGGTCGATCGTGCGAACCGGCACGACCGCTGCCCAGAAGTCGCTGTTTTTCAACCTGCGCCGCCTGCGCGCACGAATCGAAGGTGGTAACACGAGCGCCGACCTGGACAGCGGTGCCAAGGCGGAAATCGCGCGCGTGCTGCGCGTGCCCCTGCGCGAAGTCGAAGACATGAACCAGCGGCTGCAGGGTCCGGATCGGTCGCTCAATGCGCCTTTGGGCGAAGAAGGCGACGCTGAGTGGCAAGACATCGTTCCGGATGATGGTCCAAACCCGGAAGAAATCGTCACCGCCGCGCACGACTCGCTCACACGCTCGGCGTGGGTACGTAGCGCTGTCGCGGAACTGACACCGCGCGAGCAGACCATCATCCGCAAGCGCCGTCTGACGGAAGAATCACAAACGTTGGAAACGCTCGGCCAGTCCCTGGGCATCAGCAAGGAGCGCGTTCGCCAGATCGAACAAGAGGCCCTGGAGAAGCTGCGTTTGGCAATCCTGCGCCGCGCGGGCGACCCGAGTCAGATTGCGTAGCCCGTGAATGCTAAGGGGCAATTACCTTCAGCCGCTCGCCGTTGGCCACCGTGTGGTGCGGCGAGACTTGGTTGAGCGCCGCCAGCCACGCCAAGGGGTGGTCTACGACGCGCATCTGGGCAGCGACGGCCTCGAGCGGCGTAGCCTCATCCGCCGTGTAGACTCGCAGCCGTAGCGGCTGCCAGTTCTTCGCCTCGTCGGCGGAAATGCGGCGAAAGGATTGGGGGGTTCCCCAAACCTCCTCGATCATGGCCTCCGACATCGATTCTGGCACGAAGAACTGGAACCGGAACACCGTGTTATCGGTCACGCGGATTGCGGCCAGGAGAATCGAGCCGCCGCCCTGCTCAGGCTTCATCCGCGCGCGCGCCTTGGCGAATAGGACGCCATCCGAAGCCCCCGACCACACCGCCTCGAACTTCAGCTCGGAACCGGTATTGCGCCGCAAATAGTCCGCCATGTCCGTAGGCTGCGGCTTTTGTGTGGTTTGGCCATCGAAGCGCATACCCGCGCCGTCTGGCCCTTCGGCCACGATCGTGCGGCCCGACCGTGTGAAGTGAAAACCCGGTGGCAGGTCAAAAGTATAGCGGCCCGTTGTATCCACGAACCGCGCCCCCTGCACCATGCCCTCGGCGGGGCGACGGCCAAATATCATCCCATCGATCGCGTTGAGAAACTCGGTGCGCCCGGTAAACCAGGGTTGCGGCCCAGGAGCCGCGACCGTCAGGTAACCGGCGACCGGTCCGTCGGTCGAATCGCTGCTCCCGCGCTGGTAGCCGATGACAACGCTGCGCGCGACGCGCGAGGCCGCCGCGACTCGATCGGGGATATCGGGGTGGGTCGTATCCCTGGGTGCGGGTGGCGCCATGCCATACGCTGCCGCGACATTCCCCTCTGCCTCGATCGCGTTGAGAAACCGCGCCTGGGCCGTCGGATCGTAACCCGCCGCCGCGATTAGGCGGACACCAACCGCATCCGCCTCGAATTCCTGTTCCGTCGTGAACGCGTGCATTGCAGCCGCAGCTTCGCTGCGGCCAGTAGCAGGCCGTTCGGCGGCGAATTGGCTGCGGCGAGCACCGTGCCGCAAGATGACGTGGGAAATCTCGTGGGCTAGGACCGCGGCAACTTCGGATTCATCGTTCGCCACCGCCAGCAATGCCCGGCTCACGTAGACGTAGCCGCCGGGCAGCGCGAATGCGAATACTTCGGAGTTGTCGAGTACGTAGAAGTGAAATTGGTAGGCAACTTCATAGCTGGTGATAGACCGCACCACGCGGTCGCCCACGGCCGTGACGTACGCACCAATATTCCCGTCTCTGTATTCGCCGCCAAAGCGAGCCAGCATCGCCGGATGCTGCGCGGCGGCGCCAATCGCCTCCATTTCGGGGGTGGGTTCCTGGCTCGCAACCAGGGGACGGGCGTCCTCGGCAACAGCCAAGCCGTTAGCCGTCACCAAACCGGTGAACAGCGCGGCGGCCAAAGTCCAGGGGACTAGCCTGCTCATTCGTTGAGCAACTCTATCTGCTCCGGATGGGTCACGTCTATCATCTGTCCGTTGAGCGAGTACAGCCATCCACGCACCCTGACGCTATGCCCAGCTAGGGCCAAGAGGTCGATCCGTTCCGCACGAAAGACCCGTGCGTCCTGGGCCGATACCGAAACCGTGAAGTCTGTACGCCAGTCGAGGCCGAAGTTGAGATAGATGCGCCCGTCGACCGTATCGGTGGCGAGCACCCGAGCCTGCACGATGGCAAAGCCGTTCAAATGCTGAGCGGTCTGCTCGGGTGAGAGTACCGAATACGCGGGCGACGCCCACAGCCCGACGCGCGCCTCGCGCGCGGTGGCTTCCAGCGCGAGCATTTCGCTCACCAAGGCGCGACTGTCCGGAAGGCTGTGGACCCGCGCCAGACCACGCGCGAGGATCTCGCCTTGGATCCAGCGCCCCTGGGCATCGTAAAGGTGTGCCTGCAACCATCCGTACCGATCCACCGCAGTTGCACCCAACAACAGGTGCACATTCCGTTCCAACACAAGTTGCGCGAGGGCAGACACGGTGTCGCGGGCGTATGGCTGCGCCGGCAGATCCCCCATCGCCATAGCGGGTGCCTCAATCCCAACTAGGTGGACCGTTCGCCCGTCGGCGAGAACCACCGTGGCGCCATCGATGATCTGGCGCACGACCGCCCACCCGCCATCCGTAAGGGCAGGGGCTGCCCGCGCGTTGTGCACGGACACACCAAGGACCGCAACGCCGAGCAAGGCAACCAGGAGGGCCCGCATCGGGAAATCCTAGCATCGCCCCGGGGAGGTGGGTCATCTCTTACCTGTCAGGCCGACCACATGTAGTCTGGCTCACTCGCGGCGCCCGTAGCTCAGCAGGATAGAGCAGCAGATTCCTAATCTGCAGGCCGTGGGTTCGAATCCCGCCGGGCGCACCAGTTTCCGATGAGAACAGACGTGAACGCTTCAATCGCTAGCGGGCCGTACCGTCAACTCTTGGGCACCGCGTGACGGAACCTCGACTCAAAACGGAGCTGTGGGTCCAGGCACAAGTCCGCCTATGCGATATCAACGTTCTCCCCATCGCCATACGCCGCCGCGGCGACCCGGACGCAGGAGCTGTGCTGTTGCGGTTGCTGCGCGACGGCAATCGTTCGCTATTGTTGAAACGCGCGACCGTTGCCGGCGGCGGGTCCGGGTGGATGGCGGTGGGCGGCAGCGCCGCGACCGATAGACAAGCTGCAGAAGCCTATATCGCCCGCGAGATCGCGCGCGATGATGACCTTTGGGTCATTGAGATCGAGGACCCTAAGCAGCGTTTCCACGTCGACGGCCCTGTCGGCGAGTAGTCCGCTGAACCGGCACGGCCAAGGTTAAGTCGGTAAACGACGGATTCAGCACGTATGGGAGACGCATAGCCATGAGACGCCTCGATCGCCCTCCGCAGCCTCGCCACTATCTCCAGTCCGTTGTCGTGGTCGCCGTGACGCTGGCGTTGTCTCTTACGATGGGGCTGACCGGATATCACTTTTTGAACGGCGAACCGTGGATGGACGCGTTAGTGGACGCAGCAATGATCTTAAGCGGAATGGGCCCAGTGGCGCCGCTGCAGGGCGATGCAGCGAAGGCGTTTGCCTCGTTTTACGCGCTGTTCAGCGGCCTGGTCTTCATTGGCACGGCGGCGCTACTCGTGGCGCCCTGGGCGCACTTGCTGCTGCACAAGCTGCACGCCGAAGACTCTTAGGCGGACGCAGTCAGCGTGGGATCGCCGTCTCAAGGTAGGCAATGCCGACTGGCTTGGGACCTACGGCGATGAACTGGGTCACCTCGAATTCCGGCACGTTGACCACTGCGACCGTGTCGCGCCCCGATAGCGGC
Organism: Alphaproteobacteria bacterium; assembly: GCA_947481575.1. GTDB lineage: Bacteria > Pseudomonadota > Alphaproteobacteria > UBA2966 > CAIVPW01 > CANKGV01. The sequence goes on from CANKGV010000012.1 coordinate 49,675, forward strand.
ACAAAGAATCGCGTACCCTCGGGCGCAAATGTGCCCGTCATCGGAGCGCTGCCATCGGGCAGCGCGACCCGTCCGCGAATCTGCAAAAGGTCGGCATCGACAACAGTCAGATCCGCCGAGCTGCGATTCACGATCAGACTGAAGCGCCCGTCCGGCGAGAACTCGTTGGACGCTGGATTCGTGCCCAAGCCATCAACCTGCTCGAATCGCTTTACCTCGAACGGGCGCATCGGGTTGCTGATATCGAGTACCAATTCACCCCCCGAACCCCGGGCGGTCTCGACAAACAGATAGTCGCCCCGAGGGGAGACAGTAGCCATAATCGGCTCTAGCGCCCGCGTACCCCCGCGCTCCAGAGGAACCGTTACGACCTTCCGGAGCGGATCTACTTGGAACACACTGACCGTGTCGCCGCCCCGATCCGCCGTAAAACAGTAGCTGCCATCGGCTAGCATCGTCAGGTCGCTTGGATTCGCACCGGGATAGTGATCAGCGGTCTCAACGATACGACCCGCCGTTGGGCTGTCGGGATCCGCGTCAATCTTGAGGACTTTGTCGGTGCCCGCCGCCGCGCACAGGACAAATCGACCGTCGGGCGTGAGTTCGGTCTGGTTGAGATTCGATCGTGTGTCGGCCGCGAAGCCAATCGTCCCGGTGGCGGCGTTAATGCCCACGACGCGGCCCGGGATTCCACCCCAGACTAGGTCCCGCCCAAACGCCCACCGGCTAGCTGGATGGACGAGCGCTACCGGCGATGGCAGCGTCGCCAGAACCTGCAGCGTCTCCGCGTGAACCAATGTAAGCACGGGCCCCGCGTTGCCGCCAAGGCAACTCACGGCAAGCACCCGATCTGGTTCGGATATCGCGAACGCCATCCGGAGTGGCGCAAACATTGCGGCGCCAAGGCCGCCCCCGGTCCACTGCAGCAATTGCCGCCGTGACTTGTGCATGTATACAGCCTCGTGTTCGGGGCACGACCACCTCGACTGCACTCGAGCAACAAACGGTGCCACAGGCGCAGACGGCGCAGCCTAGTGAAGTCGAGCGGGTACTACCTCAACCACCGGCTCAGCGGAAACGATGTTCAGGTCCCACTCAGCTTTGGCGACGATTTCGGCCAAGATGTGGCAGAACGAGTGCAGCAGTTCGTCGGTCAGTGAAATACTGACTTCTTTGCCGCGCGCAGGCGAGAAATGGAGTACCCGCATGCCCTGGGGGTTCATGGACAGGCGGGCGCGGGTAGCCAGGATCGGCTGATCGCCAATCGGCCGCTCAACGGACTTGATCTCGTATTCGCGAGAAAAGTCCGTGCGGCTCAAAGCCGATTCGCGGTGAAAAGCGGCGACAGACCGCTTGGCGACGGACGAGTGCTGGCGCGCGACGTCGGGATGTGCATCGACTGCCTGGTCCAGCAGACGCCACAGTTGCCGTACATAGCGCCGGGTGAACCACACTAGGTACTCGGCGTGGTCAGTCGTACTGACACGGAGCAGGACGCGATCCTCCTCGGCGTTATATTCGAACCGGAACTGATACAGCGTTGACACAGGCGTTCCTCAAGTACCGGGACGCTATTCCTCCCGGCGCCCCAGTCAAGGGGGCGCAGAGATCACGGCCTCAGGCCGTACTCCTGAAATTTTTCACGATAGTTGGGTTCGTCCGGCGCTAGATCGAACGCCGCAGCAAAATCATCGAATGCATCGTCCGCCCGATTCAGGCACTCCGCAGCGATGCCGCGGTTGAAGAGGGGCGTTACGGGGTCCGCCGGATTGAGGTCTAGTGCGGCGGTGAAGTCCTGGTACGCCTCCTCGCAAAATTGGACTTCGAGGTACGCTCGGCCCCGATTGTTCAGCGGTATCGGGTTGGTCGGCGCAAGAGCGGCCGCGGCCGTGAAATCATCGATGGCACGCCGCAACTCACCGCCAGCCATGTAGACCACGCCGCGATTGTCGAGCGCCTCGACAAACTTCGGGTCAAGCTTGATCGCCTGGGTGTAGTCAGCGACCGCGAGATCGAGTTCCTCCTGCGCAAACAAAGCGATACCACGGCCATTGAACACCCGCGCCGCAAACGCACCCGAAACACCGCGATCGATCGCCTCGGTGTAGTCGACGACGGCCCCGGCAAAGTCGTTCAGATGCCGCCGTGCTTCCCCGCGATAGGCAAACACCCCCGCCTCGTCGCCCAACTTCAGTGTGTGGGATTCGAGCGCCCGCGTCGCATAGAATTGCGCCAAGCTCCAGTTTCCCGTGCTCAAGGCGCTGAAGGCCTTCATGCCGTCTTCCATGCCCTGCGCCACCGCCGGCAACGGACCGGCAAGCCCGACCACCAAGGCGATGACGCCAATGCGTACGAAGCCCATCGCCCAACTACAGCACAAGTTGGCCGGCCAAGTCGTTAGCGCCGCACGCGCGCGCCCAGCCACAGCAGAGGCGCGGCCAGCAGGCCGGCGGGCGCTGCTACCGCCACCAGCACAAACACGGATCCCAGGGCGAGCAACCACCAGTCGCCAAGCCAAGCCGCCAGCAATGCTTCGCCGTGCCGAACGGCGAGCGCGCCCAACAACGCGGCCATCAAGACCGTGCGCCCGCCCAAGGCAACCCAGATCAGCGCCTCTGCCGACAAACCAAATCCAATGAGGGTTGGGGACGCGAAGCCGTCGACGGCGACAAACAGTGCTCCGGCGAGTCCGGCAAGCGCACCGCCCGCGGCGAAGGTAGCTACGCGCCAGGCAAACAGGGAGTACCCGAGATATGCGAGCCGGTTGGGGTTGACGCGGAGCGCGTCCAAAACGAGACCAATGCGTCGCGAGAGAGTCGCGTCGAGGGTGAAGTAGGCCGCCGCCACCACAACCAGAACTAGGAGGTACGGGGGCGTTGCATCAAAGGCGCTGGTTCCGAGGGGCAAGGGCGGCACCCCCACCAGCCCGTTGTCCCCCCCGAGACCGTAGTTGCTGCGAATCGACTGTTCGAGCACCACGGCGATCGCCAAGGTCACGATTGCGAAGTACGGCCCGGAAATACTGGCACCCCAAAACACGAACACGCCCACGATGGCGGCCAGGGCCGCTGCTGACGCTGCGGCAACGATGAGCGCGAGCCATGCGTCTGCGAGACCGGGTCCCAATTTGCCCATGGTCAGCAATGCCATGACGTAGCCGCCAGTCCCGAAGAACATGCCCTGGCCAAGGCACAACATGCCGCCGCGCCCCCACACCAATGCGAGCGAGAGAGCTAGGAGCCCGTACAGCAGGGACCGCGTGAATTGGCCGGTCCAGTAGTCGCCCGCAAGCCACGGGAGAGCCGCCAGCGCGACAAACACCGCGAGGGAAATCGCCAGGGGAACGCGTGCGATCATTCACGCATCAGGCCCTGCGGCCGCAGACGAATCACAACAACCGCCAGGCCAAACACCACAATCTGCACCGTTACCGGTGACCACAACGCGCCCAGCAGGCTGGTTGAAGCGCCGACCGCCGAGCCACCCGCCAACACTCCGCCTAGCGCACCCGCCCCGCCAACTAGGATGGCGAGGAACGCGGGGACCAAGTACCCCAAGCCCATCTGGGGATCGACACTGACCAGGGGTGCGACTAGCGCACCGGCCAACCCCGCAAGTGCCGCCCCCGCGGCAAAAGTCGCGCTGTATGTGCGATCGGTGTTGAACCCCAACAGTTCAGCAGTCGCCGGCCTAGCCATCACTGCGCGAGTTGCCAGTCCGCGGTTGGTGCACCGGAGGAACAGGTAGGTTCCCGCGATTACGACGGCCGCTATCGCCATGACGACGAGCCGATACGCGGGGTAGTTCAGGGCCCCCAGTCCCACCATGGCATCGAGCGGCAACGGTACACTGTGCGAACCTGGGCCGAAGAGAAGCACGATGGCCTGCTTCAGAACGAGGGAAAGGCCCCAGGTCGCAAGGATCGTGTCCAACGGCCGGTCCCTCGTGTGGCGTACCAGTACCCACTCGATCATCCAGCCGAAAAAGCCCACAACAACCGCCGCGGCGATAACACAACCCCAGAACGGAACGTGCCACCCCTGCAGCCAGACCACCGTGAAAGCACCCGACATTACGAGTTCGCCGTGGGCCATGTTGATGACCCGCATCATGCCGAACACGACCGCAAGGCCGAGCGCTACCAAGACCAAGACCAACACTGCGGAGACGGCATCGAGGAGGGTTGCGGCCATGCGCTACAACGCCAGGTGCCGGCGGACCAAGTCGAAGTCCATACCGATGCTTGCGACCGGAACCGTTTCAGCGATGCCACCATCGGCGAGGAAGCAACAGGTACTGGCCAGGGCTTGAATGAGCTCAAGGTCTTGCTCCACCAGCAGGACCGTTAGACCGGCCTCGGCGGCAATCTCGCGGAGCCTAGCTGCCAGGACCCGCGTGACCACGGGCGCCAGACCCTCCGACGGTTCGTCGAGGACCAACAGGCGTGGGGCGCCCATGAGCGTGCGCGCGATTGCGAGCATTTGCTGTTCCCCCCCGGATAGCGATCCAGCTGCTCGATTCCGCAATACCTCAAGTGATGGAAACCACCGGTAGGCGGCGACTAGATCGGCCGTCATGTTCTTACCGATGGCGCCGAGCCGCAGATTTTCCTCGACCGATAGGCGTCCGAAGACCTCCCGGCCTTGCGGTACCAACCCGACCCCGTGACGGGCGAACGTATGCGACGCCCTGTCATTCAACGCAGTCCCGCTGATCCGAACCGTGCCACGGGTCGGGCTCAGCAGTCCTGCGCAAATTCTGCACAGCGTAGTCTTGCCAGCGCCATTGCGGCCGAGCAACGCAGTGACTGACCCTGCAGCGAGTGTGAGGTTTAGGCCGTTCAGCACCACGCCACCGCCGTACCCAGCGGTGATGTCCACTAGTTCAAGGGCCGGCGCGGTCATTCGGCGCCGAAGTAGATCTTCTGCACGTGAGGATCGGAACGAATCTCTGCCATCGTGCCGGTACGAACAACGCGCCCTCGCGCCATCACGGTCACCGGGCAGGAGAGCTTCTCCAGAAAGCCGACGTCGTGCTCGATCACCCAGACTGCCAGGTTGCCGTCAGCAGCAACTGTCCGAATAAGGTCGACGGTCGCGGCGGTCTCCGCAGCGGTCATGCCCGCCGTCGGCTCGTCCAACAGTAGGAGGGCCGGCCGGCGGGCCAGGACCATAGCCAGTTCGAGCCATTGGCGTTGCCCATGGCTGAGCATACCGGCAACCGAGTGGCGCAGCCGAGCAAGTCCGGTACGCGCCAATTCGCGATCAGCGTCCGCACTCGAATGCGCTGCTACCGAAAGATTCTGTTCGACCGTCAATTCGTCGAACACCGACGCAACTTGGAATTTGCAGGCAACTCCGAGGCGCGCAATGCGGTGCGGCGGTTGACCGCCGATCTCGATGCCGCGCAAAGAAATCGAGCCACTGGTTGGTGCGATGGCGCCGGTGACGAGGTTGAACAGGGTGGACTTGCCGCAGCCGTTCGGACCCACAAGCGCATGCAGCGCGCCAGCGTCGAGGGTCATTGATACGCCGTCCACAGCCCTCACACCGCCAAAGTCACGGTGAACGTCGCGCAGTTCGAGCAGTGCCATGGGTTCGCCTGGACGGTAGATCACCGTACGGTATATTCCGACCGGACACAAAAGCGCGCAGGCAGCGGCGCTGAATCAGAGGTGAGCATGGGTAAGTTCAACCGTAGGTCATTCCTGGCGGGAGCCGGGGCGTCTGTCGCGGTGTCGCCGCTGGCGTTCCCTGCCATTGCGCAGAACCGGCCGATTCCGGTGGGCGCGTGCCTGGAGTTCTCCGGCGGGCTCGAGCTGTTCGGAAACCAGGCCAAAATTGGCCTCGACCTTGCCGCGGCGGAGATCAACGCATCGGGCGGTATCTTGGGCCGGTCCGTCGAGATCTTGTACCGCGACAACAAGACCGATCCGAAGACTGCCGCGGAGCGGACGCGCGAACTGATCCAACTCGATCAAGCGCTCGCCGTTGTGGGGCCGATCACGTCTTCGGCGCGCAACGCCATGCAGCCGGCCATCGAAGGCTTGAAGACTCCGTTGCTGTACGCGACCAACTATGAGGGCGCAGACAACGGTGCCGGTTGTGGGCGCTACCTGTTCTTCTTCAACACCGTACCCAACCAGGACACGGCGCCGCTCATTCCCTGGCTCGCGGCCCGCGGGGTCGGAACGCGATACTACGCGTTCGGGCAGAATTACGTTTGGCCGCGCAATATGTTCCAGGCCGCCAAGCCGATGATCACGCAGGTGAAAGGCACGTTGCTCGCGGAGGAGTACACGCCTGCCGGGCAGACCAATTTCACTCCGGTCATCCGCAAGATCGCCGACTCCGGTGCTGATGTTCTGCTGTTCGCCCTGCCGGGCGCCGATGGCATCACCTTCATCAAGCAGGCCGAGGAATTCGGCCTCATGAAAAAGGTGACAGTCGCATTCTTGGGGTTCAGCGAGACCTATCTGGGTGCGTTCGGCGCCGGCAAGGGCGAGAACATGTACACCGGCGTACCTTTTGTTGCCTCGGATCCCGATGCTGGCGTCCAGGACTTCGTTGCGCGCGTGCGCAAGCAAGCTGGTCCTGATGTCGGCATCTCCCACTACGTCTTCGCCCATTACAACGCCCTGATGGCGTTGAAGCGCGGCGTAGAAAAGTCCGGGAAGCTGGACCGCGAAGGGGCCGTAGACGGCATGGCTGGCTTGAGCATGCCGATTGCCACCGGCACCGCTTCGATCACCCAAGGGGATCACCACACGGCGATGCAGATGTACATCGCCAAGACCGAAAACGGGTCTTTGCGGGTCGTCGAAAAGCTCGGCGTGATTCAGCCGTTGTCCGGCTGCCGGGCGTAGCGGCCGCCCCCGAACGGGCGACCGCGGCCGGATTGAAAGGTTCGTTACGCGGTCAGCGTCCGCGTGACGCCGTCCGGTGTCGTCACGATGGCGGTCGCCTTCTTGCTGGCGCGCTTAAGGATGCTCTCGGCCTGCTTCACCGGCGCAACATAGAGCGCCGTGGCCAGGCCGTTGGCCTCGGTGGCGCGCGGCGCGATCACCGAAACACCAATATGCGCATCGGCGCTCGCGCCGGTCTTCGGGTCAAACAGGTGGTTGAAGCGACCAGCGCGGTCGAACACGGTGCCATAGCCGCCCGACGTCGCAACCGCCATGTCGACTAAGTCGATGGACCGCTCGATCCGCTCCGGATTGCGTGGGTCTTTGAGACCGACAACCCACGGGCGTCCTTCTGGATGGTCGCCCAATGCACGAGTCTCGCCGAGCGAAACGAGCACATGCTCGATGCCGTTGGCCTTGAGCAGATCGGCCACGCGGTCCGTGATGTAGCCCTGCCCGATGCTGTTCAGCGTGATGCCCATGCCCTTGCGGTCGAGCTTCACGTACAGCGGATTGGTTTCGATGCGGCGGTAATCCACCAACGCGCGCGCCGCGGTGACCTGCGCCGCCAACGGGCCCTTTTCATCGTCTGGGTAGCGCGAGAAATGGTCTGCGTAGAGGTTCCACAGCGGCTGCACGGTGACGTCGAATGCGCCGTCACTGATCTCGCTGTAGTGGCGGGCCTCGGCCAGCAACGCGAGCATGTCGGCGGACGGGCGATTGACGCGGCCGTCGCGGTTCAAACGAGAAATCTCGCTATCATCGCGGTGCAGGCTGAAGATCGCCTCAAGGCGGTTGAGTTCGGCCACGACCATGTTGAAGACGGCGTCGGCGCCCTCGCGGCTCGTGTGCGCGAGCGTAATGGTCGAGTCTGCACCAAGCGTGGTTCCCTGCCACGTGTACAGGTTGACACCCGCACGGGCCGGACGTGACCACGACACTCCCGAAAGCGACAACCCTGCGGCGGCCCCGAGGATCGTGATGACTCGGCGGCGGGTCGTGCCAGAAGCGGTCCGGACAGTGTCGTTGCTGCGCATGCGAAACTCCTCCCAAAGACGCGCGGAAGGTTACACCGGCCGCGACACCGGCGCCAGCAAATGGGGAGACAGGCCTACTGACGTCCGATGTACCGGAGCATGCCACGCTGCGGGTCGTATCCGATTGCCGCCGCTACGAAAAATACGATCGTGAAGCCGGCGACAACCGCCAGGGACACGAGGTTCATCTTGCCGTAGGCGGCCCACCGGATCAGTTCGATCGCATGGGTGTAGGGGTTCACCTGGGCCAAGTAATAAATGTAGTTCGCGCCGGATTCCCGGAGTTTCCACAGCGGATATAGCGCCGGAGAAATGAAGAACATTGGGAAGATCACGAAGTTCATCGTCCCCGCAAAGTTCTCCAACTGACGGATGTAGACCGACAACAGCAGTCCCAGGGACGACAACATCAATCCGCCCGCCGCCAACGGGAGCAGAATGTAGACCCACCCCGACCACGGAATTCGGGCGGCCAGCGAGGTCGGTACGAAGAAGCTAAACGCCCAAGCAATCAGCAGGAAGGCATAGGCCTGCAGAATCGACAGGAACGTTGCGGCCAGGAGCTTGAACAACAGCAGCACCCAGCGCGGCAACGGCGCCGTGAGCAGCAGCCGCATTACCCCCATCTCGCGGTCGTAGACCATCGAGAGCGACGACTGCATGCCGTAGAACAGCAGAACGATCCCGAGCAGCCCAGGGATAATGTACTCCTGGTACGTCGTGTAGGTTTCGTACGGGGGAACGATCGAAACGCCGAGCAGCGAGCGGAACCCAGCGGCGAATACGACCAGCCACAGCAGGGGCCGCACCAGGGCCGAGGCCCAACGGCCTTTTTGCCGGATGAACTTTCCGGTCTCGCGGCCGGAGATGGCCTTCAGCGCGTACAGCAGATGCATCGGCGCAGAGACGCGCCGCACCGTTGTTACGTGCTCCACGCCCCTAGGCGCGGCAACTGCTTGTAAGCTCACCGTGTCTCCCCACCCGGCTTACGCGGGACCCGAATGTCGCGACCCGCCTAGAACTTGCAAGTCGTTTCCGGCTTATCGACGCCCAACGTATCAAGTTCGTTTGTCGCATGTTGGAATTTCGAGGACGGCATGCGCGCGAGCACGGCGTTGTACGTTTCGACGTACAAGTTCATGCGCAACTGATTGTCCCACGGCCGGTAATTCAGTTGCGACCCGTGGTATCCATCGAACCGCAACTGGTCGCTGAGCAAGTAGTCGCGCACCGGCTGGAAGTCGAAAGTCTTGGCGCGCTCCGCGGCCTGGACGATCGAGCGAATCGCCGACCAAGCGGACCAATCCGGCCCATACATGAAGCGTCCGGCGGCGCGATCGAAGCGTGACGACAACTGCGGTGCACCCTGGCGCTCCCATGCCCAGGACCACGGCGACGCAACAAGGCCGGTAGTACCGACCACCGGGCGGGGTTTCTGCGTGCCGTAAGGGACATAGCGACCGAACTCACCGTCCTCGTCGACGATCCAAGTAACGTCGTAGTCTCGACTGGTCGCGGTCATCAACGCAACGTTGTTCGCTTCGCGTGCGCGCGGGTCGTTGGACAAGACGAACGGCTTCTTGTCCACGATGGTGCCACCCATGCGCTTGGCAGAGCGCTGCACGGCGGCCGCAAATTTTGCATCTTCGGGCAGAGGGCCCTGCAGCAGAAGGATGCGTGTCCAGTTCATGCCGGCCAAGTACTGCATGACACCGTCCGCCAGCATGTTGTAGCTGGCCGCGGTGTGGGCAAGATTGCGAGCGCATGACGCCCCGCGCAAACTGTCGTCCGGATCGGCGACGTTTACAAACAGCACGGTTGGATCTTTGATCGCCGAGGTCAGAGCCTTGGTGACCTCGGTCGGCACGTCGAGCAGGAAGAACCGGACGTCGTTGTCCTTGCGTTGCTGCTGGACCCAGGCAATCAGGTCTTTCGCGTCGGCGCCTGCCCGCACCACCAGTTCATAGTGCAGGTGCGTGAAGCGCCCATTGGCATTGGAATCGGCAACGCCAAGTTCAGCGCCCGCGCGCGGCCGGTAGTTGGGGACCGCAGGAATACGCGCATAGACGTAGGCACGGTCGTACTTGGGATCGTCTTCGATCTCCAGGTAACCGATCTTGAGCGTAGGCTCCGCAGCTGCAGCAGCCAGAGCGGGCGGCACGTTCTGCGGCCAAGCCGCTACGCCAAGCGTAAGAGCGCCCGCCACAACGAGCAGCGCCATTCCCAATCGTCCGATCCGCACCATCGCCGATCCCCCCAGATCGACCTAGTTGCCGAACGCGGAGACGCCCGCAAAGTCGTCGACCAACGGGATGTACGGCACCCGGCCGGTCGGCACCGACTTGATCGTCTTCTTGTTCGCGACGTCGATGATCGTGATGTCATCCGACAGCGAGTTGGCGATGAACAACTTCGTCTGATCGTTGGAAAGCGCAGCACCCCACGGGCGCGAGCCCGCCAGCACGTAGTCGGTGATCTTCCGGGTCTTCACATCGACGTACGCGATGTGGTTCGCGCGGCCAAGCGTGATGTATGCCTGCGTGCCTGCCTTGTTCAGCTCAAGTCCTACTGGGGTCACGTCCACCTGGCGGAACCCCGGCGGCAAGAAGTTGATGACCTGCATCGTCTTGAACGTCGCGGCGTCCACAATATAGACCTCGCCGGACAACTCGCAGGTGATCCACAATTCCTTGCGGTCCGGCGTCATGCGGACGCGCCGCGGACGCGTGCCGACCACAAGGTTGTCAATAATGTTGCCGGTGGCGACATCGATCCAGTGGATCATGTCGGCCACTTCCGACGTGAGGTAGACCGACTTTCCGTCCGGGGCGACGAAGACGCCTTCCGGCTCGGCGCCGCTTGGAACCTCGTGCTGCAGGACTTTGTCGCTGGTGTTGATGATCCACATCGAGGAGTCCTCCTCGTTGGCGATGAACATCAACTTCTCGTCCGGACTCAGGGCCAGAACTTCGGGGCTCGGTCCGGTCGGGATTCCGCCCACACGCTTCAACAGCGCAACGTCGATCAGGTCCACCACGTCCTCATCGCCGCACGCAACGTACAAGGTGGTATGCGCCTGATTGAACGCCATGCCACGAGGGCGGCGCGAAGTCTTGATGCGCTTCACCTCGGTGTAATTGACTGGATCGAGAACGACGACTTCGTGGCTCTTCTCGTGACTAACGAACACAAGGCCCGTGCCGACCGCCGACGCAGGGGGCACGCCAATCAACGGCAACGCCGCGGTAGCGGCGCCCGCCGCAGCACCCTTCAGCAGCGAGCGCCGATCAAATCCAGATTGCTCTTCGGACGTACGGTTTCGGTTATCCATAGTCTTCCTCTCCCTGCGCCGAAGCGGCCCGTTGCGGGCGCCAGCACTTATCGAACGATGAACTTGCCCTTCATTCCGCGCTCTTCCATGCCATCGACCCAGAAGTCGTAGTCGCCGGGCCGGATGGGCACGAAAAAGATCAGCATCTCACCTTCGTCGTCGAATTCAACGTCGTGCAGCGCGAGGGGGTGGATCTCGAGGTCGCCGATCTTGATTTCATTGATGAAGGTGTTGCGCCAGAAGTCGTCGGCGCGGAACTGAAATTCCTCGGTCCCGACGTTCTTGAGCGTGAGCCGGTAGTACTTCCCCGTCTCCAGCTTGAACTCGTATTTCGAGAACGTGAGATCGTCCTTCATGATGATCTCGATGTCGTCGGGGCGAGCAGCCAAATTGCCCGCCGCCAGCGCCGACGCCGCACCGACCACGAGCGCCACGGCAACCAGAAGCAGGCGCACCGCACCGACGAACAACAACCTCATCCCCACACTCCAGTCCCCTGTCGCGAGGCGTCTTTTACGGCGCCCAATTGCCTTTTCCAATAGCACGTATAGGCAAACACCGTGCCAAAAAGGCAGTCAGCCTCGGCTCCGGCCTAAATCAAGTATGTTCAATTAGTTACCCTGGGCGCGCGCCGCGATCCATCCGCGGCCGGCCGGCCTGGTGGCTGTTGGGAGCCACCGGGTCCGGCCAACACGGGCTGCAGCGGGGCGGTTCCCGCGTCCGCAACCGCAGGCGCAGCTATTTCACGGTCATCGTGCCGGTCAGGTTCTTGCTGGGCAGCGTGAAGGTGTAGCTGCCGGCGCGGACCACGACGAAATAGATGTTCATCTGGCCGCCGCCATCAAACTCGAGATAGACACCCGGGCCGGGCGTGTGGATTTCCATGTCGCCGACCGTGATCTGGTTGATGAATGCGTTCTGGAACAAGTCCGGCGCGCGCAGCACGAGGTTGTCGCACTTTGCATCGCACTTCACGGCCCAGTTGTAGTACTTGCCGGTCTCCAAATCGAACTTGTCGCCCGTCAGCTTGAAGTCAGCGCTGATGGTGGTGGAGATCGCCGTCGCGCCGGTCACCAAAGTCCCAGCGGCCTGGGCGGGTGCGGCCACAGCAGCCGCCATGGCGAGCGCACCTAATGCACAGAGAGTAATCTTCGTGTTCATCGGATTCCCCTAATTCCAACCGCGCACGATGCGCCAGTTGTCCCTCTGTCGGCAGCGCTGCCACCGACCGGATTCGGAAAATCCTATGGCAACTATTGTGCCATGCTCAACTTGACTACGGAATCCTTGGCGCCCCATGAGCGGCGGGCCTGCTTGAGCAGAGATCGGCCCCTGGCCGGACACTCCGGTGGCTGCTGGGAGCCACCACATCTGCGGGGAGCAGCCGAGCCACAGCCTGCCGGGGGCTTCAGACGCCTCTGAAACGAACCGGCCGCCCGGGGAGGACGGGCGGCCGGTCCGCGTGCCTCGCTGCCGCAGCTACATCGAGCCGGCAGCGTCGCTGGATGCGGTGGGATCGGCCATGACCGCAGGATCGCCTTTGATGAACGGTGCAGTCATGCTGCACGCAGCCAAAACAATGCAGCCAGCAACCAGCAGGCTGATGCGTGCGAGGGCTGGGACGCTGGCGGACGGCTGAGGGGACGAACTGGCTGACCTGTGCATGCGAATCTCCAATGTTACTTCGGACGCAGGGCCGTCGGGTCCCCACGGGGCGGACACCTGAATCCGCGCGCAACAGGCATCGCAACCGCCGTGCCACCCGGAGCAACGGTAGTTATGACGGTAAAATCAATATGTTACCGTGATGACCAGGTCGGTCAGCGCCCGGCCCGGTGCCTAACAAATAGTCAGGCGTTGCCCCGGCCGAAGTCAGTCGGGCGTATGCCGTACTTCTCCATGCGGTATCGCAGTGCCATCCGAGTTATTCCCAACCTGCGCGCCGCCTCGGACGTGTTGCCTCCGGTATTGGCGAGGGCCGCAGCAATCATCTCTTGTTCCGCGCCGGCAAGGGTCGGCAGCGCTGCTTCCGCGCCGCGGCCTTGCGCTGCCCGTGAAGCAGCCGCAGGCGCAGCGAGGCGCAGCGATTGAGCGCTGATTCCGCTGCTGTCGGAGAGCAGGACCGACCGCTCGATTACGTTCTTTAGTTCGCGGACGTTGCCCGGCCACTCGTACGCCGCAAGCGCCGCGATCGCGTCATCGTGCAGCGCCGGCGCAGCGCGGCCATAGGCGCGGGCCGTGACATCCAGGAAATGCCGCGCCAACAAGGGTATGTCCTGCCGGCAGCTACGGAGGGGAGGCAGAGACACCGTTAGAACGTTGAGCCGGAAGTATAGGTCGTCGCGGAACTCGCCGCGGCTCACCATGGCCGACAGATTGCGATTGGTCGCCGCCACAAACCGCACCGGCACCGGCACCTCCCGGGTACTACCGACCCGGCGCAATTGCCTGCGCTCCAAGACATTCAGCAGCTTGGCCTGCAATGGCAGCGGCAACTCGCCGATCTCGTCAAGAAACGCGGTCCCGTCTTCCGCGGCCTCAATCAATCCGGCGCGGGAAACGTGAGCGCTCGTGAACGCGCCGCGCACATGGCCGAATAACTCGGCCTCCATCATTTCCTTGGGCAAGGCAGTGCAATCGATATGGACGAACGGCCGGTCGCTGCGCGACGAAAGGCGGTGAAGCATCCGGGCGGCGACATCCTTGCCGGTACCCGTCTCGCCAAGAATCAGGACCGTGGGCGGTGAGTCGCCGGCAATTGCAGCCATTGCTTCGATTTGGCGGCGCGCCTCGCGTAGCGCGGAACTTTCGCCGATCAATGCAGCGCCGTCGCCCGCTCGGCTCTCGCGGGCTTGCGACAGGTTGAGGCGAGAGCGCAGGCGCGCGGACCGCATAACTTTATCGACGGTGACCAGCAGTTCGTCGAGATCGATCGGCTTCTTCAAGTAGTCGGCCGCGCCGCGCTTCATCGCTTGAACGGCCTGACCCACGTCGCCATACGCCGTCATTACCAGGACGGTGGGCGCACCTTCGGAACCGTCTGCGATTTCGGACAGGAGCTCAAAACTCTCACCGTCGGGCAGGCGTACGTCCAACAGCACGAGGTCCAGCGCGTCTGGCCCTGCTGCAATGCGGTCGCGCGCTTCCATGAGCGTGCCGACCACCGAACAGGCATGCCCCGCCCGCTGGAGGCAGGTCGCCACCGCACGCGCAAAGATGCTCTCGTCCTCAACAACAAGGATGCGCCATGGTCCTGACTTGCCGGGCGCCAAGGCCACATCCGGCCGGCGGGCGAGACTGTCACTCATGCGGCACTCCGGGCGGGTTGAACGATCGGCAGAGAGATTGTGACTTCAGTACCACCGCCTGCGGCCACTCCGAACTCGATTCGTCCGTGATGCAGGTCGCAGACCTTGAACGCAAACGGTATGCCGAGACCGCTGCCGAAGCTTTTCGTGGTCGGACCAGGGTTGAGATCGTCGGGCGACGGCCGGAACGGCATACCCGGGCCTTGATCGGCGATCGTCAGGACGACCTCGCCCACAACGCGACGTAGCGACAGCGCGAGCCGCCCACCCTCCGGAGACGCTTCCGCGGCGTTGGTGAGCAGACCGTAGATCGCCTGTTCCATCAGATGGACATCGAGCAGGCAGTAGTATTCTTCGTCCCAACCCCGGCGGCTAAGCCAAATCCGCTTCGCGTCGAGCCGCGGTGCCAACAATAGCGCCGCTTGGTCGACCACTTCGGCAATGCGCACGTCTACGCGCGCCAGGCGTAACGGGTTCAAATACGACAGTAGCGAACTGAGCCAGCGCTCCAGACGGTCGACCGTGCCGCAGATATCGCGCATCGCTCCAGAAATGTCGCTCGAGATACCGGGTCCGTCGTACAGCTGGGCCATTGCACGAATACTGGCCAACGGGTTGCGAATATTGTGCGCAACGACCGGCACCAGCGACCCAAGCGCCGCCTGCTTTTCCGAGCGCACGAGGGCCTCGCGGCTGGCCCCAAGATCCTGCGCCATGCGGTTGATCGCACGCTCCAGCGTGACCAGCTCCGCCGCACCGATCTCCGGCACTTGATGGTCGAGGCGACCTTTGCCATAGGCCGAAACGCCCTCCAGTAGGGCGTTGACGGGTCGCACGAACGCCCGTTGCATGAACCCGCGCGCGACCAAGAGTAACGCCGCCGCTGTCGCAATCGGGATCAGAAGGACGAGACCAGCGTTGCGGGCCAATGTGGAGACCCGGTTTTGCTCCGCCTGTTGCGCGATGGTGAGCAGATCGTCATTCGCTGCAAAGACCTTCTCGTAGTCGTCCAGCCAACTCATTTGTAGATCGGCAGTGAAGAACACGGTCAGGTGGTCGGGCTCCCGCAATGCAGTGGACGGGGTGGTCATGATGTCGTCGGTTTGCTGGCGCACCTGGGTGTATGCGAGTCTGAGACCCTCGATCGCCGCGTGTTCGGCGGGCTGGCGCGCGACATCCTCTATGCGTGCCAGATTTGCAGCAATCGCCACCCCGGAGGTTCGGTAGCGCGTGATCGCGCGGGGATCGGCCAGAAAATGATGGTCGAAGACCTCGGTCATTTGGCGATACACATCGCCGCGCGTCTCCTGCACCAGATTGATGAGGGTACTCAGGCGCAGCGATTCTTCGGCAGCCTGCTGGCGCAGATCAACGCCGACCCAGCCCATTGCGCCGGTGACGATGATCAGCACCAGAAAGGCCAAGTCGTGGCCTAAGAGGAGGCCTTTGAGCGAATAGATGCGGACCACCGACCCCTCCGGCTCCGCGCTGTCCAAGTTGTTCAGTCTAGGGGCCGCTTGGGGGGCGGCGCAATTCGCCCGGCCAGCGCCACCCGGCTAGGCCGCAGCCTGATGCCCGCCGGTCTCACGCGTCAACTTCAGGAATGCATCCGACAGGTTTTGGGTCCCAGTCCCGTCGATGATTTGGGCCGGAGTCCCCTCCTTCAACACCTTGCCGCGATGCAGAACGATCACGCGATCCGCGCGCTCCACTTCCTCGACCAGGTGCGTGGCCCAGAGCACGGCAATGCCGCGCTGATCCCGCAAGTCAAAGACCATATCCACCATCTCGTGACGGCTGCGCGGGTCCAGACCAACCGTCGCTTCGTCCATTAGCAAAATGCTCGGGTCGTGCAGCAGGGCGCGGGCAAGTTCCACGCGGCGCCGGTTGCCGCCCGACAGAGTGCGCACGGGATCCTTCGCCCGTTCCGACAAGCCAAACACCTTGAGCTCCTCCTCGATGCGCACCTTGGCGATCGAGGCCGGAATCCCATGCATGTCGGTGTGGAAACGAAGGTTCGCGCGCAGCGACAACTCGGGGTCGAGCGTAGGCGACTGGAACACGACGCCGAGGCTTCCCAACGCAGGAACAGCAGTCTTGCGGATGTCGTAGCCATCGACCTCGATCAAGCCGGAATCGGGCACGAACAAGCCGGTAAGCAACTGGAACAACGTACTTTTGCCGGCGCCATTGGGGCCGAGCAGCGCTACGAACTCACCGCGCTTGACGGAGATGGACACGCCGTCCAGCGCCCGAATCGGGCCATAGGATTTCACGACGTCGAGTACGGATAGCGCGACGCCATCCTTCGCTGGGCTGGTCATCTATGCACTCCTCAACTGCGCTCTGGCAGGATCGGCGGACCCGTCGTTGGAGGGCTGTGCCTCCAGGCCCGCCAGGATCGCTGGATGTTCGCGCAGAAGGCGGTGCCTAACCTCTTCGACCGACGCCTCGTCGTACGTGCGCGGCCTGCCCAACCCGACTGGATAGTCCAACACGACCCGGCCCGGACTTGGCGACATGAACAAAATCCGGTCGCCCAAGTAAACGGCCTCGCGCAGATCGTGGGTCACGAACACGATGGTGGCACCGTGCTGCTGCCATAGGTCCAGCAACAGCGAGCGCAGCCGCTGCGCAACCGGCTCATCGAGCGAAATGAAGGGCTCATCCAGGAGCAGCAACGGTGGATCGTTTACGAATGCCCGTGCCAGCGCCACGCGCCTCTGCATACCGCCCGACAGACGGTTCGGAAAGCTATCGAGGAACGCACCTAGCCCCATCCGCTCAAGCAACTGCTCGGGCTTGCCGGCGGCCTTGGCCGCATCGGTCGCAACCAATCGCACGTTGTCGATGACGTTCAGCCATGGCATCAGCCGCGGCGACTGGAACATGTAACCGATCTGGGCCTCCGCCGCCGGAAGGCCCGCGACGGTGACACTGCCGGCAAACTTCGTGTCGAGGCCACTCACGATGTGGAGCAGCGTTGTCTTGCCCGAACCGGATGGACCAACGATGCACGCGAACTGGCCTTTAGGCACCGAGAACCGCAAGTTCTCTGCCGCAATGAACTCGTCGCCGGCAGGAGACTGAAAGACCTTGCGCTGAATCTCGACTTCGAGAGCGTTCACAACCGCCACCGCGTCGCGCGACGCTCCAGCGGCCGCGTTATAAGGGCCTCAATCGCCATGATTACAATGATGAAGCCAATGGCGTAGGCGAGCAAGCGGTCCACGTTGCCCAGCTGCCAGTTTAGCTGGAGCACAAAACCCACGCCGTTGCTGAAACCCAGCAACTCAAACACCAGGACGATCTTCCAGACCAGGGCCAAGCCGGTACGCGCGGAGGCCATCAGGTAAGGATAGAGTTGCGGCAAAAATACGCGCCGCAACATGACCAGACGCGGCAGCCGAAATGCTCTCCCGACCTGCATCAAGTCTGGCTCGATGGCGGAGGCGCCTTCGCGCATCGTGACCGCCACCAAGGGGATCTTGTTGATCGCCACAGCAACAATCAGGGCCCACGTGTTCAGGCCAAGGTAGATGTAGCAGAGGATCGCGATCACTAGGGCCGGCATGTTCAAGCCGAGCAACACCCAACTGTCGAGCAGCCGGTTCACTGTCGGATAGCGGCCAAGGACCACGCCCAGGACCGACCCCGCCAACATGGCGATGACGAACGCGATCGTGGCGCGAATAAACGTGACGATGATGTGGAAGGGCA
The DNA here is from genome assembly GCA_947481575.1 of Alphaproteobacteria bacterium. GTDB lineage: Bacteria > Pseudomonadota > Alphaproteobacteria > UBA2966 > CAIVPW01 > CANKGV01. Next base: position 67,975 of record CANKGV010000012.1, read on the forward strand.
GATCGCCAAGCCGCGAAGTGGCGAAGTCGATTTGAACTCCCAGCGCTGCGCGGACCACTTCGTTGACACTGTGCTTGTCGTTCCACGCCAGCTTCCACGCGGCCTGCGCAACCGCCGCAGGAGTCGGGAAGAAGACGCTGTGTGCTGCGTCGGCACCGATTTGCCAAAGCAGCACAAGCGCGACGAGTGAGATCGTCCGCACGCCCCAACCGGGCACATTGGCGATGCCGGTGGCCAGGGGCCGCAAGCGGCCCCTGGCGCCAACCTCAGCGGTCATGGCGTGACCAACCCACGAACGATGCTCCTGCTTCGCGCTAGAACGTGAAGCCGGTGTAGAACGTGCCTGGCGATAACGTCGGCGACTTGCCGACCAGATCCTCGCCGCCGATCTTCGCCAAAACGGCAAACGCAGTGGCAGCGGCCTTCTGATCGTCGGCCGTGTACGAGGTGACGATGCCGCGGCGATATTGGTCGCGCAGAGCGATGAACATCGCATCCAACTCCGCCGGGGTGCCGGTGATCCCGGTCATCATCGCGTCACGAAGCGGCGGCCACGCCGCGTCCTCCGCGAGCAGGACCTTCTTGGTGGCAACGGAGGCCTTCAGGAAGTTGTTGATCGTAGTGGCGTTGGCCTTGGCGTAGGACTCGTGAAACACCCAGCCGACCATAGGCAGCTTGCGATTCAAGGTCGGATCGATGTCCTTGAGGATGTCTTCCGTACCAATCAACTGGGTGTAGGCCGGGTCCGCCAGCAATCGGGCGTTCCAGTTCCACAGATTCATGATGGCCTGGGCGTCGCCCTTCGCAAGGGCGGCGTTCGCCAATGGCGATGCGCCGAACTTCACGTCCTTCGCCACCGCCGTGATGTCTTTGCCCAACTTTGCTTGGGTCCACGCGCGCAGCAGGAGATAGCTCTTGTCGAGCGCGCTGGGCGACACAAACACCGTCTTGCCGCTGAGGTCGGCGACGGTCTTGATGCCGCTGTCCTTCTTCACGATCACGCCGCCGACCGTGGCGGAGTGCGGAACCCAAGTGAAGTCGAGGCCCGATGCACGCTGCGCCGAGACAGCGATAAAATCCTTTGCCACGACTTCGACATTGTTGCCGGCGATCGCGATGTCGGCCGCATCACCGGTCGCGTAGTCGCTGATCACCAATTCAAAACCGTTGGCCTTGTCGATGCCACGGGCCGCCATCGTGAGAAGCTCCCACTTGACGGTGCCGGACGCCATGACGCCGACGCGCACCTTTGGTAGTGCAGCCTGGGCTTCGGCCGGCGAGAACGCGCCACCGATCATCGTGGCAGCAGCGATCGCCGCCGCGGAAACCATCGCCTTCGTGAGGAAGGCCCTTCTGAAGAGGCTGTTCATTGTCGTCTCCCTAATCCGGTGGTGTTGGCACCCCGCCCCCAGGCGAATTCGGTGCCCACTATAACGCCGCAAAGCCGATCAGCCGAACCAACTTGGCAGTCGACCCTGCACCCCGCGACGCCGCATCCGGAACTAGTGCGGTCGGCACAAGCAGTTCGCCGTTCGCGGACCCCAGGCACTGCCGGAAGGCGCAGCGTCAACTCGGCGCCGTCCACCCGTGCCCTGGCTGAGGAAACTCCGCGTTCGACACGTTTCAAGTGAAAGACGCGGCCATATTGTTCAACCTATGCAAGCCATTGCAATTTCCGCTGGCTGATCGTTAAAAATGGAACCGCCCAGCCCGCGATGAGCGCGGCCGGGCGGTTCGAAACAAACCCTGCAGAACGAACGTGCGGTTATGGGGCCGCCGTGTCCTTGTCCGGCAGCTTCACTTCCTCCAGCTGACCGAAGCGCAGGATCTGGTCATTGACCCTGAGTTCGTTCGGATCGGTGTAGCCGGTATCGTCATGAGCAACCTGGCCGGCCTCGTGGGCAGCGTCCTGGTTCTGCTCTTGCTGCGCGCGCTGCTCCTGCTCGTCGAACTGTTCGGCGGTGCCGCCGACGTCCTGACCACCAGCGATCATGTCCATCGCGTCCTTGAGGCCGTTGTCGAGCGGTGCCGTGTACGGGAGCTTGTAGGCGCGCGGAATGCCGAACGGGATATTGTTGGCATCCAACTCCTCCACCCACATGTAAACGGCACCCGGCTGGTTGAGCAGCTTGTCCGGCTCGACCACCTTGGCCCAGTGCAGTTGGAACTTCGGCGGCAGACGTTCGGTCACCGGCCAGCCCATCATGTCGATCATCGAATAATAGGTGACCACGAAGAAGGCGGACGTGACCACGATCGCCGTGGCTTTCACCCACCACGCCCATCTTGGCGCGATGTTCATGCTGAGGAGTAGGACGGCGATGATGATGTACGCGGAGATGACTCCGACAAAACCAATGGTCATGGCAGGACCTAGTCCCCCTTCCTGCTGCGGACCAGCGTCTTGGGCCGGCGGTTGACGTCGCTGATGTTGCCCTTGTCATCCATCGTGAAGCGCACTGCGGTCAGCTCTTGGCCCTGACGGTCGAGGTACAGCGTGGTGTAAAACACCAGCGAAACTTCGGGGTTGAGCTTTTCCACTTTGACTTCGACCGGTAGGTCGTCGGTGGTGGTGGCAAGGTAATGGTGCACGTTCACGGTGTACTCGCCGGGAACAATGCCACGAAGGGTAACGGTTTCCTGGTTGAGCGAATTGACGACTTTCTTGCCGTCGATGATCACAGTGTCTTTGTATGTGCCGCGATCATCGCGATCGAGATGCATCAGCCCCGATTCCTTGGTGTGGAACCACACCAAGCCACCGTTCGGATCCTCGACGTAAAGATCGACGTCGTCCGGGTGATTGTCCGGCCACCCCATCGTGATCATTACTTCCGCTTTCGGATCAATCTTCCCCTGTTCGGAAACGGGGTTGATCAACATGAAGGCGATCAGGAACATAAAGGTGAAGCTCAACAGGGCATTAAAGAGCATGTCCTGGAAGGGATAGAAGACCTCACCCTGGTAGAAGAACCCGTCAGACGATTTCATAGCTGTCTCCTTAGCCGCGAAGCTCGCGCTTCGCGGCCCCTCCCCGGACCAGTCTTACGCCGCGCGTTCGCGTGCGAGCGCAGGGACTACGTACAGATCGGTGGTCTCAGCGATGATGTTGTGCAGTTCGATCGTCCCCGTTTCCAGGAAGTAGTACTGCAGTTTCAGCACCAACGAGGCGATCAGAGCGGTCAGCGTGACCGACAGCGCGGTCGACATGCCCGACGCCATGTCGGACATCGCCGCCTTCATTGTCAGCGGGTCAAAGGTCTTGATTGCCGAAATCGGCACCAGCATGAAGATGAAGCCAATCAGGGTGCCGATCAGACCCACCTTCGGCAACGCGTCGACGATGAACACGCCAACCTGCAGACGTCCCCGCAACCCATCGGCCAGAGCGTGCATAAGTAGCGTGTGGTCAAGCGGCTCGTTCGAAACGGTGCGCGACTTGATGATCACGTTGCGAATGTGGTCGGTCAAAAGACACGGCATCAACTCAGCGCCGTCGCCGCTGACGACCTTGTCGTCAACGACCTTGAAGCCGGTCGGGTTCTGGGCGATCACGCGCTGAACGCGGCGCGCCGCATTCAATTCCCGGGACACGCCAACCGTGGCGATGCCGCAGTGAATCGAAGTGCCAAAGAAGACAAACGTCACCAAGATGGAAAGGTGAGTCCGGTCGATTTCGATCATCTTCGATACGAGACCGAGTTGAACGATCGCGAAGTACGCCACGACGATCAGAGCCGCAACGATCAGCCACCGGAGGAGAAGTACGTAGTCACGCAACTCGAATGGCGTGACGATTACGCGCGGCCCCGAACCCCCGCCGCCCGAAGCAACATCAGAAGTGCTCATATTATGTGCTCACCCAAGTGTGACCGGGCCCAGTTCCCGCCCGTTTTGGTGCCATCATGGCAAACGCGCGACACGATAGTCGGTATGGTCGCGCGGAATCAAGGCTCGCGCTCGAACTATGGTGTGATCCCGCGCATCTGGTCGCGAAAGTCCCACGGCGTCACGAAATTCCCTGCCCAGGCCCCGGCATTGGCCTTCTTGGCGGCGTCTTCGGTCGCCACGTAATCCGTGGATTGATCCCTTAGAGCCACTGCCATCCCCTGCCGAACCATCTCCTGGGCGATGTCCTTGCTGCCAATTTTGCAGGTGCCCCATGTCATGGTCCTACGCTTGCGGTCGGTGTCCTCACGTTGGAGGCAAGTCATCGGCCCTTCGTCGGCAAGGATTTGCAGGGCGCGATAGGCGTTCGACCCGCACTGCCACGGTTTCCCATTGATGAAGCATGTTTGCGCGTCTTCAAACGCATCGATGCCGTAGAGGAAGAACCGCTTACCCGACACTTCGACGACGTCGGAAGATATGACCCGCGCGCGGCCCGAGACCGACACTTCGGCGGGCTTATCGGCTGCCTGGGCGATCACGTCGCACGCACCAAATACTCCCGCCATGACAACCGCCATCGCCGTCGCAAGTCCGCGCCGCATCGCCACTCTCCCGAGCCAATGGGTGTTTGCCTGCGCCATTCTAAGCGAGCGCTCGCCGGGCGCAAACCCGGAGCCTTTTTCGCCGGGGGAATGTCCCGTTCGATGTTGAAATAGGAAGGCAGGCGTTGCTCGCCTTGAGCCGATAGGCTCGGGGTGTCTATTCCACGAAAGGAAAGCAACGCCATGAAAGAATTTACCACGTCGGGGGCTCTGGTTCCGGCGGCAATTGTTGA
>CANKGV010000013.1 GCA_947481575.1 Alphaproteobacteria bacterium
ATCGCCGAGAACGCCGGCGTGGACGGTGCGGTGGTGGCCGGCAAGCTGCTGGAGCAGAAGGACACCAAGGTGGGCTTCAACGCCCAGACCGAGGAGTACGAAGACCTGGTTGCGGCCGGCGTGATCGACCCGACCAAGGTAGTGCGTACGGCCCTCCAAAACGCCGCTTCGGTGGCGGGCCTGCTGATCACGACCGAAGCCATGATCGCCGACCGGCCCGAGAAGAAGGCGGCCGCCGGTGGCGGTGGCGGCGGCGGCGGCGGCGGCGGCATGGGTGGAATGGGCGGCGGCATGGGCGACATGGACTTCTAGTCCATACGCCGTTTTGAAACGACCAAGGGCCGGTCCGCAGGGACCGGCCCTTCTTATTGCCGCGGCGCGTCGCGCGCCGTGAACAAGATGGCCGTCACACAACCTAAGGTTGGCATTTGCCAATCCGGCGCTACACTAAAAGTGATTGCTTGTCCGGCGTGTCAGCAGTCGGGCGCAAGTATAGGTGGCAGGAGCTACATCCAATCTCAAACGGAACAGGACCGCCGTCCGGTCTATCGTTCCGATCCGTTGTCAGAAACCTGCAATGCTGGGTAAGTTTCCCCTTGACCCGCTGAATCGGAAACGGCATTGGGTACGCTACATTCGGTTGGGGATTCCCGATGTCGCTACTGTATCTAGTGGTTTTTTTGCTGATTTTGGGTGCCGGCGCCGTTTGGGCGTTTATCTGGGTGCTCCAAAACGGCAAGCTGGCCAAGGCCCCGCCGCACGCCAACCACCACCCGACGTCGCACCGGGAGGTTTCACACGGACCGGCCGCCAAACCGGGTCTGGACGTGAAGCACGGCGAGGCGCCGGCGCGGCCTGCAGCGAAATCCAAAGAGGCCGCTAAGCGGCGCGCCAGCTAGCGGTCTTCCACCGCTAGGTTGTATCCGGCCCCGGCCCCGATCAGAGGCCGGCGACCCCACCGCCACCGCCCGAATTCAAGCGGTTCAGCGCATCCTTATAGGCCGCGATCTTGGCCGCCATGGCGGGCGGCGTCGGTCCCACCGTCGGCTTTGGTTCCTGGTAGCCGACGACCGTGAACTTGTAGGCGTCGCGGAGTTCGCGCAGCGCGTTGTCCACCAGGATCTTCGCGTCCGCAGCGGCCTTCTTTGACCGCACATTGATGTCGTCGTTCAGGCCCAGCGCAAACCGGCCCGCCTTGGCCACGGCCAGGGCCTTCTCATCGGTCTCTTTCGGCGCGCCCACCAGCCGGGCTTCCTTCAGCCCCAGCCCGCGCAGGGCATCAAAGCCTGCGCCGCCTGCCTTCAACACCACTTCGCGGCCGTTGGCGGCAGTGATGCTCAGGCGTTCGACCGAGCCTTCCTTCTTCACCTTGGCCTTGCCAGCCGTGCCCAGCGCCAAGTTGATGCGGTTCGCGATGGCCGTCAGCGTGTCCTTGTCGCTCAGCGTAACGCGCGTGTGGGTCTTGCCGTCGACGTTGACGAAGAAATACTGCCCCGCCCGCGCCGTCGTTTGGCTGGTGACTGTCAGCGATTCGGTCGGGAACAGAGCGCCTTCCGGCAGCCCCAGCCGCGACAGGCTGTTGGTCCCGTTCGGGTCGAACGCGATGCCCATGCCGCGGTGGCTGGAGGAAGCGCCAAACTGCTTGGCGTAGTCGACTGTGCCGGCCGAGTCGAACCGCGCCAGGAATCCGTCCACCGCCCCGGGCTGGTCGGTCTCGCCGGGCAACACGTTGTCGGTTTCGCCGGTTAGGTAGATCTGGTTGGTGGCGCTATCCAACACCATGCCGTGCACGGTGTCGTTGCCCAGGCCGCCCATGTACGAAACCCACTGGTCGGCGCCGGTCGTGGCATCAAGCTTCATGGCGAAGCCGTCGGCGCCGCCGGTCAGGGCATGGATCACGGTCGCCGACAGGGCGTTGTTCGAAGACGTGCCGGTGACGATCGGATCGCCATTCGAATCGACCGCGATGCCCGCAATGTTGCCGTCGATGCCGACCGAACCGACGTCTTTGGTCCACGCGAGGGCAGCGCTGTTGCCTGCGTCGTCGTACCGCCGCACAAACCCGCGGCCGTTGTTCACGCCCGCCACATATACGTGCCCGCCTGCATCCACGGTAACCGCCGAAGCGGCATCGTCGCCGGCGGTGCCGAACTGCTGCGAGTAAAGCTGTTTGCCCTTGCTATCGAGCTTCAGGAAATAGGCATCCCGCGCGCCCGAACTGGAATTGCCGCCGTCCAGGTTGCCATAGGTGAAGCCGGCCACGAACACGTTGCCACTCAGGTCAATGGCCAGGCTGGTAGCGCCGTCGGTGTTGTAGGCCGAAAGCTGCTTGGTCCACTGCTCTTCGCCGTTCGAGCTGAACTTGGTGATGAAGCTGTCTGCAACGCCGGCGTTCGACGACCCTTGAGTCGGCGTGAGCTTGCCGAACGCCTGACCGGCGACGATGACGTTATCGTTGGCGTCGATCGAGATGGCGGTACCGTTGGCGTCGGCAGCGGAGCCGAGCATGCGCGTGTACACCACGCGGCCGGCCGCATCGTGCTTGGTCAGGAACACGTCGTTGTGGCCTGTCGCGACCTGGTTATCCAGGGATCCCGCGGTGGTGCCGACCGTGTAGACGTAGCCCTGCGAGTCGACCGCGACTGCGTTGGCGGTGTCGCCGTCTTGGGTGAACACGGTCTTGTAGAACGACTGGTCGGTGCCGGCGTCGAGGGCGTCGAACTTCGTTACGAAGCCGTCGGCGAACGATGCGCCGCCGGTTTTGCCGGCGATGTATACGGCGCCCTCGGTGTTGGAAGGGTTCGAAAACGAAACCGACTCGCTCTTCGATCCCACCACCTGCAGTGCGTACGACGTCTCGCTATTGCGCAGGACCTTGAAGGTGGTCGACATGCCGTTGCCGGTCATCTGCGCGTTCAAGTAAGTGACCACGTCGTCGATCGCGGTGCTGGCGGCGTTGGCCAAGTCCATGTCGATGTTGGTCGTGACGCCGTTGCGGATCACCGTCACACGGAATGTCTCGGTGCCGGTCAGGCCGGGAATCGGGTCACTGCGAACATCGGCGATCTTGGCGCCCTTGTGGACGTTGTCGACCGCGAGGCCCAGCGCCAAGTCGACTGGGTTTGCGGTCTTCCGCGCGATGGTCGACTGCGCGACCGCCGTATCTAGCCCCGGCACCATCGTCACGCCGGTGAACGTCGAGTTGTTGGTGAAGTCCTTCACCTGCTGGAGCCAAAGATCGAGCTTCTTCTGCAGCGAAGCGGCCTGTGCCTGGCCAGAGCTGGTCTGCGCGATGGAGGTGAGCGCCTGCACGCGGCTCAGTGCCTGATACAGCGAGAACAGATTCTTCGCCGTGTCGCTCATGCCCGGCTGGGTCAGGGACTTGTTGTTGCTGAATAGCTTGTCGGGGGACTGGACTTCGTCACGCAGGAATTTGTTGGCGGCGTCCGTGTTTTTCGGCACCTGCTGGGCCGGGTCCTGCCACGGCGGCGTGATGTCGAGCGCGTCTTTCTGGCGGATGTAATTGCCCAGCGGCCCCTGCATCAGCACCGCTGCCTGCAGGTTCGTGTTGAGGTTCGCGCCGGCGGCGAAGTAGGTCGCCAACCCGCTGAAATCGAACGACGAGTTCCCTAGCCCGGAAGAGACCGAGGCGCCGGTGTATGGGTTGATGCTGTCGACCACGGCGCCAACCAAGCAATTTCCAAGCCATCGCCCGCACTTTCCGGCGGCCGGGCAGGGGCACGGAAACCCTCAATCGTGGGCGCGCCATCCTCGATTCCGCACGGCACTTTCTGCCGCATGCGTGGCGCCCCGGCACTTTCTGCCGGGTGTTCGCTGCCGGTCGGTTCCGTCCGGATCGCTGAAACCCGCGCGGCCCGTGCCTCTCGCAACCATCCCGGGTTGGTGCGGTTCTTGCGATCTCGCAGGCAGCGTTAGGCCAGCGCAGGGAACCGCCCGTTAACCATTGCCGCTGTACCACTAACGCAGACAAGAACCGAGGCGCGATCCATGGCTCCCTTCGAAGCAATCGTCCGCAAGACCAACGAAAACACCGTGTCGCCGTTTCCGCGCCCGGTGGTCACCACCAGCCGCGACGCCTCGGCGCGCTCCAAGATCAAAACCGTCGACGAACTGGCCCAGATGGCGGCGGAATTCCGCGCCCGTGGCCGTACCGTGGCACTGGCCCACGGCGTGTTCGATCTCGTCCACCTCGGCCACGTCCGCCATCTGGAATCGGCGGCGCGCGAAGCCGACGTGCTGTTCGTCACCATCACCGCCGACCGTTTCGTCAACAAAGGCCCCGGCCGCCCGGTGTTCACCGGCCGCCTGCGTGCCGAAATGCTCGGCGCTCTGCAGATGATCGGCGCCGTCGCGATCAACGAGGCACCGGGCGCCGAAGAAGTCATCGCGAAGATCAAGCCCGATGTTTACGTAAAGGGCCCCGATTACCGCCGTGAAGCCGAAGACATCACCGGCCGAATCCGCGCCGAGCGCGAAACCGTTGAAAAGTACGGCGGCCGCATCGCCTTCACCGACGACCTAGTGCTGTCGTCGTCGCAGCTCATCAACGACCACTTCAGCCTGCTCGACCCGGAAGTGCAGAACTTCCTCAACGGCCACCGCCACAACGGCGCGTTGCCCAAGGCCATGGCGGCCATCGAGAGCGTGGCCAATCTCAAGGTTCTGTTCGTCGGCGACGCGATCATCGACGAGTACCAGTACAGCCGCGCCATGGGTAAGTCGGCCAAGGAAAACATCATCGCCAGCCGTTCGGTCGGCGCGGAGTTGTTTGCCGGTGGCGTCGTTGCCGCCGCCAACCACGCCGCAACGTTCTGCAAGGAAGTGGAAGTCCTGACTTGCCTCGGCCAGCAGGACCCGTACGAGGACGTGATTCAAGCTGCGTTGGCCGACAACGTGCGCGGCAACTTCCTGTATCGCGGTGACACGCCCACCACGCGCAAGTGCCGGTTCATCGATCCGGCCCACATGCGCAAGCTGTTCGAGATCTACTACTTCGACGACCGGCCCCTGAACGGCAAGCTGGAGCAGGATTTCTGCGACCAGATCCGCGAGCGGGCTAAGGATTTCGACGTTGTCGTCGTCACCGATTTCGGTCACGGCCTGCTGACCCAAAAGGCCATCGACGCCCTCACCGAGAACGCCAAGTTCCTGGCGGTAAACGCGCAAACCAACAGTGCCAACCACGGCTACAACTTGGTCACCAAGTACCGCCGCGCCGACTACGTCTCGATTGACATGCCGGAAGCGCGCTTGGCCGCCGGCGACCGCTTCGGCGAGTTGGGCGACATCATCGCCATTAAGCTCGCGCCGGCCACCGGCGCGTCCAACTTCGTCATCACCGATGGCGGGGCAGGGTGCGTCGCCTATTCCAAGGACCGTGGCGCCATGCGCGTGCCCGCTTTCACCAAGCAGGTGGTCGATACCGTCGGCGCCGGCGATGCGTTCCTCGCCGTCACCGCACCCATCGTTTCCACCGGCACCGACATGGAACTGGTGGGCCTCATTGGCAACGCCGTGGGCGCGATGAAGGTCGCGACCGTCGGCCACCGCCAGTCGGTCGAGAAGGTTCCGCTGATGAAATACGTCACCGCGCTGCTGCGCTAACCAGGGACAGCCGCCATGAACTCCCTCGACGTCACCGAGTATTTCGCAACCCTGGCCGCCCTCCCCGGCCGGGTAGAGATCAGCGACCGTGCAGGCGCGGCCGTTGATCTCTCCGATTTCTACGCCAAGGTGATTGCGTGGTGCCGCCAGACCCACGACAGCGGCAACACCATCCACTTGGTCGGCAACGGCGGCTCGGCAGCCATCGCCAGCCACATGGCCACGGACTTCTGCAAGAACGGTGGCCTGCGCGCGCGCGCCCACAACGACGCGTCGATGCTGACCTGCCTCGCCAACGACTACGCGTATGAAGAAGTCTTCTCGCGCCAGCTCGCGATGCACGCCCGCCCGGGCGATCTCGTGCTTGCCATCTCGTCGTCGGGCAAATCAAAAAGCATCCTGAATGCGGTGAAGGCCGCGCGCGCCCAGCGCTGCCGCGTCGTCACCCTATCCGGGTTCCATTCCGACAACCCGCTGCGCGAGCTGGGGGATCTCAACGCCTTCGCCCCGGCGGCCGAATACGGCTTCGTCGAAATCGCCCACCTCACCCTGGTCCACGCCATGGTCGACCTCGCCAACGGCTGGTCGGCCTGGCCCGCCAACGAGCGCACGGTTCCGTCCCGCGCCGTCACTGTCGCCACCCTGGAGGCATAGCAATGCCGAAGTCGAATCCTTCCCGTCGCTGGAATGTTCTGGTCACCGGCGGCGCCGGCTACGTCGGCAGCCTGCTCGTGCCTAAGCTGTTGAAAGCAGGCCACAAAGTCACGGTCTTGGACCTGTATCTGTACGGCGATGACGTGTTCTCGGAATACGTCGCAAACCGTTCACTCCGCGAAGTGAAGGGCGACATCCGCGATTCCGCCACCGTGGCCGATGCGCTCACCGGCTGCGATGCGGTGATCCACTTGGCCTGCATCTCGAACGACCCGTCGTTCGAGCTCGATCCGGGCCTCGGCAAGTCGATCAATTTCGACGCGTTCCGGCCGCTGGTGCGGGCTTCCAAGAAGGCCGGCGTGAAGCGGTTCATCTATGCGTCGTCGTCGAGCGTCTATGGCATCAAGGAAGTCGACAACGTTACCGAAGACCTGACGCTCGAGCCGCTCACCGACTACTCGAAGTTCAAGGCAATGTGCGAGGAAGTGCTGGCGGAAGAACGCGCGCCGGGCTTCGTCACGCTGACCCTGCGCCCGTCCACGGTGTGCGGGTACGCCAAGCGCCTGCGTCTCGACCTCGCGGTCAACGTCCTCACGGCGCACGCCTATCACAACAAGCAGATCAAGGTGTTCGGCGGCGCGCAGAAGCGCCCAAACTTACACATCGAAGACATGACCGACCTGTACCTGCAGGCCCTGCAGTGGGACGACGCGGTGATCGACGGCAAGATCTTCAACGCCGGATACGAGAACCACACTGTGGCCCAACTTGCCGAGACGGTGCGCGACACCATCGGTGGCGGCATCGATATCGTCACCACGCCGTCCAATGACAACCGCTCGTATCACGTGTCTTCGGCCAAGCTGGAGCGCGAAACCGGCTTCCGCGCCACCCACTCGATCGCCGATGCCGTGCGCGATCTGGTCGCCGCGTTCGAGGCCGGCAAGGTGCCGAATCCGATGACCGATGCGGTCTACTACAACATCAAGACCATGCAGGCGGTCGGCCTGCACTAAGTCGCCGGCGGCCGGGGAGCGCGGGCGCGCTCCCCGGCGTGCGGTGGTTGCACGTAGGAGTTTGTTAACCATGACCCTCCACAATCCCATCCGCACATCGGGAAGGAACACGTCTGTGCGGATCGGCTTGGACTTCGACAACACGCTGGCGGACTACGATGGCTTGTTCGCCACGCTAGCCCTGGAAGAGGGGCTGCTGCCGGGCCACGGGCCTGCTTCCAAGCGCGATATCCGCGACCGTGTGCGCGCGCTCCCCAATGGCGAAAGCGAATGGCAGCGGCTGCAGGCGATGGCCTACGGCCCGCGCATGAGCGAAGCCCGTCTGATGCCGGGCGCAGCGCGCTTCCTCGATCTCGCCCAGCGCCACGGTATCGAACTCACCATCGTCAGCCACAAGTCGCGCCGCGCGGCGTACCAGGGCGTCACCGACGACCTGCGCGACGCCGCTTCCCAATGGATGACAGCGCTTGGCTTCGGCGCCTATGGCCTGACACCGGATCGCGTCCACTTCGAAGACAGCCGCGCGGCCAAAGTCGAGCGCATCCACGAATTGGCTCTCACCCATTTCGTCGACGACCTGGAGGAAGTGTTCCGTCATCCGGACTTCCCCCCCGACGTCTCCGGAATCCTGTTCGACCCCCGCGGCATTGCCGCGCCCGGAGCCTTCCGGCGCTGCGCTACGTGGGACGAAATCGCACAAGCAACCCTTGGAGCAGTCCATGCGTACTAACCTCGCACTCCAGCAACAGGACATCGATGCGGTCTCCGTGACCGCCGGCATCCTGCTGGACTCACCGGTGCTGAGCGTCGAGCCCGTGCTCGGCGGCGGCAACAACCGGGTATACCGGCTGCAGACCGCCAACGGTCCGGTGGCGCTGAAGTTCTATCCGCGCCATCGCGAAGATGTTCGCGATCGCCAGGGCGCCGAAGTCAGCGCCCTCAAGTTCCTCTCGCGCTACTCGGTCAGCCAGGTTCCGGAAGTCCTGGCCGAATCGCGCGAGGCCGGTTGCGCTGCTCTTACATGGATCGACGGCGGCCGCGTCTCCGAGCCCGCCGCGCGCGATGTCGACGATGCGCTCCGTCTGCTCGCAGAGTTGCGCGCCTTGTCGGAAGCCCATGGCGCCGACGTGCTGCGCGATGCTTCCGCCGCCACGTTCTCCGGCGCTCAGGTGGTTGCGCAGATCGAAGCACGCTTGGCCCGTATCCGCGGTATTGCCGACCAGCACCCGGAACTAAACCAGTTCCTGCGCAAGCAACTCTCGCCGGCGCTTCAGAAGATGGGCGCGTGGGCGCGCCGTGCCTACGCCCAAGCCGGCATCGACTTCGAGCTGGAGTTGGGCCCGAACGAGCGAACCCTGAGCCCATCCGACTTCGGCTTTCATAACACGCTGCGTCGCACCAACGGCCGCCTCGCGTTTGTCGACTTCGAGTACTTCGGTTGGGATGACCCGGCGAAACTCGTATCCGACTTCCTGCTGCACCCCGGCATGACGCTTACGCCGACCCTGAAGCAGCGGTTCTTGGCCGGCGCCAGCGCGGTGTTTGGCGACCGCCACGGCGATTTCACCGCCCGGTTCATGGCCTTGTACCCGCTGTATGGCCTGTGCTGGTGCCTGATCATGCTCAACGAATACTTCCCCGAGCGCTGGCTGCGCCGGGCGGTCAACTTCAAGGGCGAGGCCAAGGAGGCCGTGCAGGCCCGGCAACTCGCCCGTTCCCGTGTCCTTCTGCAAAAGATGGTGGAGACCTATGAGTCCGGCCCAGACCTCGGCTAAGAAGATCGGCGTCGAGAAGATCGGTCCAACCCCGGTCAGCCCGCCGCTCGACGCGCGTTCCACGGCGTTGCGCAAAGTGTGCGTTGACGCACTGGTGAGCGCGGGCCGCGGCCACCTGTCGTCGGCCTTGTCGCTGATCGAAGTATTGCGCGTCTTGTACGACGACGTGCTGCGCTTCCGCGCCGATGAGCCCATGTGGGCCGGCCGCGATCGCTGCATCCTGTCCAAGGGCCACGGCTGCCTGGCGTTGTTCACGTTGCTGGCCGACAAGGGCTTCTTTGCCAAGTCGGAGTTGGAGACCTACTGCCAAGTCGACTCGATGCTGGGCGGCCACCCGGAGCGCGGCAAGGTGCCAGGCGTCGAAGCCTCCACCGGGGCGCTAGGCCATGGCCTCGGCATTGGCATCGGCATGGCGCTGGCGGCACGCATTCAGAAGCGCGACAGCCGCGTATTCGTCATCACCGGCGACGGCGAGATCAACGAAGGCTCGATCTGGGAAGGCGCCATGTGCGCCTCCAAGCATCGGCTCGACAATCTCACCGTCATCGTCGACCGCAACAAGCTGCAGTCCTACGGCCCCACCATCGATGTGCAAGACCTGGAGCCGCTCACCGACAAGTGGCGCGCATTCGGGTTTGCGGTGGCCGACGTGGATGGCCATGACGTGAACAGCCTGCGCTCGGTGCTGGCCCGCCCGTTGGCGGCCGGCAAGCCGACGTGCGTGATCGCCCACACCGTGAAGGGCAAGGGCATCGCCCACATCGAGCACGATCCGAACTGGCACCACAAATCGAAGGTGAGCGACGACGAAGCCGCCGCTCTGTACGCCGCTCTGGAGAACGCCTAATGCGCAAAGCCGCCACCGACGCGATCTACGAACTGGCGAAGACCGATCCGCGCATCGTGTTTGTCGGCTCCGATCTCGGCGCCGGCACCATGGACAAGTTCCGCAAGGAAATGCCGGAACGATTCTTCATGGAAGGGGTAAGCGAACAGAACATCATCGGCATGGCCGCCGGCCTGGCGATGGATGGCTTCATCCCGTACGTCAACACGATCGCCACGTTCCTCACGCGCCGCTGCTACGAGCAGGTGGCGGTGGACTTGTGCCTGCACAACCTGCCGGTGCGCCTGATCGCCACCGGCGGCGGTGTCGTCTACGCGCCGCTCGGGCCCACGCACCTGGCCATCGAAGACCTCGCGATCATGCGGGCGCTGCCCAACATGACCGTCACGGCGCCGACCGACGCGCCGGAAGCGCGCCGTCTGGTCATGTCCACTGTCGACCTGCCAGGACCGCTGTACGTGCGCATCGCCAAAGGCGGCGATCCGGTCGTCAGCCGCGATGAAGATGGCTTCCAGGTTGGCAAGGCGATCTTGCTGCGCCAGCCGAAGGACGTGCTGTTCGTCGGCATCGGCGTAACCGTCAACCGGTGCCTCGCTGCCGCCGATCAGTTGGCCGCCCAAGGCATCGGGGCCGGTGTGCTGAACATGCACACACTGAAGCCGTTGGATGAGGCGGGCCTGCTTTCTGCGGCCAAGGGCGTCCGTGCGATCGTAACCGTGGAAGAGCACACCTTGATGGGCGGGCTCGGCTCGGCGGTCGGCGATGTGCTGTTGCGCCGGTTGGGCCGCACTGCACCCGATCTCATCACCCTCGGCATCCCCGACGTGTTTCCGGAGAAGTACGGCTCTCAGGACGCGCTCATGAAGCATTTCGGCCTGCAGCCGACCCAGATCGCCGAAGCAGCGGTCCGTGTCCTGTCGGCGCCGGTGGGCGCTGCGGCCTAACCAAAAAACCAGGAAGAACTCCGATGACCATGCCCCGCTTCAAGGTTCGCTACTCCTACCTGCCCCAGCAGTTCGGTCAGACGGACGACTTGTGGGAACAGCTCAAGAAGTTCGTGCCTTCGGGCGACTTCACCCTCGGTGAGCCGCTGGCCAAATTCGAAGGCCGCTTCGCCGAACTGATCGGCGCCAAGCACGCTATTGGTGTCGGTTCCGGCACCGACGCGCTGAAGCTCGGCCTGAAGGCGGTTGGTGTGGGTCACGGCGACGAGGTCATCACCGCAGCCAACACGTTCATTGCCACGGTCGGTGCCATCAACGAACTCGGTGCGACCCCGGTGTTCGTCGATGTGAACGACACGTTCTGCATGGATGTATCCAAGGTCGAGGCGGCGATCACCAAGCGCACCAAGGCGATCATGCCGGTGCAGCTGACCGGTGAAATCACCGACATGGCGGCGCTGATGAAGCTCGCCGATGGCTACAAGCTCCCGGTCATCGAAGACGCGTGCCAGGGCATTCTGGCAGCGGGGCCCGGTCCGGATGGCCGCTTGAAGAACGGCGGCACCTGGGGCGTCGCCGGCGGCTTCTCGCTGCATCCGCTGAAGAACCTCAATGTGTGGGGCGACGGCGGTGTGGTCGTTACCTCTGACGACCAGGTTGCCAAGACCCTGCGCTTGCTGCGCAACCACGGCATGCGCAACCGCGATGAAATCGAGATTCTCGGTTTCAACTCGCGCCTGGATACGCTGCAGGCCGTGGTCGGCAACTGGCTGATCGGCACCACGCACGACATCACCGCCAAGCGCATCGCCAACGGCGCGTACTACGACGCGGCGTTCAGCCAGATGCCGGGTATCCGGGTGCCGGCGCGCCGTTCCAACGTGCGCCGGGTGTTCCATCTGTACATGGTGTTTGCCGATGACCGCGATGGCCTGTTCCAGCACTGCTTGGACAACGGTATCGAGGCGAAGATCCACTACCCGATCCCGCTCTACCTGCAAGATGCGCTGAAGCACCTGCGCCACAAGGAAGGCGACTTTCCGGTCACCGACCGCCACGCGAAGTCGATCCTCTCGTTCCCGTGCGACCAACACCTGACGCGCGCGGAGCAGGACCTGGTGATCGACACCGTCGGCAGCTTCTACGCCAAGAAGCGCTAGCCATGGGTCTCGCCGCTCCGGTTCTGCGGGAAGTGGCGGCCGCGCCTGCGCGGCCCCAAGTGCCCTACGTCGACTTCCAGGCGCAGTACGCCGAGGAACGTGACGCCATCCACGCCTGCGTCGATCGTGTGTTCACACGCGCCGATTTCGTCTCCGGGTCTGCCGTGGCAGAACTGGAGGCATCGCTCGCCGAGCGTTGCGGCACCGCTCACGCGGTGGCGCTCGGCTCCGGCACCGACGCGCTGATCTTCGCCTTGAAGGCACTCGGCGTCGGTCCTGGCGATGAAGTGATCACGGCGCCGAATTCGTTCGTCGCCAGCGCGTCGTGCATCGTCCACGTGGGCGCGCGTCCGGTGTTCGTTGACGTCCTCGACGACCAGAACCTCGACCCGTCGAAGATCGATGCGGCGATCACCCCGCGTACGAAAGCGATCATCCCGGTGCACCTAACCGGCCGCATCGCTGAGATGGAAGCAATCAACACGGTGGCGGCCAAACACGGGCTGTTCGTGATTGAAGATGCGGCGCAGTCGATCAGCTCGCGCTACCGTGGCCGTGCCGCCGGTGCGCTGGGCCACATCGGCTGCTTCTCTACGCATCCGCTGAAGAATCTCGGGGCCGCGGGCGACGGCGGGTTCCTCACGACTGGCGACGGCGACATCGCCGCCCGTATCCGGCGCTTGCGCAATCACGGCATGCTTGACCGCGATACCGTGGCCGAGTGGGGCTATGTCTCGCGTATGGATACGCTGCAGGCGGCGATCCTGAATGTGCGGCTCGGCCGGCTGGACAACGTAATCGCCAAACGCCGCGCCAATGCCGAACGCTACCGGACGCTGTTGGACCCTGCGTTTGTGTTCATCCCGCCCGCCCGCGCTCACGCGTTCGATACGTTCCACACCTTTGTGGTGCAGGTCGATCACCGCGATGCGCTGCGGGCCCATTTGCTGGCGCAAGGCATCGAGACGTTCATCCACTACCCGCGCCCGATCCACCTGCAACCGGCGGCCAAGGAACTCGGCTATGGCCCAGGCGCCTTCCCGGTCACCGAGCGGCAAGCCGGTCGCATTCTATCGTTACCGATCAACCAATACCTGACCCCCGGCCAGATCGAGACGGTGGCCGCGGCGGTCAACGCGTTCTATCGCAGCCAAAAGGCAGCCGATCATGCATAGCGCAGCCAAGAAACTCACCGTCGTGGACGGAACGCCCGCCACGCCGGGCTTCCTGACCGCCGACGAGGACGCACTGTCGCGCCGGTTTCTGGACCAGGGACACGTCGTGTTCCCGGTCGAGAACCGCGCGTCGTTGGATCGCCTGCGCAAGACCATCGCTGATTCTGCGGCCGCCTGGCTGGGCATCGACACGCCCGCCGACGTTGGCGCGTTTTTGGACACCATTCACACGCGCGTCGGTCCGGAGAAGGTCAACGACCTGCGCATGGCGGCGATCCGCGGCGTGAATGGTACCGATTGGACCATCCGCACCTATTTTTCGCTGGCGCGCACCGCGCTCGCCACGCTGGTGGGTAACGAGCTCGCCATGCAGAAGCGCCTGAACCTCAGCATCCAGATGCCGGGGGATCACTCCAGCGTGCTGGCGACCCACGCTGACAGTTGGGACGGCGACTCGCCGTTCGAGGTGGTGCTGTGGGTACCGCTGGTCAACGTCTACGGCAGCAAGTGCATGTTCCTGCTCAAGCCGGAACAGGACGCCAAGCGCGCCGCCAATTTCCGCCGCTTCGCCGGCAAGTCGACCGAAGACCTGTATCGCGACATCGAGCCGGACCTGATCCGGCCCGAGGTCCGCTACGGCGAGGCAATGATCTTCTCGCCCAACCTGATGCACGGCAACCGTGTGAACACCGAGCGCGACACGCGCTGGTCGTTCAACTGCCGGGTGAAAGGCCTGTTCACGCCGTACGCCGACAAGCGCCTGGGGGAATTCTTCGAACCGGTCACGATGCGGGCGACGACCCGGATGGGCTTGGACTACCGCGAGCCGGAGGGATTCGATGAATAGGGGCGGGTTTCAGCCGTACATAGCGTCGCGCACCGTGCGCGGCGACCGCGTGCCGCAGGCCGTGCAGGGTCTGGTCATCCGCGACTACGCCGGGCGCCAGAAGCTCGATGCGCCGCGTCTGCCTTGCGCCGAATACTCGATGCCGGGCTGCTACATGATGCTGGAGACGATCCTCGACAGCCTGCCGGCGATCGACGGCATCATCCTCTACAGCCTATTCATGCTGCCGCTAAAGGCGGTGCGCCGCCGCGAGATCTATCGCCGCGTGCTGGCGGCGGGGTGCTCGCTGCACGGCGCTCTGGAAGGCCTCGCCATTCGCGGCGAAGACGACATTGCGCGGGTCGAAGACGTGATCCGCATGGTTCAACTGACGTCTGGTTCCGCGACGCCGATGCAACTCGGCGCAGCCTAGGGATACGCCCATGTACGTCGATTTTGCCGGTGACCAGCACAACGCTACTAAGCGCAACTATGTGCAACGCGTTGTCGAGTTCGACAAGGCGGAAAGCAGCGCGATCGCGTCGCAGTTCGGCAAGGACTATTGGGACGGCGAACGCCGCTTCGGCTACGGCGGCTACAAGTATGATGGCCGTTGGCTTGCCATGGCCCAACGGATCGCCCAGCACTACGGGTTGAAGCCGGGTATGCGCGTGCTTGATGTCGGCTGCGGCAAGGGCTTCCTGCTGTACGAACTGACCCGCGCGGTGCCGGGACTCCAGGTCGCCGGCATCGACATCTCCGAGTACGGCATCGAGAACGCAAAGCCGGAAGTGAAGCCGTTCCTCAAGGTAGGCAACGCGTCGAAGCTGCCATGGAAAGATGGCGAGTTCGACTTCGTGATGTCGTTCGGCTGCCTCCACAACCTCTACAACTACGACCTGCACCGCGCGCTCGGCGAGATCGAACGGGTGGGCAGGGGCCCCGCCTATGTGATGATCGAGAGCTACCGCACCGAGCGCGAGAAGGCGAACCTGCTGTACTGGCAGCTCACCTGCCGCGCGTTCCACACGCCCCAGGAGTGGGAGTGGATCTTCGAGCAGGCCGGCTACAGCGGCGACTACGGCTGCATCTACTTCGAGTAGCGAACATTGTTTCGGCCGGGGGCCGCTGCTCCCGGCCGTGAACCGCTAGTTCGCGGCCACCGCTTCCCACATCCGCTCATACGCGTCTTCCATCGAACGCGCCCACCGGGCGGTGTCGAACAGCGGCGCGCCGCTACGCGCGGCGATCAGGTGGCGCTTCAGTTCGGCGATGCGTTCGGGCGAGCGGCCTAGCTCCGTGCTGATGCGTTCGTAGTCCGCCACGCTGGCCGCGGCTGTCTCTGGCGTACCGGCACCCACCACTAGGCTGGCGCCGAAGGCAGGACCCGGTCCGCTGAGGGTAATGACCGGCACGCCGGCAGCCAGCATCTCCAGGGCGGTGGCTCCGCCCTTGTAGTAGTACGTGTCGAAGGCGATGTCGGCACAGCCCAAGCGGCGCACATGGTCGGCGTGGGGCACGGCGGGAGCCCAAACGATCCGGGCGAAGTCCACTCCGTAGCTCGCGGCTTCGCGGGCGAGATTGCGGCGCACGGTGTCGCCGGATTCCAGCATCCACAGGACCGAGTTGGGGACGGCCGCGAGCGTGCGCATCCAGGCGCCCCACAGCACCGGCTCCAACTTCTGCGGCGCGTTGAACTGTGCGAACACCGTGCCGGAACGGGGCAGGCCCGCCTCGGCCCGGGTCATCGGCAGTGCATCGCTAGGCGGCGGCGGGATTGCTGCCCATGGTCCGTCGATCATCGCCAAGTCGGCGGGCACCAGATCGCGCAGCGCCGGGTCGGCAAACGACACGGTGTCGGCGATCAGGTATCGGCACCATTCCGCTCCAAGCGGCAGATTGTAGCCCAGCGTGTGGACCTGCACCGGGGCGGGCTCCAATGCCAGGATCTCGGGACGGGCGCCCTTGGTGTGGCTCGCCAGATCGACCAGCACGTGAATTCCGTCGGCGTTGATGGCGCGCGCGGCATCGGCGTGGCTGGTCCGGGCAAAGTCGCGGAAATGGTCGAAGGTGCGGCGGAACCAAGCCGTGTCCTGGTCTTGGGATTTCTCCGCGCACAGCGAATACGCGAACAGTTCGACCTTGCTGCGGTCGTGGGCTTCCAAGAGGCCACGGAACAGCCGCGCCACCGAGTGGCTGCGGAAGTCGGGGGAGAGGTAGCCGACGCGCAGCTTGCCGGTGCGCGGCGCATAGGTGAACGGCAGGCCCTGCTTCAACGCCGCAACGCTGGCGGCGATCGCCACCGCCTCGGCGCGGATCGATCCCATCTGCACGTCGAACGGAGCCCCGGTGCCGGTCAGGCCGAACGGGGGCGTGGAGGTACGGCGGCCGGCAGCCAATTCCGTGCGGGTGTTGGCGACCAAGCGGGCAATAAGGCCGTCGAGCCCTCGCCAATCGCACAGCTTGAGTTGGGTATTGATGAGTTGGGCATCCACCGCTGCCAGACCCGGCCGCAACTCGGCGGCGCGGCGCAACGCGGCGCGGGCTTCGTCGAACCGCCCCATGCTTTGCAGCAGCATGCCGTAGTGGAAGCGGATGTCGGCATTGTCGGGTGCGGCCTCGATCGCGCGCTCGTAGGCCAAGCGGGCGTCGTTCACCCTTCCCAGCGCCGTCAAGGATGCGGCGCGGTTGGCATATACCGGAGCATTGCCGGGACGGGCCGCCAGGGCTGTGTCGAACGCGGCGATCGCATCCTCGTGGCGGAATTCGGCCTGTAGCGCACAACCGCGCGCCATGAGCAGGTCGGCGGCGAGCGCGGTGTCGTTGGGCGTTAGTGCCGCTGCACGTTCGAACCATGGCAGCGCCCGGACCGATTCGCCGGCGGCAACGAGTGCGCGGGCGAGGGGGGCGGCAACGCGGTCGGGCTCGCGCGCGGCAGCGCGGGTGAGCGGACCAATCGCCTCGACCGGCTGCCGGAGCATCAAGTGGGCGGCGCCGGTAAGAAAGTCGACTTGGGAGTTCTCCGGTTCGCGTGCTGCAAGGCGGCGCAACAGCGGCAGCGCATCTGCCGCGGCGTCGCGCGCCAGCAGCAGCGTGGCAAGGCGGAGGAGGGCTGTGGCGTCTTCCGGATCGATCCGCAGCGCGGCGCGGAAGCTGGCCTCGGCCTCGGTGGTGCGGCCGAGGCCCTGCAGCAGTGCGCCAAGATTGAGATGCGGCGCCGGCAGGATCGGGTTGACGGCGATGGCCTCGCGGTAGTGTTGCTCGGCCTCACCCGAACGCCCCAGCGCCTGCAGCACCGCGCCCAAGTTGGCGTGGGTAGAAGCGTGGCGCGGATCGTGGGCCAGGACACGTTGATACGCTGCGACCGCTTCGACGTTGCGGCCAGCGTGCATCAACAAGACGCCCAGGCGGAATGCTGCGTCGATGTCGGCGGGGTCGTTTTCCACCGCGATACGGTACAGCGCTTCGGCAGGGGTGGCATGACCACCTTCCTGCAACCGCACTGCTTCGCCCACGGCACTGCCATCGGAGCTCATGGCACCGGTATAGCGCTTGCCTAGTTAATGAGGCGTTGAGGCGAGGGGCACTGTCCGACCGAAACGCCCCGGCAAATTGTGCGCCTGACCGGCAATTTCCCCGCCGCCCAGGGGTAGTTCGTGCCGCTGCACGAGGGCGGGGCCGGGGCGATGATCGCAGTGCGATGGGTGCCCCGTTCAGGATTCGTCAAGGAATCCGCGGTATTGGTGACCCTGCACGGACCTGCGTGGCGCGCTGGCACAGCGGTTGCGATAGGTCCGCCAAGTGTAACCGAACCAATCGACCGCCCCTCTTGTATGGAGGGGCCGAACAACCCTCGGAAGAGAGGAATCTGTCCCATGGTGATGTCCGTCAACACCAACGTCGGCTCGATGATTGCGTTGCAGAACCTGAGCCAGACGACTCGGCAGTTGGAGACCACGCAGTTGCGGGTCACGACCGGCCTGAAGGTGAACGGCCCCAAGGACGACGCGGCCACCTTCGCGATCGCCCAGAACATGCGGGGCGACATCGCCGGATACGGGTCGGTCGGCACCTCGCTGGCGATGGGCGAATCGGTGGTGAACGTCGCCATCGACGCCGCCAAGTCGATCGCCGATCTGCTGACCGAGATGAAGGCGAAGGCAGTGCAGGCGAGCCAGGGCGGCATGGACGCCGACTCCTACATCTCGCTGCACCAGGATTTCACGGCGCTACGCGATCAGATCGATACCATCGTCAACACTGCCGAGTTCAACGGCAAGAACTTGATCACCAACGGTGCGACGTCGTTCAACGTGCTCACCACCATCGATGGCAGCACCATCACGGTTTCGGCGCAGAACATCGATCCGACGACCTTGGCGATTTCCGCCACTGGCGCGGCGTTGTCGGATGCCACCATGGCGGCATCCGCGTTGCTCGCGATCAATTCGGCGATCGTCACGGTCTCGAATGCACTGGCGGCGCTCGGCGCTTCGGCCAAGCGCGTCGAAATCCAGAAGGACTTCACCGGCAAGCTGGTCGATGTGCTGAAGCAGGGCGTTGGCAATCTCGTCGATGCCGACCTCGCCAAAGAAAGCGCGATGCTGCAGTCGTTGCAGATCAAGCAGCAACTCGGCGTGCAGGCGCTGTCGATCGCCAATCAGAATCCGCAGAGCATCCTCGCTCTGTTCCGCTAACCCGTCCCTTTAGGAGGCGATCCCGATGTCTATGGAAATGGCACTCTACGAGGCGGTGGACGACCGCCGCCGCGACGAACGCGAGATCTTCTGGAAGGTCACGCGCGCATTGGAAGACGTGTGCGACGCGGACGCCAGCGATCCGGCGCGCGACGAAGCGCTCTATCGCAACAAGATGCTGTGGTCGGTCCTGCAGGACAACCTGTGCATGGACGAGAACCAGTTGCCCGACACGCTGAAGCAGCAGCTCATTTCGCTCGCCAGCTGGGTGGAAGGCTACACCGCCAAGGTGCGCGAGGGCGCCGGCAACGTGGGCGCGCTGATCTCGGTCAACAACGCGATCATGGAAGGCCTAGTCTAAACCAAACCCTATCGCTTCCAAGTAATTACCGGGCGCCCTAGTGGCGCCCGGTTCGTTTTTGCCTGGTCGGCCGGAGTTTTACTTGCTGCGGCGGCAGTTATGTCCCCGGGAAATACTTTCTTCCGCAGCCCGGCAAAACTTGGTCGTTGCCCGGCAAGGACGGCGCCGGCGCCCACTAAAGAGGCGGTAACGCCGCCCCAGCGGCGCCGAAAAGACAAGCAAAACCAACGGGTTCACCGAGTTATCCGCAGTTGGCACGCGGGTTGCGAATACACGGTGCGAAGCCACTGCTCCAAATGGGAGCGATGGTCCTCGCGAATGAGGAGCTACTACGATGGTTATGTCCGTCAATACCAACGTCGGCGCGATGATCGCGCTCCAGAACCTGGCCAAGACGACCCGGGAACTGGAGACGACGCAGCTGCGCGTCACGACGGGTTTGAAGGTGAACGGCCCGAAAGACGATGCCGCCACCTTCGCCATCGCCCAGAACATGCGCGGCGACATCGCCGGGTACGGGGCGGTGGGAACGTCGCTGGCGATGGGTGAGTCGGTGGTCAACGTGGCCATCGACGCGGCGAAGTCCATCGCAGACCTCCTGACCGAGATGAAGGCGAAGGCGGTCCAAGCCAGCCAAGGCGGCATGGACACCGACTCCTATGTCTCGCTGAACCAGGATTTCACGGCGCTGCGCGATCAGATCATCACGATCGTCAACACCGCCGAGTTCAACGGCAAGAACCTGATCACCCAAGGCGCCTCGGTGTTCAATGTGCTCAGCACGATCGATGGCAGCACGATTACGGTCGCCGCCCAGCAGATCGACCCGACTTCGATTGGCCTATTCGGCCTCGGTACGGCGGCCGGCCTTGGCAATGCCACGTCTGCGGCAACCGCACTGCTGGCGATCAACTCAGCGATCATCACGGTGTCGAACGCCCTTGCGGCGCTCGGTGCCTCGGCGAAGCGCGTTGAAATTCAGCGCGACTTTACGGGCAAGCTGAGCGACGTGCTGAAGCAGGGCGTCGGCAACTTGGTGGACGCCGACCTCGCCAAGGAAAGCGCGATGCTGCAGTCGCTGCAGATCAAGCAGCAGCTTGGCGTGCAGGCCTTGTCGATCGCCAACCAGAATCCGCAAAGCATTCTTGCCCTGTTCCGGTAGCGGAACGCGGGCTTTCCCTGATCTTGCACTGACCCGAACGGAAGGAGCCGACCATGTACCACACCGAAATCGAAACCGCCGAAGCCCGCCGCGTCGCTGAGCGCGAGGCGTTTGCCAGCGTGACCGCCAATCTCGTCCATGCCGAGCAGGACGACACCGGTAAGCGCCAGGCTCTGGTAACCAACCGCCTGTTCTGGGGCGTGCTCAAGGACAACCTGTTCTCGGAAGAGAACAAGCTGACCAACGACCTCAAGGGCCAGATCCTGACCTTGGCCACCTGGGTCGAGGGCTACACCGACAAGTTGCTGCGCGGTGATGCCCAGGAGATCCGCCCGCTGATCAGCGTGAACTCGACCATCATGTCGGGTCTCGCCTAACCACAATCCGCGCTGCGCCGGCGGGGGCTGCGGCCCCCGCGGCACGGTGCTCCCAAATCTCGAAAATTCCGTCCGAGCCGGGCCATTGTTGCCGCCTCCCCGGCAGAAACTGCCGCCGTCGGCAAATCCTGCCGACCGGCCGGCGCCCTTCGGCTTTCGGCCGGTAACCATTGCGATCCCCGCGTTCTCTGGGATTGCGACTCCGGCGACTCCCCTAAGCGAACCCTGGTTGCGGCTGGCACGGCCTTTGCTCCCTTGCTGCCGGGCCAGAAGTGCCCAGAAGGCAAAACGCCTTCGCAAGTTCGACTTAGAACAAGGAGACCGAAGAAATGGTCATGTCCATCAACTCACAGGCTGCGGCGTTTGCCGCCCTGCGCAATGTGGGTCTGTTTGGCGGCCGCGACCGTAAGGTCCAGTCCGCGAACGACCGGCATCCCTCGCACCAGCGCTCCGACGACGGGCACGAAGCCAATCGGCGCCGCCACGAACCGGCTGAAGCCGAGCACGCGTCTCACGTCTCGCACGGCCACGGCCGCTAGACGCGCACGTCCCCCGATAACGCTGAACCCGATTTAGAGCGAGGAATTACTCACCATGATGTCCGTCAACACCAACCCCGGCGCAATGGTCGCGCTGCAGAGCCTGTCCTCCACGAACAAGTCCCTGGAAACCACGCAGCTGCGGATTACGACCGGCCTGAAGGTCAACGGCCCCAAGGACAACGCGGCCACCTTCGCCATTGCCCAGAACATGCGCGGCGACATCGCCGGCCTGGGCGCCGTAAAGACCAACCTGGCGCTCGGCCAGTCGATCACCAACGTCGCCATCGACGCGGGCAAGGCGGTTGCCGATCTGCTCATCGAGATGAAGGCCAAGACCATCCAGGCAAGCCAAGAAGGCCTGGACACGGACTCCTACACGGCGCTGAACCAGGAGTTCACGTCGCTCCGCGCGCAGATCGACTCGATCGTTCAGACCGCCGATTTCAACGGTAAGAACCTGATCACCAATGCTGCCACCAACCTGAAGGTGCTCAGCACCATCGACGGCAGCACGATCACGGTAACGGCGCAGTCGATCGACGGTACAACGCTGGCGATCCATACAGCGGCCCTGACCAATGCAACCGTCGCCGCCACGGCGCTCAGCGCAATCTCGGCGGCGATCATCACGGTTTCGAACGCCCTGGCATCGCTTGGTTCGGCCGCAAACCGATTGGACATCCAGGCCGAGTTTACCGGCAAGTTGCAGGACATCCTGAAGCAGGGCGTCGGCAACCTGGTGGACGCGGACCTCGCCAATGAAAGCGCCAACCTGCAAGCGCTGCAGATCAAGCAGCAGTTGGGCGTGCAAGCTCTGTCGATCGCGAACGCGGGTCCGCAAAGCATCATGGCGCTCTTCCGCTAGGCGCTGGGCGGAGGAGTATCCGATCATGGGAATGTCGATTAACACCAACCCCGGCGCGATGGTGGCGCTGCAGAGTCTCGGCAGCACCAACAAAGCGCTTGAGACGACGCAGATGCGCATCACGACGGGGCTCAAGGTCAACGGCCCCAAGGACAACGCCGCAACGTTCGCTATCGCACAGAACATGCGTGGCGATATCGCCGGCCTGTCCGCAGTAAAGACCAACCTGGCGCTCGGCCAGTCGATCACCAACGTCGCGATCGACGCTGGTAAGGCGGTTGCCGATCTTCTGGTCGAAATGAAGGCCAAGACGATTCAGGCCAGCCAGCAAGGTCTCGACACCGACTCCTACACGGCGCTGAACGAGGAATTCACCTCGCTCCGCGCGCAGATCGACTCGATCGTCACCACCGCCGAGTTTAACGGCAAGAACCTGATTACCAACGGCGGCTCCAACCTGAAGGTGCTCAGCACCGTCGACGGCAGCACCATCACGGTGACGGCGCAGGCGATCGACGGAACCACGCTCGCCATTCACACGGCGACCCTTACCAATGCGACGGTAGCGGCAACGGCACTGACTGCGCTCGACTCGGCGATCATCAGCGTATCCAACGCGCTGGCCTCGCTCGGCTCGGCCGCGAACCGCCTGGATATCCAGGCGACCTTCACGGGCAAGCTGCAGGACATCCTGAAGCAAGGTGTCGGCAATCTGGTGGACGCAGATCTCGCTCAGGAGAGCGCGAACCTGCAAGCCTTCCAGATCAAGCAGCAGCTAGGCGTTCAGGCATTGGCGATCGCCAACGCCGGGCCGCGCAGCATCATGGCCCTGTTCCGCTAACGCAATCTCGCACCGAATTTAGGAGAGCCCTCCATGTCTATGTCGATCAACACCAACCCGGGCGCGATGATCGCGTTGCAGAGCCTGTCGTCCACGAACCGGCAGCTCGAAACGACTCAGATGCGCATCACGACGGGCCTCAAGGTCAACGGCCCGAAAGACAACGCCGCTACGTTTGCTATCGCCCAGAACATGCGCGGCGACATCGCCGGCCTGTCCGCGGTGAAGACCAACCTGGCCCTGGGCCAGTCGATCACCAACGTCGCGATCGACGCCGGCAAGGCGATCGCCGATCTGCTGGTCGAAATGAAAGCCAAAGCGATTCAGGCAAGCCAGGATGGCCTCGACTCCGACTCGTACGTCGCCCTGAACCAGGAGTTCACTTCGCTCCGCTCCCAGATCGACTCGATCGTTTCGACGGCGGAGTTCAACGGCAAGAACCTGATCACCGCCGGCGCCGCCGACTTGAAGGTGCTGAGCACCGTCGATGGCAGCACCATCACGGTGACCAAGCAGGTGTTCCACCAGACGACGCTGGCGATTGCCACGCTGACTCTCACCACCGCCAACAACGCCAGCCAGGCCTTGGTCGCCATCGACTCGGCGATCGTAACGGTCTCGAAGGGCCTGGCCTCGCTCGGTTCCGCGGCCAACCGCATCGACATCCAGAGCGAGTTCACCGGCAAGTTGCAGGACATCCTGAAGCAGGGCGTCGGCAATCTGGTGGACGCGGACCTGGCCCAGGAAAGCGCGAACTTGCAGGCCTACCAGATCAAACAGCAGCTGGGCGTGCAGGCCTTGGCGATCGCCAATTCCGGTCCGCAGAGCATTCTGGCCTTGTTCCGGTAGCAGCCCCGTACGTAACACTGCGAATCGAGGGGCTGGGCAACCAGCCCCTCTTTTTGGTAGGATCGCGTTAACCAAACCTGCGCCCGGCAGTACGCCCAAAGCGTGGCTTTTCCCGCCTTGCACCCTCAAAACGTGGCGCAAGGCAGCCAGGTGGCTACACCATGGTGAATTCGATCAATACTAACCCCGGCGCCGCTGCGGGTTTGCAGCAGGTCCACAAGACCAGCACCTTCCTGGAAAAGACCCAGGAACGTATCGCGACCGGCAAGAAGGTTAACAGCCCCAAGGACGATGCCGCGATCTATGCGATCGCTCAGCAGTTGACCGGCGACTTGGCCGGTGCCGCCGCGGTCCGCGGCAACTTGGCGTTCGGCGAGGCCGCGACCAGCGTCGCGACCACTGCCGGCACCGCCATTTCCGATCTTCTCATTGAAGCCAAGGGCAAGGCCGTGCAGGCTGCGCAACCGGGCCTCGACGCCGCATCCAGCCAAGCGCTGCAAAACGATTTCGCGCAGATCACCGCGCAGATCGACAGCATCGCCCAGGCGGCGAGTTTCGGCAGCACCAACTTGGTGAAGCCGGGTTCCCAGAATCTCGATGTCGTAGCGGGGGAGAACGGCGAGAAAGTCACCGTTCAGGCCGCCGACCTTACCTCCAACGGTCTCGGCATTTCCGGAGCCTCGCTGGCCACGCCGGCGCAGGCCCAGAATGCGGTGACCAGCATCGACACGGCGCTGAAGAGCGCCAACAGCGCGGTCGCCAATTTCGGCACCGCGGCGAGGAGCATCGAGACCAACACGACCCTAAACACCCAGATGTCCGACACCCTGAAGCAGGGCATCGGCAATCTGGTGGACGCTGATTTGGGCCAAGAGAGCGCGAAACTTCTTGCCGGGCAGGTACGCCAGCGCCTCGGCATCCAGTCGCTGTCGATCGCCAACTCGGCGCCGCGTAACATCGCGTCGTTGTTCGAATAATCGCGTTCCAGGGGGTGGTTTGCCCACCCCCTGGCGACCGCAGCCCGGTAGGGCTCCGCTGGGTCAGGATTGCCTGGTACCCGGCATTTACTTCCCGCTAACCGAGTTTCCGTAAGCTGCCTGATGTCCGGGAGCGGGCGCAGGCTGTCTGCGTTCGGGCTGGATTTGCGCCGAAATGCGCCGGATTCCGCAATGGTCCGGGGCTTGCATTGAGCAAGCGAGCATAGTTAACGGCGTGAACTGACGAACAGCACAACCGGCGCCAACCGGACGTGCTGCGCGGCATCGCGGAGTGTGGGAGCAAGGTTCGAGCATGTCGGTCGACAGGTACAAATCCGCCCTCACGGTGACCGAGGAGCCGCGACAGACCGAGTACCGGCTGTTTGCGCAGGTCACCCGGTCGTTGATGGACGTCCATGCCAAGGGCGACAAGGGCAAGAAGTTCATCGAGGCGGTGGATTGGAACCGCCGCATGTGGCTCACGCTGCAGATGGACTTGGCGTCCGACACCAACGGGCTGGCGGACGAACTCAAGGCGCAACTAATCTCGGTTGCGATCTGGGTCGATAAGCATACCAGCGCTGCCCTGCGGGGTGATGCCGACCTTGAGCCGCTGATCACCGTTAATCGTACGATTATGGAGGGACTGGCCGGCGCGCCGGCCAAGCCGCAGACCGCGGCCGTACGTCCGGCGTTCGCGTCGGGCGGCACCTCGGCCTAGCGGGTTCGCCGTGAACGTTGCCATCCCGCACCCGCGCGATCCGCGCCCGGATCCGCAGCCCCGTCCGGCCGACGCCGCATTTACGGCCGGCCTGCAGCACCACACCGCCGGCGACCTGGACCGCGCTGAAACAGCGTACCGCCGCGCCGTCGCCATCGATCCGCGCCACATCGGTGCCCTGTTCAATCTTGCGGCGCTCCACGGATCACGCGGCGATCTGGATGAGGCGGGGCGCTGCTATCGCTACGTCTTAGAGATCGCGCCCGCCGACGCCGACGCTCTTTCGAACTACGGCAATTTGCTGCAGCACGGAGGCAAGCTGGACGCGGCAGAAGACTGCTACCGCCGCGCCCTGGCGGCGAAGCCGGCGCACGCGATGGCTCATACGAACCTCGCGCAGCTGCTAGCGGCAACCAATCGTCCCGACGAAGCTGAACGGCATTTCCGCCGCGGCATGGCGATCGCGCCGCGCTCGCCCGCCGGGCCGGCCGGCCTGGGTGGCCTGCTGTGGCGGCAAAATCGGCTCGACGAGGCCCGCCTCGCGTTTTGCCAAGCGATTGTTCTGGATCCCGGCGATGCCGACAGCCATTGCGGCCTCGGCAATGTGTGCCTCGACCTCGGCGACTATGAGCGCGCCGAGGAGGAATACTGCTTGGCGATCCGCCTGCGTCCGAATTGGGCCGACGCGCATTTCAACATCGGCATGCTGTTTGACCGCAGCAACCGGCGCAAAGAAGCAAAAGATGCGTTCCGCGAAGCTCTGTCGCTGCGCCCCGACTACGTCAAGGCGCTCTGCCGTCTGGGCGAGTTGGAGGCCGAAGACGGCGAGTTTGACGCGGCCGAACAACACCTGAGCGCGGCCGCCGAACACGGCCAGCTTGGTGGTGAATCGGAATTCCACTACGGCACGCTGCATCACCACAAGAAGAACTACACCAAGGCCATCGCCCATTTCGAAAAGGCGTTGGAACTGGGCTGCCGGTTGCCGGAGGTTTTCAACAATCTCGGCAACTCCCACTTGGAAGCGGGAAACGACGACCAGGCCGAGGCGGCTTTCAAGAGCGCGATTGAGCTCAAGCCCGACTTCGCTCACGCGTACAACAACCTCGGCAAGCTGTACCGCGGGCAGCGCAAGATCGACTTGGCTGAACAGCACTACCGCAAAGCGGTGGAGCTACGGCCCGATTTCCCGGTCGCCGAGGGAAACCTCGGCGCGCTGCTGGTCGAAAAGGGCCACTACAGCGAGGCGGCCGCACTGTTCGAGCGCGCGCTCGAGCGGGAGCCGAGCTTCGCGCTCTACAACGGCTTGGGCCTCATGTACCAGGGCCTGAACGATAACGCCCGCTCACTGGAGTGCTACGCCAAAGCTCTGGAGTTGGCGCCGGACAATCCCCAGGTGCTGAACAACCTCGCCATTGCCTATCAGAACATGGGCCGCAGCGAAGAGGCGGTCCGCACCTATAACAAGGTGTTCGACGTCAATCCGCTGCAGTGCGAGGCCTACTACAACATGGCCAACCTGCTGCTCTCGATGACCAAGTACGACGAAGCGGTCATCGTCTATCGCAAGTGCCTACAGATCAACCCGCACCACAGCGGCGTGTACCCCTACTTGGCCCATGCGCTGATGCACCAGTGTGCGTGGGACAATCTGCAGCGCGTGACGGAGCAAGTGATCGCCAACACCGAGCGCGAACTAGCGGCGGGCGGCGGCGTTTCCGCCACGCCGTTCGGCCTGCTCAGCCTGCCGACATCCGTGGACCTGCGGGCGCGGGTTACCGACCGGGTGGCGCAGAAGATCGAAGACTCCGTGCAGTCGACACGGGAGCGCAACCCGCTCACCTACGCCCCGCGCGGCAAGAAGCTGAAGATCGCCTACGTCTCGCCGGACCTGCGCAATCACTCGGTGGCGTTCTTGTTCAACAACGTGCTGCGCAACCACGACCGCAATCGGTTCGAGGTGCACGGGTACATGGTCGCGAACTACGAGCGCGATGACATGACCGAGTTCTTCAAGCACGAATTCGACAGCTTCACCGACCTCAAGGACACGCCGTTGCTGGATGCCACCCGCAAGGTGAACGGCGACGGCATCAACATCATGGTCGACCTCGCCGGCCACACGCGCGGCGCGTGGATGCACTTGTTCGCCATGCACCCGGCGCCGATCCAGGCCACCACCATCGGTTACGCTTCGTCGCTCGGCGGCAAACTCGCCGACTACATGATCACCGACGAAACGCTGTGGCCGGAGCATGAGGCAAGCTACTGCAGCGAGAAGTTCGTGTACCTGCCCCACACGGTGATGCCGGGCTCGCCCAAGGAAGTCGCCGACCACACGTTCACCCGTGAGGAGATGGGGCTGCCGGAAACGGGCGTCGTGTTCGCCAACTTCAACGGCCACTACAAGTTCGATCCCGAGACGTATGCGG
The DNA here is from genome assembly GCA_947481575.1 of Alphaproteobacteria bacterium. GTDB lineage: Bacteria > Pseudomonadota > Alphaproteobacteria > UBA2966 > CAIVPW01 > CANKGV01. The sequence goes on from CANKGV010000013.1 coordinate 27,847, forward strand.
TCTGGATGCGTATCCTGAAGCAGGTGCCGGGCAGCGTTCTGTGGATGATGCAGGGCTCCGCCACCAGCCGCGCCAACCTGATCCGCGAAGCGGCACTGCGCGGCGTGCCTGAACACCGCCTAGTGTTTGCCAGCACGATCCGCGGCCCGTACCACATGGCGCGCTTACCGCTGGCCGATATCTGCCTCGACAGCTTCTACCATGTCGGCGGCGCAACCACCGTCGATGCGTTGTGGCGCGGCGTGCCGGTCGTCGTCACGGCGGGTACCAACGTCAGCAACCGCACCGGCCGCAACCTTCTGGAAGTGGTCGAAATGCCGGAATTGATCGGCGCGACCATGCACGACTACGAGCGCGTCGCCGTCGATCTGGCGCTGAACCCGGCCAAGCTGGCTGCCACCCGCGCCAAACTTTCGGCCAAAGTCAAAACCTCTCCGTTGTTCGACATCAAGTTGTTCACGCGCCATTTGGAGAGTGCGTACGAGATGATGTGGGAGAACTACGAAGCAGGGCGGCCACCGCAGTTGCTGCGCGTGCCGGCGATCATCCAATGACTCCCGCTGCCGCCGTGCTGGACACCCCGGTCCGCCGCCCCGGGACAAACGTCGCTGCTGTCCTCGCCGAGGCGTTGCGCTTCCACCGGCTCGGCAGTGTCGATCTGGCGGCGGCGGCTTACGAGCGCGTGCTGGATCAGGATCCGCTCAACGTCACCGCGCTCAGCAACCTTGGGGTGATCCGGGCCGCAAGCGGCCGCTATGACGATGCGACGGCATTGTACGAGCGTGCGCTGGCGCTGGCGCCCTCGGACGGCGATCTGCTCACCAATCTCGGCAACCTCCATACCGTCACCGGCGACTTTCAGCGCGCCGAGGTGCGGTATCGCGCGGCGGTCGCTCTGCTGCCCCGTAACGGCGCAACCCGGCTCAACCTTGGCGGCCTCCTTGCTCGGGACGGCCGATTCATCGAGGCTGCCGAGCAATACCGCGCCGCGCTCGCCGCAGAGCCCGCCAACGCGACCGCACACACCCGTTTGGGAGCGCTGCTGATCGCGCAGGGCCAGCTTTCCGAAGCCATTGCCATGCTCTCCCGCGCGGTCGCCCTGGCACCGAACGATGCACACACCCGCTGCCTATTGGGCGAGGCATACGCCGCGGCAGGGGCGGGTGCCGATGCGGAGGCGCACTATCGCGCCGCGACGCAACTTGCGCCGGACGAGCCCGAAGCGTGGCATCGCCTGGCAAATCATCTGGTCGCCATCGGCCGGCCCGACGTTGCGATCGAGGCGTTTGCCGTGGCGGCTGAATGCGGCGGGGGCGCCCCGGTACTCCGGGACTACGGTGGTCTCCTCACGGTGCTCGGCCGCGATGACGAGGCGCTCACGGTCTTGGATCGCGCGCGCGCCTTGGATCCCGATGACACGCAAACCGCGCTCCACTTGGGCGGGTTGCATTTCAAGTACAAGCGTATCGAGCCAGCCGAGCAATGCTTCACCGACGTCGTGCGCCTTGCGCCGGGCCTCTACGAAGGCCGGTTCAATCTGGCGCTGACCCTCGACTACAGCGGCCGCCGCGACAAGGCCGAGCGGATTTGGCGCGATCTCACGGTCGCCGACCCGGAGCGCAAGGAAGCCTCGATCGCCCTCGGCAATCTGCTTCGCGTTCGCGGTCATTTGGCGGAGGCGCGTGCCTACGCCGCGCAGGCCCAGGCCATTGATCCGCACAGCGTCGACGCGTTTTCGCTGTTGGCGAACATCGCTCACGACCTCCACGAAGAGGCCGAGGCGCTGGAGTGGGCCGACCTCGGACTGGCTATTGATCCGGGTGCGGTTCAGTTGCTGAAGGTAAAGGCGGTGACCCTGTCGATGTTGGGCCGCCACGCCGACGCGATGGTGACGGCCCAGCGCGCCATGCACAGCAACACCAGCGACGACGCCGGAGTCGCTCTCGTGCTTGCCAGCACGTATGAACGTGCCGGCCTGCGCGAAAAGGCCCTAAGTGTCTTCGAGTTTGTCCGCTCGATCGATCCAGGCAACAGCTACGCGGTGGCCCGTTCGATCGAAATGAAATTGGCCCTGTGCAACTGGGGCGACTACGACGGGTTCATTGCCGGCGTCGTCAGGCACGTGACCGACGCCATCGCGGCGGATCGTCCCCATGGGGTCGACATCCAGGACATGCACAACCTGCCGGTGCCTTACGAGTTCACCGCCCGGGCGGCGCGCCACTCAGCACGCGCTGTAATGAAGCAGAACGAAAGTCAGGGCATCCGCTGCTCTTTCGATTTCACCGGCCGCATCGCAGCGTGGGGAACCGAACCCAAGCGGCGCATCCGCGTAGGGTATGCCTTGCCCTACACGTTCCTGCACAGCTTTCCGCAACTCTTTAAGAACGTGATCGATCGCCACGACCGCACGCGGTTCGAGGTGTTTGGATATTCCGCCCGGGCCAGCGCCGGCAGCGACTTCGAACGTACCTACCGTGCGTCGTTCGAGCACTTCCGCGACGTCAACGCGATGGGCCCAGAGCAAGCCGCACAGGCGATCTGTGCGGATGGCGTCGACGTGTTGATCGACGTGAGCGGGCACACGTCCATCAATTGCCAGCCGTTTGTCGCCCTCCGGCCGGCACCGGTGCAGGCCCACATGTTGGGCTACTCGATCACCGTCGGGCCGTACATCGACTATCTGATCACGGATCGGGTATTCATGCCGCCACACCTAGCGGTCCACAACGCCGAGCACACCGTCTACCTGCCGCACACGTCGATGGCGCCGAACCCGGCGCTGATCGCGCCCGAACCCCAGAGCCGCGCTGCCGAGGGCCTGCCGGAAGACGGCATCGTGTTTACCAATTTCAACCAGCCATTCAAGTTCGAGCCGACGATGTTCCGGGTGTGGATGCGCATCCTGCATCGCGTGCCCAAGAGCGTGCTGTGGCTGGGCCGCTGGTCGCCCGAGACCTGCGAGAACCTGAAGCGTGCCGCGCTGGAACTGGGCGTTGACCCCGCTCGACTGGTGTTCGCCGATATTCGCCCTCACGCCACGCACTTGGCGCGTCTGGCCCTTGCCGACGTTGCGCTCGACACGCGCCACCACGGCGGCGGCGCCACCACGATGGATGCGTTCTGGGCCGGTGTGCCGGTGATCAACTGCGCCGGCGCCACCCCGGCATCGCGCAATGGTTCCAGCTTCGCGCTCGCCTTGGGCATGCCGGAGCTGACTACGACGACAATCGACGCCTACGAGGAACTGGCCGTCGCCCTGGCGGAAGACCCGGCGCGCCGCGCGGCCATTCGGGCCAAGATTCAGGCCAATCGGCTGACGCAGCCCCTGTTCGACGGCGACCGCTACGTGCGCAATCTCGAACGTGCCATCGAGATGATGTGGGCCGCCCGGGTCGCGGGGCGTCTCACGGACATTGACGTTCCGGACACGGTAACGGCGCCATGATCACCGCAACCGCTGCGCAGGGCGTCGCCAGCCCCTATCTCGATTTCTACGGGCGCGAGTCGATCTCGCCGGTCTCGCAGGACATTTCCGACCTCGACCGCCATTTTCAGCGGCGCGAGGCGCTGTACCGTCACCTGGGCATCGTCCCGGCGCTGATCGCCGGGCGATCGGTGGTGGAGTTCGGCCCTGGCTCCGGGCACAACGCCTGCTACACCAGCGCGCTCGGGCCGTCGCGCTACGTACTGGTCGACGGCAACCCGCGTGGGATCGAGGAGACGCGCGCACTGCTGGCGCGCCACGCCCGCGGCGGACTCAAGCACGAAATTGTTCCGTCGCTGATCGAAGACTTCCGCACCGCGGATCGCTTCGACCTGGTTCTGTGCGAAGCCGTGTTGTCGGCGCAGCCCGACGCGCCGGGCCTGGCCCGCCACGTGGCGGGCTTCGCGAAGCCGGGCGGGGTGATCGTCATTACCTGCATGGACTCGGTCAGCTTCCTGCCTGAATCCCTGCGCCGGGTGTTGGCAACCGCGCTGCTGGACCCCGCGGCGTCTACCGACCAGACCGCGACCAGCTTGGTGGGAGCGTTTGCGCCGCACCTGCGCACCCTCAAGGGCATGAGCCGCAGCCACAAGGACTGGGTGCTGGACAGCATGTTGTTCCCGTACCGCGGGAGGCTGTTCAGCATTGCCGACGCCATCGCCGCGCTGGATGTGGGCTGCGACGTCTACGGGGCGTCGCCGAGCTTCCTCACCGATTGGCGTTGGTACAAAGACATTCACGGCGAAGCGCGCCGCTACAACGAAGTCGCGCTGTCCGGGTTCTGGCGCAACCTCCATAACCACCTTGACTATCGTTGCGAGTTCGCGCCCCGTGCCGAGCTCGAGAATCAGAAGCTGCTCGTGCTGTGCGACCTCGTGTTCGATCTTGAAGAACACTATCGCCACACCCGCGCGCCCGAGACTCTGGCCGAAATTGTCGTTCAGTCGCGGACTATTGCCCGCCTGGTGCGGTCGTTCTCGCCCAGCACCGCGGATGCGCTGGAAGAGTTCGGCGAGGTCGTCGGCGCCGGCATCACCAGCACCGCAGTTGCGGGAATGCGCCGGTTTGGCCCGTGGTTCGGGCGCGGCCAGCAATACCTCAGTTTGATCCGAAAGTAGGGCATGCGGGCGCACGGTTCACGGGCCGCTAACCATTTGGACCTAGGCTCAGTCGGGTCGGCGTGGGGCGCGTTGGCTCCCGCAACGGCCCCGGGACCGGGGGGTGTCCAATGAGCTTCGAGATGGCACAAGCCAACCTTGCCCTCGCCCTACGAACGGCAGCACCGGCACCCGCCGCCGAGGCGGGGCAGTGCCACATTTGCGGCGCGGCCCGCGCGCTGGCGCCGATCAGCCTCAGCGGCTGGCAGCTCGTCTCCTCCGATTGCCGTGGCTGGACCGCTCCACTGTTGCTCGGGCAGTGCCCGGCGTGCCGCACGGTGCAAAAGGTCATCAACCGCCGCTGGCGCCAAGAGTCGGCGCGCGTGTACCGCGGCTACAGCCCTTACCACCAGGCAGGCGGGGCCGAACAAAAGGTCGCCAGCCCGACCACCGGTGTTCTCAAGTCGCGCTCCGAGGTGTTGCTCGAACGGCTGATGCTGGCGCTCCCCTTCGGCGACGGCGGCAAGATGCTGGATATCGGCTGCGGCACCGGTGTGATGCTGCGGGCGTTCCATGCTGCGCGTCCCGGTTGGTCCCTCGCGGGCTACGACCGGCTAGGCGTGTTTCGGGGCGCAATCGAAAGCATTGCACCCGGCTGTAGCTTCCACCGCGGCACATTCACCGCCATCACGGGGCGCTACGATTTCATTTCTCTGGTGCATTCGCTCGAACACATGGTCGATCCGGTCGCCTTCCTGGCCGAGGTCGCGCCGAAGCTCAGCGACACCGGCGTGCTCCTGGTCCAGGTACCGGACGCGGAAGCGAATCCTTTCGACCTGATGGTCGTCGACCACTGCACCCACTTCACCGAACACACGTTGGCTGCAACCGCAATCGCTGCCGGCTTCAAGAACGTCCGGGTCGTGCGCACCTGGGCCTCCAAGGAACTTTCGCTGGTCGCCGGTCCCGGCGTGTCAACGGACGCCATCGCGCTGGAGCGCCGCCCGCATGGCGAGTCCGGCCTGTGCGCGAACAGCTTGGCATGGCTCGGCGGACTCGCCGGTCTGACGATGACGGTGCGGCGCGAGCGTCCGCGTATGGGCATATTTGGCACCTCGATCGGCGGCATATGGTTGTTCGAGGCGACCGACCGAACGGCCGATTTCTTCGTTGACGAGGATCTGGGCCGCGTCGGCCGCAGCCTCCTCGGGGTTCCGATCTATCACCCGGCCGACGTCCCGGCTGGCAGCACGGTCATCAGCGCCCTGCCGCCGCCGATCGGCGAGCGGATCGCCGCGCGTCTCGCGCGGCCCGGCGTCGAATACGTGTGTTGGCCACAACCGGGTTGGGCCGGACCCAGCCAGGGCCCGCAGCAGCTAACGTCCGCATCCGCGTAAGCCGGAGTACTCCCATGAACACGACCATCGCGTCGATCACTGTCGCTGCCGCCGAACGTGGCGCTGCGGACAAGGCCGAGGATTGCTTCCGCGAAAACGGCGTGGTGGTTGTGACTGGTGCGTTGCCCTCCGAGGTCTGCGACCGTCTGGGCAACCATCTGCGGCAGTCCCTGGCGGCGGTGGACGAGGTCCTCGCCGGCTACGGCCTATCTACGGCAACGCCCGGAGCAGGGGGCCGCATCGCTGCGCTCTTGCAGGATCCCGCGTTGGTGCAGGCGGACCGCCGCCTGCTGCAGGGTCATTTCCCGCTTTCCGCGCGGCTCAACCAGGTGTCGTGGGCGATTCCACAGCACCTCGACGAGTCGCGGCTTCTGCACCGCATCCTCGGGACGAAGTCGCTGTATGCGCACATGCCGCCGATGTTCCGCTTCGTGCTGCCCGGCAACGGCGGCGCCGCGGTTCCGGCACACCGCGATGACAGCTACAACGCCCACCTGGAGAGGTTCTGCACCGTGTGGGTGCCGCTGGTCGACATCGATAGCGAGTGCGCCGGCATGGCTGTGTATCCCGGCAGTCACTTGGCCGACGATGCTTCGTTGGCGTTGGGCGACGCCAACCCGTCGGGCTGGTTGCCGCCGGTCAAGACCAGCGGCTTCGATCGCGTGGAACTGCACCCGCTCATGCCGACCGACATCGTGGTGATGGACCGGACAACCGTCCACGAGTCGATGGCCAACCGTTCCAATCGCACGCGCCTCAGCGCCGACTACCGGTTCTTCGGTGAAGGCGCGCGCTCTACGAAGCACTACCTTGACATTGCCCGCGGCGTGCTTGTCGCGCCCCAGGCCACGGCAGCGGGGATGGCGCTATGAACGCGCGCCTCGATACCTCTGACGGATTCAAGAAGTCGGGCCTCGACCGCGACGTGGAAGCCCGGATCGCCGATCATTGCCACAGGTTCGGCATCGACTCAATTACGGCGGTCAAACAGTTCGCGGTGCTGGCGCGGCGGCAAGCGCTCAAGCGCTTTCTCGCCCACGTCGAGCTGTTCAAGATGACCCTGGACGTTCCGGGGGACATCGCCGAACTCGGCGTGTTCCGCGGTGCGGGCCTGTTCACCTGGGGCAACCTGCTCGAATCGTACTGTGTGGGCGATCGCACCAAGGTCGTCTACGGCTTCGACAACTGGCGCGGCTTCACCAAGCTTTCGGAACAAGACGGGGTCAACGGTGCCGATGTTGGCCGCGTCGCCGGCGGGTTCGACCCGGGCGCCTACCGCGCCGAACTGGAAAGCGCGATCGAGATTTTCGACTCCGACCGCTTCATCCCCGGCAAGCCCAGGATCGTTCTGGTCGATGGCAACATCGAAGAGACCGTGCCGAAGTTCGCCGCCGAACGTCCGGGGGTTAGGTTCTCCCTGGTTCACTTCGATTGCGATCTCTATGCGCCGACCAAGGCAGCGCTGAATGCACTGTGGAACAAGGTCAGCCGGGGCGGGGTCGTGATTTTTGACGAATACGCTATCGCCGATTGGCCGGGCGAAACCGCGGCGGTAGACGAGTTCCTTGCCGACAAGCCCGGCATCCGGCTCCAGACGTTCACCTGGACCAACGTACCAGGCGCTTACCTGGTCAAACCCTAACGGGTCTTTTCCGGCGCTGGGGTACGCGGCTAGGCCCAGCCGAACGTATCCCGCATTTGCGGTGTGATGAGTCCGGCCATGGCTTCCAGCTGCGCCGGGCTGAACACTTCACGCCATTCGTCGGCGCGGCCCTTGCGGTAGTGGCTCATGCCGGAGACGCTGCTCGTGCGATCAAAGCGGTCCGGAATGTCGAAGAAGGCCAGAAGGTCGTTCACGGCCGCGGTGGGGTCTGCGGCAAAGGCGGCGAACTCGCTGACGCGGATGTCGAAGCGATGCGACTGCGTGGCCATCGCGTCCAGCCACTCCTGCGCCCAGCGAGCGAACGCGGGATACGAATACTGAACGTTCCAATCCAGCTTCCGACGCCACGGCAGTGCGTCGTAGCCGGAAGGCAACTGCTTCCACAACGCCGCGCGATAGAACGGCATTGCCGCCCGTCATGTCGGCGCTCTCTAAATGGTGCGCCCACGACAGGGTGGCCTGCCGCGGATCGCGGACATGGAGGTAGATCTTGCGGATGCCGGCGCGCTCGAGCTGGTCAAGGTTTTCCGGGCTGGCGTCCAAGTGCATTTGGTCCCACAGGCCGCCCTGCGCCAATACCTCGGCGCGGCCCGGAATTACCAAGCTGCGCGGGAAGCTGTCGACGCCGATGCGGGCGAACGGCGTCCGGTACAACGACGCCAGATGATCGGCCAGGAATACGCTGCCCGACTTCGGCATGGTGTTCAGAAACGCGTAGCCGTACCCCTTGGCGCGGTTGGCCTGCTGCTGCTCAACGTCGATGCCCGAGAAGCCGTTGACGTTGTACATCTTTCCCGCCGCCGCGCCCGATTGCATCAGGTCGCGTAGCAGGCTTTGCAGGCCCACAGCCTTCAACGCTTCCTCGTAGCAGGGGTTGCCCATCTCGAAGCGGCCCCCGGCAATGCACTTCTTCAGCACCAGGTTCAGGCCCCAGTCGGGGTCCACGGACCGGGTGATGAAGCACGAGACTGCGCTCAAACTCTGAAGATCGTTGCGGCCCTCGCAGTCCGCAATCGCCGCTGTCGCGTAGCGCTTCGCCAAAACGAGGTCTCCGGTGCTGGTCGCCAGGCGAATAATCGTGAGCATGGCCGCTAGATCGTGCGCGTCCTCGGCCAACCGTGACGTCGCCGACGCCAGCATCGCGAGGGTAGGCGGGCGCGAATCTTCCAAGACGCGCCACGGCTCGGCTATGGAGGCGAGCGGGGAGGCCGCGGGTGCCAAAGTGGTGGGGCTCAGACTGGACATGACGCCTCGCTTGCCAATGGACTCTGCGGCCCGCGTTACAGCGCGGTAGGTATGCTCGTGGCGGAAGCGAACTCGCCGGATACGTGGCGGACGTCCGAAGGCTCGTCCCACACATTGCAGTTCGTGCACAGGCTGATGCAGTTCTTTTCACCCTTCAGGTGCAGACCGCGGCGTTCGTTCGCCACCTTCCCGCGCCAGATTTCCTCCAGCGACTGCAGTGTCGCATCGCCGGTCGGGAACAGGTTGTTGTAGTCGACGTTGCACAGCGGCACGCGGCCGTCAGCGAAGATCACCATCAGCGACCACAGCGCCACGCACGGCAGGTTCGGCTCGCGGCTGTCTTCCACCGCCTTGAAGTGGTGCAACTGGCCGCCCCAGTTGTGAATGTTGTGATAGCTGACGCGGTCGCTCGCCTGCAGCTTCGGGCGCCAGAACCGCACATACTCCGGCCACTCGTCCTTGTTCGAGTCTTGCCGCACCATGCGCACGCGGATCTGGCACGAGGGCCGGATCTTGTCGCGCAGCTCGATGAAGCGCAGGGCGTTTTCCATCACTTCTTCGAAGTTCAGGCGCACGCGGATCGCTTCGAACACGTCCTTCTGCAGGCTGTCGATCGACAAGATGATCGAATCGAGGCCGGCCTCCAGGATCGCCGTCGAGCGGCGCTCGTCCAGCAACGCGACGTTGGTCGAAATGCAAACTTCCCGGATGCCGCCAGCTTTCAGAATGCCGATGCGCTTCGGCATCTTCTTGTCGAGCAGGGGCTCGCCGTCGCGGTACAGGTTCACGCGCTTGATCGTTTCGGCGTGCGGGAACATCTGCTCCGCGATCTTCTGGAACAGTTCGTCCTTCATGGTCGGTGAGTCGCGCTGCCAGTCGTCGATGGTGCACATCGGGCAGCGTGCATTGCACGCGTTCACCGTCTCCATGTCGAAGTAGCGCGGAAAGGTCAGCAGGTCTTCATAGCTGCCGCGCGTGTCGATGCGGCGGCGCAAGTATTCTTTGGAGAAGCTTTCGCGGGTGGTCATTGCTGGCTCCTATTCCGCCGCGGCGCCACGGGCGTGCGCGGTGCGTTCTTTGCGGGCCTCGGCCTCGTGGCCGTCCAGGAAATCTTGCACGCTAGGATGGCAGGCGTCGCACGCCTCGGCCGGCGTGGAGGCGTGCGCTACCCCTAGGAATCCTGGGATTCGTGTGGCGGCGGTCCCTGAAGTCGTTGGCTTGAGTCGAACCATGCGTCGAGTAGCCTCACCTTGCTTTCCACCGTTCGCCACGGCTCTGCGAACGTGATCTGCAAGTTCTGTACCGCCTTGTGATTAACAATCCATGAGCGCTCGGGCCGTGGCTCAGGGTAGGGAATGTCCGAGAAGCGCACGCGCTCGTAGCCCATCCGCGCCCGCTGCCGGCTCGTTTCCATGACCCAGTCGGCAAGGTCCGTGCGTACAACCGGCGGGGCGGCAGCAACGTGCCACACGTCGCTGTCGCTGCGGTCGGCCAGCGCGAGCAGGGCGGTTGCTGTGTCGCGTACGTCGGTGAGCGTGAACATATTGTCGTCGGCCATGACCGCGCCCGGTGATAGCAGCGAACGGTAGGTGTTCAGCACCGGGCATTGGGTATCCGCGCGCTCCCAGCCAACCGTCCAGCCGGTGCGTGCGATCGCCCATGAGCCGCCGCCCGATTGGATCGCCTGCTCGACCTCGACCTTCTGTTGCGCATACAACGTGGAGGGATTCGGGATGTCCGATTCCGAATAGCCGCCCGCAACGCCGTCGAATACGAATTCGGTCGAGGCGAAGACCAAGCGTGCGCCAGCGTCGTTCGCACGCCGGATCGCATGAAGCGCGCCATCCACGTTTATCTCTTGCGACTCCAACGGGTTAGCGAAGACCCAATTGGCGTCCTTGCGCGCCCCGAGGAGCACGACGGCGTCGTCGGGACCAAGCTCCGGGAACACTTCAACCAGGTCCTGACGCGCGAGGTCGAACGGCACCAAGCCCGGCGCCGGGTTGGCGAAATAGGTGCCGACTGCCGGCCTGCCTTCCGCAAGGGCTGCAGCCAGCAATGGGCGGCCGATCAAGCCCGAAGCGCCGATGATGATCAACCGCCGTCGGGTTGCCGCGAGTGCGCCGCCCGTGCGAGTGAGGCCGAAATCGGTCACTGAGCTATCCGCGGCCTGCGCTCACGGCTGCAGACCGTAGCGGGCCATGCAGTCGCGCAAAGCCGCTTCGACCTGGAGCTGCGTCCCCGCATTGGGCGTCCGGGGCGATGGGGCAGCGGTCGCACCCGGCGCGCCCATCGCCGCCACGTTCGCCTGGCTGCGGCAATAGCTGCGCACGGTGGCCTCGGGGGCGTCCGCCGGGGGCGGCTTCATTCCAGCGCAGGCGGCAAGGGCCACCAGGAGTGCTCCCGCACCGAGGCGCGCCCCCGGGCCCGGCAAGTTCTGCCACCACCGCCCGGCAGTTTTTGCCGCCCGGCGCACTTCCTGCCCGTTCTTCACGCCGAATCGCGCCCGCGCCGAATGGAACATGAATTGCAGACCTCAGGCATACCCGGGAACACCCATACTTGTTACAGGGGCCTCGGCGCCCGTTGGAGCCTTAGCCTTTCCGTAATACTCGCCGGGTAATTGTTGCAGGCAATCGGCTTCGGAGAAACGAATATGCGGCCCAAGGTTCTCATCCTCGGTCATACCGGCAAGGTCGGCACCGCCATTCGCGCCGCCCTCGGACCGAAGTACGACGTCCTCGGCGCGAACTCCGCGGTCCTCGATGCCAATGATTTGGCGATGGTGGGGGCGATGGTGGCCGATACCAAGCCGGACGTCGTGGTCAATTGTATCGCCCATCTCGGCGAGGACGCGTGCGAACGCGAGCCCGATCGTGCATTCCGCCTGAATACGCTGCTGCCGCGGCTGCTCGCCGACTACTCGGAACGCCAGGCGTTCAAGCTCGTGCATTTTTCGTCGGACGGTGTGTTCTCCGGCCGCAAGCGCGATTTCCTTGGCGAGAGCGATGTGCCGGACCCGGTGAACATCTATGGCCTCACCAAGTACATGGCGGACGTGTCGATTCTTGGCGGGTGCGAGCGGCATTTCGTGTTCCGCATCTCGGTGCAGTTCGGCGAAAGCGACGGCAAACCGCAATTCCTGGAAAAGATGATCGCGCGGGTGCGCGGCGGCGACCGTCATCTGCGAATTGCCGATGACATCGTGAGTTCACCCACCTATTCCGCCGACGTCGCTACCGTGGTGCGCGCGGCGATCGAGGGCGACATCAACTACGGCCTCTACCACGTCGTCGATACCGGGAGCGCGTCACTGTATGAACTGGTTTCGGCCGCCTTCGAGATGCTCGGCTGGCGCGCCGAGGTGGAGCCCGTATCGCACGTCGAATTCCCGACCGCGGCGCGCAAGCACCCAATCACGCCGCTTCGCCAGGAGAAGCTTCCGCCACTGCGCCATTGGCGCGCGGCGCTGGCCGAATACTGCGGTCGCGTGGAGTACCACTACGCCGCCTAGCGCGTTGCGGCCTGCGGCGAGGGGCTAACACAACAGCCGGATCAACAGAGAGGGGCCGCGGCGAAGACGCCGTGGTTCTGTGCTTTTGCGCCACTGGCTCGGCATGGGTCGGCTCCGCTAACCGTGGCACTGGGCTTGCATTCGATGGTTGGAGGGGAATGCCCGCAGTTCCAGCGGTTTGCCCTTTGTTAACCGCCAACAGGCCACACTCGCTCCATGCGCAAGCACGATCGCACGAACTTCGTCGGTGCCGGCTATGTCGGCGAAGTTGCACCCTTCCCGAACTTCGAGGCGACCCAATGAAGCACACCCCGATCCGGCAGATGAAGGCGCTCTACTTCCCGTTGAGCGAGTGCATCCTGTGCCGCTCAACGTCGCTCGTGGAAGCCGTGCCGCTTGCGCCCATGCCGATCGCCACGCCGACGTTCGCGGTGCCGGAGCAACTGCGCACCGACGATGCATTCGCGGCCGCGCCCCTGGAGCTCATGCTGTGCCGGGACTGCGGCCACCTGCAGACCAGCCATCGCATCGATCCCGAGTTCAACTACCGCAACTACGTCTACACGACCGCGTCGTCCCTAGGCCTGGTCGAACACTTCCGCGGCCTCGCTCAACGGGTCGCCGAGCGTGTGAAGCCCGCCAAGGATGCGCTGGTCGTCGAGGTCGGTTCCAACGACGGTAGCCTGCTGCGCTATTTTCTCGATGCCGGGCAGCGCGTCTTGGGCGTTGACCCCGCAGAGGCGATCGCCGCCCAGGCCACCGCCGCCGGCATCCCGACCCATGCGCGCTTCTTCGACGCTGCGCTGGCCGGCGAGATTGCGCGCGATCAGGGCAAGGCGAGCGTCGTCATTGCCAACAATGTCATCGCCAACGTCCCCGACGTTGGTGTCTTCACCCGCGGCCTCGATCCGCTGCTCGCTCCGGACGGCGTGTTCATCTTCGAGACGCAGTATGGCGCCGACGTGATCGATCACTTGCTACTCGACACGGTCTACACCGAGCACCTGTCGTATTTCATGATCCGGCCGCTCGCGACCCACTTCGACCGTCACGGCTTCCAGGTCATCGACGTCGAACGTATCGCAACCAAGGGCGGGTCCATTCGCGTGACCGTGCAGCGCAAGGGCGGCGCGCGTGTCGTGTCGCCGTCGGTTGCGGCCAGCGTCGCCGACGAAGAGCGCCGCGGCATGTTCGGCCTCGACTACTACCGGCCGTTCACCGCCCGCGTGCAGTCGGTGGCCCAGCGCCTCAACGAGATCATCGACGGCGAAGAGGCCAAAGGCCGCTTCGTCGCCGGCTACGGCGCATCGGTCGGCACCTCGACGCTGCTCCACCAATTCGGCCTGACCGGTCGCATCCGTTGCCTGTTCGACGACAACCCGTCCAAGGACAGCCACTTGCGCGGGCCGGGCTATGCCATCCCGGTGTATCCCACCGCGGCCGTCATGGAGATGCGCCCCGGCGCCATCATCGTGTTCGCCTGGCGCTACGCCGATCCGATCATTGCCAAACAGCAGGCCTACGTTGCGCAGGGCGGCCGGTTCATCGTCCCGTTGCCCGACATCGTTGAGCGCACGCGCTAACCACGCAGATCGCGAGACTTCCATGAACGCCCACGCCCGAGCGGTCGCTGTGCCGGCCAACGCCGCGATGCCCGATCAGGACATCCGCTGGTGGCGGATTTCCATGGGCGAGGCCGAGGTCCAGCGGGTCATGCTGGAGATGCGCGCTGAACACATTTCAGGCGGTCCCGTCACGCGTGAGCTGGAGACCCTGATCGCCACGACCTTGGGCGTGCCGCATGTCGTGGCAACCACCTCGGGCAGCATGGCGCTCACCCTGGCGCTGATGACCCTGGGCGTCGGCCCCGGTGACGAGGTGATTGTGCCGAACCGCACGTTCATGGCCACCGCCCACGCCGCATTGATGCTGGGCGCCAAAGTGAAGCTGGTCGACGTGTGCGCCGATATCCCGGCTCTCGACGTCTCCCAAGTCGAAGCTGCCATCACGCCGCGCACCAAGGCGATCCTGCCGGTGCACCTCAATGGCCGTGCCGTCGACATGATTGCGCTCAACGAGATCGCGCAGCGCCACGGCGTTCCGCTGGTCGAAGATACTGCCCAGGCATTCCTGTCCAAGGGTTCCGGCGGCTATCTCGGCACCCAGTCGACGATCGGTTGCTTTTCACTCGGCATGACCAAGCTGTGCTCGACCGGGCAGGGCGGCTTCTGTGTCGTGCACGACGACGACCTGCTCAAGCGCATGCGCCGCGTGCAGGTGCATGGCGTGAACGACACGTTGTCGGACGCCTATGAAATGCTGGGCTCCAACTTCAAATTCAACGACGTCCTCGCCGCCATCGGCGTGGTCCAGGTTGCCCGCGGCCCTGAAAAGGTCGCCCATGTAACCGAGGTCTACGAGACCTACGTAAACGGCCTCGCCGATCTCGACTTCTTGGAAATCATTCCGGTCAGGATCGCGTCGGGCGAAGTGCCGCTGTGGACCGAAGTGTGCGTCAGGTCGGGCCGCGCCGAGCGCACCCGCTTGATGCGGTTCCTGCTGGACCGCGGCATTGGCACTCGCCAGTTCCTGCCCGACCTCGACCTATCGCCATACCTCGGCGCCACCGGCGAGTTCCCCAACTCACGGCGGTTCGACGCCGGCGGCCTGTTCCTACCGGGCGGTCCGGCGCAGCCGATCGCCAACATTCACCGCACTATCGAGGCGCTTCATGAATATGCACGTCACCGCTCGGTCTAAAGAGCCCGTCGAAACGCGGGACCATGGCTTGGTGGCGGGCGACCGCCGCCAGGTGGTCTCCTTCATCGCCTCGATCTTCGATCGCCCCGGCCGCCCGAGCCTGGCCCAGTACGTTCCGGTCGCCGATGACCGCACCTGGTGCTTGCGCGAAGGGAACGGCCGGATCGTCGCCGGCATGCTGGCGCGCAACTGGCGCATGCCCAGCGGCATCGCGGGCGTGAACCTCGGCTATGTGTGCGTGCCGGAATCGCTGCGCCGCCGCGGTCTGGGTGGTGAGCTGGTCCATGCGGCGGTCGAGCGCGAAGAACACGTCGGCGCCGCATTCATCATGATGTGGGCGCGCGACTATTTGGTCGACTTCTACCGTGCCATGGGATTCCGCGACCTCGGCGCTGAGACGTATTGCGACTTAGACGTCCCGGCCCTGGCCAGCGAGCCCGGCATCCTGTCCGCGCCGCTTGCCACGTTGCCCCACACCGGCTTCGATTCCCTGCGCCGCGACCGTCCCGGCACCATCTTCCGCACCTTGGATCGCGGCTGTTGGACCGGCATCAATCGCGGGTTCCCGTGGGCGAGCGAACTGCTGATCGTCTACGCCGGCCGGCCGAATCACGCCTCGTGGTACGCAGTCGTTGCCAAAGCCACCTCGGCCGTCACCATCGTGGAATACGGTGGACCGGACGACCGGTTCGCCTCCGTCGCCGGTTCCGTTCGTGCCTTGTTCCAAGGTTTGCCGCTGCGCTGCAACTTCACCGACCCTGGCTTCGCCGCGATGGCGTTGCCGGTCCGAGGGGCCGAAGCCGGGGCTGGATACCATCGCTTGCTACGCTCGGCGGCCCTGGTGCCGGAAGCGGCTCCGGTAACGAGTTGGCTCGACCGGATCTAGGGGGCGGCACAGCTGCGTACGGTCGTGCGATTCTGACCGCCTCGGCAATTTCTTCCTGAAAACCGGCAAACTTTGCCGGGACCCCGGCACGAACTGCCGGGCTCCCTTACGATCCTTACGCCAGACTTGCGCGGATTCATTGGCCTTCCGGGTCTCCCCGGGGATGGCACGCGCGTTGCTGTGAACTCCCCGGGAGCAAAAGCTCTCACCCGGCAGAACGCAGGGATCGAACCAAGTATGGGGAGACCTAGTAATGGTCATGTCGGTCAATACGAACCAGGGCGCGATGGTTGCCCTGCAGAGCTTGTCAGCGACCACCAAGTCGCTCGGCAATACACAGCTCCGTATCACTACCGGCCTCAAGGTTAACGGCCCCAAGGACAACGCCGCCACCTTCGCGATCGCGCAGAACATGCGCGGCGACATCGCCGGGTTGGGCGCAGTCAAAACCAACCTCTCGCTCGGTCAGTCCATCGTCAATGTCGCCATTGACGCGGGCAAGGCCATCGCCGACCTCCTGGTCGAGATGAAGGCGAAGACCATTCAAGCCAGCCAGGCCGGCCTCGACACCAACTCGTACACGGCGCTGAACGAGGAATTCACCTCGCTGCGCTCGCAGATCGACTCGATCATCACGAGCGCCGACTTCAACGGCAAGAACCTGATCGACGCCACGGCAACCAACCTGAAGGTATTAAGCACCGTGGACGGTAGCACCATCACCGTGACCAAGCAGTCGATCGACACCACCACGCTGGCGATCCACACCGCCGCGTTGACCGACTCCAGCGTTGCCGCGACCGCGCTGACCGCGATCTCGGCCGCGATCATCAGTGTCTCGAACGCGCTCGCCTCGCTCGGCTCGTCCGCCAAGCGCGTCGACATCCAGGCAGAGTTCACGTCCAAGCTGCAGGACATCCTGAAGCAGGGCGTCGGCAATCTCGTCGATGCGGACCTCGCCGAAGAAAGCGCGAACTTGCAGGCGCTGCAGATCAAACAGCAACTCGGCGTCCAATCGCTGGCGATTGCGAACGCCGGGCCGCAGAGCATTTTGGCGCTCTTCCACTAGCGGGTGAGCGAGGACTAGGATTGCCACCACGTCGCGAAGAACTCCGGCAGGAACATGGCACTCAAAATTACGCTTAAACCAGGTGAAAAGTTCGTCATCAACGGAGCGGTGGTCGTAAACGGCGATCGTCGCACCAGTCTTTTGATCCAGAACAAGGTTTCTATTCTGCGAGAAAAGGACGTGCTGTTGCCCGACGAGGCGAACACACCAGTAAAACGCATCTATTTCGACGTGATGATGATGTATTTGGACGAGGACACGCGCGAACGCCACATGGCGAACTTCACGGAACATGTGACCCAGTTCATGAGCGCGATCACCAATCGCGAAGCGCTCGCCCAATGCGTCGCCATCGTCGAAGACGCGAACGCCGGGCGGTACTACGGCGCCCTGATGTCGTGCAAGAAGCTGCTGCCGTTTGAGAGGGAAAGACTGGAATATGTCGCTCCGAGACAAGCCGTCGGCGCAGCGCGTAGCTGAACATCCGCGCGCGACCGAATATCGGCTGTTCGCCGATATCACTCGCGGCCTGATGGCCGTGGGCGCCGCCGATCGTAGTTCCGAGCCGTTCGTCAGCGCGCTCGAGCGCAATCGCCGTTTGTGGACGACGCTTCGGGCCGACCTGGAGTCCGAGGGCAATTGGCTTGCCACCGACCTGAAGGCCAAGTTGATTTCGCTCGCACTGTGGGTCGAGCGTCACACGGATCTGGTGCTGCGCGAGGGGGCTGAAGTCGGGCCGCTGATTGCAGTCAATCGGACCATTATGGAAGGGCTGGTCAACTGATCAGCCTGCGCGGGCGTAGTTGGTAGTGGGAAGAGGGCACGAGAAATTCGGGCAGGGTGAACGACCATGGTGCAAAACATTTCCAACCCCGGCGTGACGCCGTTTGTTGGTCCGGCCAAGCCGGCCAACGCGTCACAACCGCCGTTCGCCGCCGGCCTGGAAGCGGGCTCGCCACCTTCACCGGCGCCTGGCGGTTCGCGGCCGGTCGATGCGGCCACGGCTCCGGATGGCGACAAGCGTCAAGCGGACGAACGCGCGCGCGAGCGACCTCTGCCGACGGTGTCGGGGACCCACCTCAGCATTGCGCTCGACGAAAAGGCCAAGGTCTACGTCTACCGCGGCGTCAACGGGAGCGAAGTGAAGGGGCAGTGGCCGTCCGAGGACGCGCTACGCCGCATTGCGGCTCTGCGCGAGATGTCCGGCAAGATCCTCGACGAAACGACTTAACTTCGGGTCGTCGTCCAGCCAACGGCGCGCGGGCAACAGGCTCGCGTGCCGCTGTGTGTGCGTTTAAACGACCTGATGAAAGGCGACCGCCGTCGGCGTAGCGGCCATGCGGCGGCGGCTCGGCGTAGCCGGCGCGGCCGTACGGTTGTAGGCCTGGACCGGTGAACGCACCTTGGCCACCTCGTCCATGATCGCGCGCAGTACCCGTTCGGAAACGGTGCGTGCCGCGAGTACCCGGCGGCGCTGCTCATCCAGCGCACGGTTCAGGCGGGTGCCTGCCTTGCGCAGTTCTTGGCGCATCTCCGGGCTCGCGCTCTGGGCGGCGCCGGGAATGCGGCGAAGGGCGATCAGTTCTTCCTGGTAGGTGCGGCTCAACTCCGCCTTCTGATGTTCGGTGCTGGCCAATTCGCGCGCCCGGCGCTCGATCAGCAGCGTGTTCTCAGCTTCGATCAGCGCGGCGAGCTCGTTGGTGACCGCCAGTACGCGCGTGAAGTTGGCGTCGGTGGGGCTCACAATCTGCCTCCCATTCCCTGAGCTTCTTGCAGCTTGATCAGTTCCTTGTAGACCGCGTCGGCGATGCCCACGCCGCGGCCCTTCACCATGTGCCCGGCGATTTGCTCGTTCATCATTGACCGGTAGATCTGCTGGCTCTGGCCGCCGCCGAACATCGCGTTCGGGTTCACGCCCGAGAACACGCTGTCCAGCACTTGCGACAGAAACACCGCCTCGAACTGCTCCGCGGCCTTGTGGGTCGCCGCCTGGCGATCCGCCGGGACCGTCGTGGTCGCCGCGGCGTTGGCCTGCGACAGGTTCAGCATGGTCAGAGCGTCGGCCATTTACAGCACCAGGATCTCGGCCTGCAGCGCGCCTGCGGCCTTGATGGTCTGAAGGATCGAGATCATGTCGCGCGGGCTGATCCCCAACGCGTTGAGGGAGTCGACCAGGTCTTGCAGAGTCACGCCGCCGTTCAGCACGGTGAGCTTCTTGTTGCCCTCGTCGACCGTGATGTTGGTGCGCGGCACCGTAACCGCCTGCGCCTGGGTAAACGGCCCGGGCTGCGAAACTTGCGGTGTTTCGGTCACGCGAATGGTTAGGTTGCCCTGGGCGATCGCCACCTGGTCGATGCGCACCTGCGCGCCCATCACGATGACGCCGTTGCGCTCATCCACCACGACGCGGGCCGGCTGGTCGGTAGCGACAGTGAGCTGTTCGACCTGGGTGAGCAGACCGACCAGATCGTTCGCGAACGCCTGGGGGATGTGCAAGTTGACGGTGCCGGGATCGATCGCGGCAGCGGCCGACATGCCGAGGAACTTGTTGATCGCGTCGCTCATGCGGCGCGCGGTCGTCAGGTCGGGATTCTTGAGTGAAATGCGCACGTCGCTGCGTTGCGCGAATTCAAACGGTACTTCGCGTTCGATGATCGCCCCATTCGGCATGCGGCCGCCGGTGGGAACGCCGCGCGTGATCGTTTCGGCCGCGCCGGTGGCAACAAACCCGCCGGCGACGATGGCGCCCTGGGCCACGGCGTAGACTTCGCCATCTGCGCCCATCAGCGGGGTCACCAGCAGGGTGCCGCCGACCAGGCTGCTCGCGTCGCCCAGCGTGCTGACGCTGATGTCGATGCGGTTGCCTTGGCGGGCAAACGGCGGCAGGTTCGCGGTGACCATCACCGCGGCGGTGTTCTTTGTGTTCAGCGTGGCATCGCGGGTGTTGACGCCGAGCCGTTCCAGCATCGCCGTCAGGCTCTGCTTGGTGAACGGCGAGTTGCGGAGCGAGTCGCCCGAACCATTCAGGCCCACGACCAAGCCGTAGCCCACCAGCAAGTTGTCGCGCATGCCCTCGAAGTCGGCGACATCCTTGATGCGCGGGTCGGCGTGGGCGCCGCCGGCAAGGCCGAGCAGTACGGCAACCAGCGACCCGATCACGACGCGGCGAAGGCAATGGGACATGGCGACTCCTTATTCCTGCGTCTCCTACAGCGAAACTCGTGCCACCCCGGGGCTATTCCAAGTCATTGAATTGGGCCGTTTTTCTTGGCGCGAAAGACCCGGCGGCGGCGGTGCGAGGCAGTTCTTGCCGGGTGGGGGGAACAATTGGTTACGCGCCTTGGTCTTCCGTGATATTCGTTCGCTATCCGTACCCAACGGTCGCCCGTGCGCGGCCAGCTTGGGCCAAGCGCCGCTCGGCGAGGGAACCATCGCCCTTTGAAGATCACCGGACCGGGGCCGATCAGAACTACTGCGGAAGCGGGCCGCCTTCGTAAGAAGGCGCCCAAAGACGCGGACTTCGCCAAGGAACTCGATAGTGGCGGCAGCGAGCCCGTGGCCAAGGCCGCGGGGCAAACCCGTGTCACCTCGGTCGACGCGCTGCTTGCGCTGCAAGAGGTTCCCGATGCGACAGCGCGCCGGTCCGCTGGCGTGCGCCGCGCCGAAGATATTCTCGACCGCCTGAACGAAGTGCGCATTGGCCTGCTCGAAGGGTCAATTCCGCGCGAACGCCTGCACCAGTTGCTCGACATGGTGCGCAAGCGCCGCGAGGCCATCGACGACCCCAAACTGTCTGCCGTGCTCGATGAAATCGAGCTACGCGCCGCCGTCGAACTGGCAAAACTCGGCGAACTGTAAGCCTTTGTGACCCCTGCGCGCCGCGGTTGCGGCGGCAAGGTCACGTTCCTATACTCCGCCGCCATTATTAACGGCCTCAGGAAGCGAGGAACGCCTATGCCTGTGCGTCTACCGAAAGGGTATCGGCCCTCGGAAGACGAGCCGTTTATGAATCGCCGGCAGCAGGAGTATTTCCGCCGCAAGCTGCTGACGTGGCGCGTAGAGCTTTTGCGCGAGTCCAACCAGACCCTGCAGCACCTGCAGGAAGAGACCAACCTAGCGCCCGATATCGCCGATCGCGCCTCAACCGAGTCCGAGCGCTCGCTCGAGCTCCGTACCCGCGACCGCGAGCGCAAGTTGATTGGCAAGATCGACGCCGCCTTGGCGCGCATCGAGGACGGCAGCTACGGCTACTGCGAGGAAACCGGTGAACCGATCGGCCTCCAGCGCTTGGAGGCCCGCCCGATCGCCACCCTCAGCATTGAGGCCCAAGAACGCCACGAACGCCGGGAACGCAGCTACCGCGACGAGTAGGGCGTTGCCCGATGCGTGGACGTTCGTCCGCGCGTCCCCATCACCATCGCCGGCAAATGCCAACGGCCGGCTGGGGGGAGACAGCCGGCCGTTGTCGCCTCATTCGGACCGTTAGAACGGGGCGATGATGTCCAGCAACTGCTGACCGTAGCGCGGCTGCTGCATGTCCATGATCTGACCTTTGCCGCCGTAGGAGATGCGGGCCTCTGCGATCTGGCTGTGGTTGATCGTGTTGGTGGCGCTGATGTCTTCCGGCCGCACGATCCCGGACACGGTTAGTTCGCGTAGCTCGAAGTTCACCACCACCTGCTGGCGTCCTTGGATCACCAAGTTGCCGTTCGGCAGGATCTGGGTAACCAGCGCCGCCACGGTCAAGTTGATGGCTTCCGATCGCGTCACCGCGCCGGTGCCGGCGGTCGTGGTCTTGCCGGTCACGTCGAGCAATGCCGTCGGGTCGATGGCGTCCGGCAGCACTTTGGTGAGCTGCCCTTCCAGCCCGAATAGGCCGGTGATGCCGCCAGTGTCGGTGCCGGCGCGGCTGCGGTTGGTGGCGTTGCTGACCGCGGCCTTGTCATCGATCTTTACGTTGACCGTCAGAATGTCGCCGACGCGCGCGGCACGCTGGTCGCGGAAGAAGGCCTTCGAGCCCGGGCGCCACAATGAATTGGCCAAGCGCGGCGCCGTTTCCAGAGCCGGCAGCGGCGTCGTGACGGGCCGGTAGGTCGGCTGCTCAAGCGGGTTCTGGATCGCGGCCATCGGCGGTGCCTGGCCGATTTCCGAGACCCGCTCGACCACGCTGGCGCAGGCGCCGAGCGCCAGCCACGAAGCCATCGCGCCAAGGCGGACGGCTGCGTGCAACAAGGTGCGTTGGGTCATGGGGTATCCTGCTCGGGTTACGGGTTACTAGTTGGCGGCGATGGCGACGGGCGCGCGTCGCAAGGTGACCCGCACGCGGCCGGGACCTTCGACGACGCCTTCCACGGTTTGGTGCGTCTGGCTGTTAATGACGTGGACAACCGCGCCGACGCCCGCGTCCTCAAGGGCTCGGCCGGTGGCCGAAAGCTGCAGGCCGGGGCCTTCAACGACCATCATCACCGTCGAATTCTTCGCCACCACGACCGGCGCTTGCACGTCCGCCAAGCGGATCGGCTCGTTGGCTCGCACGTGCCGCTTCAAGGTCTGGCCGACCAGTTGGGAAGGGTCCGAGGCAACATTGCCGCGGCTCTGGTCGGTGCGGACCGAGGCCCAGCCGATGTCGTCGGCTTGGATCACGGTTCCTACCGCCAGCGCGTTGATCAGCACCGGTACGTCCGCCATGGATACGGCCCGGCCGCGCACTTGCGTGCGCTGGGCGTCCGGGCCCGATGCAGGCGTCACCACCGTCGCGGTGAACATCCCGCGCGGCGCGTCGTATTCGAGATTCTCGATCGCGACCGTCGGGCTCGCCCCGGTCGGCACATAGAACGCCGTCGGTGCGCCGATCAGGTCGGGCTGAAGGGCGCGGTTGCCGGTTGCGCGGCCCAACGCAGTGGCCAGCGCATCGGTGATCTTGGTCTTGGGGACCACCACGCCGCTGCGCTCGACGGTTACGTTGCGAAGGCCCTGGGGGTTCCAGTTCACGCCGTTGGCGCGGGCGACCGCAGCGACATCGGCAGTATTGAGGATCGAACGTCCGCCGGGAGCGGGGGCGGGCGCCACGCGCACCGCGCCGGCGGTCCCGGTGGCACCGGTGATGTGACCGAGCGTCACCCATGCCCCGTCGACCACGACGTTGGCGTCCGCGGCGGCGGGCAGGGCGGCAGCGGACCACAAGGCGGCCGCCGTGGCGATCAGGGTAGCGATGGAGCGGAGCGAACGCATGGTCAGCCTCCTAGCGAAGGGTCGTCACGGTCCGCATCATTTCGTCTGCGGCGGTGATGACCTTCGAGTTCATTTCGTAGGCGCGTTGCGCGGTGATCAGCGAAGTGATCTCCGAAACCGGGTTCACGTTGGAAGTTTCCAGGAACCCTTGGCGGATGTTGCCGAACCCGGGGGTGCCGGGCGTGGCCACGTTGGCAGCGCCCGATGCCGGGGTTTCGAGCAGCAGGTTGTCGCCGATCAATTCCAGGCCCGCTTCGTTCGAGAACACCGCGAGGTCGAGCTGCCCGACGTTCTGTAGATCGGTCTGGGCGGCGAGCTTCACCAAGACTTCGCCGTTCTGGTTGACGGTGACGTCGATGGCTTCCTGCGGGATCGTGATGCCCGGCTGGACCACATAGCCGTCAGCGGTGACCAACTGCCCGGTGGGGCTGCGCTGGAACGAGCCGGCGCGGGTGTACGCGCTGTCGCCGTTCGGCAGGGTCACCTGGAAGTACCCGTTGCCTTCGACCGCGAGGTCGAGCTGGTTTTCCGTCGCGGTCAAATCGCCCTGGCTATTGATGCGGTAGACGCCGACGATCTTCACACCGACGCCGATCTGGATGCCGGTCGGGACGACGGTTCCGGCGTCGGAGGATGGGGCGCCGACCCGGCGCAGATCCTGGTACAGCAGGTCCTGAAACTCGGCGCGCTGCCGCTTGTAGGCCGTCGTATTCATGTTGGCGATGTTGTTCGAGACCACTTCAACGTTGGTCTGCTGGGCCAACATGCCGGTGGCGGCGATGCTGAGGGATCTCATAGGCGGCGTCCTCTTCTTCGGTAACGGTCTACTGAATGCTTCGAATTACGAGCGCAGTTTGGGCATGCGGTCCGCGACCTTGCGCTGCAAGTCGTGGTCCACGTCGATCAAGCGCTGCGACGCCTCATAGGCGCGCGTCGTCTCGATCATGCGAGTGAGTTCCAGGATCGGCGTGACGTTCGAGCCCTCGATGGTCCCCTGGACCACTTTGGGCTGCGCCACCGCCTGCTCGGTCTGGGTCGTCGAAAAGTATCCGGCACCGGCGCGATGCAGCAGCTGGTTGTTGGCAAAGTCGACAACCGCGAGGCGCACTGGCGGCCGGGTGCCGATGCTCAGGGTGCCGTCGCCGTTGATGGTCATGCGCCCCAGCGCCGGGTCGGCCAGGATCGCTTGGCCGCGATCGTCCAGCACCGCGTCGCCCTGGGCGGTCGATAGAAAGCCGTTGCTGTTGACGCCGAAATGGCCGTCGCGAGTGAACATCCGCCCTTGCGGTGTATTCACGACGAAGAAGCCTGGGCCCTGCAGCGCCACGTCGTAGTTGTTGCCCGTGAACTCCATCGGGCCTTCGGTGAAGTTGGTTAGGGTGCCGTAGTCTTGGACGAACGAGATCTTCGTGTTCGCCCCGGCGTTGATCAGATACTCCTCGAACATCGGAGCATCGCTCTTGAACGCCGTGGTGTTCGCGTTGGCGATGTTGTGCGCGATGATGTCCATCCGGCGTTGCAACGCCATCTGGTGCGAAAGCGCGACGTAGTTGGTGTTTTCCATCGTCATGGCGCGGTTCCGTCAGTCTCTCGGCACAAGTTCTGGTTAACGAGGCCATCCACACCGGGGTTGGGTCCGGCGGGAGGCATGTTGCACGTGCCGTGCCAGCCGAATGCGGCGGAAAACTTGGCGCTCCGGCGCGGTCAGGCGGTGCGGATTGGGGCCGATGGCAGGGTTTGCCGGGTAGAACCTGCCCGAGTCGGGCGCGAAACCAAGGTTCCCGCGGCCACCTTTCAACTCTTCTTAACTATCGTGGCCTAGGGTGGCGCAGTATTAGGAATCGAAGGGCAAAAGCCCTGACCTGAGCCCCAACCGGACTGGAACAATGAGCGAAGAGGACAAGCCGGAAGAGAGTTCCTCAGCCGAGGGCGAAGAAGGCGGTGGGCGCAGTTTTAGTCCGCTCAAGATCATCCTGTTCGTCGGTCTGCCTGTCCTCTTGATCCTGGGCGGCATCGGCGGCGCGTACTTCATGGGCTTCTTTGACTCGCTGTTCGGTCACAAGACCGAAGAAGCGGCGGCGGCTCACGGCGAGGCGCATCCCACCAGCACCTCTGCGTTCATCGATATTCCGCGTCTGACGGTGAACCTCGCCACCACCGGCAATCAACGCGCGCTGCTCCAAATTGCCCTGTCCCTGGAAATCAAAGACGCGGCGATGGCGCCGGCGATCACCGCCGAGCTGCCCCGCGTGCTGGACGCGGTCCAGGTGTTCCTGCGCGAATTGCGGGTCGAAGACCTCGCCGGCACGCGTGGCACCATGCGCCTCAAGGAAGAACTGTTGACCCGGGTGAATGCGGCCATCGCGCCCCAAAGGGTCGACGACGTGTTGTTCAAAGAAATGCTGGTCCAATAGGAGCGGCCATGACCGACGAAAAAGCAGCAGGCGGCGACGACGCGCACGACCAGATGGCGGCCGAGTGGGCCGCAATGGCGCGCGAAGGCGGGGAACAACCTGCGGGCGGCGATGCCGCGGCAGGAGCACCCAAGGCCGATGCGACCGCGGCCGGCGGCACCGAACAGTCCGCCCGGGTTCTCGACCAGCAGGAAATCGACAGCCTGCTCGGCTTCGGCGCTACCAATGGCGCCGAACAGGAGCAGTCGGGCATCCGCGCCATCGTCAACTCGGCGTTGGTCTCCTACGAACGCTTGCCGATGTTGGAAGTGGTGTTCGACCGCTTGGTGCGGTTGATGTCCACGAGCTTGCGCAACTTCACGTCCGACAACGTCGAAGTCTCGCTCGACAGCATCACCTCGATCCGCTTTGGCGACTACCTGAACTCGATCACGCTGCCGGCCATCTTGAGCGTATTCCGGGCCGCCGAGTGGGACAACTACGGCATCATCACCGTCGATTCGTCCCTGGTGTACTCGGTCGTCGACGTGTTGTTGGGCGGCCGCCGCGGTACGGCGACGATGCGCATCGAAGGCCGGCCCTACACCACCATCGAGCGCAATCTGGTCGAGCGCATGGTCAGCGTCGTGCTCGAAGATCTCTCGGCGGCGTTCGAGCCGCTGTCGCCGGTAACGTTCTCGTACGACCGCCTGGAAACCAACCCGCGCTTTGCCACCGTCGCCCGGCCCGCCAACGCCGCGATCCTGATCAAGCTGCGCGTTGACATGGAAGACCGCGGCGGGCGCCTCGAAATTCTGCTGCCCTACGCCACACTGGAGCCGATCCGCGAACTGCTGCTCCAGATGTTCATGGGCGAAAAGTTCGGCCGCGACACCATCTGGGAAGGCCACTTGGCAACCGAGCTGTGGTCCACCCAAGTCGACCTGCAAGCGATCCTGGACGAACAGACCATGTCGTTGAAGGACGTCATGGACTTCAAGGTTGGCACCACGATCCTGCTGAACGCACACCCGGACTCCATCGTACGGCTCTCGTGCGGCGGCGTTCCGCTGATGCGCGGAAAAATGGGCCGGGTGGGCGACAAAGTTGCGATCCGAGTTACACAAAGTTTACGCAAACAACCGAAGATGTAGTGGCCGGAGCGTCAGGGCGCCGGCAGTAACTGGTAACAAGGACTTGGGGCAGGAAAATGGGCGCAGAGCCAACGATGGGTTTCGTACTGGACGGTCTGATCGCCGTGCTGCTGGTGGTCACGATCAGCGCGGGCTTCTTGCTCAATCGCCGCATTGAAACGCTGCGCCGCACGGCAGCCGATATTCAAAGCGTAATGGGCGGGTTCGACCGCGCCACTCAGCGCGCCCAAGCCGGCGTCGAAGCGCTCAAGACCGCCGCCAAGGACGCCGGGCGCCAGCTCCAGGACCAAATCAACGCCGCCCGTGGCCTGCGCGAGGAACTGAAGCGCAGCGGCCGGGTGCCGGTAACGCCCGATGGCCGCGTCGATGCGCGTGCCGAAGCCAAGGCCGACGCGCTCGCCCGCTCCATGTTGTCCAAGCACATTGGTAAGCCTGCGGCCTCGTCTGCGGGCCAGTACGCCGCCCAGACCGCCACCAAGATGGTCACCAAGCCCGCCGCCCGTCCCGCCATGCGCCCCGGCGCTGCTGTCAACGCCGCGACCACCGACTCGGAAGTCGAGCGCGAGTTGCGCGAACTGCTGCGCCACGTTCGCTAGCAGCCAACTTCAGCAGGGGTTCGATCGATGCGCGGCATGCGACTGGTTCCGATCACGATGGTGCTTGCCGCATTCTTGTTCGGCGTAAAGGTGTTCGACCTGTGGCTCGCCGTTCCGCCGATGGTCAGCGAGTTCGGCGTCGGCACCGCCATCGCCCAGGCCGCGCCGCCGGCCGCCCCGGCGCCAGCCGCCCCAGCCGCTCCCGCCGCTCCGGCACCCCAGGCAACGGCCCCCGCCGGCGGCCTTGCCGCGCCGGGCACCGGCACTACGTTTACTGCCGCCGAACTCGACATGCTGCAGAACTTGAAGCAGCGTCGCGAGGAGTTGGACGCGCGCGAGCGCGAACTCGATCTGCGCGCCCAGCTGCTGCAGGTTACGCAAAAGCAGATCGACGACCGCATCAAGGAATTGCAGAGCGTCCAGGCCACCATCGACGGCCTGTTGGTCAAGTACGACGCCCAGGAAGAAGCCAAGATTCAAAGCTTGGTGAAGGTCTACGAGACGATGAAGCCGAAGGAAGCTGCGACCATCTTCAACACGCTGCAGATGGCGGTGTTGATCGAGCTCGCCCAGCGCATCAAAGAGCGCACCATGGCTCCGATCTTGGCGGCGATGGATCCCCCGGCCGCGAAGGTTCTAACCGTCGAACTCGCCACCCGCCGCTCCCTGCCCGCGACGGGCAAGTAGCCCGCCCGATGGGGTGCGCCCACGTGTGCATTCCTGCCTTCCCCCGGGCCGCCCAGTGGTCTAGGTATGGGTATGGTTAACGGCGTCGGGAGCCCTCGCATTCGCGCGACCTCGCGGCGGCGGGCGCAGCAGCGCCTGGCAGGCTTTGCTGCGGCCCTTGTCGCCCTTTGCGCATCCGTAGGTACCGCTGGTGCCGACCCGGTAACGATCCGGGCCGAGCAGCAGAGCGGCTATGGCCGCATTGTGTTCGGCTGGCCGGCGGCGGTCCCATTCCAGGCAACCCTGAACAACGATGCCCTGACCCTCGTATTCGAACGGCCGGTCCAGGCCGATCTATCGGGTCTGCCCAAGCAGTTCTCTGCGTATGTGAGCGGCGTCCGCGTGCTGCCCGATGGCCGCACCGTCGTACTCGACCTGACCAAGCACTTCTTGTTCCGCAGCAGCGCTGCCGGCACCGATGTGGTGATCGACCTGCTCGGGCAGGGGATCGCCAACGCCGCGCCACCGCCCCCAGCACCGGCCCCACCGGCAACCCAGGCCGCTGCGGCGGTGCCCGCGGCCACCCCGGCGGCGGCCCCGGCTGCTCCCCGTGCTGCCCCCG
This sequence comes from Alphaproteobacteria bacterium, assembly GCA_947481575.1. Classification (GTDB taxonomy): domain Bacteria; phylum Pseudomonadota; class Alphaproteobacteria; order UBA2966; family CAIVPW01; genus CANKGV01. Next base: position 56,627 of record CANKGV010000013.1, read on the forward strand.
TGGCTGCAGCACCTGCACCGCCCCCTGCCGCTGCCAATGCCACCGTCACCGGCGCTAAGGGCGCGGTCGGCGTGCGGGTCGGCGAACACGATGGCTACGACCGGATCGTGTTCGACTGGACCCAAGAGGTTCCCTACACGGCAGTCATTGCGGGCAACCGCATCACCGTCGATTTCTCCCGGGCCGATGGGATCGACCTGACCCCGCTGTCCCGCACGCCGCTCGCCGGCGTGAAGGCTGCGGCGGTGACGACCGCCGGCGGCCACACCGTCGTCACGATCGACGTTCCGGCCGGTGCCCGTCTGCGGCACTTCCGCAGCGAGGAAAAGGTCGTCGTTGACGTCCTGACCGATGGCGCCATCGCCGCCACGCCGGCGCAAACCGCACCGGCAGCGGCGCCCGCCGCCCGCGTCGCCACGCCGCCTGCCGCGACGGCTGCTGCGACGCCGCGCGCCGCTGCACCCGCGCCGCCGCCGCCGCAACCGGCCGTCACCGGGCCCACCACGGTTCGGGTCACCTACAGTTCGCCGGAACGCGGCATCGTCCGCGTATCCTTCGCGCGCCCCAAGCCGGGCGCCATGGCCGCATTCCAGCGTGCCGGGTACCTGTGGGTAGTGTTCGACGGCGCCGGCACCGCCTCGTTGCCGCCGATCCCGGAAGAAGCGGCCGCTGTCGTTCAGGGCGCCGAACGCATCGCGAGCGACAAGGTGGTCGCCGTACGGTTCAAGGTTAGCGAAGACTTCTTCCCGGTCATCAGCCAGAGCGGCAACGACTGGACCATCGATCTGCTGCCCGATCCCGCCGCCGGTATCGCGTACGAAATTGTCCGTCAGAACACCTCGGATCTCGGCGCGGTGGTGGTGGTCACGGCGACCGACGCCACTCCGGCGGTCGAACTGAAGGATCCAGAAGTCGGCGACTCGATCTTCGTCGTGCCGGTGGCCGGCGCGCGCCATGCCATGACCGACGCGCACGACTTCACCCAATTCAAGTTCCTGCCCACCGCCCAAGGCATCGCCGTGGAGCGCCGCGACGACCGGGTGCGCGTCACCCAATTCGCTGGCGGCGTTGCCGTCACCGCCCAGGGCGGGTTGTTCCTTTCGCCGGTGGCCGATGGCACCAAGCTGGTCAACGCCCCCCAGGGTGCGAGTGCCATTCCTGCGGGTCCGCCTTTGCTCCTCAAGATGGCCGCGTGGGCCGAAGGGCATGAGCCCCTGATCCGCGACAACGTGCGGGCGCTGCAGGCGAGCCTTTCGGTCGCACCCGACGAACAGCGAACCAAGGCGCGCTTGGCGCTGGCGCAGTACTACATGGGCATCGGCTTTTGGCAGGAAGCGATCGGCGTCCTCGCGGTGGCCGCCGACATGAACCCCGCCGTCGTCGAAGACCCGCTGTTCCGCGCGATGCGCGGCGTAACCGAGTTCAAGCTCGACCGGATCAAAGACGCCACGTCCGATCTCAACCACCGGTCGTTGGACAACAAGCCCGAAATGGCCGCATGGCGCGGTGCGCTGTTCGCCAACGACCAGAAGTGGGACGCGGCCCGCACCCAGTTCAACCTGGCCGGCGACACCACCGCCGCCTATCCGCAGTCGGTGCGCGTCGGCCTTGCCTTGGCCCAGGGCCAAACCGCCTTGGCGCTCGGCGATGCGAAGATGCTGGCCGGTGTGCTCGCCGCCCTCGATGCCTACGCGCCGGACCATGCCGAAGGCGCTGCGGCCGATCTGCTGCGCGGCCAGGCGTTCGCGTTCGTCCAAAGCAACGACGACGCTCTCAAGATGTTCGATCACGCGATTGAGTCGGGCTACAAGCCGTATTCGCTGCAGGCCCAGGTCGCCAAGCTCGACCTACAACTGAAGGGCAACAAGACCACGTTGGACGAGGCGACCAAGGTCCTCGACCATATGCTGTTCGACTGGCGCGGCGACGACTTCGAGTTCTCGGTGCTCGCACGCCTCGGTGACCTCTATCTGCAGAACAAGGATTACCGTGGCGGGCTCACCGTGCTGCGCGAAGCAGTGGCGCTGTACCCTGACCAGTCCAAGGTCGCCGGGCTGTACCAGCGCATGAACGACCTGTTTGCCAACTTGTTCCTCAAGGGCGGGGCGGAGGCCATTCCGGCGGTTACCGCCCTGGCGCTGTACTACGACTTCCGCGAACTTACGCCGGTCGGCGCCGACGGCGACGAAATGGTACGCCGTCTCGCCGACCGCCTGGCATCGGTCGATCTGCTGGCGCAAGCCGCGGAGTTGCTGGAATACCAGGTGACTTTCCGCCTGCGCGGCGAGGACAAAGCCCGCATCGCTGCCCGCTTGGCCACCATCTACTTGCTCAACCGCAACCCGCAGAAGGCGTTCGAAACGATCCGGGGCAGCCAGTGGCGTATCGCTCCGGCCGACTTGCTCGCAGAACGCTCGCGCCTCGAAGCCCGTGCGCTGCTCGATCTGAAGAAGCCCGACGAGGCACTGGCTGCCATCCAGGCCGACCGCAGCCGCGATGCCCAGCTGGTGCGGGCCGACATCTACTGGCGCACGTCAAATTGGATTGCCGCCTCGCAGGCGCTCGATGCCTATCTCGGCGACCGCTGGCAACAGGCGGCGCCGCTCAATGACGAAGAGCGCCGCCAAGTCATGCGCGAAGCGGTCACCCTCGTGCTGGCCGGCGACAAGGCCGGCACCGCCCGGCTGCGCGGCCGCTACTTCGACAAGATGAAGGTCACCAAGGATTCCGACGCGTTCGACGTGGTCACCAACCAGACCGACCCGTCGACGATCGCGTTCCGCCAGGTTGCGGAGCAGGTCGCCCGCTTGGACAGCCTGCAGTCCTTCAAGGATTCCTACCTGTCCCGCGAACCCGCGGCGGTAAAGCTCGTCAACTGACGCGGCACGCGCGCGTCTACGGACGGGGCAGGGGACCGGTGTGGGTCTCGCCGCCGGGCATCACCGTATCGTTGAAGATCGCGTCCGCCAGATTGGCGCCGATCACGTTGGCCGTCGAAAGGCGCGCACCGGTGAAATCGGTGCCGCGCAGCTTCGTGTCCGACAGGTTTGCCCCATACAGATCGGCTTTGCGGAAGATCGCTCCCTCCAGGTTGGAGTGCGAAAGGTCCGTTCCTAACAGGTCCGTCACCTCAAGGTTCACGCCGGACAGGTCGAGGTCCACCAGCGTTGCGCCGTCCAGCTTGGAGCCGCCCAGGTTGGCGCCGGTCATGGTCGCGCCGCTCAACCGGATCTCCCGCATGTCGCAGTCGATCAGGAATGCGCCGGTCAGGTTGACGCGCTGCATGCGCGCCCGCCGCAGCACCGCGCTGCGCATATACACCTCCGACATGTCGGCCAGCGTCAGGTCGGTCAGGTACAGGGTGGCGCCGTGCAGCAGGGCGTTGTGCAAGTTCGCGTTGCGCAGGTTGGCGGCGGTCATATCCGCTTCGGTCAGGTCCGCGTCCGTCAGGTTGGCGCCGGTCATATTGGCCTCGCTCAGGCCTGCGCCCATCAGCGTCGCGCCCGCCAAGTTCGCGCCGCTCAAGTCGCGGCGAATCAACAGCGCGTCGGTCAGGTCGCAGCCCGGGCAGTCCTTGGTCTGCCCGGCCAGGAACGCGGCCACGGCGGGCGAGCCCGCCGCCTGGGTGGGCACTGCCTGGGCCCACGCGGCGCCGTGGGCAATCCCCAGCCCGCACACCAGCGCCGCCGCCATCGTCGCAAAACGCAAGCTCATCGGTGGTCTACTTCAGTTGGATGCGGATGAGATCTTCGGCCGCAACGTCGGGGCCTTCGCCGCCGTCCGCTCTGCCGTTCGCCTGCAGGATCGCCGCCACCGCGCCCAAGATTGTCGCGGGCGGCGCCGTGCCGGGCTTGTCCCCCGGCATCGTGTCGCGGATCAGGTCGTACAGGTCCTTCGCGGTCTTGCCGCGCCACTTGGCTTGGAACTGCGGCCCCTTCAGGGTCGGCGCCTCAATGCCCTCCTCGTGGCTCGCGCGGCCGACCAGCGTGTCGCCATGGCAGCGTCCGCACGCCGCGCGGTAGGCCGCGCCGCCCGCGCCGGTCTGGCGTGCGCTGAACGCCGGTTCGGCCGCTTGCGCACGTGCCTCGCGCACGAGTGCCGCGCCGCACACAATCCCCGCCGCAACCGCTCCGGCGATTGCCACTACGCCAAACCGCATCGTCTCGCCCCTAGTTGATGGATACCGAGAGGCTCCAAACCTCCCAGCGCGCCGAACTCTCAAAATCGCCATCGACGAACTGGCCCAAATCGTTGGCGCCGGTCTGGCCTGCCTTGCGGAAGAAATTGCGCAACGTGATCATCCGGCGGTCGTTGCGATAGACGGTCTCGCAGCGTTCCTTCACGTAGCTGTTGCCGATCGGCTGCTCGCCCGCGGCCAGCGGCAGGGTCTGGCACGTCCAGTTGGCCGGGTCGTATTGGTTGCGCAGCAGCACCGCCATGATGTTGCTGATGCGGCGCTGGTCCAGCCGCGCGCGCGAGTCGGTGACGGCGCGAATGCCCTGCACGATGCCGGCGTCGTCGAACAGGACCGACAGCACCACCGGGTGGCCGGCAACCTTGGTGCCGACATAGCGATCAAGCCACAGGCCGCCTTCGGCCGCGCCGAAGTCCTCGACGAACATGTCGACGATGCGATCGCCGATGTTGTCGTATTCGAACGCGACCTCATACAAGCCGTGGGACTCCGGCTTGCAGGTCTTGAAGTCGGCGAAACCCTTGATCTTTTGCAGCGGCGGGGCGCCGTTGCTGCCGCAGGCGAAGTTGATGAATCCCGGCGGCATCGCGGTCGCGGACAAGCCCAGCTTCAACCCGCGGATGTTGCCGTCGAACGGATTGGGCGTCGCCACCTGCGCAGCGGCGGGCAGCGCTATTGCGGCAGCGAACCCCAGGGCGGCGGCCGCCAACGCCAGTCCAAACCTGTGGGCCGCGGTCGTCATCGGCTCGCTATTTCCACAGAACCTTGGCGAGCCCGGTGGGCGGGAGGTCCGGCCCATCCGCGGGCTGTTTGCCGTTCGACTGAAAAATGAACGCGATCGCGGCCAGATACGTCGCGTCCGAGAGGCCGCCGGGGTTGTCCGCCGGCATATTGGCACGAGCGTAGTCGTATACGTCCTGAGCGTTGGCGAACCGGGCGCGGAACTCTTCGCCGATCAGCGCCGCCGCCGCCATGCCTTCCAGCTTGGTGCCGTGGCAGCCAGCGCACGAGACGCTATAGGCGCCGACGCCGCGCTGCGCCTGCCCGGTGCTGAATACCGTGCCGGGGGCCGCCTGCGCGTAGGCGTCGTTGGTAACCATGCCGTGCATCGCGACGGCACCTGCGGTCAGCGCCAGCGCGGCAAAAATCGTACGGCGCAACATTTCGAACTCGTCTCCTGTTAGGTCCCGAAAGACTCTGGGGCCGGGCAACGCGCCCGGCCCCAGAGTCTGCACGTCGTCGTAGTTACAGCGCGAACACCAACAGCATCGACTGAGTCGAGCGGTTGCCCAGTTCAGGCTGGCGGTTGTTGCCGTTGCTTCCGGCGCTACCGGCCAGTACCGCGATGTACTCCTTGCCGTTGTAGCCGTAGGCCATGGGCGGGCCCGAGATGCCGATGCCCATGTAGCGGCTCCACACCTGCTCCATGGTGTAGGCGTCGAACGCGGTCATGTAACCGCGCGGGTCCGAGGTGAACACCAAGCCGCCGGCGGTGGCCAGCACGCCGTTGCCGCGCTGCGGCATCACTGCCTTAGCGACGGTTGCACCGGTACGGGCGTCCATCGCCACCACCGAGCCGTACGAAACCGGGACGGGCAGGCCGCCGAGCTTCGCCAAGTCCGGCGCGGCTACGTTCGCGCGGCCGTTCCACTCACCCGCCGCACGATCTTCGCGGGTGCCGAGCTTGTTGCCCTTGTCCTTCCAGTGGCCCGGATCGACGGCCATGTAGGCCGAGCAACCCTCGTTGGCGACGGTGTACAGCAAGCCAGTCTGCTTGCTGAACGCGGCCGGCTGCCAGTTCTTGCCGCCGGTCAGTGCCGGGCAGTACAGGCCAGCGACGCCGCGGCGCGGCGCGTTGGTGTACGGCTGCACGATATTGGTGGCCTGGGTTGCCGTGTTCGGGCGGCCCGTCTTCGGGTCGATGCCGTTGGTCCAGTTGATCACGTCGACATAGCCCTGGCCGAAGGTGAACTGGCCGTTGGCACGGTCCATGCCGTAGACGTGGCCGTTACGCGAAACGTGCGTCACGAGCTTCTTCGCCACGCCGCCGATGGTCACATCGACCAGCGGGTTCTCGGCGATGTCGTCGTAGTCGTACGGATCGTTCGGCGTGAACTGGAAGAACCACTTCTGCTTGCCGTCGTCCGGGTTCAGCGCGAGCAAGCTCTCGGTGTAGAGGTTGTCGCCCGGGCGGTACTCGGCGTCGATCTGCGGGCCCGGGTTGCCGGTGCCCCAATAGGTGAGGTTCAGCGCCGGGTCGTAGCTGCCGGCCGACCAGATCGAGCCGCCGCCAGTCATCCACGCGTTGTACGGATCGGCCCACGTTTCGTTGCCGGGCTCACCCGGGGCCGGGATGATGTAGTGCGTCCAGGCGATCTTGCCCGTGGTGATGTCCACCGCGTCCAAGTGGCCGCGGATGCCCATCTCGGCGCCGACGACGCCGTTGATGACGAGGTTCTTGATCGCCAGCGGAGCGCCCGTGTGAGACTCCATCACGGCGTTGTTGGCGGTCTTGGCTTCCCAAACGACCTGGCCGGAGTCCTTGTTCACGGCGACCATGCGGCCGTCCTGGGTGCTCTGAACCATCAAGTCGTTGATCGCCGCGTAACCGCGGTTGTGGCGCTGGCAGCAGCCCGAAGCGGCCGCGTACACGCGGTCCATCGCGGCGTCCCACTTCCACAGGACGTAGCCCGCGTCACCGCTGCGGACGTCGATTTTGTAGCCGTTGTTCCAGCCGTCGGTGATGTACATGAAGCCATCTTCGACCAGCGGCGTGCCTTCCAGCGTGGAAGTGCCGGCCGGGCCGGTGATGCCGTCGATGCCCACCATGAACGCCAGCTTCAGCTGACGGACGTTGTTCTTGGTGACTTCGGTCAGCGGCGAATAGCGCTGCGAGTCATACGTGCGGTGGTGGTGCAGCCAATTGTTCGGCTCGTTCTCGGCGCTCAGCAAGCGCTGATAGGTAATCGGAGCCGCAATCGCCGAGCCGGCCATCAAGCAGCCGGCAAGCGTTACGGCAACGCTCACGGCAGTGAGCGCAGTCTTGTTTGTTGCCATCTTTTGGACCTCTCCCAAGGCGGCAGGCGCTTCCGCCCGCCGAAGGAGCCAATTGTAGCCCCGCGGCGCGGGAAGCTGAAACGGGATTCCGGCACCCTCCGGCAAACCCGCCGCGTGATTCGGGGCGTCGCCTAGTCCGGCACGCCATCGCCGTGATCGTTGATGCGGAGTCGCTCGCTACGTTCCGAAGCTGGAGACGAGGCTGCTGGCGATCAGGTTCCAGCCGTCCACGAGGACGAAGAAGATCAGCTTGAAGGGGAGGGAGATCATGATCGGCGGCAGCATCATCATGCCCATCGACATCAGAACCGACGCCACCACCATGTCGATGACGATGAACGGCACGAAGATCAAGAATCCGATCTCGAACGCGCGGTTCAGTTCGCTGATCAGGAACGCCGGCACCAGAGCCCGCAGCGGCATGTCGGCGACGTCCGCGGGCGGGTCGATCTTGGCGAGCTTCAGGAACAGCGACAGGTCTTTGGGCCGCACCGTCTTCAGCATGAATGCTTCGATCGGCGCCACCGAGCGCTCGAACGCCTGGGTCTCGGTGATCTGGTTGGCGATCAGCGGTGCTAGGCCGTCGTCATAGACCTGCTGAAAGGTCGGCTGCATGACGAACGCGGTCAGGAACAGCGCAAGGCCGATGATGACGGTGTTGGGTGGAGTCTGCTGCACGCCGATGGCGCTGCGCAGGAGCGACAGCACGATGACGATGCGGGTAAACGCGGTAACGGTAATCAGCAGCGATGGCGCCAGGGTGATGACGGTCACCAGCGCGACCAGCTGGAACAGGCGGCCGGTCAGCGTGCCGTTCTCGCCCAGGTCGATGTTGAGCTGTTGGGCGGAAGCGGGGGAGGCGAGCGCCAGCACCACCAACGCCACAACGCCGGCAACCAGACCGGCGTGGAGCCACGGCGCGAGTTTCCAGACGCGAGCGAGCCGGGTCATTGGTCGGTCCACGGCACGTCGTCTTCCTTCTCGCGCTTCTTGCCCGTCGTGGTGACCGACGTGCCTTTGGCGATGTTGGCTTCAATCACGAGGTCCGACGTGGGGCCCAGCAGAATCAGGTGTTCGGCAGAGTCGCGGCGCACCAACAACAAGCGCCGCTTGGCGTCCACCGGCGCGACCTCAAGGATGGCAAGGCGGCGGCTTTGGCCCTTGCGGCGCGGTGTTACGCCCGGGATCAGGCCGAACCGCTGGCCCGCCCAGGCGAGCGCACCGATCGCGCCCAGCACCACTAGAAGCGCGGCAACGAATTGGACGACGGTCCACATATCAGCGGTGCCTGGGGGCGGCGCTGTCGCGCTGGTGTTGCGCGGTCAGCCGTTCGGCCAACGCGTCGTAGTCGCGCACGAACGTGGTGAGCAGGGGCATCAGCATCTGCCCCTCGTGGTGCGGGAGGCTCTCGATCTCGCGGCACAGCGCCTCGGTGCGCTCGGGCAGGCCCGAAAGATCGACATGGTTGCCCGAGATGATCTCGCCGCGCACACGGGCAAGAACATTGCCGAAATTGGCGAGATCGCGTTGGGCTTCGGCGAGCGTGGTCATCATGGGGCCCCCTGGTTGATGACGGAATGGTTGGCCAAATAGACGTAGCGAAGGATCTCGGCGACCGCGGCCAAGGCTTCGACCGGCACGGGGCTGTCGATATCGATCATCGACAACACCTCAACGAGGTCGGCATCGGTGCGGACCTTCACGCCGTTGGCGAACGCGATGGCGAGAATCTGTTCTGCCACCGCACCGCGGCCCTTCGCGGTCACCCGCTGGGTCGCGCCCTCGTCGCGGATCGCAACGGCGGCGGTGGAAACGTGGGGCAGGTCGGTTTGGTTTGGAGTCATTGCCCGGACTGTGGGCCGACATGCTTAACGAAGTCTGAACGGCCGTTAACAAGTAGGGGCGGGGGCGCGGCCATCCCCAATGGTTGGCTGGGCTTTACCGGTCGTTAACGTGCTGCAGGCAGGATCGGGTCATGGACCTTCGCAATATTCCCCTGTTCGGCGCGATGACGCGGCGCATGGACTGGCTCAGCCAGCGCCAACGGATTCTGTCGCAGAACGTCGCGAACTCGGACACCCCCGGTTACCGGCCATCGGACCTGAAGCCGGTGAATTTCGCCGACCAGTTCAACAAGCTGAAGATGGCCGGCACCAGCCCCGTCCACATCACCGAGGGCATGGCGAAGGGCGGCAACTTCGGCGATCAGAAACAGAAGACCGTCTACGAAGAGGCGCCGGCCGGTAACGCCGTGAACCTCGAAGAGCAGATGGTCAAAGTGGCCGATACGCAGATGGACTACGAGACGATGACCACGCTGTACCAGCGCAGCATCGGCATGATCCGCACCGCCCTGGGCAAGGGCAGATAAGGACCCGCCATGGATTTGATGCGTTCGATCTTCGGTTCGGCCTCCGCCATGAAGGCGCAAGGCCAGCGCATGGAAGTGATCGCCGAAAACATTGCCAACGCCGACTCGCTCGGCCAGCGTCCCGGCGAACGCCCCTACCAGCGCAAGACCGTCGTGTTTCGCAACCTGCTCGACCGCAGCCTCGGCGTGAACACGGTGCATGTGCAAAAGGTCGACGTCGACCGCACCGACTTCCCGAAGCGGTTCGAGCCCGGCCATCCCGCCGCCGACAATGACGGTTACGTGCTGCTCCCCAACGTGAACGCGTTGGTCGAAATGATGGACATGCGCGAAGCCCAGCGCAGCTACGAAGCCAACCTCAGCATGGTGGAAACCGCCAAGACCATGCTGATCAAAACCATCGACGTACTGCGCTAACCGCGCCGGCCGCTAACCCGTACCCTCCGACAGCAGGAATATCGCGATGATCGAAAAGATTGGCATGAACATGGTTCCCGCCGCCGGCACCGGTGGCGTGGGCCGTTCCATCGCCGGCGCCATCGGCAACGCTGCGGGCGTCCCGGGTGCGAACTTCGCCTCGTTCGTCAAAGGCTTTGCCGAGCAAAGCGTGAACGCAACGCAGGGCGGTGAAAACCTAGCCCTGAAGGCCGTCGACAAGGACGCGGAACTGGTCGATGTCGTCTCCGCCGTCAGCAACGCGGAAGTAACCTTGGACACCGTGGTGACGCTGCGTGACCGTGTGATCCAGGCCTACCAGGAAATCATCCGGATGCCGGTCTAGCCATGAACGGCGCCGAAGTATTGGACGTTGGCCGCGACGCGATCGAGGTGCTGTTGCGCATCTCCGGCCCGCTGGTGCTGGTGGCGCTCGTCACCGGTGTGGTGGTCGCGCTGTTCCAGGCGATCACCCAGATTCAGGAGATGACGCTCACCTTCGTGCCGAAGATCCTGGCGCTGTTCGCCTCCCTGCTGATCTTCCTGCCGTTCATGTCCCTGACGCTGCTGGCCTTCATGGAACGGATCGCCGATCACATCGCGACGATCCCCTAAGGCGCGAGTCTCTACAGAGTAACGCTGATGCTGGCCGAGCTTCTTACCTCCGGCCTGTTCGTGTTTCTGATCCTGTTCGTGCGGGTCGGAACTGCGATCATGGTTCTGCCCGGCTTCGGCGAAACCTATGTGTCGCCGACCATCCGCCTCGGCCTGGCCCTCGCCGTCACCCTGGCACTCGCCCCGATAGTCGGAACCGCCGTGCCGAGCCAACCGCCAGACCCGATGCCGATGATCCTGTTGCTCGGCGGTGAAGTGGTGGTAGGCCTGCTGATCGGCGGTATTGCCCGCATCGTCATGAGTGCGCTGCACGTGGCGGGCACCGTGATCGCGTTCAATTCCGGCCTCGCTTACGCGCTCACCATCGATCCGTCCCAGGGCACGCAAGGCGCGCTGGTTGCCAGCTTGCTCGGGTTCATGGGGGTGGTGATCATCTTCGCCACCAACCTGCATTTCATGCTGCTCGGCGCGATCGCCGACTCCTACCAGCTATTTCCGCCCGGTGCGCTGCCGCCGGTGGGCGACTTCGCCAATCTCGCCACCCGGGTGATCAGCGGCTCGTTCCGCCTCGGCGTGCAGCTCTCGGCGCCGTTCATCGTGTTCGCGATTGTCGTCAACGTCGGCATGGGCGTATTGGCCCGCTTGATGCCGGCGCTGCCGATCTTCTTCGTGATCGTGCCCCTGCAGATCTGGTTCGCGTTCCTGCTGCTCGGCGTCACGCTCGGCGGCATCCTGCAGTTCCACACTTCGTTCTTCGAAGAGCGCATCTCTGAACTGCTCGTGGCGAGGTAGCGCGCGATGGCCGACGAAGACAGATCCAACAAGACCGAAGACCCTACGTCACGAAAGCTCGAAGACGCGCAGTCAAAGGGTCAGGTCGTCCAATCCACCGAAGTCCAGAACTGGGCGATGATCGCGGCCAGTACGCTGGTGGTCGCCGTGTTCGCCGGAAAGATGATGACCCGGCTCGCCACCGAGCTGCGGATGTTCCTGGAATCTCCGGACGCCATTCCGACCGACGCCGGCCATCTCAAGCACTTGCTTGGCACCGTGGCGATGGACGTGCTGATGATGCTCGCCGCGCCGATCGGCCTGCTGATGATGGCGGCCGTGGCCGCCAATTTCGTGCAGCACCGGCCGGTCATGGCCTGGGAAAAGCTGCGGCCGAAGCTCGATGCGATCAACCCGCTCACCGGGCTGAAGAACAAGTTCTCCATGCGCACGACCATTGACCTGGTGAAGACTCTCGCCAAGCTGGTGGTGGTCGGCAGTGCCATGGTGCTGGTCGTGTGGCCCGACCGAAACATCATGATCCAGTCGATGACCATCGACATCGCGCAGTTGCTGCCGGTGATCGAACGCATGGCGATGCGCATGATGATCGCCATTCTGATCGTCCAGGGGATCATCGCCGCCGCCGACTATCTCTATCAATGGTGGGATCATCGCCATAACCTGATGATGTCAATTCAGGACATCCGCGATGAACACAAAGACTCCGAAGGCGACCCGCACGTGAAGGCCCGCATCCGCCAGGTGCGCGCCGAGCGCGCCAAGCGCCGCATGATGGCTGCGGTGCCAGGGGCAACCGTCATCGTCACCAACCCGACCCACTTCGCGGTAGCCTTGAAGTACGAGCCGGACGAAGGCATGAACGCCCCCACCGTGGTGGCCAAGGGCCAGGACTTGATCGCCTTGAAGATCCGCGAGGTCGCCACCGAGAACCGCATCCCGATCATCGAGAATCCGCCGCTCGCGCGCATGCTGTACGCCAGCGCCGAGATCGACCAGGAGATTCCGGTCGAGCACTATAAGGCCGTGGCCGAGGTCATCAGCTTCGTGTTCCGCCAACGCCGTCCCCGGGCCGGCGGCCCGCGCGTGCGGGCGTCGGCGCCGAACGAGTCGCGTCCGGGGGCCTAAGCGATGCGCGCAGACACCGGCGGGGCATTCGGAACCCGCGCCCGGGCGGCTCCACTGCGCCGCGGCCCATCCGTTCCGGCCGCCACTTGGGTCGGCATCGCCGCCGCTGTCGAAGGCGTGGCCCTGATCGGGCTCGCGATTTGGCTCGAAGGACCTTCTCGCATCTGGCTCGAAGTTGGCGCCGGCCTCGGCGCCGCGACGATGCTGGCAGGACTGTACGCCGCTACCCGCGCCAACTCCGCCGGCCGCCGTCTGCGCGAGGCAGTGCACGCGGCCGGCATCGAAGACGTCGACGGCCGTCTCGTTACCGGCCCCAACGGGGAAGTCGTGTTCGCCAATTCCGCCTTCCGCGCCCTCGCCGGCGCGCAGGGCCCGGCCACGCTGGGCGCCGCGGTCGGCGGTGACGAAGAGTCGCTGCTCCGTTTGGCTCGCATGGCCGCCCGCGCCGCCACCGCGCCGACCTCGCGGGAAGACTTCGCCGTCATCCAGCCCGGCGGTGCGCGCCGCTGGTTGGGTGTTGTCGCCTACCCGCTGGCGGGAGTTCCGGGTCACGTCGCCTGGACGGTGGCGGAAGTTACCGATGAACGCGAACTGGCCAAGGCCTCGCGCGAAGAACTCAACCGCCTCGCCGACTTCTTCGACCACGCACCCGTCGGTTTGTTCTCGGTCGACACGCGCGGCCGTTTTCGTTTGGTGAACGACGTGCTCGGGGAATGGCTCGGCCAGAATCCCGAGCGCATGGTCAACGAAGGGATCCGCATCGCCGACTTTGTGATTCCCGCCGAAGGCCCCGGGGCAGAGCTACTACCGGAATCGTGGTCGGGGTCGTGGGAAGGCGAGGCGCAGTTGGTCGGCCCGAACGGATCTTCGCGCCCGGTCCACATCGCCCAGTCTGCGGCGGGCGGCGGGTACACCCGCGGCGTCATGCGCGACCTGTCCGCTCAGCGCAAACTGGAAGAAACCCTCCGGCTGGCCGAAGACATCTTCCGCCAGTTCTTCGAATTCTCGCCGGTTGGCATCGTCATGGTCGATGCCAGCGGCCACGTCGCCGAAACCAACTCCGCCTACAAGGCGATGGCCGGTGTCGCCGGGGCGTCCGTCTCGGCGCGGCCGTTCCTCGATCTGGTCAGCGGCGCTGACCGCGACCGCGTGAACGCGCTCATGCAGCGGTTGCGGAGCGGCAAGGTCGAAGACGCGCCGCTCGACGTCAACTTGTCGGGTCCGGGCGAACGCACTGCGCAGCTGTTCCTGCGCCGCACCGGCGCGGCCGCCGAAGGCGACCTGATCGTCTACATCGTCGACACCACCGAGCAGAAGAAGCTCGAGATGCAGTTTGCGCAGTCGCAAAAGATGCAGGCCGTGGGGCAACTCGCTGGCGGCATCGCCCACGACTTCAACAATCTGCTCACGGCGATGATCGGTTATTCCGACTTGCTGCTGCAGCACCACCAGCCCGGCGACCAATCGTTTGCCGACATCATGCAGATCAAGCAGAACGCCAACCGCGCGGCCAATCTGGTACGCCAGTTGCTGGCTTTCTCACGCCGCCAAACCCTGAGCCCGACGGTACTCGATCTCACCGACGTGCTCGCGGAGCTCGCCAATCTGGTGCGGCGTCTGATCGGCGAAAACATCGAACTCAAGATGGTCCACGGCCGCGACCTGTGGACCGTGAAGGTCGACCAAGGCCAGCTCGAGCAGGTGATGATCAACCTTGCGGTAAACGCGCGCGATGCAATGACGGAAGGTGGGGTGCTCACCATCCGCACGTCCAACGTCACCGCCGCCGCGGAAACGCACCAGCACGGGTTCGACACGATGCCGCCCGGCGAGTGGGTGCTGATCGAGGTGATCGATTCCGGCGTCGGCATTCCGCAAGAGAACTTGGCCAAGATCTTCGAGCCGTTCTTCACTACCAAAAAGGTAGGTGCAGGCACCGGCCTTGGCCTTTCCACTGTCTACGGCATCATCAAGCAGACCGGCGGGTACGTGTTCCCGCTATCGGAAGTCGGCAAGGGTTCCAATTTCCGCATCTACCTGCCGCGCCACGAAGCGCCGGTGGAAGCCGCGGTGCGCCGCCCCGGCGCGGATCGTTCCGCGTCGCGCGACCTGACCGGTAAGGGGGTCGTACTGCTGGTGGAAGACGAAGCCCCGGTGCGCCGGTTCGCCTCGCGCGCGCTTGAGAACAAGGGCTACACCGTGCTGCAGGCGGAATCGGCGGAAGAAGCGCTGGACGTGGTGAGCAACCGCGAGGGCGTCATCGACCTGGTGATCACCGACGTGGTGATGCCCGGCATGGACGGCCCAACCCTAGTGACCCACGCCCGCAAGGCGCGCCCAGGGCTGCGCGTGATCTTCATCTCGGGCTACGCCGAGGAAGTGTTCGAGAACAACCTCGATCCGGCCATGCGCTATTCATTCCTGCCGAAGCCGTTCAGCCTCAAGGAACTCGCCAGCCGCGTGAAAGAAGTCCTCGCCGACGAGGCCTAGGCGCGGTCCTTCACCAGCCAAGTGAGGTCGGTCTGCCCTAGCTCCGGTGCGAGTGTGCGTCGCAAGAACGGCAGCAGGCGCCCAAGTTCGTGGTCCAGTTGCCACGGTGGCCGGACAATCACCAAGCCGCACCCGTTCAACCGTTCTTCGTTACCCAGCGGGTACAGCAGCAGTTGCGCAAACAGGGCCGGGCCCGGGGCGTTTGCTTTCACCCATTCGTGGAACGCGGCAATGGGAGCCCATGCCTTGATCGGATACCAGACCGCATAGATGCCCGTTGGCCACCGGCGGGGATGTCCCGCCCATTGTTGAAAATCGTGTGGCAGGCGTCATTGGTTGAGCAGGCTACGCAGCGTTGGCCTGCGGTTCAAGAGTAGCGTCGACCTCGTTCCTGGGGTGGCGGGCAGCCATGGCGGCGCGCAGGATGTCGAGTTGC
>CANKGV010000014.1 GCA_947481575.1 Alphaproteobacteria bacterium
ACCGCATAGCGAACCCGTCCATACAACTCCACGCCCTTCATCCCCCACCCTCTGCCAACCGCAAAGGGCTATCTGCTGCCGGACTTTTACTCCGGCGCAACCGGAATACCCGGCCGCTTCAGTGAGGGATTTTTGCTCCGGCGCTTACAACCCCGCGTGTGGAGCAGTTAATGAACCTCACCCCGCGCGAGAAGGACAAGCTGATGCTGTCTATGGCGGCGATCGTCGCCCGCCGCCGTTTGGACCGTGGCGTACGTCTCAACTACCCCGAGGCGATTGCACTGATCTGCGATTTCGTTTTGGAGGGTGCGCGCGACGGCCGCTCGGTGTCAGACCTGATGTCAGCCGGCGCAGGCGTGTTAACCCGCGCCCAGGTCATGGAGGGCGTGCCCGAGATGATCGAGGACGTGCAAATCGAAGCCACGTTCCCCGATGGCACCAAGCTCGTCACCGTGCACCAACCAATCCGCTGATCATGATCCCGGGCGAAATCATCTGTGCCAAAGGCGCGCTGACGCTGAACGCGGGCCGCAAGGACATTGTGGTGACGGTGGCCAACACCGGCGACCGGCCCATCCAGGTGGGCAGCCACTATCACTTCTTCGAAGTGAACAATGCCCTCAAGTTTGACCGCGAGGTTGGCCGTGGCATGCGCCTCGATATCGCCGCAGGGACCGCCGTGCGGTTCGAACCGGGCCAGAGCCGCGATGTGAAGCTCATCCCAATCGTCGGCTCGCGCCATATCTACGGCTTTCAGGGCAGCGTTATGGGGCCACTCGATGGTGCCCAGCGTCCGCCCAAGGCCGTGTCGTCCACCTCCAAACCGAAGGCGCCCGCCCGTGCCCGTCGCCGTTAGCCGCACCAGCTATGCCGCCATGTACGGCCCCACGGTCGGCGACCGCGTGCGGCTCGCCGATACCGATCTGTTCATCGAGGTCGAATCGGATCGGACCATCTACGGCGAGGAGGTGAAATTCGGCGGCGGTAAGGTGATCCGGGACGGCATGGGTCAGAGCCAGGTGCCGCGTTCAGCCGGTGCGGCCGATACGGTGATCACCAACGCCCTCATCGTCGACTACTGGGGCATCGTGAAGGCCGACATCGCCCTGCGCGACGGCCGCATAGCTCGCATCGGCAAAGCGGGCAACCCCGACACCCAACCAGGCATCGACATCGTCATCGGCCCTGGCACCGAGATCATCGCCGGCGAAGGCAAGATCGTCACCGCCGGCGGGATCGACGTGCACATCCACTTCATCGCGCCGCAGCAGATCGAAGAAGCCCTCACCAGCGGCGTCACCACGATGATGGGCGGCGGCACCGGCCCCGCCACCGGCACCAACGCTACCACCTGCACGCCGGGCCCCTGGCACCTCGCCCGCATGCTCCAAGCGGCCGACGCATTCCCGATGAACCTGGGCTTCTTCGGCAAGGGCAACGCGAGCCAGCCCGAGGCACTGCGCGAACAAGTGGATGCCGGCGCGTGCGGCCTGAAACTGCACGAAGACTGGGGCACTACACCCGCAGCCATCAACTGCTGCCTTGCGGTCGCCGACGACATGGACGTCCAAGTCCTGATCCATACCGACACGCTGAACGAGTCGGGGTTCGTCGAAGACACCATCGCGGCGTTCAAGGGCCGTACTATCCACGCCTTCCACACGGAAGGCGCCGGTGGTGGCCATGCGCCGGACATCATTCGCGTCGCCGGCTTGCCCAACGTGATCCCGTCGTCGACCAACCCAACTCGCCCTTACACGGTGAACACCATCGAGGAACACCTCGACATGCTGATGGTGTGCCACCACTTGGACCAGTCGATCCCCGAAGACGTAGCGTTTGCGGAAAGCCGCATCCGGCGCGAGACCATCGCGGCGGAAGACATCCTCCACGACCTCGGCGCGTTCTCGATCATCTCGTCGGACAGTCAGGCCATGGGCCGCGTCGGCGAGGTGCTGATCCGCACCTGGCAGACTGCGGATAAGATGAAGCGGCAGCGCGGTTCCCTTCCGGAAGACAAGGGCACTAGCAACGACAACTTCCGGGTGAAGCGCTACATCGCCAAGTACACGATCAATCCGGCGATCGCCCAAGGCATCGCATCGCACGTGGGCTCGGTAGAAGTCGGCAAGCTGGCCGACCTAGTGGTGTGGTCGCCCGCATTCTTCGGCGTTAAGCCGGATTTGGTGCTGAAGTGCGGCACCATCGTGGTGGCGCCGATGGGCGACCCCAACGCATCGATCCCGACGCCGCAGCCGGTTCACTACCGCCCCATGTTCGGCCAGTTCGGACGCTCCTTGACCGAAAGCTCGGTACTGTTCGTGAGCGCATCGGCGGCGGAACGCGACATCGGCCGGCGCCTCAAGCTGGCCAAGCAAACATTGGCCGTGAAGAACACCCGCGGTGGCATCGGCAAGGCATCGATGATCCACAACGACGCCACGCCCAACATCGCCGTGGACCCCGAGACGTATGAGGTGCGCGCTGACGGCGAACTGCTTACGTGTGAACCGGCCACGGTGCTGCCGATGGCTCAACGCTACTTCCTGTTCTAGCCGGAGTTTCGCTCATGCGCCGTGCCGCCGAAGTGCTCGCCTCCGGAACTTGGTCCGCCGCCAAGGCGGTCGACACAGTCACACTCGACTTTGCCGCACGCCACCGCCGCCGCATCGTCATGACCGGCGACTCCGGCACCGCCTTTTTGCTGGACCTGCAGGAGGCCGCGGCCCTGCGCGATGGTGACGGCTTGCTGCTCGATGACGCCACCATCGTTTGCGTCCGCGCCGAGCCGGAACCGTTGCTGGAGGCCCGCTGCGCGACGGTCCAAGAACTCTCCCGTGTCGCCTGGCACCTTGGCAACCGCCATTTGGCGGTGCAGGTGGTGGGCGATGTCATCCGCCTGCGCGAGGATCATGTGATTGCCGCGATGCTGGAAGGGCTGGGTGCCACGGTCCGCAAGGTATCGGCACCATTCGATCCCGAGGGTGGTGCCTATGGCGGTCATGGCAGCGCCCCAGCGGTATTGAAGGCAACAGTGAGTGGCCTCACGCACGCCCATACTCACGACCACGAGCACGATCATGGCCACAACCACGATCACCCCCATCCCCACCGCCACGTTCATGGATAGCGGGGCGCTGTTCCGCCTGCTGGCGTGGACGTCGCCGAATTTCCCGGTCGGTGCGTTCAGCTATAGCCACGGCATTGAGTATGCCGTGGAGTGTGGTGCCGTAAGCGATGCCGCTACCCTTGGCGATTGGATCGCCACCATCGTCGAGCTGGGCTCCGGCAGAAGTGACGCGATTCTGTTCTGTGCCGCGTGGCGCGCCGCTGCCACCAACGACGGCGCCGTATTGCGGGATGTGGCCGAGCGCGCGGCCGCATTGCGCGGGTCCGCCGAACTAGGACTTGAAACCACCGCCCAGGGCCGCGCCTTCACCGAGACCCAAGCTGCGGCATGGCCTGCTCCGGGGATGCCGGTGATCAGCGGCTGGAACGGGCCGGTCGCCTACCCGATTGCCGTCGCCATCGCCTGCGCTGCCCACGGGATTCCGCTCGACGTCGCTCTGCCCGCCTACCTGCACGGCTTCGCCTCCAATCTCACGTCCGCCGGTGTGCGCCTAGTACCGCTCGGCCAGATGCAGGGACAGCGCGTGCTGGCCGCGCTGGAAGGCGCTCTGGGCCGCACGGCCGCTGAGGCGATCGTCGCGCCGCTTAGCGATGCCGGCTCCGCCGCATGGATGGCCGACTGGACCTCCATGCTCCATGAAACCCAACGCACGAGGCTGTTCCGCTCATGACCGCCGCCCTCCACGGCCCACTGCGCGTCGGCATCGGCGGTCCAGTCGGCTCCGGCAAGACTGCCCTCACCGACGCGCTGTGCAAGCGCCTGCGCGACCGTTTCGAGCTAGCCGCAATCACCAACGACATCTACACACGCGAGGACGCCGAGTTCCTGACCAAATCCGGCGCTTTGCCGCCCGAACGCATCGTAGGCGTGGAAACCGGCGGGTGTCCCCACACCGCAATCCGCGAGGATGCTTCCGCCAACTTGGCCGCAGTGGCCGACATGTGTGCGAAGTTCCCCGAGTTGGAGCTGATGCTGATCGAATCCGGCGGCGATAACCTAGCCGCGACGTTCAGCCCAGAACTCGCCGACATCACGATCTATGTCATCGACGTAGCGGCGGGCGACAAGATCCCGCGCAAGGGGGGGCCTGGTATCACCCGGTCCGACCTGCTGGTGATCAACAAGATCGACCTGGCCCCTATGGTCGGCGCCGACCTCGGCGTCATGGAGCGCGATTCGCGCCGTATGCGCGGCAACCGCCCCTTCGTGTTCACCAACGTCCGCACCGGCTTTGGCGTGGACGCCGTCATCGACTTCATCATCGCCGCGGGCGGGCTTGCCCAGCCGCGCCGCGCCACCGCCTGACCCAGGAGAGATCCATGGCTCGCTTGATCGCCACTGCCGCACTAACCGCAACTGCCGTCGCTCTTGCGCATCCCGCCTTCGCCCACACGGGCGCCGGCGCAGTTCACGGCTATGGGGCGGGCTTTCTGCACCCGCTCACCGGCCTCGATCACCAACTCACGATGGTCGCCGTCGGCCTGTGGGGAGCCCAGCGCGGCGGCAAGTTCCTCTGGGCCCTACCGGCCACCTTCGTCTCAGTCATGGCGGTGGGTGCAGGGATCGGCATGGCGGGGGTTCCTTTGCCGCTGATCGAGGAGGGCATCCTCCTGTCGGTCGTGGCACTCGGCGCCGCAGTCGGCCTCAATACCAGACTGCCGATGTGGATGAGCCTCGCCGGTGTCGCCCTATTCGCGATTTGTCATGGCTATGCCCACGGCGCCGAGATGCCCGAAGGCGCGAGCGGTTTCCAATATCTGACGGGATTTGCAACGGCCACCGCGCTGCTGCAAACCATCGGTGTCGGCGCCGGTCTCGCGCTCGCCCGCCTGAAGGCGGTGCCGTGGCTCGGCTGGGGCATCGCTTCCGCCGGGGTCGCGCTGGCGCTTGGCGGCTAGGGCTGGTCGCAGAGAGACCGATCGCCAGCACACAAACGACCCGGAGCACCCGATCGCTGGACGCGGTGCAGGGCCCAAGCGACCGATGCGAGCGGCGCACAAACGAACGGGGCCGCCGATCGCTCGGCGGCCCCGCAAGTCGTTGAACGAGGCTAGTTAGGCCCGGAACATGTTGAGCATCTTGAACTCTTGGCCGAGCACCTGCTTCGCATCGGCGCCCATCCATTCCTGGATCAGGCTGGCGTAGACGCGGCGGAAGTCCGTGGTGGCTTCCAGGTTGCCGTCCAAGATCAAGTTGGTCAGCGACGGCGGTGCGCCGTACATGCCGCCCTTCACACCATTGCCGATGACGAAGTTCACCTGGGCGGTACCGTGGTCGGTGCCGAGGCTGGTGTTCTCCGGCACGCGGCGGCCGAACTCGCTGTGCACGTACATCACGACGTCGTCGGCGCGGCCGATGCGCTTCATCTCGTTGAAGAAGCCGGCGATCGCGTCCGAGCAGTACTGCAGCTGACGGTCGTGTGGGCTGGCCTGGTTGACGTGGGTGTCGAACAGGCTGTTGCGCAACGGCACGTAGTACAGCTTCGTCGGGAAGTCCGCCTCGATCAGCGCGGCGACCTTATCGAGGTCGAGCAGACGCAGATCAGGGTTGTTCTTGCCTTCGTACTTCTGCCACGCGGTGCGAACCAATTCCGAGGCCTGGGCGGCGCTCTTGGTCACGTCCACGAGGTACTTGTGCGTGTCGCCGACCGGAGCGGTCTGGGCGCCGAGGACCTCGGTCACCGACTTTTCCTGGGCAAACACGTCGCGCTTGAAGCGCACGGGGTCCGAGAACACCAGCGGCACGTGCTTGTCGGCCTTCACCGACAGCGTCTGCGCATCGGCGATGTTGACGATCAGGTTCTGCTTGGTGCCCGACGGATCGAGCGCGGACGCGGTGCGGCCAATCCAGCCGTACTCGTTGCCGCTGTTCGGCGCCGCCGTGTGCCAGAACGAGATCGACGAGAAGTGTGAGAACGACGGCTGGTCGTAGCCGACGCCCTGGACGATGGCGACCTTGCCCTCGTCATACATCTTCTTCATGCCGCCGAGGGCCTTCTGCCAGCCGAACTGGGCGTCGATCTTCAGCACGTCCTTCTCTTTGATGCCGATCGTCGGACGGTGCTTGTAGTACATCGGGTCCGAGTACGGGACGATGGTGTTCAAACCATCGTTGCCGCCGAACCACTCGAATACGACGAGGATCTTGCCCGAGTTGCTCGCGGCGACGGCCTCATGTGCCTTGCCGAAGATGTAGGGCACGGGACCGACGCCGCCGAACAGGCCGAGGCCCAAGCCGCCGGCACCGATCTTCATCATGTCGCGGCGCGAGACGCCGCAATCGCAAAGTTCCTTATGGGTAGTCATGGTTCCTGGCCTCCCCTAGACGATCTGGTATTCCGGCGTGCTCATGATCAAGTGCATGACCATGCGCAGCGGATCTTCCATGTAAGTCTTGGCGCGATCGACGTTGTCGGTGCCGAGTTCCTTGGTGAGGAACGACACGAACGTGTCGCGCGTCACCTTCGCAACCGGCACGCGCACCGTGCGCCACAACAAGTAATCGACCGCCTCACCGGTGGTCTTGGCGCCGCTGTTCAACACCATCCGGCCGAGATCGAAGTTGGCCGCATTGCGCGGGGTCGGAATGAGTTTCCGCGCAGCCTGCGTCCAGCCGATGTACCCGGAGATGCGCGTATTGAACTGCTCGTCACGCTCCAGAGCGACCATGTCGAACACGGTCATGTACTGCGGATCGTTGACGGCGGTCGCCGCGCCGACGTCGAAGCCATCCCGCAGCCGGACGCCGAGGACGTCGTCGCCGCCAGAGGTGAAGTTCCAGTCCTTGAAGCCGGTCATGTCGGGGATCAGCACGTCGCGGGCGATGTTGCCGCGAGCGATGATCAGGCCCGGCGTGACCCACGCCTTGCCACCGGCCCAACCGGCGACCGACGGCGGGTTCAGCAGGTGCTGGCCCATCGCAATGGTCGACTGGTTGAAGTCCGGCACGCCCGGAATGTTGTCGACTTCCAGGTGCTTCATCATCGCGACCATCTGCTCGACCGGGCCCTTAATGTGAGAGCCGTAGGTGGCCGCGCTGTAGAAGTCTTTCGATTGGAAGATCGCCGCGAGCAGCGGACGCAGTTCGTACTTGTTGTCGCGCAGAACGGCGCCCAACTTTGCTTGCAGATCGGCCGACAGGTCATCGCGCACGAGGTGACGGTAGACCTTCCCGGCGATGTAGTTCGCCGTGGCGGGCTGCTCGAGAATGATCTTGAGCACGTCCACACCGTCGAAGTTACCGGTCTTGCCGAGGAACGTCTTCGGACCATCGTCATGCTTCGCCGGATCGACGACGAAGTTCAGATTGTCGAAGCCCCAGCCGGTAAACGCGCGGGCAGCTTCACGGACGTCCTTCTCGGTGTAGTTGCCTACACCCATGGTGAACAGTTCCATGACTTCGCGGCCGAAGTTCTCGTTGGCCGCGCCCTTCACGTTGAACTGGGCATCCAAGAAGTACAGCATGCCCGGAGCCTGCGCGGCGCCGATCAGCAGGTTGCCGAAATTCCCGGTGGCGTTCTTCTCGAACAAGTCGATTTCCTGCAACATCTTGCGATAGTCGCGGATCTTGTTCTCGTGGTTGGCAAAGTGACCGTGCCACAGCAGAGCCATCTTCTCTTCGACCGGGTGCGTCGTGGTGAGCATCCGGTTTGCCCACCAGTAACCAACACGGCGGGTTTCCAGGACGGTCGCGCGCAACCAGTAGAAGAAGCGATCGGAGGTCGGCTGGATCGGGCGATTGCCGCCCGGCTTGTTTTCCATGCCGATGGAGTTGCCGTCCTTGATCGCCTTATCGGTGGCGGCGGGGCGGCTGTCCGGGAAGTAGGTCAGCGTGGGATCCCACAGACCCGACTCCACGAACGGCTTCATGTTCGGGTTGGGAATGTTATCGTAATAGACCAGCGACCGGACGGCGCGCTCGAAGCCCGCGTCGGTCAGCTTTTGAATCTCGTCCGGCGTGCCGCCGAAACCTGCGTGCGCCAGCAAGTGCGCTGCGCGGTCGTAGTTCCAATCTGCGGCGGTAATCGGCGACAGGTCGCCCTTCCACGCCGACGGTCCCGGGGACCAACCTACGCGATCAACCATCGTTCTCCCTCCACACCATCACGCGAGGCAGTGCCCCGCTGTTTCTCGCATCGGAATAGGCCACACGGTTGCAACCATCGGAACCTATGGGTGCCATAGGGCGGCAGGCCTAAGGAATCCGCGGCCGGCAGGCCCGATCACGGGCTCGCGAGGAGGGCTCCGGCTAGGCCGCTTCAGCCCTGCGGCCTAGTCATCGGCGGGACCACCAGTTCGGGGTCGAGCCGGACATCGAACCAATTGATCTGCCAATGCAAATTGGCCCCGGTAGCGCGCCCGGTAGCGCCGACCTTGCCGATCACCTCGCCCTGGGCCACGCGCTGACCGACCTTGACGGTGCTGGACGACAGGTGGGCGTACGTGGTGGTGACGCCCTGGCCGTGGTCGAGGATCACGGTGCCGCCCGTGTAGTAGAGATTGGGCTCGTTCAGTGCGACGACGCCGGCGGCGGCGGCCAGGATCGGCGTGCCGCCGGGGGCGGCAATGTCGACGCCAGTGTGGGGCGACATGGGCTGGCCGTTCAGCACTCGGCGGCTACCGAACACGCCACTCAGACGGCCGGTGACCGGCCAAATGAATCCCGATGCGAAGCTGGTACCCACGGTGGTGCGGGCGAAGGCCTTGCCGATCAGCGCGTTCTCCTTGGCGATGCGGTCCAAGACTGCCTTCGGCGGGTTGACGGTTTCGGGGGCAAGGCCATCGACGCGTTCCTCCTGCCACGTGCGCTTGGTGACGGTGAGATCGCGCGCGTCTTCGGTGCCGTCGGCAAACTTCACAGTGAGGTGCGCCGTGGGTGCGGCATCGACGCCGAGGCCGAACGCGAACACGCCTTCGGGCGATACGGGCACCGTGCGCTTGTCGAGTGTGATTGCGACGGCGCCGGGGGCGGTCCCGACCAGCAACGCGCCCTGGGTGGGAGTACCGGTCAGCGTGACTTCGCCCGCCATCGCGGGGGTGGCGAGGACGAGCAGCGCGAGCGTGAGCGCGCGCACGGCCGGGCCTACTTCTTCAGCGGATGAACTTCGAGGTGGCGGCGCGTCGCGACCACCGCGTCGGCGTACGGCTCCTGCAACTCGACGCTCCAGTAGCGGAGGTCTTCGAGCGGGATCGGCACGCCGGTGACGGCGCAGCGCACGAAGGTGCCGGGCTTCACGATGTCGAATTCGGAATGGCCGTAGCGCAGTCCGGCTTCCGGCCCCTGGGGCAAAATGCGTTTGTCCATCGCCAACTCTTACACCGTTGCGCGCACAGGCGCCGCTACCACAACGAGCCCTGGCGCCGCAGACGTTCCTGCTCGGCCTCTGACAATGTGCGCGGCTTCGGGCGGGCCGGACCGGCCGGCACGCCCGCCCCGGCCACGGCCGGGATATGGCCGTCCTTGAGTTCGATGTCCAGAACCGTACCCGGCGTGATGCCGGTGGCGGACGTGAGGGGCTGGCCATCGGCACCCGTGACCAGCGCATAACCACGCGCAAGCACGTTGTGATGGCTTAGCGCTTCGAGCCGGTTGGCGAGTGCTTCCAGGCGCTGACCTCGGGCATCGAGGCCGCGGGCGACTTCGCGGCGCAGGCGGGCACCGAGGTCGATGGCAACGCGGTTGCCATCGCGTACGGCGCGCCCGAGCAAAGTGGGGCGCAACCGTGCCGCCGCTGCGACCAGTTGTTGGCCGCGCAGGCCGAGCAACCGGGTGTGGGCGCGCGACAGACGCGGTAACGCTTGATCGAGGCGCTGGCGGGCGCGCTGCACCATGCCGCTGCGGGCTTGTTCAAGGCGGTGGGCGGCGTGGTCGAGACGCTGTTCGGCGCGGCCGAGCAGGTCGCGCGGACCGCGCAGGCCGCGGCCCAACGCCGATAGGGTCAGGCGGCGGCGTTCCAGCACGCGGGATTGGGCAGTGGCGAGCCGGGAACCAACCGCGGCGATCTTCGCGACGAGATCGGCGCGCATCGGCACCGCCATTTCGGCGGCGGCGGTGGGCGTGGGAGCGCGCAGGTCAGCGGCGAAATCGATCAACGTGGTGTCGGTTTCGTGGCCGACGGCGGAGATCACCGGAATCGTGCTGGCGGCGACGGCGCGCACCACGATCTCTTCGTTGAACGCCCACAAGTCTTCGATGCTGCCACCGCC
The DNA here is from genome assembly GCA_947481575.1 of Alphaproteobacteria bacterium. Classification (GTDB taxonomy): domain Bacteria; phylum Pseudomonadota; class Alphaproteobacteria; order UBA2966; family CAIVPW01; genus CANKGV01. Next base: position 10,336 of record CANKGV010000014.1, read on the forward strand.
GCGGGCGACGATCAGCACATCGGGACGCGGCAGCATGGCGGTATCGAACGTGTTGAAGCCGGCGATGGCGGCGGCGATTTCGGCGGCTGCGGTTTCGCCCTGCACGGAGACCGGCCACAGCAGCACGCGGCGCGGAAAGCGTTCGCGCAGGCGGTGCAGGATGTCGCGGATCACCGCGCCGGTAGGCGAGGTGATGACGCCGATCACCTCCGGCAGATACGGGATCGGGCGCTTGCGGGAGGGATCAAACAGTCCCTCGGCGGCGAGTTTCTTCTTGCGGTCTTCGAGCAGCTTGAGCAGCGCGCCGACACCGGCGAGGGCGATCGAATCGACCACCACCTGGTAGCGCGAACTGCCGGGGTAGGTGGTGAGCTTGCCGGAGACCACCACCTCCATGCCGTTTTCCGGCTGGACCTTGATCCGCGCTGCCGTGGTGCGCCAGCACACGGCGTTGAGCAGTGCGTCGGCGTCCTTCAGGTCGAAATACACGTGGCCGCTGGGGGCGCGCTTCAGGTTGGTGACTTCGCCGCGCACGCGAACCCGGCCGAACGCGCCTTCCACCATCGAGCGGATGGCGTTGGCCAGTTCGGAGACGCTGAATTCGTGCGCGCCGGGGGCGGCTTCGGTTTCGGGTACGGTCACGGCGCTCTCATGGTACAAGACCCGCCTTCGGTTCGGGAAATCGCATGAACGTTCTGGTGGTCGGATCCGGTGGCCGCGAGCACGCCCTGTGCTGGGGCATTGCCGCGTCGCCGCTGTTGGAAAAGCTGTACTGCGCGCCGGGCAATGGCGGCATCGCCGCCGACGCGGAATGCGTGAGCCTGGATACCGCCAACAACGATGCCGTGGTGCGGTGGTGCCGTACCAACAAGATCGAACTGGTGGTGGTGGGCCCGGAAGTGCCGTTGGTGGCGGGGCTGGTAGACGCCCTGCGCGATGCCGGGATTCCGGCGTTCGGCCCAACCGCGAAGGCGGCGATCCTGGAAGGCTCCAAGGCCTTCATGAAGGACCTGTGCGCCAAGTATGACATCCCGACGGCCGCCTATGGCCGGTTCCGCGATGCGTCGGCCGCCAAGGACTATGTGCGCAAAGCCGGGACCCGCGTGGTGGTGAAGGCCGACGGCCTGGCCGCGGGCAAGGGCGTGCGGATGTGCGAGACGGCGGCCGAGGCGGAAGCCGCGATCGACGCGATGCTGGCGGGCGAGTTCGGCGCGGCCGGGACCGAGATTGTGGTGGAGGAGTATCTGACCGGGGAAGAGGTCAGCTACTTCGCGCTGGTGCACGGCGAGCAGGTGCTGCCCTTTGGTTCGGCCCAGGACCACAAGCGCGTGGGCGACGGCGATACGGGACCCAACACCGGCGGCATGGGCGCGTACTCCCCTGCCCCAGCGCTGACGCCCGCGCTGGAGGCCCAGGTGCTGGAGACCATCATCCGGCCCACGGCCAAAGCCATGGTGCGCGAAGGCCGGCCGTTCACCGGCGTGTTGTTCGCCGGGCTGATGCTGACGGCAACCGGCCCCAAGCTGCTGGAATACAACGTGCGGTTCGGCGACCCGGAGTGTCAGGTGCTGGTGCCGCGGCTGAAATCGGACCTGCTGACGGTGCTGATGGCGGCGCAGCAGGGCATCCTGAATAAGGTCGATATGCGCTGGTACACGGACACCGCCCTGTGCATCGTGATGGCAGCCAAGGGGTACCCCGGCGCCTACGCCAAGAGTTCGCCGATCGGTGGACTGGAGGCGGCGGCCAAACTGCCGGGCGTGACGGTGTTCCATGCCGGTACCACCAAAGACGGCGCGACGATCCGCGCCAACGGAGGTCGTGTGCTCGGCGTAACCGCCCTGGGCAAAGATGCACGCGAGGCCCAGGCACGGGCGTACGCTGCGGTCGATGCGATCCAGTGGCCGGAAGGATTTTGCCGCCGTGACATCGGCTGGCGCGCCGTTCTCGCGTAAATACGCGGGATTTACGCAGATCACGACTCCGTGAACTCCTCCGCCACGCCTAATCGCCCAAAGCACAATACGATACGTATCGACGATTTGTCAACACGTATCGTGTCAGCGGCGGGCGCGGAAAAACTCCTGGAGCAGTTCGACGGCGCGGGTTTCGCCGATGCCGCTGACCACTTCGGGCCGGTGGTGGATGGTGGGCTGGGTGAAGATGCGGGGGCCGTGGTCGACACCGCCGCCCTTGGGATCGGCGGCGCCGTAGACCACCTTGCGCACCCGGGCCAAGGCAATCGCCGCTGCGCACATGGCGCACGGCTCCAACGTTACGTAGAGGTCGCAACCATCGAGACGTTCATTGCCCAGGGCCTTGGCCGCCGTCCGCAGCACCAGCATTTCGGCGTGGGCGGTGGGATCGTGGAGTTCGATCACCCGGTTACTGTCGGCGGCGAGCACGACGCCGCCCTGCACCAGCACAGCGCCGATCGGCACTTCGCCGCGAGCCGCTGCGGCTTCCGCTTGTTCCAGAGCACGCGTCATGTGGGGCGAGGGCAACATTCCCTGCACCCTGCCGGAGATTACCTATGACCGACAAGAAGACATCTGCCGCACCGCCATCGGCGGGCCCCAAGGGCGAACGCATCGCCAAACGTCTGGCGGCCCAGGGACTGTGTTCGCGGCGCGAGGCCGAACGCTGGATCGCCGACGGGCGGATCGCGGTGAACGGCACGGTGCTGACGACGCCGGCGTTTACCGTGGGGCCAAGCGACGCCATCGCGGTGGACGGGAAGCTGATCGTCGACAAGGTCGCGAAGCCCAAGCTGTGGCGCTACCACAAGCCCACCGGGCTGATCACCACCCACAGCGACCCGCGCGGCCGCCCGACGGTGTTCGCCAACCTGCCCAAGGATCTGCCGCGGGTGATTTCGGTTGGGCGCCTGGACTTCGATTCGGAGGGTTTGTTGCTGCTGACCAACTCCGGCGACCTGGCGCGCAAGCTGGAGCATCCCGACCAGGCGTGGCTGCGCCGCTACCGGGCGCGCGTGCACGGGTATCCGCAACAGGCGACCTTGGACAAGCTCGCCGCCGGGATCACGGTGGAGGGCGTGCGCTACGGCCCGATCGAGGCGCAGATCGAACGCGCCCAGAAGGGCGCCAATGCTTGGATCACCCTAAGCCTGCGCGAAGGCAAGAACCGCGAAGTACGCCGCGTGCTCGAGCACCTGGGCTTGGGCGTGATGCGCTTGATCCGCGTCGCCTATGGTCCGTTCCAGTTGGGCACGCTGGAAGCCGGCAAGGTGGAAGGCGTGGCGGAAAAAGTGCTGCGCGAGCAGGTCGGCAGCTGACCATGGCGCCGCAAAAGCTTGGCACCGTCCGCATCATTGCGGGCCGCCACCGCGGCCGCCGCATCAGCGTGCCGGAAGACAACGTGCGCCCGACCGGCGACCGGGTGCGGGAAGCGATGTTCAATGTGCTGGCCCACAACTCGTGGCGCGGCGCCACCCTGCCCGCGGGCGCCCGCGTGTTGGACGCGTTTGCCGGGACCGGCGCGCTAGGCTTTGAGGCGCTGTCGCGCGGCGCGGCGGAAGTGATGTTCCTGGAAACCGACGCCCGCACCCGCAAGGCACTGGGCCGCACCATCGACGAGCTGGACGAGGCCAAGCGGGCGTATGTGCTGCCGCGGGATGCCACGAACCCCGGGCCGCCGATCGGCAAGCAGCGCTTCGACTTGATGTTTGCCGACGCGCCCTATGGCACAGGGCTAGGCGTGATCGCGATCGATGTGTGCGCGCGGTTCGGCTGGCTGACCAATGGCGCGGTGGTGGTGCTGGAACTGGACGGCACCGACCCGTTCGAGCCGCCCCGCGACTTCACCGTGGTGGACGACCGCAGTTACGGCCGCACGCGGCTGGTGTTCCTGGAATACACCGCCACCTAGCTACCGCGCGGCGGCGAACTTCTCGACCGCGTTGCGCGACGGTTGGATCGAGCGCAGGTAGTCGTAGATGGTGCCGAGATCGAACTCGGTCATCCCGGAGAATTCCCACCACGGCATGACCGTATTGGGCTCGCCCGGCGCCACCTTCATCTTGCGATGGTCCTCTTCGGTGTTGGACCGGAAGCGGGCGATGAACTGTTCGCGCGTCCATTTGCCGATACCGGTCTCGTTGTCTGGCGTGATGTTGGCGGAGCGCACCAAGTACTGGCCCGGCTCGTTGAACTCCCTTCCGCCGGCAAACGGCACCCCAACCGGGTTGCCTTGCGCGTCCATCCTGGTATGGCAGTGGCCGCAGCCGGCGGCCGTGACCATGTACTTGCCGTAGGCGATCGCTTCCTTGGACGGCGGACGCTGCACGAACTGCGCATCGTGCGGCAACGTACGGACGAGCAGGTTGACCGGAAAATCGAGTTGGTTCGGCGGCGGCACGTTCTTGACGGTCGGGATCGTGCGCAAATAGGCGATCACCGAATACAGGTCGTCACGTTCCAGGGTGCCGTAGTCGGCATAGGGCATGACCGGGAACAGCGCGCGGCCGTCTTTGGAAACGCCGGCGGTGATGGCGCGCAGCAACTCGCCGTCGGTCCATTCGCGCAGGGCGCCCTGGGTGATGTTGCGCGAGTAGACGACGCCCGGCACGCCATGGCCCTGGTGGAAGGCGCGGCCGCCGCCGAACTGGGTTTCTGGCACCGGCGGACCGGCAAAGGCGTCGGCCACCGGCTGCGAATGGCAACCGCGGCAGCCCATGACGTTGTTGACGAGGTAGCCCCCACGGAGAAGGCGATCGGTGGTGCGGTCGATCGCCAGCTGCGAGGGGCCCGCCACATTGGGGTAGTGCAGGAAGAAGTACCCGGTAGCGGCGCCGATCAGCACCACAACGGCCAACAAAATCAACCCGACTACCCGCATGGCATCCCCTCAGCGCAAACGCTGGCGCACCATAATTCGGATGGGGGCGCGGGGCTAGCGGGCGGCGGTGTTGACGATGCAGCGAAACACCGACCGCAGCACAAAGTCGCCGCGCCAGATGGCGAAGGCGGCCGCCAGTTTTGCCCCGACCCTGACCAAAGTCAGTTTGGCTGAAATCCCGCTGGCAGGTCCGCGTCCACCCACAAGGTGCCGTCAATTGTGGTGTCGGCTAGATTGGCCGAAGTGAGCCGGGAGTACGACAGGTCGGTCCGAGTAAGGTCGGCGCCTCGCAGGTTCACCCCGAAGAGATCGGCCCCCTGCAAATCGGCGCCGGTGAGGTTGGCGCCAGCCATGACCGCGCGCCACATCACCACATCCTCCATTTTGGCCATGGTTAGGTTGGCGCGGTCCATACGTGCGTCGTGAAACCACGAATCCGTCAGGTCGGCGCCGGTGAAGTCCGCGTCGTTCATGCGCGCCTCGCGCAGATCGACCGCCTTCAGCACGGCGCCAGTGAGCCGGGCGCCGATGAACTGAATCTTGCCTGCGGCCGCACCGGTGAGGTCCGCGCGGGTAAGGTCGGCGCCATCGAAGCGGCTCTCGAACAGCATCGTGCCAACCAACTTAGCCGCGGACAGATTCGCGCGCTTCAGATCCGCGCGGTTGATATTGGCCCCAGAGAGATCGGCGCCAGCGAGGTTGGCACCCGAGAGAGTCGCACCATGCAAGTTGGCACCGGAAAGATCGGCACCGGCGAGGTTGGCACCGGTCAGGTCGGCGCGCTTCAGGTTTACCCCGCGCAAATCGCACCGAGCGCAGCTGCGCGCCCTTGCGATCAATTGGTCCTTTTCAGTCTGCCCCGGCGCAGGCAACCGGGCGACACGCTCTGCCGCGTCTACAATCGGATTGGCTAGAACGAGCTCGAATCTCGTCGAACTCTCGAATTGCCCTTCGGTCGGCAGACGGGTGACCGCATCGATCGCGCCTTGCCCTGGTCTGCGGAAGTTGTGGACCTCCATGGCCAACTTCAGGCCTGCCGCCGGATCGTCCTTGCGGCATGCGCGCTTGATATAGGACGCGTGATAGTCGGCCTCGCCGGCAAGCCGGGGCAAGTCCTGGCATTGCCAGTCAAACTCGCCGTACTGGCCCAACAGATACCCAGACAGGGTCACACCGTTCTCACGAATGCTCGGCGGCAGCCGGGAATCGGTGACCATGCGAACACCCACCAAGAAGCCAGTGTCGTCGAACAGCGCCGAGGCAATGATCGGGATCGCGAAGACCGAGGTGTACTGGTACAGCGCGACCTGGGTCGGCAGGCTACGCGCCCGCGCCCAATACTCGGGTTCGTCGTCGTACCGGAAATACACTTCGTGGTAGCCGCCGCCCGGTTCGGCCGGGCACTTGCCAAATTCGGTCCAGCCTCCCAGCGGCCGAGCCGGTGGGCCGCCATTGGTGCCACAGGCAAAATCGATGAACTCATCGACCGGCAATTCTCTGGCATGGGACCCCAGCTTCAAGTCCCATAACGACGGCGCGTACAACCCTGCATCTGCCGCCACGTTCTGACCCGTTGCGGCTCCAGCCGCTACGAACGCGCCGAGTACCGTGGCAAGGCCGAGGTTGCGCAGAGGAGAGCCAAAGCCCATCGGTACTATCGCCCCGCGCCCGCGGCCGGTGCGTATTCCCTGCAGCGGGTTCCATTGGCGCCCCAGAACGCCACACATTCCTCGCGTGTGGGAGGCGGCTTGCCCACAAACGTGGCGACGATGAACGCGGCCAGCGCATCCGCTTCCCGCTTGGTCAAGGTCACGCTGCCCTGCCCCGGCGCTTGCGTACCAAGCTGGGCTCGAGTCATGCCGAAGCACCGGTCGTCCTCGTATGCTCGGGCATCGAAATAGGGCATCTCGGTCGTGGGCCGCCCGCACAGAATGGTTTCCGCAAGCTGTGCCGCGTCCAGCTGGGTCTCGCGGAGATTGGCGCCCCGGGGCGCCTGCGGGTCGTCCGGAAGCCCGTTGCCGCTCCAGCCGTGACAATCCTTGCACGGCACCTTGTTGACCCACACGCTCTTGCCGAGGTTTACCGCGGCCGCGTCCTGCGCGACGGCGGGGCCTCCCCCGGCTGAAAGCACAACTACGAACAGAGAGGCGACGGCAGCGACCGCCACGCCAAGAAACAAGAACTTGCCGACCATTGACCCCCCGGCTTTGGCATTACATCTCGGGCGAAACGAAGTGGGGGGGCCGGCGAACCGGCCCCACCCACATTCTGCTTTCGGTTCTGCGCCCTAAAGCGAGAACACGTAGAGCATCGCAGCGGGGAGTTGATCCTTCAACTCCGGCCAATCGTCGCCGCCCGCGCCGGGTGCACCGACCATGACAGCGATGAACTGCTTGGTGCCAATGGAGTAGGCCATTGGGGGTGCCTTGATCGCGGTGCCGGTTTCGAACCGCCACATCTCCGCCAGCGTCTCATCGTTGTGCGCGGTGATGCTGCCGTCGATGTTCGCGGTGAAAACGAGCCCGCCCGCGGTGGCAAGCATGCCCGACCGGTTGGAGTGCGGAAGCGGCAGCCGCGCCTTCAATGTGCCGGTCGTCACGTCCAGGATCGTGAGCAGGCCGTGCAGCGTTCCGGCGTGCGTTGCGGTTCCCGGCTTGGAGCGGCCCTTTTCATCGATCCCCCCATTTGCCAGCGTGACCGACGGGACAATCTGCCTGGTATTGCAGCCGTCCTCGCCACCCGAGTAGGCGAGGCGCTTGACCGGGTTGTAGGCCGGTGGTTGCCAACGCAGACCGCCTTCCAGCGGCGGGCAAGCGGTCTTGGCCACCGTGTCGGCACGAGCCCAACGCGTCGCCGGAATGTAGGTCTGGAGTGCTTTGCCCGGATCGTATTCCAATGGCTTGCCGGTCTTGGGATCGATCCCGGCCGTCCAGGTCACCTTTTCGTTGAACTGAACCGCATTCAAGAACTGACCATTGGTGCGGTCGAGCTGGTAGGCAAAGCCGTTGCGGTCGAAATGCAACACCATCTTCTTGCCGGCCTGCCCTTTGAAGTCGGCGTCGATCAGCATGTGCACGCCCTGGGCGTCGTAGTCCCAGGACTCATTCGGCGTGTACTGGAAGAACCACTTGATCTTGCCAGTATCGATATCGAATGCGACCGCGCTGTTTGAATAGAGGTTGTCGCCAGGGCGGAATTCCGGATCAAACATCGGCACGGGCTGCGCCGTGCCCTCGATGATCACGCGCTGGGCGACGTCATACGAGCCGGTCGTCCACAGCGAGGCCCCGCCGGTCTTCCAGGCGTTGTGGTCATCCTTCCAGGTCTCGTTGCCGGGCTCGCCCGGACGAGGAACTGTATACGTGCGCCAAATCTCCTTGCCGGTGACGGCATCGATCGCCTCCAACCAGCCAATGGTGCCCGAGTCACCCTTGGCATTGGCGACGAGAATCTTGCCCTCCACCGCCAATGGTGCCTGGGTCATACCCTCCTTCTCCACATTGATATTGGAGCCCTTGGGATGGGGCACGCGTGCGATCTGCAGGTCGAACTTGATGTCGCCGGACGTGCGATCGACAGCGACGACGCGTCCGTCGGTCATGCCGAGGTACACCGAGTTGCCCCACATCGCTTGTCCGCGGGTACGCGCCTGCTCGTCCTTCGACAACGACACGTCGGTGCGCCAGACCGGGACGAACCGATTACCCGGGCGCACGTCAATCTTGTAGAAGACGCCGCCGGCGTCGTCGAAGTACATGAACCCGTCGTCGACCATCGGCGCGTTCTCAAGCTGTACGTTCGGACGGCCAAGCAGCGCCGTGGTCAAGGGCACCGTGAAGGCAACCTTCAGATTCTTTACGTTGTTCTGGTTGATCTCACTCAGCCGCGAATAACGGTGCGAGCTGTAGTTCTGGAAGGTCGTAATCCAATTCTGCGGTTCGGCGTCAGCGTTTTCGAGACGCTGTTTGGTGACATCGGCAGCATGTGCCGGAAGCGCCAAGACGGCAGCAAGAACTCCACTCAAAATCGTGGTTGTCGCCAACCGCGATGCGAAAATTTCTCGCATAACCTTCCTCCCAAGGTTTGGCAGAATACCGAAGCGTTTTGGATTCAGTGGTCCCACCAGGATGGGGCCTCCCCCATGGCGGCCCCATGAGCACAGTGGCGGGAACCGAATAAGTAAGTCAACCTACGGTCGCAGGCTCGGCGCCTTGCCGACTGTTCGCGCCTGCAACGTTAGTTTCCGTTTCCTTACAGGTGCAGCGATGGATCCGTTTGACGACTCAAGGGCATTTACGGTGTTCTTGCTACGCTTCGTGGCCGTATTTGCGCTGTTCTGCGCTGCTCTGCCGGGACCGGTCGCAGCACAGGATTTGGCGGGGCGGGCCCAGGCACTGCAGGCGGATCAGTTGATCGTAAACGGTGCACGGATCTCGCTGTTCGGCATCGACGCGCCGGACCCCGACCAGGACCGCCAGTGCACCTTGGGGACACAGAACTTCGGCTGCTATTCCAATGCACGGCGGCAGTTACAGATCTTGCTCGACGAGGGCCCGGTCGCTTGCATCGACAGCGGCAAGCGGAACTATGTGAACTTCCCGTACATGACTTGCACCATTGCCGGGAAGGACATCGGCGAGGCGATGGTACGCACGGGCAACGCGCTGGCCTTCCTTCCCCAGAGCAACAAGTACGCGGATGCCGAGAAAGCCGCCAAGGCCGACAAGGTCGGCATCTGGCAGACCGGCATCCGGTTCAAGATTCCCTGGGAATGGCGTAACGAAAACGACCGCCCGATCTTCGGACCCTAGCGTTGCTGACGGGCCCGGCCGCTACTTTGCGGCTGTGTTGACGATGCGGCGAAACACCGATGGCAGCACAAAGTCGCCGCGCCAGATGCCGGCGCGGTCCTTGGATGCCTGTTGCTCGATGGCTAGGTATTCGGGGGCCTCGGCGCGGACGGCGAGCGCCCAGCCGAACTGAACCATGACCGCCGCGAGGTCGCGGCCGTTGGCCCGGCAGCGGGCGGTGGCGTAGCCGGTGTCGTCGATGCCGGCGGGCGTGCATTCAACCGCGCGGCCGGCCGTGAGCCCGGTTAGGGCATCGCGAGCCTGGCCGCCGCACGCCCAGGGCTTTTCCAGCACCGTGCAGGTTTGATAGCGCTCCGGCGCGTCGATGCCGAACAGGCGGTAGGTGGTGCCGGAAATTTCGAGGGTATCGCCGTCGATGGCCGTGACCGCTTCCAGTGCGGAAACGCCAAAGGGGATCGCTGCAGCCGCCGCGGCCAGCATCAGAATGAGCGTTGCGACGAAGGAACGGCGCACCAGCACTCCTTATTGCTGAGATCGATTCTAACCCTTTGAGATTCCTAGGAAAGCAGTAACTCGAAACTGCACAGTTCGTAGGCACGGGGACTCGCTTGCACACCGAACGTGCAGTTTAGGGTGCTTTGGGGTTGTGCAGGATTGCGGCGGCAATCCCGGCGGCTAGCGCCGGCCGAACAGCCGCTCGATATCGGCGAGCTTGAGTTCGACGTAGGTGGGGCGGCCGTGGCCGCACTGGCCGGAGTGCGGGGTGGCTTCCATCTCGCGCAACAGCGCGTTCATCTCGGTGCCGGTGAGCTGGCGGCCGGCCCGCACGCTGGAGTGGCACGCCATCGTGGCACACACCTCGGACAGCCGATCCTTAAGCGACTGGGCGGCGTCCAAGGTGCCGAAGTCGTCGGCGAGGTCGCGCACCAGGGCGGGAACGTCGGTCTTCCCGAGCAGCGCCGGGACTTCCCGCACCACCACGGCGCCGGGGCCGAACGGCTCCACCAGCAGGCCTAACTCGCCGAGTTCTTCGGCGCGCGCGAGGATGCGTTCGGCCTCCAGGGTGCCGAGTTCCACCACTTCGGGAACCAGCAGGAGCTGGCGGGCGATGCCATTGGCGGCGAGCTGGTTCTTGATGCGCTCGAACACCAGGCGTTCGTGGGCCGCGTGCTGGTCGACAATGACGATGCCGTCGCCGGTTTCGGCCACCACATACGTGCCGTGGAGCTGCGCGCGGGCGGCCCCCAGGGGGCTGGCGATGGAGTCCGATTCCGCCTCGGCGATGCGGGCGGCAGGGGCTTCGAGCACCGCATAGCCCGCTTGCGTGGGCGCCGCAAAGCCGGAGGACGGTGCTTGGAACGCGGCGGCTTCGGCCAGGCGGTAGGGCGACGGCGCGGCGCGCAGGGTGAACTGGGGCGGCGGCAGGTTGGCGCGGGCAACGCCCAGCGCAGCCGTGCCGACCGTGGACGCGGCGCGGTGGCCGGCGCCCGCCAGCGCGTGGCGCAGTGCACCAACGATCAGGCCGCGCACGAGGCCCGAATCGCGGAAGCGGACTTCGGCCTTGGCAGGGTGGACGTTCACGTCCACCAATTCGGCGGGCAGATCGAGGTAGAGCGCCAGCACCGGGTGGCGGTCGCGGGCGACGAGGTCTTGGTAGGCGCCGCGCACCACGCCCAGCAGCAGGCGGTCGCGCACCGGGCGGCCGTTGACGAACAGGTACTGCGACGCCGCCGAGGGCCGGTGCAGCGTGGGCAGACCGATGTAGCCGGTGAGCCGCACGCCATCGCGCTCGGCCTCGATCTTCAGCGCATTGTCGGGGAACTCGCGGCCGAGGACGCGGCCTAAACGCTCCAAGCGCCGGTCCGCCACATCGCCCAGCACCACCGGCATGTTCAGCACGTTGCGCCCGGCGTCGTCGACGGTGAAGGCGACATGGTCGGCCACCATCGCCAAGCGGCGTACGGCGTCGACGACGTGGCCGGCTTCGGTGCGCTCCTGCTTCAGGAACTTGAGCCGCGCGGGCACCGGATAGAACAGATCGCGCACTTCGATGCGGGTGCCCCCGGGGAGCGCGGCCGGGACCGGGGCGGAGACGCGGCCGGCATCGACTTCGACGGACCAGGCTTCGGCAGCGCCCTTGGGGCGGGACGCGATGGTCATGCGGCTGACGGCGCCGATGCTCGGCAGCGCCTCGCCGCGAAAGCCGAGGGTGGCGATGTGGACCAGGTCGTCGTCGGGCAACTTGGAGGTGGCGTGGCGCTCGACGGCGAGCAGCAGGTCGGCCGGGCTCATGCCGGAGCCGTCGTCGGCCACCACGATGGCGCGCTGGCCGCCGCCTTCCAACCGCACGTCGATGCGGCGGGCGCCGGCATCGAGGGAGTTTTCGACCAGTTCCTTCACGGCCGCAGCGGGGCGCTCGATCACCTCACCGGCGGCGATCTGGCTGACGAGCGTGTCGGGTAAGCGGCGGATGGTCATGTGAGGCGAAGTATACACCGGAGGCCACGCCATTCTCCGCCGTCATGCGCGGGCTTGGCCCGCGTATCCACGACTTGCCCGCGTCACGCGTCACGCGGCACGGTGGCGGGGATGGCGGGACTCGTTTGCGTGGCGCGCTGGCCGCGCGACGCCCGGCCATGACGTCGAAACAAACTCAGTTGGCCTTGTCGAACCCGGTGGGGTTGCCGGAGATGGCAGTGATCAGGCGGACGGTGCCTTCGGTGGCGTTGGGGTCGCCCCAGAACAGGCGGCGGGCGACGCGCTTGATGTCGTCCAGCGTAACCTTGCCGTAGAAGTCGGCGCGGCGGTCGATGTAGTCCGGGCCTAGTTGCGCGATTTGGATTGAGGCCAGCACCCCGGCGAGGCGGCGGTTGGTGTCCATCGACATGGCGAAGCTGCCGAGCACGTAGCTGCGCGCGTCGTCCAATTCCTTTTGGGTAACGCCTTCGCGGGCCACGCGGTCGATTTCGCTGCGGATCAGGTCGTAGGACAGCTTCACCTGGTCATTGTTGGTGCCGACCTGCCCCATGAAGTACGACGAGTGCTGCATCGGGTTTATGAACGTCGCGACCGAATAGGCCAAGCCGCGCTGGGCGCGCACCGCGTCCCACAGCCGCGACATGAAGCTGGAGCCACCGAGCACATTGTTCAGCAGCGCGGCGGCGTAGTAGTCGGGGTCGTCGCGCTTCAGGCCACGGGTGCCGAAGATCACCGTCGACTGCGGAATGTTCTGGCGCACGATGGTGATGTCGTCGCGGTCGGTGGGCGGCGTCACGACGAGTTCGGGCGGGTCGAGGCGCGGGCCGGTGGCGGGCAGGCCGCCGTAGGCGAGATCGATCAGGCGCGAAATTTCCGCCGCATCGACATCGCCGACCGCGCCGATCACCAGCTTGTCGCGGGTGAAGCGGGTGGCAACGAAGTCGCGCAGGTCGGCCACCGTGAACTTTTCCACCGTACCTGGATTGCCGCGGATGTTGCGGCCATAGGGATGGTCGCCAAACGCCGCCTTGGCCCACGCGCGGTTCAGCATATCGCCGGCGCTGGCTTGGCGGCGGTTCAGGTCGTCGAGCTGGTTTTCGCGCATGCGCTCGACCGCTTCGGCGTCGAAGCGCGGCTGGGTGAGCGCCAAGCCCACCAGCTTGAACGCGTTGTCCCGCTCGGACGACAGCGTGCGGAAACCAACGTCGAAGTTGTCGGTGCCCGCATTGAAGTCCATGTCGATGTTGATCTCGTCGGCGTAGGCCTGGAACTTTGCCGACACCATGTCGCCGGCGCCTTCGTCGAGCAGGATCGAGACGAGGTAGGCGAGGCCTTCCTTGTCGAGCGGCAGCGTGGCGGCGCCGGCGTTCACGAACGTGGCCGAGACCGCGACGATCGGCAGGTCGGCCTGACGCTCGTACCAAAATTTGATGCCCTTGGGCGACGTGAGCTGCTGGATCTCGACGGCGGATGCCGGGCCCGCGAAGAACACCGCGGCGGCGAACACGGCGGTGAGGACCGGACGGAACAACATGGCGTACCCCATGGGATGGCCTATCGCACAGTGGCGAAGTCGGCGGTGTCGGGCAGCAGCAGGCCGGTGACCGCGTGGGGGCGCACCAGCACGGCGCGCGCCGCTTTGTTCACGTCGTCCACCGTGACGCGCTTGAGTTCTTCTGGCCAGCTTTGCACTTCCGCCATGGTGAGACCGATGGCGAGGCCACCGCCGACCAGGCGGGCCAGCGACTGCACCTGATCGCGGCCGTAGGTGTAGCTGGCGTCGATGCCGTTCTTCACCCGGTCGAGTTCTTCCTGGGTTACGCCGTCTTTCAGCAGCTTGGCGATTTCGGCGTCGAGCGCCGTTTCCAGCGCCGCGATATCGCCGTTGCGGCCGACCGACGCCGAGAACGTGAAGGTGCTGGGGTCCATGCTGCCGGCGCCGTACCCGGCTCCGGCGCCCGCCGCGATCTTTTGGCCGATCACCAGCGACTGGTTGAGGCGGCCGGTTCCGCCGGACAGAATCTGCGCCAGCATCGAGAGCGGCGCGGCCATGCCGTCGCGTGCGTTGCGGGTGGGGGCGATGTAGCTGCGGGTGATGGACGGCTGGCGCACGCGGCTGTCGCGGAAGATCACCCGGCGTTCGGCGAGCTGCGGTGGTTCTTGGGCGCGGATGCGCGGCGGCGTGGCGCGCGACGGCACCGGGCCGTAGTAGCGCTGCACCAGCGGCAGGACTTCCGCCAGCGTCGTGTCGCCCGCGAACACCAAGACCGCGTTGTTGGGCACGTACCAAGTCGTGTACCAGGCGACGGCGTCTTCGCGGGTGTAGCGCTCGATGTCGCCCATCCAGCCGATGGTGGGCAGGCCGTAGGGGTGCGCCAGATACTGCGCCGCACCGAACTGTTCGGAGAACAGGCCGCCGGGCGTGTTTTCCGTGCGCATGCGGCGTTCTTCTTCCACCACCTGGAGTTCGGAGCGGAACGCCGTCTCGGAGATGGTGAGATTGTGCATGCGGTCGGATTCGAGCTGGATGACCAGTTCCAACGCTTCCTTGCCGACGGTCTGGTGGTAGGCGGTCACGTCGTTTTGGGTGAACGCGTTTTCGTCGCCGCCGTGGATCGCGACCGCGGAGTGGAACACCGAGCCGGGCGTGGTGCTGGTGCCCTGGAACATCATGTGTTCCAGCATGTGGGCGAGGCCAGACAGGCCGACCGGTGAATCCGACGAGCCGATCTTGTAGTAGATGATCTGCGTGACGATCGGCGCGCGGTGATCGGGAATCACCACCACCTGCAGGCCATTGGGCAGGGTGGCGGTTTCGACCGGGAAGGTATCGGCACGGGCGATCTGCCACGGCGCCAGCGCCAACAGCACAACCGCAAATCCTGCGCCCGCTAAGCGGCTACGCCCGAACCTACTACCGAACATGCACCCAACCTCCGGACCGATACGCACCGGCGCACGCTGGTGCCGGGGTGTGGCGAGAATAGGGCAACCGCTCGTGCCATCAAACGAAGCGGCCCGGCGTTTCCGCCGGGCCGCGTTCACTCTTCCGGGATAGCGGAGCTGCGCTAGCGGGGCGTTCCAGCTTTGGCGGCCTTTACGTAGCCGCCGTCGACGTTGACCACGGCAAAGCCGTCGTCGAGCGCCTTGAAACAGTCGTCCCACTTCGCTTCCTTGGCGCGGGCATCGGCGCCGTCGCGGGTTTGCTCGGCCAACAGGATCTTGGCCGGCGTGCCGGTGGTGTTGAATTCGGCGATCGACTGGGTGAGGCGGAGAATGCCTTTGCGGCATTCCGCTTCCGGATCAAACTTGGGCGGAGAGTACGCAGCGGCCTTAGGCGCGGCGGCTGCGGCCGGGGTGGCCTGGCCGCCCTGCGCCGCGTCGTCCTTCTTGCCGCATGCGGTCAGAACCGTTGCCACGACCAACGCGCACACACAAACGAAAATGCCACGAGCCTGCATGACCTGCTCCTTGTTCTTAGAACGCAATGCCGCCTTCGCGCTTGGCGGTCGGGGGCGCGACGACGACTTTGGGGGCGTTGTCGGCAGTACGCAGCCGCGCGGCTTCGGCGCCGGGGTTGATCGTGGCTTCCTTGTCATGCTGCCAGAACAAGAGGCGGCGGATGAACGTGTTGTCGCGGTCGGCAGTGCGCGCAACTTCGAGGTCGATCACCGCGCGAATGTTGGGATCCGGGTTCACGGCCTTGGCGCGCGTCAGCAGCGCTTGTTCGCCAGCGGTGCGGGCGCCGGCAACAGGTGCCGCCGCAGCAGCGGCAGGCGCCGCCCCGAGCAGGCCCGCCCCGCCAACGGTGGGAGCGCCTGGCGTTGCTGGACGGGCGGCGGGTGCGGCTGGCGACAGGGCGGCCTGGGCCTGGGCGGCCGGCGCCAAGTTCTGCACCGAGGGCGCGCCGGGCGCGGGCGGCCGCAGACCGTAATCCGGCGGGACCACCAGGGGTGCCTTGGTGACCACGGTGAATTCATCGGGGACCGGGCGCGTGACCAAGCCGCATCCAGTAACGCCTAGGGCTGCGGCCAGAGCCGCGCCGGCAAGCACGATCGTTGCGTTCTTCATCGGTACCTTGATAGCGCCCTCCGCCGGGGCCAGCAAGGAATCTCCTGGCAGGCTAGGGGGTGCCAGGGCCGGCCGGGCCAGCGGGCGCACGGCGTTTGGTGACGAAGCCGTCGAGGACGATCAACGCAAACCCCGCGACGATCGCCGCATCGGCAACATTGAACACCGGCCAGTGCCACGTGCCCCGGTGCAGGTCGAGGAAGTCGGCGACGCGGCCCCACAGCACGCGGTCAAGGGCGTTGCCGAGGGCGCCGCCGATGACGAAGCCCAGGGCCACCCCGAGCAGCACCGAGCGGGTACGGGTGAGCCACACAGCCAAGGCCGCCGAGACCGCCACCGCGAAGCCCACCAAGAGCCACGCCGCGGCGCTGGAATTGCTTTGGAACATGCCGAAGCTGACCCCGGAGTTCCACGTCATCCACAGGTTGAAGAACGGCGTGATCCGGATCGGGCTGCGGGCAGGCAGATCCCATACTTCCAGCGCCAGCCACTTGGTGGCGCGGTCGGCGGCGAAGGTCAGCACCGCGATCTGGAACCCCAGGCGCACCATGGCGCGCTAGCACCTCACGCGGGGGCCACGGCTTCGGTGCAGCGGTGGCACAGGTCCGGATGGTCGCGCCCGACTTCCGGCAACACGCGCCAACAGCGCTCGCACTTGGCGCCAATGGCGCCCGGCGCGCGCACGGCAACGCCCGGCACGTCGAGCAGGGTAAACATGGTTTCGCCTTCCGGTGCCGGGCCGTCGTGCAGCGTGATGCCGGACGTGATGCACAGCTCGGCAAAGTCGATCGCGCCTAGGGCCGCGCGATACGGAGCCACGCCCCACACCGAGGGGTGCGCCTGCAAGGATGCGCCGATGCGCTTTTCACGGCGCTCGACTTCGAGTGCGCCGTTCACTACGCGGCGCAGCTCCCGCACCTTGTCCATGCGCGCGCCCAATGCATCGTCGCGCCACCCACTTGGGATCGCCGGAAACTGGCGCAGGTGGACGCTGTTGGCATCGCCGGGGTTGCGGGCGAGCCACGCTTCCTCGGCGGTGAACACCAGGATCGGCGCGAGCCATGCGGTGAGGCAGGAATAGATTTCCGCCATCACGGTGCGGGCGGCACGGCGGCGGGCGGCGGTGGGGGCATCGCAGTACAGCGAATCCTTGCGCACGTCGAAGTAGAACGAAGAGAGGTCCACCGTGCAGAACGTGTGCAGGGCGGTGTACATGTCGTGGAAGTCGAAGTTCTCGCACGCGTTGCGCACGAGCACGTCCAACTCGGCCAAGCGGTGCAACACCCAGCGGTCGGGTTCCGGCATCGCCGCGGGGGCCACGCGCTCGGCCTCCGTGAAGCCGTCCAGCGCACCCATGATGTAGCGCAGGGTGTTGCGGAGCTTGCGGTAGCTTTCGACCTGGGCCTGGACGATGTTGGCGCCGATGCGCAGATCTTCGGTGTAGTCGGACGACACCACCCACAGGCGCAGAATGTCGGCGCCGTATTTCTGGATGATCTCTTGCGGCGCGACCACGTTGCCGAGGGACTTCGACATCTTGCGGCCTTCGCCGTCGAGCACGAAGCCGTGGGTGAGCACGGATTTATACGGCGCGCGGCCGCGGGTGCCGCACGATTCCAGCAGCGACGATTGGAACCAGCCGCGGTGCTGGTCGGACCCTTCAAGGTACAGAGACGCCGGCCACTCCAAGTCCTTGTTCGGTTCCAGCACGAACGAGTGGGTGGTGCCGGAATCGAACCAGACGTCGAGCGTGTCTTTCGACGCCTCATAGTCATCCGGGTTGTAGTCGGGCGCCAAGAACCGCGTGGGCGGGCCCATGAACCAGCAATCGCCGCCGTGTTCTTCGAACGCTTTGACGATGCGGGCGTTGACCGCCTCGTCGCGCAACGGCTGGCCGGTGTGTTTGTTCAGGAACACGGTGATCGGCACGCCCCACTGGCGCTGGCGCGAGACGACCCAGGCCGGGCGCGATTCCACCATCGAGT
This sequence comes from Alphaproteobacteria bacterium, assembly GCA_947481575.1. Lineage (GTDB taxonomy): Bacteria > Pseudomonadota > Alphaproteobacteria > UBA2966 > CAIVPW01 > CANKGV01. The sequence continues at coordinate 28,538 of CANKGV010000014.1, forward strand.
AGATGCGGTTGCGGCCCTGGGCCGGGACCCAGCGGACTTGATCGATCGCAGCGAGCGCCTTTTGCCGCAAGTCGTTGGTGTCCATGCTGATGAACCACTGCGGCGTGGTGCGGAAAATCAGCGGCGCTTTGGCGCGCCAGGAATGCGGGTACGAGTGGACGATCTTGCCGCGGCCCAGCAACGTGCCGTTGGCGATCAGCGCCTCGCACACCGGGTCGTCGGCCTTGTAAACGTGCAAGCCCGCGAACAGCGGCACGTTCGGGTAGTAGCGACCGTCTTCCATGACCGTCGCCGGTACCTCGATACCGTGCTGCTGGCCGAGGATGAAGTCGTCCTCGCCATGGCCAGGGGCGATGTGAACAAAGCCCGTGCCGGTTTCCATGTCGACGAAGCCGGCGGACAGCAGCGGCACTTCGAAGTCGTAGCCCTTGCCGAACAGCGGGTGGGCCAACTCGGTGCCGTGCATCTCAACGCCCGGGAACTCGGCAAGCACCTCGCACGCTTCGATGCCCGCGGCGGCCTTGACCGATTCCAGCAGCGGCTTGGCGACGATGATTTCCTCACCGGCGCGGGCGAGGCTGCCGGACTTCACGGCGGTGAGCTTCACCCGCACGTAGTGCTGGTCCGCCGCGTAGGCGACGGCGCGGTTGCCCGGAAGAGTCCATGGCGTGGTGGTCCAGATCACCACCGATGCGCCGGAGACCGCCGCGGGGCCGGTGACAACCCGAAACCGCACGAACACCGTGGTGGATTCGTGGTCGTGGTATTCGACTTCGGCTTCCGCGAGCGCCGTCTTTTCCACCGGCGACCACATCACCGGCTTCAGGCCCTTGTAGAGGCCGCCGTTCATTAGAAACCGCAGCAGCTCGCGCACGATCTGCGCTTCGGCCGCGTTGGCCATGGTCGTGTAGGGATGCGCCCAATCGCCTTCGATGCCGAGGCGCTGGAATTCCTCGCTTTGGACGGCGATCCACTTCTGCGCGAACTTGCGGCACTCGTCGCGGAATTCCAGGATCGGCACTTGATCCTTGTCGCGTCCCGCCTTGCGGTAGTCCTGCTCGACCTGCCACTCGATCGGCAGACCGTGGCAATCCCAACCCGGCACGTAGGCCGAGTCGTGGCCGGTCATCGCCTTGGAGCGATTGATGACGTCCTTCAGGATCTTGTTGAGCGCGTGGCCGATGTGGATGTGGCCGTTCGCGTAAGGCGGCCCGTCGTGCAGGATGAACTTGGGCTTGCCCTTGGCGTCATCGCGCAGGCGCTGGCGCAGCCCCATGCGTTGCCAACGGGCGAGCATGTCGGGCTCGCGCTCGGGCAGCGACGCCTTCATCGGGAAGTCGGTCTTGGGCAGGAATACGGTCGGGCGGTAGTCTTCGGCCATGGGTACGCTCAGGCTTGTGGATGTTTCGGGGACGACGGAACCCCGGCCCTCGCCTAGAGGGCCGGGCCGATAATTCGCATCCCCGCGAATGCCGAGCGCTGCGCCATGGGGCGCGTTGTAACAACTCGGCCGGAACGTGTCGAGAAATGACGCGGCTAGAGCGTCGCCGGAGTCACGGCCAAGATGCCGCGCGCGGCGGTCGAATCGGCGTCCATCGCCTGGGTGAGTTCGGCCAGACCCGGGAACTTCATCTCGGGCCGCAGGAACGCGACCATCTGGACGCATACGCGGCGGCCATAGAGATCGCCGGTGTAATCGAACAGGTGCGCCTCCAGCAGCGGTGCGCCGGCATCGAACATGGGGCGGATGCCGAGGCTGGCCACGGCGGGGCGCCAGTGCGGTTCATCGCCGACGCGGACGCGAACGGCATAGACGCCGAAGCGCGCTCGCAGGATCGGTCCCAGCGGCACATTGGCGGTGGGGTAGCCGAGGGTGCGGCCGCGGGCAGCACCGTGGCGGACGATGCCGGTGATTTCCCACCAGCGGCCGAGCTGCTGGGCGGCGGCGGCGGGATCGCCCGCTTCCAGCAGCGCGCGGATGCGGCGCGAGGCATAGGCTTCGCGCTCTGGTGAAGCCACCGGCGCCACCACGCTGAGGCCGAAGCCGTGGGTGCGGGCAAAGCGATCCAGCACGGCGGTGTTGCCGCTGCGGCCGCGGCCGAAAACAAAATCGTGGCCGACGGCAACATGGGCGGCGCTGAGACCGTTCACCAGCACCCGGGTGGCAAATTCGTCCGCATCCAACCGCGAGAACGCGGGGGTGAAGTGGGCGACGAATAGGACATCGACTCCCGCTTCGGCGAGGTAGCGCGCCTTGAGGCGGAACGGGGTAATGCGGAATGGGGCACCGGGGCGCAGAACGCCGCGCGGGTGCGGTTCAAACGTGAGTACGGCGGTGGGAGCATCCATGCGGCCGGCAGCTTCGCGCGCGGCGGCGATGACTTCGCGATGGCCCAAGTGGACACCGTCGAAGTTGCCGATGGCAACCGCGGCGCCGCGGGTGGCAGCGGGGGGCTGCAGGATGGTACGGACAATGCGCATCGGCGCGGGCCATATAATGGCAGCGGTGAAGGCGGCGCAACCCGGGAGCCCGGAAATGCCCAAAGCGATCGTGCAGCAAGCGGCGGGCGGGCCGGAAGTGCTGACCTACCAGGACGTGCCGATGCCGCGCCCTGGGCCCGGCGAGGTATTGGTGCGCCACACCGCCATCGGCGTGAACTTTGTCGATATCTACCGCCGCCGCGACACGACCGCGAAGTACCCGCTGATCCCCGGCGCGGAAGGCGTGGGCGTGGTGGAAGCGGCGGGGCCGGGCGTGAGATTGGTCAAGACCGGCGACCGGGTCGGCTATGCGACCCGCACGGGAGGCGCCTATGCCGAGTACCGGGCGTTGCCGGAGGGAGCCCTGATCCGCCTGCCGCCCGATATCGCCGACGATGCGGCCGCTACCATTCTGCTCAAGGGGTTCACCGCCGAATACCTGCTGCACCGCACGCATGCGGTGCGGGCGGGCGAGACGATCCTGGTGCACGCGGCGGCGGGCGGCATGGGGCTGACCCTGTGCCGGTGGGCACGCGCGATCGGCGCGCGGGTGCTGGGCACGGTCTCAACGCCAGAGAAAGCTGCGGCGGCAACGGCTGCCGGCTGCGAATCGCCGATCCTGTACACGCGCGAGGACTTTGCCGCGCGGGCCAAGGAACTGACCGGCGGACGTTGCGTGGATGTGGTGTATGACGGGATTGGGCGCGCGACGTTTCTGCAATCACTCGACGCGCTGGCCGCGTTGGGACACCTGATTTCGTATGGGCAAGCATCGGGGCACCCGGACCCGTTCACCTTGACCCAACTGGCCGCGAAGTCGCTGACGGTGTCGCGCCCGACCCTGTTCGACTACACCGCCGATCGCGCGCGCTACGACGACATGGCGGTGCGGGTGTTCGACGCGGTACGGCGCGGGTGGGTCCAACCAACCGTGCAGCGGCGCATCGCGCTAAGCGATGCGGCCGAAGCCCACCGGGCGCTCGAAGCGCGCGAGACGATCGGCGCGACGGTGCTGATCCCGTAACGCTTAGATGTGGTGCGGCACCGGCGCGGGGGCGCGGAATCGCACCCACATGGCGTGGAACACCGCCCCGGTGGCGATGGTGTAGGCGATCCAGACCAGAAGGTCACCGGCCCACGGCACCCACGTAATGAAGCCGATGACCAGGAAGCCGACCTTGGTCCAAAAGACGCGACCCCAGAATGCGGGTTCCTGCAGGGACACCGTCGTGAACCCGCGGAAGCGCAGGCCGATCCAGTACGCGGCAACAGCACTCCCAAGTGCCGACAAGATTACGCCGAAGAACCACAACAGGAGCGCTACTGGGATGCCGATCAGGGTGATCAGCAGCAGGACACCCGCGAGCGGGAGGCCAATGGTGAGGCCGAGGCCCAGGCCGAACGAGGCCACCGGCCGCACCGAGAACTGATCGGCGCCGGACGACAGCAGGCCCGGCACCGCGAGGTGCAGGACCCCCGCCAGGACCGTGAACGCGACCACCCAGGCGACGAGCCGCACTAGGCGGTTGACGATGGTCGTCGTGGCATCGATTGGGGCGACGGTCGGCGCCGGTAGCACTTCCACCGCGCCGATGATGGCGGTGGGGCTGATTTCGGCGGGACGGTCGGCCGAATAGCGCAGGGTGCCGGTGATGCGGGCCCGCGGCCCGATGCGCAGCGTGCCGGCCCGCACGGTTACGTCGCCGGCGACGGTGCCCTCGATGGTGACGGCGCTGGCGGCGGTGCGCAGGCTGCCGCCCACCGCGCCGGCAACATCGACGGTGGCGCCGGCCAGGTAAGCGTTGCCGGTGACTTCAGCGCCCTCTTGGATCGTTACGCTGCGGCCGGCGGCGTAGAGATCATGCCCAACCTTGCCTTCGACGCTGACGAAGTTGCCACCCAAATAGGTGTTGCGGACCACCGTACCGGTGACGATGACATCGCCACCCGCCAGGAACACGTTCTGCGCGTAGGTGCCGAGGATATTGACGCGGCTGCCCGCGACGAACGCATCGTCGGCAGCGCCATCCACCACCCGGACGTCGCCACCGGCGGCGAATAGGCGGCCAGCATCGACGGTGCGCCCCGCGCGGGTTTGGTCTTGGGCCGCAACCGGTAGCGCGACCGCGACCACAGCGGCAATCGCCGCGAGCTTGAACCAGCGCATCGGACTAGGCCCTCCCTGCTTCCGCCGCGGCGCGCAGAACCGCGGGGTGCTGCGAACGGTATTCCGGCACGAGTTCGGACAGGATGGCCAGGGTTTCCACGGCGTGACGCTGCAGCGCCGCGCGCTCCAGGCGCTCTAGCCGCGGGCGCAGCAGTTCGTAATCCATGGCGCGGGCGGTGCCGAACTGGATTCCGGGGTAGCGCGACGCGCGCAGGTTCTCGGCGGCGTGGAACAGCTCTTCGGCGAGCTTCTCGCCCGGGCGCAGGCCGGTGAATTCGATGGCAATGTCGACGCCGGGGCGCTTGCCGGACAGGCGGATCATTTGGCGCGCCAGATCCTGGATGCGCACCGGTTCGCCCATATCGAGCACGAAGATCGTGTCGGACCCGGCTTCCTCGGCTGGGATCGCGGTAGCTTGCAACACCAGTTCGACCGCTTCGCGCACCGTCATGAAGTAGCGAGTGACGTCCGGATGAGTGACCTTGAGCGGACCGCCGGTGGCGAGCTGGCGTTCGAACAGCGGAATCACCGAGCCGGTGGAGCCGAGTACGTTGCCGAACCGCACGGTGACGAAACGGGTAGGCGAAGCGCCACGGCTGAGCGCCTGCAGCACGATCTCGGCGGCGCGCTTTGTGGCGCCCATGACCGACGAGGCGTTGACTGCCTTGTCGGTGGAGATGAGCACCATCGCCGCGGTGCCGGCGGCGCGGCAAGCTTCGGCCACGTTGCGGGTGCCGATAGCGTTGGTCAGCACCGCTTCGTCCGGGTTCAACTCGGACAGCGGCACGTGCTTGAACGCCGCAGCGTGGAACACGAGTTCGGGGCGCTCGGTCTGGAACAGCGCCGATAGGCACTTGGGGTCGCGGACGTCGCCCAGGATCGCCGCACGCGGGATCGCTGGGAAGCGCTCGCCCACGTCCATGTCGATGGTGAACAGGTTGAACTCGCCGTTGTCGAACAGCACAAGGCGGGCTGGGCCGAACGCCGCCACCTGGCGCGCGAGTTCCGAACCGATGGTGCCACCGGCGCCGGTGACCAGGACGCGGCGGCCGGCGATCAGGCGCTGCATCGATTCGCGGTCCAACACTTTTTGCGGCCGGCCCAGGAGGTCTTCGACATCGACCTTGCGCACCTCGACAGCACCTTCGCGGAAATCGGTGAGCTTGGGCACGCGCGCGACGGTGAGGCCGAGCGCCTCGGCGGTTTCGATGAGCGCGCCGATGGTGGCGCGGTCGAGGTCGGCGGCAAACACCATGCGGTGCGGGCGGCGGCCACGGGCGGCGAGTTGTTCCACCACCGCGGGGATATCGCCGATCGCGCCCAGCACGCGGATGCCGCGAATGTCGCGGCCGATACGGCCGGGGCGGTCGTCGACGATGCCGACGACTTGGTAGGGCGCGGTGCGGGAGCGCGACATTTCGCGGATGAACGCTTCCGCCGAGTCACCCGCACCGACCACCAACACCGGCACGCGCTGGCGGTCGAGGCGCTCGAAGCTCGTCCGCAGGTTGCCATCCTTCAGCGCGCGGTAGAGGAACCGCGGCACGGTTAGGAAAGCGATCAGGAGCGCCCAGGTGATGGGCAACGACGAGCGCGGGAAGGCTTCCAGGCGGTTGACGACGAACAGTGCCGGCAGGAACAGCACTACGGCGATGGTGGTGGCGCGCACGATCGCGACCAGGTCGTTGAACGACGCGTAGTGCCAGATGCCGCGGTACAGGCCTTGGGTCCAGAACACGACGCCGCACACCGCAGCAAACACGACGGTGCCCTGCCACAGGAAGCCGAATGCCTGGGGGGTGCCTTCGAGCAGGTAGCGGACTTGCAGCGCAGCCTCGAACGCGAGCGCCGCCATGACCAGGTCGTGCAACGCCACCGCGCCGATGCGGGCGTTGAGCTTGTATTTCATCTTGGCCTGGGGCCCAGAAGTCATGCGAACGGCGCGTCCTCGGGGCGAGTGGCGGTGGCGCGGCGCCCAAGGTACCACAACAGACCGGCGGTTAGGACCGCACCGACGCCCACGGCGGGCCATGCCAGGGCCGGGATCACGGTGGCCGCCAGCGCCAGCACGATCAGGAACGCATCGAGGTAGACCATCAGCAGCACCACGGCCGCGTGGTCGCCCATCGACGCGGCGGCGCGCTGGTAGAAGTGCTCGCGGTGAGCCCGCCACGGCGCCTGGCCGCGCAGCACGCGGCGCAGCAGAGTGATGCTCGCATCCGCCACGAAGAACAGCGGCAGCAGGATGGCGGCGGCCCAGCCACCATGGGCGGCCAATTGCAGCAATAGCCAGCCCAGCAGGTAACCGAGCGGGATGCTGCCGACATCGCCCAAGAACACCCGCGCCGGGCGCCAGTTCCACAGTAGGAAGCCGAGCGCGGCGGCGGCGGCGGTGAGACCGTAGAGCGCATGGATCGGCGCCGCACCGAGCAGAACAGCGACGACGGCGATGCCGAAGCCGACGGCGATGGTTTGGGTGCCGGCAATACCGTCGATCCCGTCCATGAAGTTGAACAGGTTGATGAACCAAACCCAGATCACCGCCGCGAGCGTGAGTTCCGCCCAGGCCGGCAGGCCCAGAAAAAGCCCCGGCGGAATTGTGGCGAGGCCCCCAACCACCGCCAGCACCTGCGCGGCGAGACGCACGAGGGGCGAGAGATTGCGGCGCAGGTCATCGATCCACGAGATCGCGCCCAGCGCGGCGGCGATCACCAAGATGCGGTCGGGGGCGGCGGTGCCGGCGCCGAACGCGGCCGGGGCCGACAGCGCGGCGACACTCCACGTGAGCAGCAGGGCGACCACCGGACCGACGCCGCCGCCGTTGGGCGTCGGCACGGTGTGGCTGGAGCGGTGGTTGGGGCTTTCCAGCGCCCCGATCAAGCGCAGGAACCGCAACGTGAGGCCGGTGCCGAGCCACGAAATCACGAACGCAGCGACGGTCAGGCCACCGAGCCATAGAGCGAGGTTGGCTTCCAGACTCACGGTTCGTCGGCCGGAGTGAGGGCGCGGGCGAGCACGGCGGCGAGGCCGAGGCTGGCGAGCCACCAGTTCTGCCATAGGCCGTACGACGCCGCGCCGAAGCTGAGCGCGGTGGCCAACACTGCCGCAGCGGGCATGCGCGGGCGCGCCGGAAGCTTGGCGATGCCGATGCCGACGAGGGCGATCACTGCGGCCAACGCGAGGCCGCCGGGCAGGCCGAGTTCGAGCCACGCCTGCAGTGCGACGTCATGGGGATGCAGGGACAACGCTGGGCCGCCTTTGAATACCGGCACGTCACCGCCGGGGATGCTGCGGGACGCATCGAGGCCCCAGCCGAGCAGCGGCTTCTCGGCGATGCGCGCGGCCGCGAAGTCCCAGATATAGAGGCGGTGCAGGATCGACGAACGCTCCTCGGCCAGCGCCGAGCCGAACCGCTCCGGCGCAATGCTGCCCGCGACCAACGGCGCCACCAGCACGGCAACCATCGCCGCCAACGTGACGGCCACGACGGCGCGGCGGCCGCCCCACCACGCCAGCGCAAATGCAGCGCCGCCGGCGACGAGGGCGACACGGGCGGTGACACTTTCGCCAAGCGCCACGAGCGCGAAGGCGGCGAGCACCGCGGCGAGCGCGGCGATCCGTGACGAGGGCCACAGCCGCGCCGCCAGGGGCCACACCATCAGGGTGAGCACGGTGAGGCCGGGGTTGAGCACGGTCAGTTCAAGGTGTTCGTCACCGGGCTTGGTCCCCCGGGCGAAGTTCGCGATCGGCAGGTCGCCCAGAATCTCGACGGCGAGCAGGATGCAGCCAAGGACGTAGCCGGCGACTGCGGCGCGCAGCACGATGGCCGCCCCGGACGCGTCGGGCCGGGCGGCGCCCCAGGCCACCAGGGCCGTCGCGAACAGGACCGCAAGCGACAGCGCCAAATGCAGTGCATCGGCGGGGACCACGGCCAACGGCGCAGTGACGGCCGCCCAGACGATCAGCGCCGCGAGTACCCACGCCACCGGCAGGCGCCCGAGGGCGGCGATGCCGCCACGGAGCGCGGTCCACGCCAGCAGCGGCACGGCGGCGAGCAACAGCAGCGCGGTTTCGCCCTGGGAGGCGACGGCGCCGAGGGGCAGGAACATCAGTGCAGCAAACGCCACGGCATAGGTGCGGACGCGATCGCTCATGCGGCTTCCGGCCAAGCGCGGCCGGCCACCGCGCGGTACGCGGCGAGCGAGTCCGCGACGAACGCGCCGACGGAAAACTCCGCCACCGCCCGTTCCCGGCCGCGCCGGGCCATCGCCGCGCGGAGCGCCGGGTCGGTGAGCAAGCGGCGGAGCGCGGCGGCCAGCGCGACGCCATCGCGCGCAGAAACCAGCAGGCCGTTGTCGCCGTCCTTCACCACTTCGCGGCACCCGGGCACGTCGGTGGTGACGATGGCGCGGCCACATGCGGCCGCTTCGATCAGCACGCGCGGCAGGCCCTCGCGGTAGGACGGCATGCACACTACGTGACAGCGCGCGAACTCGGCTGGCATGTCGGTGGCGAACCCGCGCCATTCGACCACCCCTTCCCGCTCCCACCCGCGGATCGCGGCCTCGCCGATGTCGGTGGGATTGTCGGGGTCGGTGCGGCCCGCCAGGCGGAAGGTGGCAGCGATGCCTTCGGACTTCAGAATACGCGCCGCTTGGACGAACTCGCGCGCGCCTTTGTCGCCAATCACCCGCGCCGGAAACAGCACGACCGGCGGGCCCGCGGGTTCGGGCATGGGGGCGAATTGCGCCATGTCGACGCCGCAGCCGCGGATCATCACAACGGTGCCGGGATCGACCAGACGGCCGCGGAGAAACAGGTTCAGGTCGTCCGGGTTCTGGAAGATCACCCGCGCGTTGGGGTGGCCGAGGGCGAACCCGTATAGGCGCTTTACCAGGGCGCGCTGCAGGCTGGCGATGCCGCCCTGGATCAGAAACAGGTAGCCCAATCCGGTGATCGCGTGGACCACGCCGGGCACGCGGCGCAGGCGCGCGATGGCGCCGCCATACAGCACTGGCTTCATCGTGACCGCATGCACGATGCCGGGGCGCAGTTCGCCAACGAGCGCCCAGATGCGAGCGATCAGCTTGAGTTCACCGAGCACGGCGCGCGCGCCGCGGCGGAGCGGGATTTCGTGCAGCGTGACGCCGGCGGCGCCAATGATCTCCCAAGCAGCCGCATCGAACGGAAGTGCGACATGGACATCGCACCCCGCGGCCCGCGCTGCCTTTGCAACGGCGAGCCGGTGGGTGACGAAGAACGGCGCATCGTTCAGGAGGAACAAAAGCCGCAGCGTCACCGCCGCACTCCGACGTAGTTGTAATAGAGGAACAGCGGCAGGATGGCGGCGGTGCCGGGCGCGGTTTCGAAGGCGCTAAAGCGGTCGAACACCGGGCGGTTCGGGAACATGCGGAAGTGCCGAATGCTCTCGCACACGACACCCGCATCTGCGAACAGGCGGCGCAAATTGGCCGCGGTAGTGACGCGCTCCACGCCGTAGGGGTGGGCACGGCCATCGTCGCCGGTGAGTTGGATCACGCGGGGCAGACCGCGGCGGATCAGCAGCTCCAGTTGCAACGCCGGGTTCCAGGCGTTGGCTTCCGAGATCACCAGGTGACCGCCGGGAGCGAGCAGCGAGGCGATCTTACGCACGATCTGTTCGCGCGGCTCGAGATGGTGGAACGTTTGCTCCATCCAGATCAGGTCGTACTGCGCCCCGGCCGGCAGGTCGAATACCGAGGCGAACTGGAACCGGCACCGCTGGGCGTGGCCGAGCCGCTGCATCACCGCGAGACGTGCCTGCGCGCCGGCCACGCGGTCGGCGCGCAGGTCGATGCCGGTAACATCGCCACCTTGAAGCGCCAGCCACAACGATTCGGTGCCGAGGCCGCAGCCAACTTCCAGCACCCGCGCGCCGGGCTGGGCACGCAACAGGGCTTCGGCTTCGGCGATCTGGGACGCGTAGTAGCGCCGGGTGCGGCCGGTGAACGAGCGCTGGAAGCTGCCGTAGTAGTGCCGGAACGTCTCCGCGGCGGCGCCGTCCAACAGGCCGCCCTCCAACCACACCGACAGGAACGCAGCGATGTCCGGCGCGCCGGCGAGCCGGGCGGCAGCATCGGTGGGTGCGGGCACCGGCACCGTCACGGCGCTGCGGTGATACGGAAGCACGAGCGCGCCGTCATACGCTCGGCACGCACGGACCCGAACCGGCCGGTGGCGCGGCGGAACTGGGCCAGCGCTTCGCGCACCTCGCCCACCGCGATGCCGGGGAACTTTTGCCGCGCGTAGGCATCCGCACGTGGGCCGACGCGGATGCGGCGCGTCAGCGGGGCAAGGGTTGCGGTGAACCGGTCGCCAAGCAAGCGCGCGGCGTCGCCTGGGCCGGGGCGATAGTTGGTTGGCTCGACCCCTAGTTCGACGAGGCCATCGGCGACCCGTTCGGCGGCGAGCCGGCCGTCCACGGCGGTGATGTAGCGCGCGGCTTCTCCCGGTGCCCGAGGCGCGGGCGCGAGGATGCCATCGATGCCCTGGTGCAGCAGGGCAACCAATTCGTCTTCGGTGAACGCCTCGCGGCTGACGGCGTGGGGCAAATGGGAATCCAGCACATCGTCGGTGGCCGGCCGGTAGGCGATGACGGGGCGTCCCAACAGGTACGCCTCGACGCCGGTGGTGCAGCTGTTGTGCACGAGCACATCGGCGCCGGCGATCCAGGGGACCACCGAGTCTTCGAACGCTACCGTTACGTTCGCGACGCCGGCCGTCTCGCGGCGCCATTCGTCGTGATTCTCCGACGGGTGCGGACGCACGACGATGTGGTGATCGGGGAAGGCGCGGCTCAGCACCGGTACCGCTGCAACGAACCCGCGGTACAGGACTTCGAGGTAGTCACGCCAGCGGCGGAAGAACGTGAGTTCCGCTTCGGAGGCGATAGTGCCGCGCTTCTGGAGCGCTTCGATCCAGAAGTTGTAGCCCATGAAATGGTTGTAGCGGCTGAAGTTGGTAGCGACCAACACGTAGCGGCCGAAGCGGCGTTGCAGTGCCGCCACCTCGGGCGCGAACACGCCCCGCAATTCCGGGCGCAGCACATCGAAGCGAGGGTTGCCGGTGACGCGAATCTTGCTCGCTGCTTCGGGCGCCTTGCGGAGTACGTCCGCCGCTTGGACCCCACCCCAAGCGAAGAAGCGTTCGGCGACCGCCAGCGAGTCGTTCGAAATGCGCTCATGGAGATAGGTATCGGCATCGCGGTAGACGAGGCCTTCTTCGCAGCACGCCACAACATGATTTCCCATGGCGCGGAGTTGGCCGAAGCCCTTGGTCTTGGTGCGCGAGACGCTTTTGTCGAGGTACACGCCGCGCGGCAGGCGGGCGACATTCTTGACCATGCTGTTCTGGTCGCCGAGCACGACGTCATAGCCGCGCTCGGCCATTACCGCCGCTTGCAGCACCTTGGCGTGGAACTCCCTCGCCTTGGTTTCAATCGGCAGCAGGAGCCAGGGACGGACCTTGGACATGGTCGGCGCAACCTAACAGCAACGGCGGATGGCCGCGAGAATTCCTGCTAGGTTCCCGCCACCGTGTTGTTCAACTCCTACGAGTTCCTGCTCGCCTTCCTGCCGCTGACGCTGGCCGGGTACTTTCTCTTGGCAGGCCGCGCGGGACGGCGCGGACAAGTTCTGTGGCTGATTGCCGCGTCCCTGTTCTATTACGCCTGGGGTAACCCCTGGCTGCTGGCGCTGCTGGGCACGTCCACCGCAGGCAACTACCTGATCGCAGGGTGGATCGCGCGGCTGCGGGACGGGTCCCCAACCGGCGCCCGGCTGGTGACGGCTGCAGGCGTCAGCCTCAACCTCGCCGTGCTGGGGTACTTCAAGTACTCGAACTTTCTGGTGACCAACGTAGCAGAGATGACCGGCCTGCCGCTGACGATGAGCACCGTGGTGTTGCCGCTGGGCATTTCGTTCATCACGTTTCAGAAGATCGCCTATCTGGTGGACGTATACCGGCGCGTGACCGTGGAGCGCGATTTTCTGAACTTTGCGCTGTTCGTGTCGTTCTTCCCCCAACTGATTGCCGGGCCCATCGTGCACCACAGCGAGGTGATGCCGCAGTTCGCTGCCCGCACCCGCGACAAATGGGACGGCTTGGCGGTCGGCGGCATGATGTTCGTCCTGGGGCTGTTCAAGAAAGTGGCAATCGCCGACCCGCTGGGACTGGAGGCTTCGACGATCTTCAACGCCGTGGCCCACGATGGCCTGGAACCGATGGTGCTACAGGCCTGGGCGGGCGTGGCTTGCTACACCTTCCAGATTTACTTCGACTTCTCCGGCTATTCCGACATGGCAGTCGGCATCGCCCGCATGTTCGGCATCCGCTTGCCGATGAACTTCGCCTCCCCCTACCAAGCGGCGTCGATCGTCGACTTCTGGCGGCGCTGGCACATCAGCCTGTCGCGGTTCCTGCGCGACTATTTGTATGTACCGCTGGGCGGCAACCGCCGCGGGCCGGCGCGCCGCTATCGGAACGTGTTTCTCACGATGGTGTTGGGCGGACTGTGGCACGGCGCGGCGTGGACGTTTGTGCTGTGGGGTGCTTTGCACGGGCTGCTGATCCTGATCAACCAGGCGTGGACCGACCAGGTGACGCGGCGGTGGGGCATCGTGCTGCCGCGGGCCGTGGCATGGCCACTGACATTTGCGCTGGTGGCGGCGTGCTGGGTGCCGTTTCGCGCCGACACCGTCGCTGCGGCCGGAACCATGTACGCCGGAATGATCGGGTTGAACGGGATCGAACTCTCGAAGGCCGCGGTGGGCCTGCTGGACCCCCGCAGTTCCCTGGCCCTGCTGGTGTTCGCCGGCGCGGTCGCGTGGTTCGCGCCCAACACCTATCAAGTGCTTGGAGAGTTTAACCCGGCGCTGCCGACCCGGGGCTATCCGGCGACCGCCATCACGGCCGCTCCGCGCTGGCTGCGGTGGTCGCCGCGCTGGTGGACTGCCGTGGTGGGCGGAGCGCTGTTCACCGTGTGCATTCTTAGGCTCACCGATGTCTCCGAATTCATCTACTTCCATTTCTGAGGCGCGGATGCGCACGTGGTGGCTGGTGCTGCTGGCGTGCTGTCTGCTGCCCGCCGCTGCCGCGGGCACGTTGACGGCGTGGGGTGTGCTGTCGGGCCAAGCGCAATTGCGCGTATCCGAATTGCGCACGCTGCAGATGGGCAAGCTGAACGATCCCACCCACGCCATGGAGTTCGTATTTGTGGGGGATAGTTCGCTCGGCAACGCCATCGACGCCGCAACCTGGGAGCGGCTGAGTGGACGACCCACGGCCAATCTGGCGCTGACCGGCGCATTCGGCCTGGCGGGTTCGTACAACATGATCCGCAGGGCGGTGCGCGCCCACGGCACGCGCTACGTAGTGATCATGCAGGCCGCCGATATGATGGCGCGCGACGTGAGCTATCAGGGGTTCGCTCTCACGTTCAGCGCACGCGACTGGTACCAAGTATCGCCGGTCGACCTGGTAGCGTCGTTCCTAAATTGGACGCTGCTGGAGCAGTCGCTGGAGGGCTTGCTCGGCACCGCCGACCGGCCCGAAGCGGTGACCGGCGATTACATCGCCCAAGGGCCCCACGCCGCCCCGGAAGACATCGTCGCGGAGCCACTGACACCTTCCAGCATCAATCCGCGCCAGGAGTACTTCCTGCGAAAGATCGCGGAATACTGCGCCAGCGCGGGTGTGACGTGCATCTATGCTCATGGGCCGGTATACGAAGGGACGTGCATTGCCGCAGCCGGATACTTGACGGAGGTCAACGCCCGCATCGGTGCTGCGGGACTAACGTTGGCGGAGGGCACGCCTCTGTGCATGCCCGCCGGCGATGTTGGAGACGGAACCGACCATGTGCGGCCGGAACTAAAGCAGGCTTACACCGAACGGCTATTCGGGCTGATTGCGCCGCTTGCGTTCGGGACCGCACGGGCCGTTCGACGGGATTGAAGGGGTACGCAACCGATGTCTGCCGCAGCGATCGCTAAGAAGGTCGTGCCAACCCGGATCTACCGCAAGCTGTCGAAGCTGCGGCACTATCCGGCACACCTAGGGGCGTGGCTGTTCGACGACACGATGGATGGTGCGCATTCTTCGATGCGGCTGTCGCAGCGCATGAACCCGCGCGACTTTGCCCGGCGCCGCGCCGCGATGCTCGAAGTTGGGGCCAAGAGCCCCGACCGGATCAGCTTTGCGGCGGGGCATTTGATCGCCAACTGGGGCGCTAAGCCCGTGGTTGCCGCGGCCGTGGCGCGCGGCCAGGCGTTTGCCGAGACGCTCGACTTCCCGGCCATGGCGGCCAAGGCCAGCAAGCCGTTCCTGTTGTCGGCGCCGATCGACCCAAACGACCCCGCCAACGCGCCGATCTACGACTTGGCCGCCGATCCGCTGTTGTTGGCACCGATCGCGAGCTACTTGGGTTCCTATCCGGTCCTGAATGGCGCCCGCATTTGGTATTCGCCGAACACCTACCTGGAGGCGAACCGCAGCCAATTCTTCCACCTCGACGACGAGGACTACCGGCAGATCAAGTGCTACGTGCTGCTGGACGAGGTCGACTCCGACACCGGCCCGTTCACGCTGATTCCGGCCGACGCCAGCCGCGCCATCTATGGCGTGCTGGGCAACCTGGGCCTGAGCCAGAAGCGCAATCAGAAGTTCACCGACGAGAAGTTCGCCGAAGCCAAGGCGCTGGCCGGGCAAGGCACGGTGCGGCCGGTGGAGATCGTCGGCCCGACCGGGACCGTCGGCATGGTGGACACCAACAACTGCTACCACTTCGGCAGCCGCCCAGGGAAACGCCGCCGACTGTTGTTGTTCTTGCACTACTACAGCGCATTTTCGCGCGAGCTGCCGTTTTGGAACCGCCGCTACCGCAAAGTTCCCGGCGGCCCCGAAGCGCAACTGCTGAACGGGCTATCGCACCTGTCGATCGACGGTATGCGCGGCTACTAGCCGTCTAGCGCCGCGCTTCTAACTCCGCCAGCACAGCCGCAGCCACGCGAGCGCCCGACTTGCCGTCGGGGTTGCCGGCCCAATGGGTCAGCAGGCGAGCGCGTTCCGGCGGCAACTCCGCGGTGACGGGTTGCGGGTTGCGCACCCCGTGCAGCAAGCGGGCGTATAGGTCGTCCTCGGAGTCGGCGTGGTCGACCGCACCGGCGAGATCGAGGAAGTACGGCGCGGTGCGTTCTTCGACCGCTTCGAAGAAGCGCGGCACGATCACGCGCTTGCCTGCCGCCATCGCTTCCAGCAACGCCGTGGTGGTGAAGCCGCAGATCACGGTGGCACCCATGATCAGATCCTGGGGATCGCCGCCGACCATGACCCGGAGGTTCGGCCCGGGGCGCAGGGCACCCTCGGCGCCGGTGAGCTTCAGCCACTTCAGCAGGTCGCCCTTGCCCTTCACGACGACGTCGATGTCGGGGTTGTCCATGGCAAGGCGGGTGACGGCACGGTGGCTGGCCGCTACGAGGCGGTTCCACGAGAGCTCGTCGAGACCTTCGCCCAAGTGCTCCAGGCGGCCTTCGGGCGCGCCCGGCTTGCGGGGCAGCGAAGGCAGGCCGGTCTTCGGATGGAACGAGAAGAACAACACGCGCGGCCGGGCGGGCTGTCCTTGCGGGCGCGCAGCAGCCGCGACCCGCCAATGGTGGATGCGGTCCAAGCGGGGCATGCCGGAAACAGTGATGCGCGATTCCGGCACGATGCCGGCGTAGAGTTGGATGTCGCGCTCGATGTTGTTGTAGACGCACACGCGCGCGCCGGGGAACGGCTGGCGGCGGGTTTCGTAGAGATAGCGGAAGAACCCATCGAGCCCGGGCGTCTTCAGCGCCTCTTTGTGCATCGCGATCACCGGCGTGCCGCTCGCCTGCACCGCCGCCGCGAACTCCTGTTCGGCGTGGTACGCGAAGTTGCCGGTGAGTACTGCCTGGGCGCGCGCAACGCGCTGCACCGGGCGCCAAGCATCCGCCCAGAACTTGCGCAGCTCCAGCTTGGCCGCATCAAGGCTGGCGGGCGCCGACTTGTAGTTGTTGTCATCCACCCACGGCGGCAGGAATGCCGGGTACGGGGCTTTGACGAAATCGCGGCCAAAGCCGTACAGCGCGAAGCGCGGGTCGCCGCCGAACGCGGCCAGCAGATCCTCGGTGAACCCCGCCTTCGGCAGGCCGAGCAGGCGATAGGTTCCTGCGGACTGGTGGGCGATGGGTTCGACCATCGTGGCCATGACACGGCCCGCCATCGTGGCGCTGCGGCGGCGCGCGAGCGCGCCCAACAACGGTGGCAACAAGCGTATCCCAGCGCCCTGACGAAAGGTGGAGAACGGGCCGCGGGTTTCGGGCTCGGCATCAAGCGTCAAGTTCGAACACCGTACGTTTGAGGAATCGGTCGCCGGTACGCCGCCAGGTGCGGCGGAAATGCCCGGCCAAGAAATCGCAGTTCCGCCCGCGGCCATCGACGATCACGCGCGTGCCCGGCGCGAGGCGGCTCTCCAAGTCGAGGACGTCCACCGCCACCTTGCGATCGGGGGTAAATTCGGGCCCGTCGAGATACACCAGTTCCGGCGCCACCGGCGGCACGTCACGGTAGCGCCAGGCGCGGGTGCCGTCGTAGTCGACCGGAATGGCCGCACTGGCGACGATGCTGACATAAGGGCGCAGGGCCGCCGGGACATCCCGCGCCGCCACATCGGCCCACCGCGCATCGGATTCCAGGGAAACGATGCGCCCGGGCGCACCGCCATCGCGGGCGTTGTCGGCCAGCGCGCGCGCCATTACCAGCGTGGAGCACCCAGACCCGAATTCGAGCACCATGGCGGGGTGCTTGGCGCGCACCGCGGAATACAGGAACCACAGGTCGGCCCACACGGGCGGGATGGCATCGCGGGGCCGCCCGGCGAACAAGTCTGTCAGACCGAGTTCCCGCATGCGCCGGTGCGCGCGCCAGTTTAGCACGGCGCGGCCGGCGCCCGCGTAGACACGCGAGGCTGCGTTCCGCACAGGGTTCATGGCACGATCCTAGGCGGCCGCGGCAATCTCGTTCACCTCGTTGGTGTTGATGCGCAGCAACCGGAAGCGTGACTGCCCGGGGCGGTTCCAGCCAGTGGCGAGCGTGATACCCGCGCCGAACCCAAAGCGGCGGCAGAACCCTTCGGCGTCTTCAGGCACCGCCCAATCGCGGCCGTAGGGGTACGACACCCAATACGGATCGGTGCCGGTGAGGTCGCGGAGGAACGCGCGATTGGCGTTCACGTCGCGGTCAAGGTCTTCGCCGGACAGGCGCGAGAACGCGGTGTGGCTGTGACCGTGGGCGCCGACGACATGCCCGGCCTTGTTCAGACGGCGCAAGGCGGCGCTATCGAGATACGTGCGAGCGCAGAACTGCGCCTCGTCAATGCCACCCACCGCAAGCAGCTCACTGGCGACGCGATCGACCACACCCTGGGGCAGCGTGAAGTTGATGCGGTATTTCAGGACCGCGTCGGCGCCGGAATCGTATGGATAGATCCGCCGCGCGGCAGCCTCGCCCTTGGCGTCGCCGCCCCTGCGCCAGATCGGCGGCAGCAGGGCATCGAACGCTGCCGGGAACTTCGGGCCCAGCGTCGCGCGCAGCCAGTGCACTTTGTGTACCGCGAGCGCCCGGCGTTCGACCGCAGGTTTGCTCGGCACGAAGAACCAGCCGCGGATCCCGGCCGGCTCCAGCACATCCGCGGCAACGCGGGCGTGTTCGGCCAGGCCGTCGTCGAACGTGAGCGCGACACTCGGGCCCGGCAGCGCATCAGCGTCCCCTTCGACAAAGGCGCGCGCCTCGGCTGGGGAAGCCATGTGGAATTGGTCGGCGAGCATGCGGACCTGCGCGGCGAACTCGGCGGGGAGCATCGGGTGAATGCCGGCAAAGCGCACCTCACCCGGATCACGCACCGAGAATTCGCCGGGCCCACGAATGTAGTGGTAGTTGACCAGCAATAGCTGGCCCGCGCGCGCACTCATCGCAGCTTTTGCGTCCACAGGTCGATGGCGAGGGTTTCGCCAAGGACCTTCATGTACGCGGTACCGAGGCCGCGCGAGGTGATGTAAGCCCGCAGGTCATCGGCCTCGATCGAGGACAACACACCGCGGATGCCGACCCGATCGCGGTGCAGTGGCTTGGCGAGCGCTGCAAGCGTAGTGCTGTCCTTGCCAGTGGCGGCGAGGACGCGCTGGTGATCGTCGGGTTGGCCCTGGAACTGGGCGACCACCGGGTCCCACTCTTCGCCCAAGAACGCGAGCAACGGCCGCATCACCGATTCGGGCTGCGCCACCAGCGCTTCGTAGCGGACCTCGAGGGTGTTCGCGGGGGTTACGATACCGGCGGTGCGGAACCGTTCCAGCGCGCCGAACACTGCCATCCAGCGATCGCCGAACGCGTCGATGGTGCCCCACTTGCCGGCCTGCCGCAGCGACACGAAGGTATCGCGCGGATCGCGCACGACGTGCACCAATTTCGCATTCGGCCAGCGCGCAAAGATGCGGTCGGCGACGGTAGCGTTGCCGGGCGTCTTTTCGGCCCAGCGGCGCTTGCCGACGCGGGGAGTGTGGGCGGCCATGAACAGGTCGAGGAACTCTTCGGCACTGCGGCGCCCGGCCATGGCGGCTGCGGCCGCGGGGTCCTCGCCGTAGAACCCGGCCAACTGCGCCACAAGGGACTCGATGGATGCGCCGCCGTGTCCGGTGCCGGTGGCAAAATCCAACTCAAACCAGTTGGTTTCCAGACCGCTGGCAATTGCCGGGTGCTGACCCAACATCGCCCGCACCAGACTGGTTCCGGACTTGAACATCCCGCCGATGAAGATCGGATCGGTCGATGCGGGAGCGGGCGCGTTCATCGTTTTACCCGGGCCAGGACCAAACCAACGCCCATCGCGAGCTTGGTCGGCATGTTCGCTATCACCAGTTCCGGCTCCATTCCGTAGGCGGCAAGGTCGGCGATCGAAGCGGCAAAGTACTCCTTGCCGACGATCAGCGCGCGGCGGGCACCATCGGCGTTCCAGTCGCGGAACGGCTCAACCATGGCAACATGCCCAGACGAGACCCGGGCGACCTCGGCGAGCGCGCGAGCCCGGATCGATTCGACCTGCTCCAACGCCAATGCGGTAAACACCAAGTCGAACGAGGCGTCGGCGAACGGCATCTTGGCCGCGTCCGCTTCCACCCACTCAATGGCGCGGACGGCGTCGGGCGCGGTGAGCGGCTCAGGCGCGAACTCGAACAGCGCCGGCGGCAGCGGTGCGGCGCAGGCCGCGCGCGCGGCGGCGACACCGGCGGCGGTGAGTTCGAGGCCGGTGAAGTGAATCTCGGGGAAGCGTGGCGCCAATGCCAGCAGGTTGAAGCCGACACCGGAGCCAACTTCGAGAACCCGGCGCGGACGCAGCGCGGCGATCACCCGCATCAGCGCGAGCAAATGGATGCGCTTGGTCGCCATGTCGCCGGCCAAGAACGTGCGGTTGCCCCAAACCAGCGGCACCGCATCGCCCTTGGGGCGCAGGCGGTTGGCGAGGTCGTATTCGGGCCAGATAGTCTTGTCGTATTCGTTGCGCACTTGGGTGGTGGCCCGGCGGAACCCGAGCAGGGCGCGCCAGCCCCGCTTGCGCTTTTGCCGCCCGGCCTTCGCATCCAACAGGCGCACCTGTTCACGCCAACGGTCGCCGGTGGGGGGCAGTTCTTCGTGGACCCACGGCGTCAGTAGGCGCTCGATCTCGGCGTCGGGCAAAACGAGTTCCATCGGCTAGGCCCGGCCCGCGGATTCGCGCCGCAGCAGGAACTCCGCCAGTTCCAGTTCGAACGGCTCGTCGATGTTGACCACGTGACGATCGATCACGACGGCGGCGCAGTCCTCTTCCAGAATGTGGCCGCGGTCCACCAGAGCCGCGCGGGTCAACGCGTAGCACAATCCGTTGCGGTGAAAGTAGCTGGGGATCGACTGCCGCAGACTGTGCCGCGCGCCTTCCGCCAGATAGAAGCCGATCACGCCTTCCGGGCTAACGGTCAGGGTCTTGTGGGGCGTGAAGTGGGCAGGGGTGCGGCTCACGGTGGCGGCCGCCAAATGACCACCATCGACCACGGCCGCAACCGTGCGCTCCACGTCTTCCGGGCGGCGCAGGGGGCTGGTGGGTTCGAGCAGCACCGAAATGTCGAAGCGGCGCTGGTAGTGTTCCTCGGCGGAGAGCCACGCGTGTTTCCACATGGCCGCCGAGCCCGCGGTGTCGCCCGAGTGCTCGGGCGGCCGGGTGAACGGAGCATCGAGACCGTGGGCTACCGCTTCGGCCATGATCTCGTCGGAGTCGGTGGAGATCAGGCCCTCATCGATCCACGGCAAGGCGGCGACGACGGCCGCGGCGCGCGCAACCAGGCTTAGCCCGCCGACCAGGGCGAGGTTCTTGCGCGGGATCGACTTCGACCCGCCGCGTGCCGGCACGACCGCCAATACTGAGCGTCCCTTGAAGCTCACCCTGCCCTCGCTTTGGTCAGGCGCACGGTGCGGCCCTCGGCGCTACTCGTGCGGGCGGCTTCGAGGACACGCAGCACGGCGGTGCCGTCGGCCAGCGTGCAACTCGCTTTGCGCTTGCCGGCGGCCACGCGCAGGAATTCCTGCGCCACCGCGATGAACATATCGTTGCGCCCGCACGTGTAGTTGGTTTCCTGCCACGGACCCGCGGCGTCGTGGGCGACCGACACGCGGTTGGGATCGGCCGTCCACAGGATCGTGCCCTGGTCGCCGCTGAAGCGGATGGTCTTGTCGTGCGGGCGGCCGTAGAGGTCGAGGTGCAGGCTGATGCGCAGGCCGTTGTCGTAGCCGAGCAGCATGTCGACGTTGTCGTCGGTCTCGATTTCCAGGTCGCTGATCTTTTCCACCCGGGCGGTAACCGAGGTGGGGCTGCCGAAGAACATCAGCGCCAGATCGACCCAGTGGCTTTCGTCGAGCAACGCGCCGCCGCCTTGTTCACGGCTTGCCATGAAGAAGTCTTGGTAACGCTCCCACGGATGCCAATCGGCGAGGTGCGCCGACATGACGAAGCGCACGTGGCGCACCGTGCCGATGGTCTTGGCCGCCAGCAAACGCTTCACGTCGGCGATCGGTGGCCACCACCGCCACGTGTAGCCGAGCAGGACCGGCGCGCTGGCGGTGCGGGCGGCGCGCTCCAGCTTGCGGCAGGATTCAAGATCGGGCGACACCGGCTTTTCCAGCAACACGGGCAGGCCCGCCTTCAGCGCCAGCAGGGCTTGGTCCACATGGACCCGCGGCGGCGAGGCGATCACCACCGCGGTGAGCGATCGGCGGTCGACGTGGAACGCTTCCTCGACGGTCTCGTAGCAGCCAACGACGGCCACCTCGGACGAGGCTTCGCGTAGCCGGTCCGCGCGCGGGTCGACGGCGGAGATGGTGCACCCCAACGCGGCAAGGTTGCGGGCGTGGCGGCGGCCCACCGACCCGGCGCCGACGATGAGAACGTGCGGAGTAGCCATCGCTAGCGGATCCCCAGAACCATGTCTTGGTACGCCATGGGGTCGAACGGCACTTCGATGTAGGCGGGGCCGGCGTGCCAATCCCATTGGCCGAGTGCATCGTTGAAGCCGCGGGCGGAGTCCGCACGCATCGCCGGAATCTTCATGGAGGCGAGGATATCGCCCCACGACGGCTGGTCCATCAGCAGCGGCTTCTGCGTGAGGCCATCCTTCATCGCCTTGGTGCGCACGGAGCCGAAGCCGCCGTCGGTGAGCAGCACCACGAGCAGTGGCAGGCGCTTTTGCACCGCAAGGCGGAGTTCGCCGACGTGGGTGCCGATGCCGCCGTCGCCCAGGAACACGACGGTGGGCACGTCGCGATCGTGCAACGCAGCGCCGAGGGCCATGGGAATGCCGGTGCCCATGTAGCGGCCCTGGCCCGACATCAGGCACCAATCGGCGCGGCGCGCGCGCCACGCGTGCTCGGCGATGGTGCAGAAGTAGCCGGTATCGAATACCGCGCGGACGCGGCCGCGGAAGTGACGGTCTACGGTTTCATAGACGTAGGCCGGCAGGAATGGCCCGCCGAGCATGGCGACGCGCAGCGTGCCTGTGGCGAGCTGGACTTCCGTAAGCCCCCATTCCTTGCCCGACAGCGCGGCGAACACGTTGGCCGCATCGGCGGTGTTGGTCGCCGCGGCAAAGCCAAACGCGGGCGACGACGGCAGCGTGTCGATGTTGACGGACGGCGCCTTGAACGGCTTGGTCGCCAGCACCTCACTCGGGCGCAAGCCGAGGCACACGACGAGATCGGCAGCGGCGACGATCTTTGTCTCGGGCACGCGCTCAAGGCCGACGCCGGTGTAAACGCCCGCGGCCTGCGGCAGGGTTTCATCGAGCACGCCCTTGGCGGATGCGGTGGTGAACACCGGCACCTGCAGGGCAGCGAGGTACGGACCCCAGCCTTGGCGGATGGCAAGGGTGCCAGCGATCACCACCGGGCGCTGGGCCCTCGCAATGACATCGGCGACGCGCGGCTCGCTGGGTGCGAACTGCGGCACGGGCATCGCCGTTTCGCCGCCGATCAGTTCGACCACGACGGGGCCCGGCGCTTCGGCGGCAGCAAAACCAGCGATGGCCCCGGCATCCGGATTGGCACCGACCGACAGGCGCGCCTTGGCGACTGCGCGGATCAGGGACTCTTGATCCATGCCTTTGTGGCGCACACGCCAGTCGCTGTTGGCTGGGTGCGCTTCCACGCCAGCGACCAACGGGAGCCCTTCGAACCAACAGGCGGCGAGGCCCGGCACCATGTTGGCGAGACCCGGTCCCTTGATCGCCAGCGCCAGGCCCGGAATGCCTGACTGACGGCCGATGGTGCCGGCCATCAGCGCGGCAGCGCCTTCGAAGTAGGTCGTGTGAAATTCGACGCCACGCTTTTCCAGCGCATCGACGATTTCGAGCGTAGGCCCGCTACCGGGCACACCGAAAGCATGGCGCAACCCGGTGGCGGCGAGGCCGTCGGCGAGGGCGACGAGAGCACTCACAGCTGCAATTGCTCCAGGATCTTTTCCGCGGCGCGGCGGCACACCAGCTTCACCGCATCGGGACTGAACCCGCCCATGTGTGGCGTGATCAGCAGGTTATCGTGGGTGCGGGCGTAGGCCACGAGCGGGTGGGCATCGATCGCGGGTTCGCCTTCCAGCACGTCGAGCCCTGCGCCGCCGAGCCGGCCCGAGGTAAGGGCGGCCAGCAGCGCGGCCTCGTCCACCACCGCACCGCGGGAGGTGTTGAGCAGCACCGCACCCGGCTTAACACCGGCGAGCAATGGGGCAGAGACGAGCCCGCGCGTTTCGTCGGTCAGATGCACATGGACCGAAATGAAGTCGCTGGTGCGGAATAGTTCCGGCAGGTCGACACGGCGAATGGCCTCGGGCCACTTCGCTTGGTGCGGGTCGTAACCGACTACGTTCATGCCGAATGCCTGCGCATAGCGGGCCATCCACCCGCCGATGCGGCCGACGCCAACGACGCCTAGTTGGCGGCCATTGAGCATGATGCCGGGGAAGTCTTCGCGGACCCAGCGGCCCGACTTCACGTGGTCCAGCGCCGACGGCAGCTTGCGCGCGCAGGCCATCAGCAGCGCCCAGGTGAGCTCGGCGGCGGGCGTGAGGTTGGCCAGCAGGCCGGGATCTTCGCGCAAGGTCCGTACCGGAATGCCGCGCTTGGCAAGCTCGCCGCGGGCGATGTGATCGGAACCGGTGGTCGCGCAACTGATGATGCGGAGATTGGGCGCCGCCGCGATCATGGCATCGGTAACCGGCGTGCGCATCGACGCATCGAGCAGCCCGGCGGCGGTCTTCAGCGCGGCACCCACCGCGTCCGGGGTGGGATCAACGTTGACGGCCTCGGCCTTGGCGCCCACAGCCTCGCGCAACGCGGCGAAGCCTTCGGGAGCGCCGAGATAAGCAATAATCGGTTTCATGCTTTCACCAGAACTGCGTAGAGGCGGTCGGCCAGGCCGCGCAACTCGAGCGAGCGGCGCCACGCCGCATCGAGGGCGGGATCGTGGAGGGCGGGCAACGGGGTGAACCCGGACGGACGGCCTTCGCGCACCCAGGTGAACGCGTTGGCCAGGCCGTAGCGCTGCACGTAGAGCACGGCGCCGACGCGCAGGCCCGCAGCGGCGGCGCACTTGCCCAACGCCTTCCCGTCGAAGTACCAGCGGTGCGCGGCACGATAGAAGAAGCGCGGGTAGTCCGGCGCGAGTTCCATCATCGCGTCATCCCGGTTGGGCGTAGACACCAAGACGCAGCCCTTCGGCGCCAGCAGCGCGGCGGTATCGGCCAGCAGCGCGCGCGGATCGGGCACGTGTTCGATCACGTTGAAGCAGAATGCGATGTCGACGCGGCCCAGATAGGCCTGTGCGTCGCCCGCAAAGGGAAACACGGCGTAGCCGCGAGCGGCCAGGCCGGGCTGGAGCGCTTGGGCGGGCTCGATGGCGACAATTGCTTTCGGCGTGGCGGGGCGGCCGGTGAGCTGATCGAGAAAGCCGCCGGCGCCACAGCCGATTTCGGCCACCGTGGCGCCGGACACGCGCTCGGACCACGTTGCGTACAGCGTCGGGTCAGCGAACATCTCGTGGGAGTTCGAGAACCCAGAGGTGTCGGACCCCGCTACCGACTGCCAATATTCCGGACCCGCGTAGAAGTCTTCGCCGCGGCACGAGGCCTCGGCGAGGCGGTCCACGCCGCAACCGCCGCAGTGCGACACAACCGTGTCGCCGGTGAGATTGCCGAACGCGCCATCCCGTACCGGGCCGGCGTAACGCTCGGTCCACTTGGATGCGCCGCACACCTCGCACGGGGCGAACGCCGCATGGTCGTCCGCCGTGGCTGCGGGTTTGGCGTTCACGTGTAGGACAGGCGCTTCTGGATGCGGAACTTGGCGGTCGCCAGATGGTCGGCGATGCGCACGCCGGCGTTGCCGTCGCCGAACAGGTGCGACGACGGATAGCGGCCGTGAGCGATCTGCGAACGGATGGCAGCGGCAATCTCCGCCGCGTGGTAGCCGACGGTGACCAGATTGGGCCCGTGTTCGCGGCCCTGCTGGCGGCTGCCGACATTCACTGTAGGTACGCCGAGGTACGCGCCCTCGCGCAGGCCCGACGACGAATTGCCGACAACACACGCGGCGCTGTTGATCAGGCGCGCGTAATCCTCGGGCCCGAAGTTCCGGTACATGTGCAGCCAGTCGGGGTTGTGGCGCTCGCGGTACATGCGCAAGCCCTTGGACACATCATCGGACCCAGCATCGACATTCGGCCACAACCATGCGGTTTGCATCTTGAGGCTGGCGACTGCCTGCAGGGTTTCATTCACCTGCGCGAAGCCCTGGCCGTATTCGGTGGTCACCGGGTGCTGCAGCACCACAAGGTACGGCTTACTCGGATCGAGATCGGCGCCGACCCCGCGGTAGCGCGAGAAGATATCGGGCGGCAGGGTGAGATCGGTTTCCGCGACCAGATCGATGGCCGGGCAGCCGGTGAAGTGCACCGTGTCCGGGTTCTCGCCCATGCGCACCAAGAAATCGGCGGCGCGGAGCGTCGCGGGGAAATGGATGTGCGCGAGCTTGGTGACCGCGTGGCGCACGCTTTCGTCGATATTGCCGGTGACTTCGCCACCCTGGGTGTGGGCGAGCGCGATGTTCATGTAGCTGGCGGCGACGGCAGTCGCCATGGTCTCAAAGCGGTCGGCGACGGTGACCACGACATCAGGCTTCAGGTTCTCGAACTGGGTCGCGAGTTCCAGGATGGCGAGGCCAGTGGACTTGGCCATGGTCGTCGGCGTTTCGCCTTCCACGATCGAATGTACCGTTGCCATCGCACGGAAGCCGTCGGCGGCGATGCTTTCCTGAACGTTGCCGAACCGCGCCAGCAAAGCGCTGGCACCCACAATCAGTTGCAGTTCCAGGCGCGGATGATTCTTGACCGCGCGCATGACGGATTTGATGCGGCCGTAGTTGGCGCGGCTGTTGACCACAACGCACACCTTGCGGCGCTGGGACACGGACTGCGTCATTCCAGGTCCTCCGGCCACAACAGACGATCGGATGCGACATCGCAGGCCAAACGCCGTCCGATCAAGCGCGGCAGTTCAGCGGCAGCGATTCCCGTGCCAGGCTTCTTGGTGGTGAGCATCTCTGCAGTCAACGTAGTTCCCTTGGGCTGCGCCCGTACCAGGGCGACGCTCTTATTGAAGAGCGCCCGCATGGGTGCCAATTCTTTGGCCGCCGCGTCCTTGTCGACCGGATTGGCATCCAACAGCGCGAACGCATCGATCGCCTCGCGCAGCAAGCGGAACTGCGGCGGAGTGAGCGACACGGCGACATCCGGCCCGAACATGCGGCGATCGAGAGCAAAATGGACTTCGACCAGATCGACCCCACGGGCGATGGAAGCTAGGGCTGGGTACAGACTACCCGAATGATCGGATAGCCCCACCGGGCAGCCGAACCTGTAGCGCAGTTCGCCGATCACGTTGAGGCCGACGTGCTCCAGGCCAGTGGGGTACTTGCTGGTGCACTGGAATAAGGCCAACGGGGACCTTGCCTGGCGCACCAGCGCGACCGTATTGCCGATGTCGGCGTAGCTGCTCATGCCGGTACTGAGCAGCACCGGCCCGCCGGCGGCGGCCATGGCGCGGATCAGGTCGTGGCTGCCGACCTCGCCCGATCCGACCTTCCACGCGGCCATGCCGACCTGCCGGAGCATTTCCACGGCGGCGACGGAAAACGCCGACGAGAGGAACGCGATGCCCTTGTCGTGCGCGTGCTTAGCCAGCCCTGCCCACTGATCGGCGGTGAACTCCATGCGGCGCCAATAGGCGTAGCGTGTGTCGTCCTGCTGGCTGAATTTGACGCGGAACTGCTCATCCAGCGTCGACTCGGCGGCGGCGATGTGAGTCTGGAACTTCACCGCATCGGCGCCAGCGTTGGCCGCTTCTTCCACGAACGCGTGAGCGAGGCCAAGGGAGCCATCGTGATTTTGCGCTACTTCAGCGATCAGGAATGCCGGGCGCCCGGGACCGATTTCGCGCGTGCCGATGCGAATGGTGGCGGGGCCGGTCATTCGGCCACTCCGGCGAGCGGCACACCCGGATCCGCCAAGCTGACGCGGCGCGCACCATCGGCGCCGATCCGGTACACGACGTCGGCCTTGGCAACCGCGGACGCGCGGTGCGCAATGACCAATACCGTGGCGTTGCCCGACAGGCGCGCGATGGCATCGCGCACCAAAGTTTCGGAAGCGCCGTCCAGGGCACTGGTGGCTTCGTCGAACACGTACAGGTCGGGCCGGCAAAGTACCGCACGGGCGATGGCGACCCGCTGGCGTTCGCCGCCGGACAGCGACTTGCCGCGATCACCGATCGGCGTGTCGTACCCTTGGGGCAACCCGCGAATAAACGCATCGGCATTGGCGATGCGCGCCGCCTCGACGACGTCTGCTTCCGGCGCATCGGGACGGCCGAAGCGAATGTTGTCGCGCACACTGGCGTTGAAGATCACAGGGTGCTGGCTGACGTAGCCAACGTGCCGCCGCAGCGATGCCACGTTGTATTCGGCGATATCGGCGGAACCGTACCGGATGGTGCCCGCCTGCGGTGTCAGCAGCGCCAGCAGCAAGTCGGCGACGGTGGACTTGCCCGCGCCGGAGGAACCGATCAACGCAGTGGTTTTGCCGCGCGGGATCACCAGATTCAGGCCGCTGAATACGTCGTGACCCGGCACATAGGCGAACCGCACGCCGCGCAGTTCGATGTCGCCGTCGAGGCCGGTGAACTCGCGGCCCGCGGTGAGCGGTTCCGGGTCCGGCGCCTGGACCAACAGGTCGTGCACCAGGTCGAACGACGGCAGGTACGCGGCGATCTTCATACGTCCGGCGATCAGGAAGTTCACGTTCACCAACAGGCGTTGCGCGAGCATCAGAAAGAACACCAACGGGGCGATGTAGTCGCCCGGATCGACACCCATCACCCGCTTGGCGACGATCAGCGTTGCGCCAAGCAGAAACACCACGAGGAAGTCGGTGGACTGCACGGGGACTTCCTTGATCGCGCGAAACCACGTTTCGGCGACGGTGTGGCGGCGCAGGCGTTCCACCACCTCGGCACGGATGCGGCGATAGGCGTTGTACAGCTTCACTTCGGTCGCACCGGCAATCGCCTCGGTGACGATCGCCGAAACCTCCTGGTGCAACTGGATGTGCAGCTTGCCGTTCTTGATCGAATAGCGAAGCGTGGGACGCCGCGCCGCATAGAACAGCAGCGCACCGAGCGCGCCGACCGCCAGCGTGGTCTGGTAGTTGGCCGTGAGCAGCACCGCCACCAGCACAACCGACATCAGGGAGCGGTTGGCAAAATCGAGCAGCACGGTCATGCCGCGAGCGGCACGGTAGGTTTCGACCGTGACGTTGTGGACAATGGTGCCCTGCTTGTCGTGGGCGATGGTGTCGCGCGGCGCCGCCAAATAGTGATCCAGGATCGACGCACACCAGTCATCGCGCAGCAGCAGCGCAAAATAGTCCGACAGGGCGTTGGTCAGGACCAGCACCGCGCCTTTGAGAAAGAAGATGCCGATCAACGCAACCAGGAGTGTTTCCAGCTCCCAGCCGTGCGGCAGGTGGGAGGTGAGCAACGCCGCGTACGCGGCGAGTTTGCCGGTGCCTTGGGCGCCATCGCCGATCAGGCCGTACACAATCGGCAACACGAGCGAGATACCGAAGCTCTCCATGGCCGCCGCTGCCAACATGAGCCCGAACAGGCCGATGGTCAGCCGGCGGCGCTTGCCGATCAGGCGGTCGAAGATTCGGAAGCGTGCCGACCAGGACGCCACGGTCCGGCTACTCGGCGCGCGCCAGCGCGTCGGCGGCGACGCGCACCGGCGTCTGCCGTCCGAGCAGATCGAGCAGAATGATCACTCGCTCGCGGTCGAGGCGGCGCTGGAACAGGCCGACGCTATCCAACAACGCGCCCTCGGCGATGCGGACACGGTCGCCGCGCTGGTAGCGGGACGAAGCACCCTTACGGTCATCGAGATCGATCAGGCCGCCCTCGCCTTCCCGCGCCTGCAGCTCGGCGATGACGCGATCCGGCACGGGTGTGGGGCCCGATCCGAAACCGACCAGGGCGCTCACGCCACGGGCGAAACTGATCGCCCGGGCACCGGTGACGCTGAGGTCGGCACGGACGAACAAGTAGCGCGGGAACAGCGGCGCTGGGCCGACGACGAGACCGCGTGCATGGCGCCGGCGCTTATTGTAGAGGGGCAGATAGACCTCGAGCCCGCGCTCCCACAGGTTGGTGCGCGCCCACAACTCGCCTTCCGGCTTGGTGAAAACGCAGTACCAGCGCATCACGCCGAGACCGCTTTGGCCGCGCCGCGCCGCACCCGCGTACGCGACACCTTGAGCAACTGCGGTACCAGAATCCGCGCCGGGCTGATCGACTCCGCAAGCGTGTCGTAGCTGGCCTGGGATGCGCGGAATTCGGTCAGGATGACGGCGTCGACAGGGCCCAGGCCTGCGAGCTGCGGCGCGACCGTCACGGTCACGAAGCGGCCCGACTCCGGATCGGGGTCCACCACGCCGGCGATTTCGACGGGGTGTACCATCGCGCACAGCATGGCGATCTCGGCGAGGTCACCCATCCCGTACAGCGCGACGCGGCGCCAGCCCTGGTGGACGCACTCTTCGAACAGTTCGTCGCACTGGGCCCGAGCGCGCCGATAAAAGCCGAACGAGGACGTCAGATAACGCGCGGTAAGGCGGCTCTTCTCGGCGAACCCCTTGGGGGTTAGATAGTATATGTAGCGGTTGGCCGGAGCCTCGCTGACCTTAACCCAGCCGCGCCGCACGCAGCGGCGCAGGTAGGCGTTGGTAAGGCCGAGGGCAATCCCGAGTTCGCTGGCGAGCGAGCGCTGCGAGATCGCGCTGTTTTCGTGCACGGCGTCCAGGAGGCCAAGCGTGATCGCCGCTTCGCCATCCACGCCGTCGCCGGATTCGGCCGCCAACGTCGCCGGGTTGGCCCCGCGGCGGCGGTTGTCGGCATCGCCTTTGTTCGCAGCCATCGAGCCCTTGCGCCCACCGCGCGTTCGCGGCGTGAACACTAAGACGTTCACGCGGTGAACGTCAAGGCGGCCGCCCGGGGACACGCGCCCTGGGAACGGGGTAGAGTAGCCTGGGGAGGCAGCAATGCTGCGGTTGGGTTTTGCCGCGCTGGCACTGTGTATATCGCTGGCGCCGGCTGCATTTGGTGCGAATCTGGACGCCAGCTTCGACGCTATGCAGCGCGAGGAATGGCCCCGTGCGCTTCGCGAGTTCCTGCCCGCGGCCGAAGCGGGCGAAGCCGAAGCCCAAACCGCGATGGGCATCCTCTACCAGCAAGGCAGCGGGGTTAAGCAGGACTACGCCGAGGCGGCGCGTTGGTACCGCATGGCCGCCGACCAAGGCCAAGTAGATGCGCAGGTGTTCCTGGCGTTCCTCTATCAGGACGGTCGAGGGGTGCCCAAAGACATGGGCCTGGCGGCTCGGTGGTACCGGGCCGCCGCCGACCAGGGGGACGCGACCGCGCAATTGGAATTGGGCCTGCTGTACCAGAACGGCGATGGAGTTCCGCGCGACCTGGTGGCCGCCGCGCAATGGCTGGAGCGGTCCGCGGTTCAGGACGACCCGGTGGCTCAGTATTACACCGGTCTCAACTACTATTTCGGCCGCGGCGTGGACCAGGATTTCGACCAGGCGGTGGGTTGGTTCATTTCTGCCGCAGATCAAGGCCACGACGGCGCGGAATACCAACTGGGCCAGTGCTACGAGTTCGGCGACGGCGTCCCCCAGGACTACGCCGAAGCGGCGTTCTGGTACGAACTTGCGGCCGAACAAGGGCATGCCCGGGCGCAGTTGGCGCTGGGCTATCTTTACGCGGACGGGGTAGGCGTAGCGCAGGACGATGCCAAGGCCGCCGCGTACTACCAGATGGCGGCGGACGGCGGCCTGGCCGATGCCCAGTACGAACTGGGGCGCGCGTTCGACACGGGGACCGGGGTGCCGGAGGACGTGGCGCTCGCGTTCCGCTGGTACCTGCGCGCGGCCGAACAGGATCATGCCGACGCCGAGTACCAGGTCGCGGTGATGTTCGACGAGGGCTACGGCACTCCCGAGGACAATTCCAAGGCGGCCAACTGGTACCTGAAGGCGGCCCGCCAAGGGGTTCGCGGCGCCGCCAACAACCTCGGGGTGATGTTTGAGTTCGGCGAAGGCGTGCCGCTCGACTTGGTGCAGGCGTACTTCTGGTACCAAGTCGCCAACACCGACCGCGACTACGATCTGGCTGAGCGCAACGCCAAGGACCTAGAGCCGCAACTGGGCACTGCCGACCTGACCCGCGCACGCGGCTTGGTGGCCGGCTTCGCTGCCGGAACGTACGAGCCGCAGATCGCCGCCGCGCCTGCGGCACCGCGCGCGGCCGCACCGGCGCCCCAGGCCGCCGCCGCCCGCGACGACCTCAAACGCATGCAGACCAGTTTGGCGGCGTTGGGCTACGACCCCGGCCCGGCGGACGGCGTGGCGGGCGAGCGTACCAAGACCGCGATCCGCACCTTCCAGCAGGACTTCGGGCTGCCCGTAACAGGCGCCATCGACGACGATTTGCGCCTTGCGCTCAACGTCGCACGCGCCGCCGAGGCGCGCCGGACCAAAGCGGTTGGCGCGGGTCAGGGTCCGGGGGCGCTGTATGGTACCGGGACCGGCTTTGTCGTGAGCACGACCGGCCAGATCGTGACCAACAACCATGTCATCCAGGGCTGCGCAGCGGTGCGCGTGCGCTCGGCAGCGCAGCAGACCGTGGATGCGCGCGTGATGGCGGCGGAAGCGGATGTGGATCTGGCGTTGTTGTCGGCTCCGGACCTGCGGGTGACCCAGGTCGCGAGCTTCCGCACCGGGCGCGGCGTGCGGCCCGGTGATGATGTTGTGGTGCTGGGGTTCCCGCTGTTCGGCGCCGGGATCGTGGCCGAAGCCGACGCCATCGTGACAACCGGCACCGTGAGTGCGCTCGCCGGCCCGCGCGACGACCGCCGCATTCTGCAAATGACGGCGCCGGTGCAGCCGGGCAATTCCGGCGGGCCCCTGCTGGACGCCGCCGGCAACATCATTGGCGTGGTGGTGGCCAAGTTGGATGCGCTGGTGGTGGCGGACGCCATCGGCGACATCCCGCAGAATGTGAATTTCGCGATCCACGCGTCGAGCGCACAGGTATTTTTGGACGCCCACGGAGTCGACTACCGCACTGCCGACTCCGGCACGCGCATGGCGGGCGCCGCCGCGGTAGCCGCCAACGCGCGCAGCTTCACGGTGCTGGTCGAGTGCTTCAAGTAGGCGGAGCCGCCTAGCTCGGCTGGCCCGCTTCGAGCCGCGCGATCCCGGCGCGCTGCCGCCACAAGGCCAGCGCCGCGAGGAAGCACAGGACTCCCCCCACCGCGAGCGGGATGCGCAAGCCGGTTACGTCCGACGCCCAGCCCATGAGCAGAGCGCCCAACGCCGGGGCCCCGCGTACGACGACGCCCCACATGCTGAGGACGCGGCCACGCATGTGCGCGGGCACGCCGGTCTGGATCAGCGTTTGCGTGCATACCCCGAGTACGGCGATCGAGCATCCGCATACCACCATGGCGCAGGCCGCCACCCAGATGTTGCTGGCGGCAGTGAACAGCGCGACCGAGGCGGCCGATGCGACCCCGGCGTAGAACGAGATCGCAGTGAAGCCGGCGGCGGACGCGCGCTGGGCGAGCCACAAGCCCGCGGCGAGCGCGCCGAGGCCGATCGCCGAGGTGAGCATCGCCAGGCCCGTGGGGCCGGCGGCGAACACCGCATCGGCGAATCCCGGCAACAACTCAAACGCAGGCCGCACCAGCAGCGACGATGCGGTGGTGAGCAACAGCACCGGCGCAACGCCGGTGTGGGTGAACGCATATTCCAGCCCGCTCCATACGTCGCCCAACACGCTGGCACCGCGCCGCCCTGGATCGGTGCCAAGGGGAACCCGCAACGCATGCAGGGCGATGATCAGGGCTAGGTAGGTGAGTGCGTTGAAGCCGAACGCGTAGCCGACACCGATGCTGGTGATGATCACGCCGGCGATGGCGGGACCGACGAACCGCGCGATGTTGAAGATCACCGCATTGATCGCCACCGCCCCGCCGATGTCTTCCTGGCGCACCAGACTGGGCACGAAGGCGAGCCGCGCCGGCTGAATCCCGGCAGTGACAGTGCCCATGATCAAGCTGAGGACGAACAGCATGTGGATCGAGATCACGCCGGTGACGGTGAGCAGCCACAGTGCAGTGGCCTGGGTCAGAGACAGCCATTGGCCCGTGAGCATGATGGTGCGGCGCTCGTGGCGGTCGGCCAGCACGCCGCCGAACAATCCCACGGCCAGGGCCGGGAACAGGTCGGCGAAAGCGACGGCGCCGAGCCAGAATCCGGAGTGGGTAAGGTCCCAGGCCAGCCAGCCGACCCCCAGCCGCTGCACCCACGTGCCGATCAGCGAGAGCGTGTTGCCGGATGCGTAGATCGCGTAGTTGCGGTTGGCGAACACACGCCGGATGCCGTGCATCCCTAGCATCTGCCGCGCGCGCGCAATCATGCGTGTATACTCGGCGCCCGTTTGCCGGTGTGGTTCGGGTGCGAGGTAGCGTGGGCGTTCACGGAATGCGATTCGTCCGGATGGTGCTGGCGGTGGTGGCGCTGACCGCTATGTGCGGCTGCTACCTGCCGACCAAGTTCAAGGCCGAGATCAACATCTCGGACAACGGCGACTATACGATGAATTTCAGCGGCACTCTTGCCGCGCCGGGGATCGCCCCTGGCCTGACCTTCGATCACCCGGACGCAGCGACCCTGGCCGAGCGTGTGGAAAACGTGCGCCGGGACCTGATCCGCGACCCGGGCTTCCAGGACCTGCGCTACCTCGGCGGCGGCATCTACCAGATCGATTACCGGCGGGCCGGCAACGTGCGGACCGAAAAGACCGTCACGTTTGTCCGCACCGACAGCAAGATTCTGACCATCGCGTTTGTGAAGACGAGCGGCGAAATCCAGGTTCGCGGCGTAACGATCCCCAGCGCCCAGCGCAAGTGGATCCTGGACGCCGGCCTGAACATGATCGGCGAACTGCGGATCACCACCACCAGCGCCGTGAAGAACCACAACGCCACCACGGTCATCGACGGCGACAAGGGCGCCAAGACCTACGTTTGGGTCATTAACGGGGTCGACGCCAAGGCCCCGAGCTTCACCCTGGGGTAGCCCCGCCGGCCTAGGGCGGGTCTTGCGCCGCCCCCGAATCTTGCTACGTTTCGCCTCTTCCGACCCCCTCCAGCCCTGCCTAAGGACACTCCATGCCCTCCTTCAATCCGCCGCTCCGCGTGCTGATGGGCCCCGGCCCCTCCGACGTTCACCCGCGCGTGCTGGCCGCCATGGCGCGGCCGACCATCGGTCACCTGGACCCGGCGTTCCAGGCGCTGATGGAGGACATGAAGGACATGCTGCGCTACGCGTTCCGCACCAAGAACCGGCTGACGATGCCTGCCTCCGGCCCCGGCTCCGTCGGCATGGAGACGTGCTTCGTGAACCTGGTTGAGCCCGGCGACACGGTCATCGTGTGCCAGAACGGCGTGTTCGGCGGCCGCATGAAGGAGAACGTCGAGCGTTGCGGCGCCACTGCCGTGATGGTGATCGACGACTTCGGCAAGACCGTCGACCTCGACAAGGTGAAGAAGGCGATCGCCGACAACCCCAAGGCCAAAGTGCTGGCGTTCGTTCATGCCGAGACCTCCACGGGCGCCCGCGCCGATGCGGAAACGCTGTGCAAGATGGCGCAGGCCGCCGGCATGCTCACGATCGTCGATGCGGTTACCTCGCTCGGCGGCATCCCGCTCGAGGTCGACGCGTGGGGCATCGACGCGATCTATTCCGGTTCGCAGAAGTGCCTGTCGTGCACGCCGGGCCTGTCGCCGATCAGCTTCAGCGCGCGCGCGGAACAAGTGATCAAGTCGCGCAACCGCAAGGTCCAGAGCTGGTTCATGGATATGTCGTTGATCATGAACTACTGGGAGGCCCAAGGCGGCGCACGCACCTACCACCACACGGCGCCGATCAATTCGCTGTACGGCCTGCACGAGTCCCTGGTGATGCTCAAGGAGGAAGGCCTGGAGGCCGCCTGGGCACGCCACAAGAAGAACCACATGGCCCTGCGCGACGGCCTTGTGGCCATGGGCCTGGAAATGCTCGTGGCGGAAAAGGACCGCCTGCCGCAGCTTAACGCCATCAAGATTCCCGCGGGCGTCGACGAAGCGGCGGCGCGCAAGCGTCTGCTCACCGACTACAACCTCGAGATCGGCGCCGGCCTCGGCGCGCTCGCAGGCAAAGTCTGGCGCATCGGTTTGATGGGTGCGTCGAGCACCCCGAACCACGTCACTCTGTGCTTGGCCGCGCTGGAAGGCACCCTTGCCGCCGCAGGCGCCAAGATCAACCGCGGCGTGGCACAAGACGCGGCGCGAAAGGTGCTGTTCGCGAGTTGAGTTGCGGGCGGCGCACCGGCGCCTAGCCGCACACAACCGGAGCACATCCGCGCCCGCATGGACGCGGGCGCCACGGTGGCGCAGCGGCTATCTGCGGAACTGGGCGCCCGTCGCGCCGACACGCCGACCGGCGACGGCGCTTAGCGCGCCACCCTTGCCGTCGCTTGCTGCCGCGCGGGGGGATTGGCCGGCGGACCGGCGGGTGATTTGGCGCCAACCGCGGCTTTGGGCTTTGGCTGCGGCTTGGGCACGCCCATCTGCTCCAACACCCACCGCCACAATGCCGCGATTTCCTGGGCGGGGCGCCCGTCCGGGAACATTTCTATGTAGGTGCGGCCGTTCGGCATCGGGTGCGACAGCGTCGGCCGGTCGGTAATCGCGATCGGCGCGATTGGCAGGTTGTAGCGGGCGAGCACAC
Organism: Alphaproteobacteria bacterium; assembly: GCA_947481575.1. Taxonomy (GTDB): domain Bacteria; phylum Pseudomonadota; class Alphaproteobacteria; order UBA2966; family CAIVPW01; genus CANKGV01. The sequence continues at coordinate 65,253 of CANKGV010000014.1, forward strand.
GGCGCGCTTGCTTCACCACCGGCATCTCATTGTCGCCGCGGCTGGCCGGCGCCGCGTTGATGACAATGCCGGCGGGCGCATTGATCTGCTGCAGCACGTCGACGGTGCGGCCGATGGCGCGCAGATCGTGCGGGCTCGGGCGGCAGGGTACTAGGTTGAAATCCACCTGCTCGGCGATCACGTATGCGGCACGGTCGGCGCGCGGCGGCGTGTCGATGATGACCAGATTGAAGCCACGGCCTTCCGCTGCTTTCAGTGCCGCCGCCAAGTTCTTGGGGTGACAGGTGGCGAGCGCCGGAGTCTTGAGCCCGCGTGCGCGCCACCAGTCGGCAGCGGAGCGCTGTGGGTCGGTGTCGATCAGGGCGACCTTGACCCCGCGCATGGCGGCATACACTGCCAAGTGAGCGGCGAGCGTGGTCTTCCCGGCCCCGCCCTTTTGCGACAGAAGGCTGAACGACCTCATTGGGCGTCGGATGACCCGATACGGCCGGCATCATCCCGATGGGCGAACCGAAAGACCCTTTGCATCGGTCTGATTCTAAACGCGAATGGCGTCGTTATCCACCGCGCATCTCCAAGCCGGTCCAACAGTCGCATGCGTCTTCCGCGGCTCTGCCGCGTTAATTGGCAGGGGACAATGGCAGAGGCAGTTCTGCACGGCTGCGGCCCACACTCCACCCAACGGCTTTGCACGCACGGTCGCAGTCCTAGCGGCCGCCATCCGGCGCCAGTTAGCGGGCGGCATGACTCAAAGCCGCCGGCCACCGCGCCATGGGGTTGCTCGACCGCAAGGCACTATGGCTCGGACTGCCTGACAATCGGCTGACAAGCCGTGTCAACCGGCCATCACGGCCCGCCCGCCAACGTGGCCGGGCTCCCTAACAGTTGCATACGAGTAGGGCCGCCGACTTGGAACACCAAACGATCCCGCTCGCAGCCCAGGGCAGCGGAACCAGCCTGCAACGAGTCCGCGTCTGGGACCGGTTCGTGCGCGCGTTTCACTGGAGCCTAGTTGGCGCGATGGCGGTCGCGTTCGCCACCAGTCTCTTGCTCCCCAAGGAATGGGCCCTTATCCACGTCATCGACGGAACCGCGTGTGTCGCGCTGGTGGCCGCCCGTTTGGTGTGGGGATGGCTTGGCCCGGAGTACGCGCGGTTCGCGGCCTTCGTTCGCGGCCCGGCCGCCGTGATTGCCCACCTTCGCGACATTGCCGCCGGCCGGGTCCATCGGCACCGCGGTCACAATCCGCTGGGCGCGGCGATGATCGTGGCACTCTTGGCAGGCGTGGTCGTCCTGGGCGTTACCGGCACGGCGACACTTGGCGGTACGTTGAAATCGGGACCGCTGGCGTTTGCCCTATCGTTCGCCACCGGAAGCGCTGCGCGCGAAGTTCATGAACTGGTTGCCTACGCCGTGCTGGGCCTGATCGCTGCACACGTAGCCGGTGCGATCTTCGAGAGCCGCCGCACGCGCGAAAATCTCGCCCTTAGCATGGTGACAGGGCTCAAAGAGGCGCGTTCCGGCGACGAAGTCCCGGCTGCCGTTCCTGCCCATGCTGTTCTGGCCGCAATTCTGTCCGTCACGCTGTTCGCCGCGTCCGGCTTCGCGGTGGCCACGTTGATGAAACGTCCGGCATTGGGAGCGCCGGTCGGCGCGCTTGACGCCAGCTACAAGAAGGAATGCGGCGACTGCCACATTGCCTACCACCCCAGTCTGCTGCCGTCCGCCCAATGGACCGCGCTGATGGACGGCTTGGCGCGCCACTTCGGTGAGAACGCGACACTGCCCGCCGCCACGGCGGCGCCGATCCGGTCCTACTTGACCGCCAACGCGGCAGAGACGTTCGATACGCTGGCCGCGAACGCGTTCCGCCGCGTGAGTGCGACCGATCCGTTGCGGATTACCGCGGCACCGTTCTGGCAGCGCACCCACGACGAAATTTCCGATGCGGTGTTCAAAGCCAAGCCGGTAAAGAGCAAGGGCAATTGCGCCGCATGTCACAGCGACGCGGCAACCGGCATGTTTCGCCCGTGGAACATCGACATTCCTGAAGTAGTGAAGTGAGGTTTGCTATGCGTATAGCCGCGATCCTGACGGCCATAGTGATTGCCGGCACCGCTATTGCCGCAGTTGCGGCGCCCCCGGCCCAGCAGGCAATCATCGACCAGTTCGCGGCGGCGGCGAAGAAGGCAGACCCGGGCTTCTCCGGGTTTTCCCCAGACGCCGGCAAGACGTTCTTCTTCGCCGAACAGACCGGCGGCACGGGCGAAGCCAGCAACTGCTACGCCTGCCATGGCAAGGATCCAAAGAAGGCCGGTGAGACCCGCGCCGGTCAGACGATCGACCCAATCGCCGTTTCGGTGAATCCGAAACGTTTCACCGACATGGCCATGGTCGAGAAGTGGTTTGGCCGCAACTGTGACACCGTGTTGGGTCGCGAATGCACTGTGGTCGAAAAGGGCAACTTCCTCACGTTTATGTCTGCACAGTGAAGGGATTCACGATGGGAACCAAAATGGGCCTGGCGTTGGCCGCCGCTGTCGCATTCATTGTTGCGGGAGCCGGAATGCTCGCGGTACAGGCGCAGAACGCCCCCACGCCGAACGCCGGGAAAGACGCGTTCAACGCGGAATGCGGTGCGTGCCACATGCCGTTTCAGCCGGAATTCCTGCCGGCGCGGTCGTGGCAAGCCCTGATGGGCAACCTGTCGAAGCACTTCGGCGAGAACGCCAAACTGGATGCGGCGACCACGACCGCCATTACCGACTACTTGGTCAGCCGCGCCGCCGACACCGTCAACAACCGGCAGGCGCTACAGGGGCTGTCACCGCAGGACGTACCCCTACGGATCACCGAGACCCCCTCCTGGATTCGCGAACATCGCCGCGTTACGGCCGAGGTCGTCGCTCGCCCCGAGATCAAGTCGAAGGCGAACTGCGTGGCGTGCCACCGCAGAGCGAAACTGGGAGTTTACGAGGACTAGGCCTCGGCGCGGACATCCAGGCGCGTACGCGCCTTGAGTTCACGCAGGTAGGCGTCGAGCACCTGGGGCTCGGCGCGGTACAGATTCCGTTGCCCATCCCGGCGCAAGGAAATCAGTCCGGCGTCCACCAAGGTCTTGAGGTGGTGGGAGACCGTTGGCTGGGACACGGTGCAACGTTCTGCGACCTCGCCACAGCAAATCTCGCCACCCGCGATGATCAGTTCGAGAATCTCGAACCGTTGCGGATCGGCCAATGCCTTGGCGATGGCGTGAAACGTCTCCATCCCACCTTCGTAGCATGGCGGCAGCGCCGCGCACTACCCGCGCTCGCTCAGCCCGCCAGGAGGGCGCCCAAGCGCGCTGCCAACTCGGAATCGCCCAGCTTCGCCAGGTCTTTGTCGACTTCCCTAACCACCAGCTTGGCCGAATGGGGTCCGAGGGCCGCCCGCAACTCGCCCAAGGTGTGGGGCGCGCACACAAGGACAAGGCGAGTGAAGGCGCCGGATGCCGCGCCCTTCTGGATCGGTGCCGCAATGGTCTCGATGAACTTCCGCTGGTGCTCGCCGGCACGGTCATGACGTTCGGCGCTGTGGCGGCCCCCGCCATCGAAGGACCGCGACGGACGGTCGGTGAATAGATCGCTGTCCTTTTCCACCGGGTGGACGAAGGTAAGCCCAGGTACCGGAAGTATGGCGCCACCGGAGCCGTCCTGCGCAAACACGCGGCCGTGGGCGGCATCGGCGACCACGAACCAAGTCTTGGCCTTGCCGGTCATTGCCTCAGCTTTCATCGGCGGCGGGTTCCGGCCGGGCAACCCGGTGGGCGTCGCTTTGGCGCCGCAGACGTTCCCGCACCTGGCGTTCGGCCGCTTCGAACGCGTCCTTAATGGCGACGTAGACGTCTGCGTGGGCCGGGTTCTGCGGACCTTCGTGGCTCACCACCAACTCGGCGCCCGGCGTGTTCACGTGGATGCCAACGCGGAACAGGCCGCCTTTGTGCTGGTGCGGCGCTTCGACGGTCACGTGGCAGTCCTGGATGCGCTGGTCGCGTTCAACGAGACGCTCGACGTGTTTTCCGATCCGAGCCTCTACGGCTTCCGAGGTCGCGGAGTTCCGGAACGTAATGCGGGGAATGATGGTCATGCAGCGGACCCTCGATGTTGGCCTCAGCGGAGCGACGGGGCGGAGGCGGTGCGGTTCAACGTCAATCGTAGGCGCACTCGTCAGTCTACGCCTAACGCAACCGAGTCGCGGTATTCCGGCACTCGGGCGTGCCAGCCCAGCTCATCCTGGATGCGGCGGCGCAGAACATCTGCGGCCACCGGCTCGCCGTGGACGATGAATGTCATGCGCGGCGGACGCGTAAATCCACGCAGCCACGCCATCATTTCGTCTGCATCGGCGTGGGCCGAAAGCATCTCCAGGTTGGCGATCTCGGCGCGCACTGGGAACTCCTGCCCGTGCATCTTGATCGTTTGCGCGCCGGCCAGCATCGCGGCACCGCGCGTCCCTGCCGCCTGAAAGCCGGCAAACACGATCGTATTGCGGCGGTCTGTCACGAGTTGCTTCAAGTGGTGGAGAACGCGCCCGCCGGCAGCCATCCCGCTGGCCGAGATCAGCACCTTGGGCGTCGGATCCGCGGTCAAGGCTTCGGAGGCGGTCGCGTCCTGAACATAACGCGCAACACTGAACGCGGCGCGGCACTGTTCCGGCGTCATTCGGTGGCTGTCGGCGTGGCGCAGGTACACCTGGGTGGCGTCGATCGCCATCGGGCTGTCGACAAATACCGGGACGTTGGGGATGCGCCCCGCCACCTTCAAAGCGTGCAGATGGTAGAGGATCGACTGGGTGCGGCCGACGGCAAATGCCGGCACCAGGACAATACCGCCGCGCGCCGCCGTACGCCGGATGATCGCCGCCAGGGCATCTTGCGCGTCGGCGGGATCGTGACGGCGGTCGCCGTAAGTGGACTCGACCAGCAAATAGTCGGCGCGTTCGATACGGGCCGGGTCCACCATCGTAGGGTCGCCGGGGCGGCCAAGATCGCCCGAGAACACAGTCGTGACACCGCCCGCCGTGACTTCGAGGATCGACGCACCCGGGATGTGTCCCGCCGGGAGGAGCTTCACTGCGACGCCCGCGCCGATCCGCTGGGTCGCCCCGAACGGCACTGGCCGCAGCAAGCGTAGGCACGCCTCGGCCTCGGCCCGCGTATGGAGCGGCAGCGCCGGCATATGCTTCGAAAAGCCGCGCAGGTTGGCGAACTCGGCATCGCGCTCCTGCAGAAACCCGCTGTCCGGCAACAGTGTAAGCGCCGGAGCAAAACTCCCTCACTGAAGCGGCGGGATTTGTCCGGTTGCGCCGGAGTAAAAGTCCGGCAGCAGATAGCCCTTTGCGGTTGGCAGAGGGTGGGGGATGAAGGGCGTGGAGTTGTATGGACGGGTTCGCTATGCGGTGCAGATTGAGGGTCTGAGCCATCGCGAGGCGGCGCGGCGGTTCGGGAT
>CANKGV010000015.1 GCA_947481575.1 Alphaproteobacteria bacterium
CTGCCCGCGCCGCAGACCTTCCCGACAGCCCGCCCGAGCAATAAACGGTCACGCAGTAAGGCCCCCCTCGGGGGGCCTTACTGCCATCAGCAGTGATGCACTTTTGCTCCGGCCGACTGATGCATTTTTACTCCGGCGTTGACAGATCGATCGTCGTGACGCCCGCCGTGGAAGCGGTGACAACCAGGGTGTTGGCGTTGGCATCGCCGGTTACCGTGGTGATGGCGCCGGTGCCGATACCAGCTTCGCTCAGGGTAACGGTTGCCGGTGCATGGTACGTGAGCGAGTCGCTGGTCGATACCGTGTCGGCACCGGTGTAGTTGACGGTGACACCGATCGTCGTGGACGCTTCGGCGCTCCAGCCGCTTGTACCCTCGGCCGACGTGGCGGTTACTGTGAGTACGAAGTCGGTATCGGAGTTCAACGCCGGGGTAATCGTAAGCCCGGTCAGTTGCGCCTCGGTCAAGGTCCAGGTGCCGTCATGGTTGTCCGTGCCCGCCGACAGGGTCGCACCGGTCGGAACGCCGGAGATGAGAATGCTGATGACGGAGTCGGAGCCTTCCCGGCCATCCACCGGAGCGGTGACCACGATGGTGAGCGGGATCGGCGCGTTTTCGTTGCCACTGACGGCGGCGGCGGTGACCGTGGGCGCCACAGCTAGGTTCAGTTGGGGGTTGTTCTCGTTGACTTGGCCAAGATCACCACCATCGAGGCCGGCTGCCACGATCTGCGTGGCTACAGCACCCTGAAGGTTGGTCTGGATGCCGTTGGTCTGCGAGATCGAGGTCGAGGCCGCGATCTGGTCATTGGTAGCGGCCAACAATTGGGCCAACTGCCCGACGTTGGCAGTAAGATGGGGGCCAATGGCCGGGTCACCCAGAACATCGTGCATGTCGAGGGTTGCCAGCGTTACGCCCGGCTGAGACAGCGCATTGGCCAAGGCGTCGGCGACCAGGCCGGCGTTTGCCGCGGTTGCCCCGCCGGTCATGGCGCTGGAGATCATTGTCATCATCGTGGCGACCTGAGCGCCCGCGTTGAACAGGGCGACGTTGCCGGTCGCGACCGGATCGACGTTCAGAACGTCGGTCGCCGGGTTGAGGCCGAACGCCTGCAGAACCCGCGCAGTGGCGGCCGCGGGAGTCATGCCGGTCTCGATCAACGACTGAATGACGGTTGTGAGCGGGGTGATCGCCGTAGCGCCGCCGGGAGCGGTCAGCAGGCCCGTAAACGGAAGGCCAGTGGCGATGTCAACGCCGCCCGCGACCGAGATGGCGCCGGTCCCGGTCAGCCCGGTGTAAGTGCCGTCGGAATGCGTCGTAACCGAGTTGCCGCTGTTGTTCAGGCGCGCAACCGAGGCGCCTGAGAGGTGTCCGTCGATCGCGACGCCGCTCGTGCCGCCCGGGCCGCTGCTGCTGCCGCCGCCGCCGCCTGCGCAGGCGGCCAACGGCAGGATGAGCAAGCTCGCTACGCCGAGTTTGACCGCAGAGGCGTGCTTACGCTCCCAATCCAAAACGAACTGCAGCAGTTCGCCGCGATTGGTGGGCAGGGCGACTTTCATCGCGCCGGCTCCCGCGTCAGCGGTGCCCATCGGGGCAACGCGTACACTCTGCAACAAATGGCCACTGAAGACCGCCGGTACGGTTTCGTTCGTTACGAAGGCCGTATCGGAGTTCTTCGGTGCGTCACCTTGCTGCGTATTCGCCGGCACGCCAACATTCCATTTTAGGTCCACGTCGGTTACTCCAACGCCCACAGAAGCGCGGGCAAGAAGCGAACGTAGTGACCATCCGTTATTGGCGCTGTACCAATTGAGACACAGGTAGGCCGGATACGGATATTCGACGGGTTGCTGTCTCCAATACCTGATGCCGCATGTGCATTCTTGCGACCGGCTGACACAGACGTGGACGGGACGCGGCCGGCAGTACCTGAATCGACCGAAAGGAAATCCCGGCCATGGACCCCAAGCTGCCGATCCGAATCGATCCGACCTCGAACGGTGAGTTCGCGCCGGTGGCCGTGCCGCACCACCTGGTGCAAGCCAACGCCCTGGCCGATCGCCGCATTAGCCGGAACGCGGGGCGCGTTGGCGCGTCGCGGCGGGCGTTCGTTGCCGGCCTATGCGGTGCCGCCACGACGCTGCTGACGTTGAACCAGGCGTTCGCTGCGATCGGCAACGCGGGCGGACGGTTCCGCGTTCATCCTGAGGGCGCGTTTGAGGTTGCCGCGGCTGCCGACACGCTGTCCGGCACCGAGTTTGTCCTCGATTCGCAGACTCACTTGGTCGAGCCCAATGGCCCGTGGCGCACCGGCGCCAGCAAGGAGTGGGCGAGGTGGTTGTTGGATTTCGGTCAGGCCAAGTGCGGCGAGCGCGATCCGATCGCCTGCTTCGACGCCGACCACTTTGTCAAAGAAGTATTCTTCGACTCCGATACATCCGTGGCAGTGCTGACCTTCGTGCCGTCCGACCCGTCCGACAATCCGCTCACGATGGCGGAAGCCCTGCGCGTGCAGGACCTGCTGGCTAAGCTGGACGGCACCAATCGCCTGCTGTTGCACTACAAGGTGATGCCGAACTGGCCACCGTTTGCGGCGCAGTTGGCCAGCATGGACGCGGCTGCCGCACGGTGGAAGATTGCTGCGTGGAAGTGCTACACGGGCTACGGCCCCGGTGGCGTCGGCTGGTTTTTGGACGATCCCAAGATCGGCGTGCCGTTCCTGGAACGGGCCCGCGCGCTCGGCATCAAGACGATCTGCATCCACAAAGGCCTGCCGTTCCAAGGCCAGGACGCGAAGTTCGCAAGCTGCGAGGACGTCGGGCGGGCGGCCCGGCTGTTCCCGGATATCAATTTTGTGATCTTCCATTCGGGGTTCGACGGCGGTGTCCGCGAGGGCGCCTACAACCTCCGTGCGACTCGCGGCATCGACACGCTGACGCGTTCCCTGATTGAACACGGCATCGCGCCGAATTCGAACGTCTATGCCGAACTGGGCAGCACCTGGCGCATGCTGATGCGGGACCCCACCGCGGCGGCCCACACCATCGGCAAGCTCATGAAGTATGTGGGCGAGAACCGCGTCCTCTGGGGCACGGACTCGATCTGGTACGGGTCACCGCAGGATCAGATCCAGGCGTTTCGCGCCTTTGAGATTGCGCCCGAACTTGTCGAACGGTTCGGCTATGTGACGCTGACGGCGGAGCGCAAGGCGGCCATTCTCGGTCTAAACGGCGCCGCATTGTGGGGGGTCGACCCATCCACGACGCGCCGTCGCGCCGACAACGATTGGATCGGCAGGGCCAAGCGGCAATACGCCGAGACGCCTGCGCCGGGGTTCGACACGTACGGTCCGCGGACCGCGCAGGAGTTCGCAATCTTCCGCCGCATGTCGGGCGGCGAGCCGTAGGACAGTCCCGGAATCAAAAGGCCCGGCGCTTGGCCGGGCCCGACGTTAGAACACGCGAGCCGCCGCTAGACTGCGAACGACGAGCCGCAACTGCACGAAGATGTGGCGTTGGGGTTGCCGATCGAAAACTGCGACCCGATCATCTTTTCGATGAAATCGATCTGCGAGCCGGCCAGATACATCAGTGACATCGCGTCCACGACCACCCGGGCGCCATCGCGCTCGATGATTTCGTCGCCCGCCGCCACCTGGTCCACGGCGAAACTGTACTGAAAGCCCGAGCAACCGCCGCCCTTCACCTGCACGCGCAGGGCAGGGTTGGGGTGTTGATCCTTGCTCATCAGGTGGGCAATGCGCTTCACCGCATTGTCCGACAGTTTGATAGGGGGTTCTGTGACGCGCATCCGGCAATTCCGCCTGTGCAAGACCTAGGAGTGAATGTAGGCAATCATAGTCAGGTGTCAAATCGGTAAACGCTGCGGCGTGCCGTATGCGACATTGAACCGGGCCGGTACGAGGTCTAGGTTCCGCGGGATGTTGCGGCCAGCCAAGGCAAATCCCACGGGAACCGGTGAGCACCCAGCGCCGTTCGCCAGCCGTCCGGCGGACACCCGCGGGCGGCGGTACCCCGAGCCGGCCAGCCCGTCCCGGACCGACTATCAGCGGGACCGCGACCGCATCATTCATTCGGCGGCATTCCGCCGTTTGCAGCACAAGACCCAAGTGTTCGTGTACCACGTCGGCGACCACTACCGGACCCGTCTGACCCACTCCATCGAAGTGGCCCAGATTGCCCGCTCGGCCGCCCGGGCCCTGGGCCTCAATGAGGACCTCGCCGAGGCGGTGGCGCTGGCCCACGACCTTGGTCACCCGCCGTTCGGGCACGCTGGCGAGGACGCACTGAATCGTTCCATGGCGGGGGCGGGGGGGTTCGACCACAACGCCCACGCGCTGCGCCTTGTGACCCAATTGGAGGCGCGCTACGCCGGTTTCGACGGCCTAAACCTGACGTGGGAAGCCCTGGAAGGTCTGGTGAAGCACAACGGGCCCCTGGTCGGCCCGAACAGCGCCGGCAAGCCCTTGCCGGAGTCCATCGCCGCCTATGTGACGCACCACGACCTGGAATTGGCGAGCTTCGCCGGACCGGAAGCGCAGATTGCCGCGCTGGCGGACGACATCGCCTACATCAACCACGACCTCGACGACGGGGTCCGCGCCGGCCTGTTTACCCTCGAACAGCTTTCCGCAGCGCCGCTGGTCGGCCCCATTCTGGCGGAGGTACGGCGCCTGTATCCAAGCATTGAACCGGCGCGGGTGATCCACGAGACTGTGCGCCGGCTGATCGACGGCATGGTGACCGATATGGTGGCCGAAACGCGCCGCCGCGCCGCCACCACCCAACCGGCTGACGCCCAAGCCGTGCGTGCGCTGGCGGAACCGCTGGTTGCGTTCTCGCCGGACTGGGGGCCGCAGGTGAAAGCACTGCGGTCGTACTTGTACCAAAACATGTACCAGCACCCGTCGGTAGCCGGACTTGCCGGGCAGGGCGCTCGCATTGTCTCCGACCTATTCAGCCTGTATCAGAGGGACCCTGCCGCGTTGCCCGAAGAATGGCGCACGGCGCGGGGTGGAGACGCGGCGCGCGGCACCGAGTCCGATCCGCGCCGCATCGCCGATTTCATCGCCGGAATGACCGATCGCTTCGCGGTAGCGCAGCACCGCAAGCGGTTCCCGAACACGCCGCTGCCGCCGGAAATGTCGTGAATTATTTCAATATCTTAAGCGACATCGTTGAGGATTCGCTGAAGGCCTTGGGGAAGGCCGGCACATTGCCGCCTGGCCTCGAACATCGCGGCGTAACTCTGGAGCCGCCACGCGACCCCAAACATGGCGACGTCGCCACGAACGCTGCCCTGGTGCTCGCGGGGGCCGCCGGCATGAAGCCGCGGGCGATCGCTGAGCCGCTCGCGGTGTTGCTGCGTGTTCACCCGGATGTCGCTTCGGCGGAAGTCGCTGGACCGGGCTTCATCAACCTGACGATGCGCAGCGGCTTCTGGCACGCCCGGGTTGCCGAGGCGATCGCCGCCGGTGCCGACTACGGCCGTTCCGCCCTGGGCAAACGCCGTGGGGCGGTGAACGTAGAATACGTGTCCGCCAATCCGACCGGGCCGATGCACGTGGGCCACGCCCGCGGCGCGGTATTCGGCGACGCGCTTGCGTCCCTGCTCGTGTTCAGCGGGCATGCGGTTACCCGCGAATACTACATCAACGACGCAGGCGCCCAGGTCGATGTCCTGGCGCGCTCGGCGTACCTCCGCTACCGCGAGGCCCTGGGCGAAGCGGTCGGCGACATTCCGGAAGGCTTGTATCCGGGCGAGTATCTGAAACCGGTCGGCGCGGCATTGGCGCAGGAATTTGGCACGCGGTGGGCCGCTTTGCCCGAGGCCGAGTGGCTGCCCACCTTCCGCGACCGGGCAATCGACGCGATGATGGCGCTGATCCGCGAGGATTTGGGCTTCATGGGCGTACGCCACGACGTGTTTGTGTCCGAACGCGGGCTGGTCGCCGACGGCAAGGTTGAAGCCGTCTTGGCGCAACTGAACGCTGCGGCCCTCGTCTACGAAGGCACCTTGGAGCCCCCCAAGGGCAAGGAGCCGGATGACTGGGAGCCTCGCGAACAAACCTTGTTCCGCGCCACTCTATTCGGCGATGAAGTGGACCGGCCGCTCCGGAAGTCCGACGGTTCGTGGACCTATTTCGCCAGCGACATGGCATACCATGCCGACAAGATTCGCCGGGGCTTCAAGACGCTCATCAACGTATGGGGCGCCGACCACGGCGGCTACGTGAAGCGCATGGAAGCGGCGGTGAAGGCTTTGTCTGCCGAAACCGTCAGCCTCGACGTGAAGCTCTGCCAGCTGGTGAAGCTGATGCGCCGCGGAGAGCCGGTGAAGATGTCCAAGCGGGCGGGCACTTTTGTCACACTGCGCGAGGTCGTCGATGAGGTCGGCAAGGATGTGGTGCGGTTCATCATGCTGACGCGCCGCAACGATGCCGCGCTCGACTTCGACTTCGCCGTTGTCACCGAAGAATCGCGGGAGAACCCGGTATTTTACGTCCAATATGCCCACGCTCGGTGCAGTTCTGTGCTGCGCACGGCTGGGGCAGAAGGCAGCGGACGCGATTTGACGGCCGCAACGCTGGCTAAAGCAGACCTCAGCCGCTTGACCCACCCGGATGAGCTTGCTTTGATGAAGACTATCGCCGCATGGCCACGAACGGTCGAAGCCGCTGCGCTTGCGCACGAGCCGCACCGGATCGCGTTCTACCTGCGGGACCTTGCTTCAAGCTTCCACGCGCTGTGGTCGCGGGGCAAGGAGGAGGATGGGCTGCGCTTTATCATTTCCGGCGATGAACCGCTGACCTTGGCACGCATGGCGATGGTCAAGGGTTGCGCAACCGCGCTGGCGGTCGGTCTAAACATTATCGGCGTTGCGCCGGTCGAGGAATTGCGCTGATGGCCAAGCCTCCCTCGGTCGAACCTGCGGACCTCGATCCGCCCCCGGAATACCTGCGCCAGGGTCCGCCGCCGCTATTTCCGCCGCGCCAGCGTGACGCGCCCGATTGGCGCCGCATCGTGCCGATGGCGGTGGCATTGGTAACCCTGTTGGCGTTCGCGGCCGGCATGTGGTTCGCGTATGGGCAGGGGGTCCGCAAGGGGCTCGAATTGACCCCGCCGTTGGTGCGTGCTGACACCGGGCCGACCAAGGTGGTGCCGGTCGACCCCGGCGGCATGGTCGTGCCCAACCAAGACAAACAGGTGTTCGACGCCGTGGCCGCCCAGCCGGCGCCGCGCGTGGAGCGCCTGCTGCCGGCCGCCGAGCAGCCGATGGCTACACCGCAACAGGTCGCCGCGACTCCGGAAGTCCTGCCGTTGGTCACTGCCACCCCGGCGGTGAGTCCGGCCCCGGCCCCGCCGGCGCCAGTGCCAGTCGCCGATGCAACGCCGGTTCCGCCGCGCGAGGCCGTGCCGGTACCGCGGCCGCTCGTTTTGACTCCGCCGCCGGTGCCAGCTGGTGCGACGGCGCCAACCGTCGCCGCCAATACCCCGGCGCCCGTTGTGCTGCGTCCCCCACCGGCTCCGGCGGCAGCGCTGCCGAGTGGTACCTACCGAATTCAGTTGGGTGCGTACGGCGATTCGAAGGCCGCCCTCGACGGGTGGGACAAGATTCGCAAACGCACACCGGACTTGTTGCGGGATCTGCAGCCCACCGTTGTGATTGCTGAGGTCAACGGCCGAACCGTGCAGCGTCTGCAGGCCGGCCCGGTGGCGACCGCTGCGGCCGCAGCGCAACTGTGTACGGACCTCAAGGCCAAGGGCACCGACTGCCTGGTTGTGAAGCCGTAGATGGCGCATCCCTTGTGGGCGTCGCGCCGTCGCGGTGGTCGCTGAATGGACCCTTCGCAACTTCTGACCGCGTTCTCGGTATGGGTGATCCCAGCGATTCTTGCGGTCACCCTCCACGAGGCCGCCCACGGCTACGCGGCGCTGGTGCTGGGTGACGATACCGCCCAGCGCGCGGGCCGTATTTCGATCAACCCGCTCCGGCACATCGACCTGTTCGGCACGATCTTGATGCCGGCCCTATTGCTCGTCTCGTCCGGCGGCCGGGTGATGTTCGGCTACGCCAAGCCCGTGCCGGTTGACTTCGCGCGCCTCAACCGGCCGCGCCGCGACATGGTCCTAGTGGCGGCTGCTGGACCGGGCGCCAACGTGGCTATGGCAATCATCGCCGGGCTGTTGCTGCACCTCGCCCTGGCATCCGGCGGAACGTTCGGTGATTGGTTCCAGCAAAACTGCACAAATGCCATGCAATTCAATGTATTGCTGGCGGTATTTAACATGATTCCGATCCCGCCGTTGGACGGCGGCCGCGTCGCGGTGGGGCTGTTGCCGCGGACGCTGGCGATCGGCCTGGCGCGGGTTGAGCGCTTCGGCATGTTGATCGTGTTGGCGGCGCTGTTTCTGTTGCCGTCCCTGGGTGTGACGGTGGTGCAGAGCGTGATTGGGGCAGTAGCGGACTTCTTGCTAGGCTGGATCGTGACGCTCACCGGGCACTCGTACACCTGACCGGCCGATCCTCGTGGACCCAAACTCCGACGTGAATAATCTGATCGCAGGTGAGGCCGTGGCACCGCCCGGCGCCCCGCACCTAGTCCTGAACTTGGCGGGCTACGAGGGCCCGTTAGACGTCCTATTGGCGCTGGCCCGCACGCAAAAGGTCGATCTCACCAAGATTTCGGTCCTCAAGCTGGCCGACCAATACGTCGCGTTTATCAACGAGGCGCGCAAACTCGAGTTGGAAGTCGCGGCCGACTATCTGGTGATGGCGGCGTGGCTTACGTACTTGAAGTCGCGCCTGCTGTTGCCTGAGCCGGAACCCGACGAGGAATTGTCCGGTCCTGAGCTTGCGGCACTGCTGACGTTCCGGTTGCAGCGCTTGGAAGCGATGCGGGAAGCGGCACGCAAGCTGATGCAGCGGGACCAGTTGGGCCGCGACGTGTTCCGGCGGGGCGCGCCGGAAGGCGTGCGTTCGATCCGGCACCCGAAATACGAGCTGTCGCTGTTCGAATTGCTGTCGGCCTACGCGGAAATGAAGCGCCCGGCGCCGCCGGTGCCCCTGCGGGTCGGGCGGACCGAGACCTACACCGCCGAGGAAGCGGCCGAGCGTATCCTGCGTGTCCTGGGCATGAACCCCGGCTGGGAACGCATCGAGGCGTTCCTGCCGCCGACCTTTGCCACCGGCCGCAAGCTGCGGACGGCGCTCGCTGCCACCCTTTCCGCCGGACTGGAACTCACCCGCCAGGGCCGCTTGCGCCTGCGGCAGGAGTCGCCGTTCGGCCCCATTTTCGTTAAGACCCAAGGACCTTCAGAAACGTGACGCAGCCCACCGAACACCTCCGTATCGCCGAGGCGCTTTTGTTCGCCGCCGCCGAGCCGCTCGACCTCGCCAGCCTGCAGCAACAGATGCCGGACGGTGTCGACGTTCCGGCGGTGCTCGCTGAACTTGCTGCCGAGTATCAGCAGCGGGGCGTGAACCTCGTGGAGATCGGCGGCAAGTGGTCGCTGCGGACGGCGCCGGACCTGCGCCACGTGCTGGAGCGCCACATCGTGCAGCCGCGCAAGCTGTCGCGCGCCGCCATCGAAACGCTGGCGATCGTCGCCTACCACCAGCCGGTCACCCGCGCCGAAATTGAAGAGATTCGCGGCGTGGCGATCAGCAAGGGCACACTCGACTCGCTGTTCGAAGCGGGTTGGACGTGCCTGCGCGGCCGCCGCAAGACACCGGGGCGCCCGGTCACCTACGGCACCACCGAACAGTTCCTGGAGCATTTCGGCTTGGAAGCGCTCAGCGCGCTGCCGGGCCTGGACGAGCTCAAGGCCACGGGCCTGCTGCGCTCGGAGCCACCGGCGCCGAACCTGTTCGATGCCGCTGCGCCGGACGAAGCCGAGGACGGCGAGGCGGACCGTGATGCCGGCGCCGACGACGGGGCCAGCGACATCGAGTCTGGCACGGTCGTGCCGCTCAAGCCGGTGCGCGGCCCAGACGCGGAGTCAGAAAGCGAGCCCGAGCCCGAAGACCAGGGCGATGCCGGCTTAAGTTCCGACGCGGAACCCGTCCGCTAACCGATCCGGCGGCAACTCAGGCCGCCCTTGGCTGCCACTGTGTTTCCGTTTGGTGAAATCTATCGGTCGCAGTTGAAATGCCGCCCGGGCGACGCCAATTGAGTTGGCAAGCCGGACCAGGGGAGGGAGGCTCGGCGTCGTTGCGCCGCTCCAGCCATTCTGCGACAATGCCGTCAACTCCTTCATAGGTAGGATTCGTTCGATGGTCCCAGGGATTACGAGCATCTGGCATTGGCTCATTGTGCTTGCCGTGATTTTGCTGATTTTCGGTGGTGGCGGCAAAATCTCTAAGATCATGGGTGACTTCGGTTCCGGTCTGAAGTCCTTCAAGAAGAGCGTGAAGGACGAAGAGGCCGAGGGCACGATGCCTCGCAAGAAGTTGGACGAGCCCGAGAAGGAAGGCGCCGCCAAGAGCTGACGCCCGTTTGGGCTTCGGCCCTTTGGGCGCGCGGTGAGCCGCCGTCATGCTGGGTATTGGGTTTCCGGAACTACTGATCATTGCAGTGGTTACCGTCATCGCCGTCGGTCCGCAGGAACTGCCCAAGGTTCTGCGTACGGTCATGACGTGGACCCGCAAGCTCCGTAAGCTTGCCAATGAGTTTCAGACCGGCATGGAAGACTTGGCCCGCGAGGCCGAGCTCCATGAACTGACCAAGGACATCCAAAAGGAAGTCGAGGACGTCACCAAGGGCGTCACCGAGTCGGTCCAAAAGGACATGGCCGAGGTCGAGCAGCAGGTCGCCGGCACGATCGAATCCACGGGCATCGAAAAGGACATCGCCGAGACCCAGAAGGAACTCGGCGGGACGTTCCGCGTCTACGACCAGTACGACGAGTTGCTCGATCCGTCGCTGGTTGCCGGCACGTCGGTGTTCGTGCCCAACAAGCACGCCATCGCCAAAGAGGCTGTGCCCGAGGTCCCCGCCGCGGTTGCGGCAGTGGCACCGCCCACACCGGCGCCGATGGTTGCCGAGGCCGAGCGCATCACGCCACAGCCGGTTCCGGAACCCGCCAAGCCGCGCATCGACGCCTAGTCCGCCGTGGCTGTCCCGCAAGACATCGACGACGCCAAGATGCCGCTGATCGAGCATTTGCTCGAGCTGCGCAAACGCCTGATCTACGCGGCCATTGCGTTTGGCGTGGCGTTCTTCGTGTGTTTCTCGTTCGCCAACCCGATTTTCGACTTCCTGGTGGCGCCGCTCGCGCACCTGCCGGCTTCCGTGTGGCAGGGGCAGGACGGGCCGCACATGGTGTTCACCCAGTTGCACGAAAAGTTCTTCACGAACGTGAAGATCGGGTTCTTCGCGGCTGGGTTCGTATCGTTCCCGATCATCGCGATGCAGATTTGGATGTTCATCGCGCCGGGCCTGTACAAACGCGAGCGCAAGGCGTTCCTGCCGTTCCTGATCCTGACGCCGGTGCTGTTCCTGATGGGGGCGGCGCTGGTCTACTACATGGTCATGCCGGTCGCGTGGCGGTTCTTTGCCAGCTTCGAGAACACCGGCACCGAAGGCGGCATGCGCATCGACCTGCTGCCGCGGGTCAGCGACTACCTCAGCCTGTCGATGCACCTGATCTTCGCGTTCGGCATCGCCTTCCAATTGCCGCTAGTGATGATGCTGCTGGCGCGTGCTGGGATGATCACCGCGGCGTGGCTTCGGGCGCGCCGCCGCTATTCGATCGTCATCGCGTTCATCGCCGCAGCGCTGCTGACGCCGCCGGACCCGATGAGCCAGATCAGCCTCGCCATCCCGCTGATGATCTTGTTCGAACTGTCGATCATCGGCGTCGGGTTCGTGGAGCGCGACAAGGCCAAGGCGGCAGCCGAGCGCGAAGCGGCCTCCACCTAGGCGCCCCTCGGGCTCCATCCACCCCTTGGCGCGGCCCGGCTTTCGGGCTAGCCAATAGTCGCCGCCAACCTCCCGCTAGGGACCGCAATGCTCGACCTCCGCTGGATCCGCGAGGACCCAACCGCCTTCGACCGCGCCCTTGTGCGCCGCAACGCTGCCCCGCGCTCCGCGGAAGTGCTGGCGCTGGATGAATCGCGCCGCAAGGTGCAGACCGCGATGCAGGAAGCCCAGAACGAGCGCAACCGGCTCTCGAAAGAGATCGGCGCAGTAAAGGGCAAGGGCGGCGACGCGGCACAGTTGATGGCCAGGGTCGCCGCGCTAAAAGACGAGCTCGCGCGCCTGGAAGGCGACGAGCGCCGCCAGGGCGCCATGCTCGACGCTCTGCTGGCCACGCTGCCCAACGCGCCGCACGAGTCGGTGCCGGACGGGGCCGACGAGACCGCCAATGTGGAACTGCGCAAGGTCGGTACGCCGCCGCGGCTCAGCTTCCCGCCCAAGGATCACGTGGCGATCGGCGAAGACCTTGGGCTAATGGACTTCGACGCCGCCGCCCGCATCTCGGGAGCACGCTTTGTGGTGCTCAAGGGACAACTCGCGCGGCTGGAACGCGCCATCGCCATGTTCATGCTCGATCTGCAAACCGGCGAACATGGCTACACGGAGGTGGACGTTCCGCATCTGGTGCGCGACGAGGCGCTGTTCGGCACCGGCCAACTGCCCAAGTTCGCCGCCGACCTGTTCGGCACGACCGCCAGTACCCAGCAGCAGGAGAGCGATATCCTGCGCGCGGCGGTGAAAGAAACGTTCAACACCATTAATCCATTCGATTTCGGCACGTCCAACATCGATGAAGTGTACGGGCGGATCGCCAAGGAGATCGAGACGACCTACCGGGTGAGCCTGGCCGCTGCCCGCGCGGGCATGGGCCGTTGGCTCATTCCGACCGCCGAGGTGCCGCTGACCAACTTGGTGCGCGAACAGATTCTGGATGAAGCCGCACTGCCGATGCGGGTCACCGCCCACACGCCGTGCTACCGCTCGGAAGCCGGCGCGGCGGGCAAGGACACCCGCGGCATGATCCGGCAGCACCAGTTCAGCAAGGTGGAGCTCGTGTCGATCGTCCACCCCGAACAGTCCACGGCCGAGCTGGAACGTATGACCGGCTGCGCCGAGGAAGTGCTGAAGCGTCTCGGCCTAGCCTATCGCGTCATCGCGTTGTGCACCGGCGACATGGGCTTTTCCGCCCGCAAGACCTACGACATCGAAGTGTGGCTGCCGGGCCAGGACCGCTACCGCGAGATATCCTCGTGCTCCGACTGCGGCGACTTCCAGGCGCGCCGGATGAACGCGCGCTATCGGCCCAAAGCAGATGCGAAAGGCACCAAGTTCGTGCACACCTTGAACGGCTCCGGCCTTGCGGTCGGGCGTACCCTCGTGGCGGTGCTGGAGAACTACCAGAACGCTGACGGCTCGGTGACGGTCCCCGAAGTTCTGCGCCCCTACATGGGCGGCGCGACCGTGATCCGGGCCCATGGCGCCTGATCGCCGCGTCGTGGGTGGGCCCCGCATCCTGGTTTCCAATGACGACGGTATCACTGCGCCGGGCATCGCCGTGCTGGAGCGCATCGCCCACGCGATGAGCGACGACGTGTGGGTGGTGGCCCCGGAAAGCGAACAGTCCGGCGCCGCGCACTCGCTGACCATCAACGAGCCGCTGCGCCTGCGCAAAGTCACCGAGCGCCGCTTTGCCGTACACGGCACACCCACCGACTGCGTGATGCTGGCGATCCACCACCTGCTGCGTGGCGAGAAGCGCCCGGACCTGATCCTGTCGGGGGTGAATTCTGGCGCAAACCTGGGTGAGGACGTGACCTACTCGGGCACCGTCGCCGCCGCCATCGAAGGCGCGCTGCTCGGCATCCGTTCGATCGCATTCAGCCAAGTGTCCGAGCTGAACGGCCCATTGCAGTGGGAGACCGCCGCGCGCCACGGACCGGACGTGATCCGCAAGATCACGGCCATCGAGTGGCCGCCGGGCGTGCTGATGAACGTGAACTTCCCGCCCATCGCGCCGGAAAAGGTCACCGGCATCGAAGCCACCCTGCAGGGCCAGCGCGACACCGGCGACCTGCTGATCGACCAGCGCACCGACGTTCGCGGCATCCCGTACTTCTGGATCGGGTTCCGCCAGCAAGTCGGCACGCCGGCCGCCGATACCGACTTCGCCGCCATCGCGCGCGGTGCCGTGTCGGTGACCCCCCTGCGCATCAACCTGTCGGACGCCGAGACCCGGGACCGCCTCGGCGCCATCCTGCGGTGACGCTGGGCGCCGGTGCCATCCAACTGCTGATGGACCTGCGCCGCGCAGGTATCAGCGATACCCGCATGCTCGCTGCGGTCGAGCGCACCCCGCGGGATGCGTTCGCCACGGACCCGGAAGGTGCCTGGAAAGATGCGGCGGTGCCGCTCGGTCCCGACGGCTTCCTCAGCCGCCCCCACGATCTCGTCACTATGATCGCCGCCCTCGGGTTGGGCGACCGTCAGCGCGTACTACAGATTCCCACCGGCACCGGCTATGAAGCGGCGCTGCTCGCCGGGTTCTGCCGCTGGGTGTACACCGTGGAACCCGACCGCGCGCGCCGCCGCCGCGCCGACGACCGCCTTCGCGCTCTCGGCCTCGGCAACGTCGTCTCCCACACCGGTGATCCGCTGCGCGGCTGGCCCGAACAGGCGCCCTTCGATGCGATCCTGTTGACCGAAGGCACCGCTGAGGTGCCGGCGGAACTGCTGGCGCAACTGCGCCCGGGCGGCGTGTTGGTCGGCCCAATCGGCCGCGATGCGCGCTTTCACCCACTGCTGCGTGCCAAGCGCAGCGAAACCGGGGTCGAAACCGAGGTCATTGCGCGCACCTCCGCGTTTTGACCGGAATCGCCCATCGCAAATAAGGGATTGCCCTACCGAGTCACCTGACTCTATCCTCCACCACCATGACTCGAACGGTATGTGCCGCGGCGTGCATGGTGCTCCTCCTGAGTGCTTGTGCGTACCAAAGACCGGCGCCGGTTGCCAACCGCGCCTACGCCACGCTGCCGCCGGTAACGCTCCCGGCGGTGACCGCTCCCGGCGTCGTCACGGTCGCGGCGGGAGATACCCTTTCCGGCATCGCCCAGCGCCAACGCGTCGATATGGCGGCGCTGGCCAAGGCCAACAACCTGTCCGCGCCCTACAACATCCGCGCCGGTCAAACCCTTGTGCTGCCGTCCGGCGCATCCGCAGCTGGCCCATCCGGCCTGCCGCCGCAGGTGGCCCTATCGGCACCGCGCGCTGCCGCGCCAAAGCCTGCCGCCGCGCCCCAACTCGTCAGCAACACTACGCGCCCGGTGTCGATCGCCCTGCCGCCCCGCGCCGGCAACACGTTCGCTTGGCCGCTCAACGGGGCAGTCGTGTCGCCGTTCGGGCCGAAGCCCGGCGGTGTCCACAACGACGGCATCGACATCCGCGTGACCCGCGGTCTGCCGTTCGTCGCGGCCGAAAGCGGGGTCGTCGCCTATGCCGGCAATGATATCCGCGGCCTCGGCAATCTACTGTTGATCCGTCACGCGGAGGGCTGGGTTACGGCCTATGCCCACGCGGATTCGTTTGCCGTGCGCCAAGGCGATGTCGTTGCCCGTGGCCAAGTCGTAGGCAAGGCGGGCGCCACCGGCAACGTCCCTGCGCCCACGCTGCATTTCGAGATTCGGCAGGGCAGCCGCGCCGTCGATCCGCTGCAATACTTGTCGACGCCGCTGGTGGGTACCCTGGTCGCGTCAAAGGTCCCGAACGGCTGACCCTCAGTCCAGGCGTTTGCCTTGCCGTCCGGCCAGGTCCTGGATGAACTGCCAGGCCACCCGGCCAGACCGCGCCCCACGGGTCATCGACCACTCAATCGCTGCCGCGTGCCGTTCGCCCGGCGTGCCGGTCAGCGCAAACCGCGCCGCATAGCCGTCGACCATCGCCAAGAACTCATCCTGGGTCGCGGGGTGGAACCCCAGCCACAGGCCGAACCGGTCCGATAGCGAGACCTTTTCATCGACGCCTTCCTCGGGCCGGATGGCGGTCGAGCGCTCGTTCTCGATCATGTCGCGCGGCATCAGGTGGCGCCGATTCGACGTCGCGTACAGGATCACGTTGTCCGGCCGGCCTTCCACGCCACCTTCCAGCACACCCTTGAGCGAGCGGTAGCTGTCGCCGGCGTCGAACGACAAATCATCGCAAAACAACACGAAGCGCCGCGCCGCAGGGGCTAGCACGCCGAGCAAGCGGGGCAGGGTGGCAATGTCCTCGCGGTGGAACTCGACCAGCGCCAGTGTATTCCCAGTCTCGCCGGCCACCTGGGCGTGGACCGACTTAACCAGCGAGCTCTTGCCCATGCCGCGCGCGCCCCACAGGAGCGCGTTGTTGGCGGGCAGTCCCTGCGCGAACCGCCGGGTGTTGCCCAACAGGGTCTCGCGCTGCAGGTCGATGCCGTGCAGCAACTCGATCGGCACCCGGTTGACGCGTTCGGCCGACCGCAGGCGCGCGGCAGCGCCATCCCACACCAGGGCGCTTCCCTGCATCGGGTCCGCTGGTGCTGGTCCGGCCGGGGCCAAACGCTCCAGCGCCGCCGCGAGACGTTCCAACAAGGCGTCGGTGGCTTTGGTCACGGCCGGATGTGCTCGGATGGCAACGGAATGAGGGCCCGCGCGAACTCGCTAGCGCGCGTAGGCAAAGCGGATGTCGGAGGTTATAGTCCCGCCTCTCTTAGGGTTCCAGGTTAGCGAGAGCACCGATGTTCGTCACTCCCGCCTACGCCCAGGCCGCCGCAGCGGCGCCAGGGGCACAGGGTCTCGTGCAGTTCATGCTGCCGATCGCCTTGATCTTCGTTGTCTTCTATTTCCTGTTGATTCGCCCGCAGCAGAAAAAGGCGCGCGACCACAAGGAGATGGTGGACAATATCCGCCGCGGTGACCAAGTCGTTACAGCCGGCGGCATCTACGGCAAGGTCATCAAGGCCGGCGGTGAGGACGGGAAGGTGACCGTGGAAATCGCGCCGAACGTCCGCATCGATGTAGTTGCCGGCACCATTGCCGAGGTGCTGAACAAGACCAAGCCGGGCTCTGCGCCGGCGAAAAAGGACCGCAAGGACAAGGGCAAGGAGCAGGCGGAGGAAAAGGCGGAAGCCGACGCCGAACCGCCCGCCGCAGGCAAGACCGACGAAGCGAAACCGAAGGAATAGCTGCCGATGCTTTACTTCGCGCGCTGGAAAGTCCTGGCGATTTTGGCCACCGTCTTGGTCGGCCTCGCGTTCTTGGCGCCGAACTTCCTGAGCGTCTCGGCAACCAACGCGTTGCCGAGCTGGTTGCCCCATAAGCACGTTCGACTGGGACTCGATTTGCGCGGCGGTTCTCACTTGCTGCTCGAAGTCGACATCAACGCGGTCGTGCGTGAGCGCCTGAACACGCTCGTCGACGACACCCGCAACGCGCTCCGCGAAGACCAAATCGGCTACACCGGCCTCGGCGTCAGCCCAGCCAACGTCGTACGCCTCACCATTCGCGACGCGGCGCAGGTCGACAAGGCCGTAACCAAGATCAAGGCGTTGTCGCACGACATCCGCCAAGGTGCTTTGGGGACCTCGGTTGCCGATATCGCGGTGACCAACGTCGGCCCCGAGATTTCGGTGAAGCTGACCGACGTCGCCATCACCGACCGCGCCACCCAGGCCGTTGCCCAATCGATTGAAGTGGTGCGCCGCCGCATCGACGAAACGGGCACCCAAGAACCGATCATTCAGCGCCAGGGCACCGACCGCATTCTGGTGCAGCTGCCAGGCGTTGACGATCCGGACCGGGTGAAGCGCCTGCTCGGCAAGACCGCCAAGTTGACCTTCCAGCTCTTGGACAACGAAACCGCGCTGTCCGACGCACTCGCCGGGCGGTTGCCGGCCGGTTCGGAAGTGGTCGAATCGGAAAACGAGCGCAACGGCGACGGCTCTCCGGTGAAGTACGTCCTGAAGAGCCGCGCGATCATCACCGGCGAAATGCTGGTGGATGCCCAGGCCACGTTTGATTCGCGCTCCGGTTCGCCGGTTGTTTCGATGCGGTTCGATTCGGCGGGCGCCCGCAAGTTTGGCGAGGCGACCACGGACAACGTCGGCAAACGCTTCGCCATCGTGCTCGACAACAAAGTGCTGAGCGCGCCGGTGATCCGCGAACCGATCTTGGGTGGCACCGGCCAGATCGAAGGCAACTTCACCGTCCAGACCGCCAACGACCTGTCGGTTCTGCTGCGCGCCGGTTCGCTGCCGGCGCCGCTCGTAGTAATCGAAGAACGCACGGTCGGCCCCGGACTTGGCGCCGACTCGGTGCGCGCCGGTGGCTACGCCTCGATCATCGCGTTCGTGCTCGTCGTGGTGTTCATGCAGTCCGCCTACGGCTTGTTCGGTCTGGCGGCGAACGCGGCACTGGTGGTGAACATGGTGCTGCTGCTCGGCGCCCTTTCGGCCTTGCAGGCGACACTCACGCTGCCCGGCATCGCTGGCATCGTGCTCACGATCGGCATGGCGGTGGACGCCAACGTGCTGATCAACGAACGCATCCGCGAAGAGCTGGCACAGGGCAAGACCCCGTTCGCGGCCGTGGAAGCCGGGTATCGCCGCGCCATGGCGACGATCGTCGACTCCAACGTCACCACGTTTATCTCCGCTGCGATCCTGTACTTCGTCGGCACGGGCCCGGTGCGCGGGTTCGCGGTCACCCTGATGATCGGTATCGCCACCTCGGTGTTCACCGCGGTGACACTGTCGCGCTACCTGGTCGCGACGTGGCTCACCCGGCGCCGCCCCAAGCTGTTGGTGGTGTAACAACATGGCAACGCATCGCCTCAAGCTGGTTCCGCAGGGAACCAATTTCGACTTCATCGGTTATCGCATGTGGGGGTTCGCTGTATTCGGCGGACTGACCGTCGCCTCGGTCGTGTTGCTGCTGGTGATGGGCCTGAACTTCGGCATCGATTTCCTTGGCGGCATCTTGATCGAAGCTCGCACCCCCCAAGCGGCCGACATCGCCCAGCTGCGCACCACCACCAATGAACTTGGCCTCGGTGAAGTCACACTGCAGCAGTTCGGCACCGACCGCGACATTCTGATCCGGGTGCCGCAGCAGCACGGCGGCGACGCGGCGCAGACCGCCGCGGCCGATACGGTAAAGCAGGCGCTGATCAACTCGCTTGGGTCGATCGAGTTCCGCCGCATCGAGTTCGTCGGTCCGCAGGTCGGCGGCGAGTTGATCCGTGACGGTGTGCTGGCAGTCGTACTCGCGATCCTCGCGATGCTGGTCTACGTGTGGTTCCGCTTCGAATGGCAGTTCGGCATCGGCGCGGTGCTCGGCCTGCTCAACGTCGCCATCACGACGTTGGGTGTGTTCGCGATTCTGCGGCTCGAGTTCAATTTGCCGGTGGTTGCGGCGATTCTAACGATCATTGGCTATTCGATGAACGATACCGTCGTGATCTACGATCGTATTCGCGAGAATCTCCGCAAGTACCGCTCGATGGAGTTGATCGCGCTGCTCAACCGCTCGATCAACGACACGCTGTCGCGCAGCGTGAACACGCACTTCACGACGTTCCTCGCCACCCTCGCGCTACTGATCTTCGGCGGCCAGGCGATTCGCGAGTTCGCCATTGCCATGTTGTGGGGCGTTGTCGTGGGCGCGTGCACGTCGGTATTTGTCGCGGCGCCGGTGCTGATCTACCTCGGTCTCCATCGCGGTGTGCTGAGCCGCGGCGGCGAGCGCGAGCCCGCCTAACCGCGCGGCGCCCGCCCCCTATGCCGGCCATGGAGATCGTTCCCCAGCCGGTTCAGGGATTGCAGGTCATCCAAGGCTATGGCGACGGCGGCTTCCGTGTCGCCGGTCTGCGCCAATCGGGATCCCTCCTGGTATTTCCGCGCCGCACGGTGACGTGGGCGGTCACGGAGTTCGAGCGGTTGACTATCGCCGACTTCAGTCCCGTGCTTGCGGCCAAGGCCGAAGTGGATCTGTTGCTGGTAGGCACGGGGGCCACTTCGCAGTTGGCGAGCCGGGAACTCCGTGCCGCCTTGCGCGCCGAAGGCATTGGGCTGGAAGCGATGTCCACCAGCGCCGCGTGCCGCACGTTCAATGTGCTGCTGGCCGAGGAACGGAAAGTCGCGGCAGCCCTGATCGCGGTCGTCTAGCGGCCGTTCGGGCAGGGGGGCCGGCTGGCCCCCGTGCCTTTTGTGCGGAGGAAGTACGAGGAACACGTAGCAACGTATTGAATACCAACGGCTAATGCTGGTGGCGCAATCGCTCGCGGGAACTTTCCGCATGACCTGCGCGGGTTGACGGGGTGTTGTGCGTTCCCTACTGTTTTGGTTCTGGCGATGGGGATCGCCGACTGGGCCACAATCGGGAGATTTGGCCCTCAATCTTGGAGACATATTTGATGCACAACGGGAGAAATACCCTCGTGGCCGGCGGCATTTCCGCATTGGCCATGGGCGTGATCGCGGGGGGGCTGGCATTGCCGGCATCCGCGCGCGATATGACCCAGACCCGCCTGGAGAACGCCGCGGCGGAGCCGGACAACTGGCTGCACGTGAACGGCAACTACTCGGCGCACCGTTTCGCCAACCTGACCCAGATCAACAAAGACAACGTAGGTCAGTTGAAGGTGAAGATGATGCTGTTGCTCGCCGGTCAGTCTCCGGCGATCGGCGGCCGTTACCAGGTGACGCGCCTCGAAGGCACGCCGCTCGCCGAAGACGGCTTCCTCTACATCACCGACGGCTGGGGCGCGCTCTACAAGGTCGACATCCGCTCGGGCAACCGCGCCGACTTCGTGTGGAAAATGGATCCGCAGGTCGACAAGGTGTGGGCCGGCGACGTGGCCTGCTGCGGCGTCGATAACCGCGGTGCCGCGCTGTGGAAGGACTTGGTGGTCACGGTTGCCCTCGATGGCCGCCTGATCGGCACCAACAAAGAAACCGGCGAAGTGAAGTGGGAGAACAAGATCGCGGACCCGGCCAACGCCGAGACCCTGACGGTCGCCCCGCAGATCATCCGTGACATCGGTGTGGTCGGCATCGCCGGCGCCGAGTACGGCATCCGTGGCTTCCTCGAAGGCACCGATCTCAACACCGGCAAGTCGAAGTGGCGCACCCACACGGCCGGCGGCAACGATCGCGACCCGAACGAGAAGGCCAAGGCGACTTGGCTCGACAACTATAAGTCGTGGGAAACCGGTGGCGGCTCCATCTGGCAAACCGGCACGTACGATCCGAAGCTCAACCTGATGTACTGGGGCACCGGCAACGCCGGCCCCGACTACGACCAGGAATACCGCCCCGGCGACAACCTGTACGCCGCATCGGTGCTGGCCATGAATCCGGACGACGGGTTCATCAAGTGGTTCTTCCAGTACACCCCCGGCGATCCGTACGACTACGACGAGATCGGCGAGCACCCGCTCATCGACATCGACATCGGCGGCAAGCCGATGCAGATCGTCACGCACCCGGGCCGCAACGGGTTCTTCTACGGCTTCGATCGCGCCAACGGCCAGTTCCTGTACGGGAAGCAGTACCCGAACGTCGTGACCTGGACCGACGGCATCGATCCGAAGACCGGCAAGCCGCTGTCGTATGTCGCTGGCGCTCCGCTCCAGCACTACAACGCCGGCACCGTCGCCACCCGCGACGGCAAGCCTGCACAGTTCTGCGGCGCCATCACTGGCGGCAAGAACTGGGAACCGTCCACCTACAGCCCGGTCACCAAGACCCTGTACACGGACTCGGCCGAAGGCTGCACGGGCCCGCGTATCGTCAGCAAGCTCGACAACTTCACCGACAAGACGGTGGCGGGCGTGGCTGGCACGGTGAAGAAGCGGACCAGCTGGACCGGCGCGACGAACGCCCCGGCCGGTACGCCGAACCCGAACCCGCTGCAGAGCACGCGCTACTCGCTGAACGCGATCTCCCCGGTCGACGGTCACATCATCAACAAGGTGATGTACGACTCGAAGATCTGGGGCGTCGCCTCGACCGCGGGCGGTCTGGTGTTCGGTGGCAATTACCTGGGCGACTTCACCGCCTGGGACGCCGCGACCCTTGCTCCGCTGTGGACGTTCAACGTCGGCACCGCGATTGGTGGGCCGCCGATGTCGTTCGCCTACCAGGGCAAGCAGTACGTTGCGATCCTCGCCGGTAGCGCCGCTGGCGCCGCCGAACAGGCCCAGCGTCCGGGGACCAAGTTCTTCACCCCGTCGAACTACCTGTTCCTCTTCGGCCTCTAACCCGAAGAAGCGCAGAAACGTTGGGGAGGCCGGGAAACCGGCCTCCCTTTTTTTCGTCGCACTCCGATGGCTGCACGCAACGTGCAGCGACCAAGCTCGATGCGTTTCGAGGCGTGCGGCAATGTGAGTAAGCGGACCACCTGGACCGTCGGCGACTCAAGATCA
Source organism: Alphaproteobacteria bacterium (assembly GCA_947481575.1). Lineage (GTDB taxonomy): Bacteria > Pseudomonadota > Alphaproteobacteria > UBA2966 > CAIVPW01 > CANKGV01. The sequence goes on from CANKGV010000015.1 coordinate 22,438, forward strand.
TAACCGACTCGAAGAACCGGGGAATGCTGGCGACCGTCGGCGGCCTAGTCTCCTCGGGCACCTATCGGGGCGACGTCCGCACGACGCCGACACGCAGGTACCGGTGTGGGGTACGCCGAGCGGTGCGCCGCCAATGTCGTTCGCGGCTTATGGCAAGCAGTACATCGCCATCGAAGTCGGTGGTGCGGCCCGGCTGATGGTCTTGGAGCTCTATCCCGAAGTCACTGCGATTGGAGAGGCCGGGAAGGGGCCTCCCTTCTTGGGTCGAGTTCGCAAACGAAAGCGCCGGCCAGGAGACCCTGGCCGGCGCTTTCGGGTTCGATGGGGACGTCTACTTCAGGCTGTCGCAGTTCCGGTTGGTAGCGCCGTAGTACATGACGCACTTTTCCTTGTTCATGCCACCGTTCTTGTAGGCGTAGATGATCCAGTTCGCGACGTCCTTGATTTCCTGATCCTGCAGATAGCGCGAGCCCGGGCCGACCGGGTCCAGCGGGAACTGCAAGGGGGTCGTCGCCAGTTCTTCCTTGGTCAGGCCGTAGCACTTGTGGTCCGAGGTCCACGACGTACGCTCGTGACGCGGCATGATCGTGCCGGGACGGCCGCAACGGGCGGCTTCTTCAATGCCACCCGGATCGAGCTGGGTGTTCACGAAGCTCGGCTTGTCGAACGTGCGGCCGAGATCTTCCATCGGCTCGGTACGCGCGCCGGTGCCGTCCCAGTTGTGGCAGAAAACGCACTGCGCGGTCGTCTTAAAGATGGTCAATCCGCGCGCAATGGACGCCATGTCCGGGGCTGCTGCAGCGGCGGCGGCGGCGGGAGCGGGAGCGTTCTGCGCAAGAGTCGGCGCGATACCGGCTAGGCCAAGGAGCCCGCTGCCGGCCACAGCGGCGATCACCCATGCGGCGCGCACGCGTGTTCGATTGTTGAGACCCATGACGTTGACCTCCCCTCAAGTCCTACCGATTGGAATTGCGGCGGGGACGCTACACCATTGCGCGACGCGCCTTCAACGAGGAAAATGCCGCCACGCGAGCGATGCGTGGCGCGACACCGCACCCTCGCAATAGCTCCAGAGGATTCAGATGCTGTTGATGGCTTCCCTTCGCCGCATCGGGTGCGCAGCGGCAATGCTCGGCGCGACGACGTGCGGCGGGGCAATCGCGGCGCAGGCACAGGCTGCGCCACCGCCCGGTGCGGCTGCGGCCGTAAGGGTGCCCGGTGATCTTCGCGACATCCGCATCGGCGCCAACGCCACCGAAATTCCTACGGCGGGCTACTACAAGTTCGCTTGTGGCAGCAACGGCGGTCCACCGCTCAATCCGTTGCAGGATTGGTCCGAGTTCAAGAAGTGCCTAGTGGAAAAGGGTACCGGGCTCCGCGAGGTCTATTTTGAGTACGACAACGAGGGCGAACTCGCGGCTCGCATGCTCGCGGATTTGCTTGGTCCGGAGAACGCAAACATTCCCGGACGCAACTACAATGGCACCCGCGTTGCCGGTTACCCGGTGGTGTTGTCGGTCTTGTTCGACGAAACGGGATCGGCGAAGGCAATCCGCGCTGTGACCGATGATCGTGCCGCGTTCGACTACCGGCACAACGCGTACCTGATGCGGATCCCCATCATGAATCAGTGGGGTGGGGCTAGCTCTTGGGAGTGCAAGAACACCCCGTTGAGCGAGGGGCAAACGCCTGTTGGCAGCTTCTTTGTGAAGACGCACTGCGAAAAGGACGTGAACGCCGACCGCCACATGGTCGTGGAGGCGAACCTGTATCGCAAACCAGGCCAGACCGGCTTTGACCGCGCCGGTCAGCCCGTTGAAGGCGACTACCTGAGCCAGAGCCGGTGGGAAAACTGGGACGCCGCTTGGTGGCGTGCCCATCCGCCCACGCCCTAGGCAATGCGGCGTCTCACAGTCCGGGAATTGTGCCACCCGGATTGGTGTCGCCGTTCGGCATCATCGCCCCCGCGAAGATAGTTCCCTTGGTGACCGTGTCGGTCATGATCGCCGCCTGCAACCGTGCATCGGTGAAGTTGGTTCCGGTCAGATCCGCTTCCGTCAGATCGGCAGCATAGAGATCCGCGCCAGTGAAGTTCGAGCCGGCCAAGTTGGCGCCGCGCAAAATCACGTTGGGCATGTCCGCCACTTCGAAGTTGGCGCCGCTGAGATCGAGGCCACGCAGGTTCACTTCGTCCCACCGAGTGCCGCCCATATACGAATTGGCGAACTTCGCGCCGCTCACCGTGGCCAGGCGGAAGTCGGCATCGATCATGCGTGCACCGGTAAAGTTGACCTGCTGGAGGCGGGCCCGCAGGAGCAATGTCTGCTCGCCATAGGCGTACCCGAGGTCCGCATTCGTCATGTCGGCCAGGTAGAAGTTCACCGACGAAATGATCGAATGCCTCAGATTGACCCGGCGCATGTTGGCGCTGGACAGGTTCACTCCGTCTAGGTCCGCACCTTCTAGATTGGCGTCGACTAAGATGGCCGAGAACAGATTTGCCCCGATCAAATTGGCGCCCGCGAGGTTGGCGCCGGTCAGGTCACGGCGCTGTACCTCAATCTTCTCCAGGTTGCAGCGGGGGCAGTCGTTGGTCTTGCCGGCCAAGAAGGCGTCGCGGTCGCCGATCATAGCGGGGAGCTTGGCCCCCGTCGGTCCGACACCTTCCGTCGCGGCGGCAACCTGACCCGTTGCGGTAGCGGGGCTAAGGGCGGCGAGGGCGGCTATCGCAAACGAACCCGCCAGCACCGCGGCTGCACGCCAGGTGCTTTGGTTGTTCTTGCAAGACTCCGCCATTGGGAACTCCAATCCATTCAGCGCGAATGGCGGCATCATACTAGCGCCCACTCCACGAATAACAGGGGCGGCACCTTGGTGCCGCCCCTCAGGTATTCGTGATGTTGCGCGTGACTGACCGCGCGGGCGCCTAGCTCAACAGGAATGCGAAATGGCGCATCCCGACCATGGCGAACAGCATCGGCAGAGACAGAGCGGTATTGGTGCGGGAGGCCAAGAACGCCATCCGTGCCGCACGTTTCTTCACGTCATCGGCAGCGGCGACAAGGCCAAGCACCTTCTGCTGGTTCGGCCAAATGATGAACCAGACGTTGAAAGCCATGATCAGGCCCAGCCACATGCCGAAGCCAATCGTGGAATTGTAGGGCGAGCCGTCGGTAAGGCCGAGCGCAAGTGCGTCCACAATGTAGCCCGCGGTGCCGGCCAGGACGATTCCCCAGAACACGGTGCTCGCCGCCGCCCACCGGAAGAAGAACAAGGCGCGCGGCGCAATGACTTTCGTGACCGCTGGTTTCTGCTCAGCGGGAATCTCCGCCATGCTCGGCACCTGCACGAAGTTGAAGTAGTAGAGCAGGCCGATCCACATGACGCCGCTGACCACATGGAACCAGCGGAACAGGAAGCCGATCCAGCTCGCTACGCCCTCTGGTTCGCCGGGCGCGCCGCCGCCGGTGCTGATGGCCATTACCAGCAAGACCATGACGGCGGTCAGAACCAAGCCGGCAATAAACGTGCCCCAAAGCGAATCGAGTGGGTTCTTCATCCGTGACGTCCTCGCATCAAATGAGTTTGCGCCGCAGTAGCGGCGTATGGATGATATTCACAATATCTAGGGCCAGCAAGGTTTGGGGCACGGGTATCTTGTGGATATGACCAGCGGGACGCCGATCCGGGCAGATGTTCGCGCCCACGACTATGGCCGCTATTGCTGCGCCTTATTCGCGCCGCCCTCGGCCCAGCCAGCACTGCTGGCGATCCTTGCATTCGCCTTGGAGGTCGGCCGGGTGCGCAGCCGTGTGCGTGAGCCGGCAATGGGCGAGATTCGCCTGATCTGGTGGCGTGATGCGATTGACCGATTGTTTGCTGGAGCCGCGACCAAGCACCCGGTGACGGACGCACTGGCGCGCCCGGTCGCGAACTACGGCCTGAGCCGCGACCACTTCGTCGCACTTATCGCGGGCAACCTCGAAGCGTTGCAACGTCCGGAGGCCGCCGAGGAAACCGACGCAGCAGGGGTCGCACCATTGCGGCTGTGGCTAGAAGTTCTTGGATCAACGAACGACGCGGCGGTTCACGCGGTCCAACACGTGGGGCGCGCGTGGATGCTTGCCCGTTCCGGGGCCCAAGAGCTGGCCATGGAAGAACTGGGCGCCGCACGCGCAATGCGCCGGGATGTGCCGCGCGCGGCGCTACCGGCTCTGTTGCCAGCAGTGCTGGCGCAGCGCGCCCTCCGGCGCGGGCGTGAGGATACACCAGGGCTGTGGGTGCCGCTGAGTTTGGCGCAGGCCGCGCTATTCGGCCGCTACTGAAGGCCGACCACCCAGCCATTCGGTGAAGTCCGCGCGCGCACGCGTGGACAGTGACCGCTTACGGTCCTCGCCTTTGGCAAGCGCAACTGGCGGCGGAAACAGGCCGAAGTTCGCGTTCATCGGTTGAAATGTCGCGGCGGTCGCCCCGCCAGTGATGTGACGCAGTAACGCTCCCATCGACGTGGTTGGCGGCGGAGCTGCCGGATCGCGTCCGAGTCGTTCTGCGGCGGCAAAACGCCCGGCCAGCAGGCCCATGGCGGTGCTTTCAACATATCCCTCGACGCCGGTGATCTGACCGGCGAAGCGCAACCGCGGCATCGCCTTCAGTCGGAGCAACGGATCGAGCAACTTCGGACTATTCAGGAACGTGTTGCGGTGAATGCCGCCGAGCCGCGCAAAGTTTGCGTTCTCCAGCCCTGGAATCATTCGGAGCACCCGGACCTGCTCCGCGTACTTCATTTTGGTCTGGAAGCCGACCAAGTTGTAGAGCGTGCCCAGGGCGTTCTCGCGTCGGAGTTGGACGACCGCCCACGGCCGCCGTCCGGTCTTCGGATCCGTCAAACCAATCGGCTTCATCGGACCGTAGCGCAGTGTCTCCGGTCCGCGGGTCGCCATTACCTCGACCGGCAGGCAACCCTCGAAGTACGGGGTGTCGCGCTCCCATTCCTTGAATTCCGTGGTCTCGGCCGTTCGCAGTGCCTCTACGAATGCGTTGTACTGGGGTTGAGTCATGGGACAGTTCAGGTAGTCGGTCCCGTCGCCTTTGCCCCAACGCGACTCGAACCACGCGAGGTTGGTATCGACGCTCTCGGCATGGATGATTGGCGCGATAGCGTCGAAGAATGCCAACGAATTCTCGCCTGTCACGCCGCGCACCGCTTCGGCCAACGCAGGCGAGGTGAGGGGGCCGGTAGCGACGATCACCGAATCCCAATCTGACGGCGGGAGGCCCGCGACCTCATTCCGGGCGACGGTCACTAGCGGATCGGCGGTCAGGGTCTCTTGGATGGTGGCGGAGAACAAATTGCGGTCGACTGCGAGCGCCGCCCCCGCCGGTACACGGTGCCGATCTGCGGCCATCATGATGAGGGAACCGGACCGGCGGAGTTCCTCGTGCAACAGGCCTACCGCGTTGGTGTCAGCCTCGTCGGAGCGGAACGAATTCGAACAAACCAGTTCCGCCAAGTTTCCCGTGACGTGGGCTTCGGTGGTGCGCACGGGGCGCATTTCGTGGATCACCACCGGGATGCCTGCGCGTGCGATCTGCCACGCAGCTTCGCTGCCGGCCAAACCGCCGCCGACTACGTGGATCGCGGAGATGGTCATGCCTTGCGCCGCTTCTTGGTCGTCAGTCCGCCCGCTTCGGTCGCTACCGTAGAGCGGGCCAGTGTTTCCGCCACGAACCGGCCGGTCTGGCTACGGGGAGACTTCGCAACGGCCTCCGGCGTACCGCGGGCGACGATATACCCGCCCTTGTTGCCGCCTTCCGGGCCCATGTCGACAATCCAGTCAGCGGCCTTGATGATGTCCAGGTTGTGTTCGATCACCAGCACCGTGTTGCCCGTGCTGACCAATGCCTGCATCACTTCGAGCAGCTTGCGTACGTCCTCAAAATGCAGGCCGGTCGTTGGCTCATCCAGAATGTAGAGGGTCTGGCCGGTGCTGCGGCGCGCGAGTTCCTTGGACAACTTCACGCGCTGTGCCTCGCCTCCGGACAGCGTGGTGGCTGCCTGGCCAAGATGGATGTAGCCAAGGCCCACCTGCTGGAGCATCACGAGTTTGTCCCGCACGGCTGGGACCGCGCTGAACAGCTCGGCGGATTCGTCGATGGTCATGTCGAGGACATCGGCGATCGATTTCTCCCGGAACAACACCTCAAGTGTTTCGCGGTTGAAGCGGCGGCCCTTGCAGACGTCGCACTGCACATACACATCCGGCAGGAAGTGCATCTCGATCTTGATCAGCCCATCGCCCTGGCAGGCCTCGCAGCGTCCACCCTTCACGTTGAACGAGAAGCGCCCGGGCAGATACCCGCGTGCCTTCGCTTCCGGCAGGCCCGCGAACCAGTCGCGAATTGGGGTGAAGGCACCGGTGTAGGTGGCCGGGTTCGAACGCGGCGTACGTCCGATCGGCGACTGGTCGATGTCGACCACCTTATCGATGAATTCCATGCCCTCGATAGCGTCGTGGGCACCGGGCTGGTCACGGGTGCCAAGGAGTTTGCGGGCGACCGCCTTGTACAGCGTCTCGATCACAAGGGTCGACTTGCCGGACCCGGACACTCCCGTGACGCACGTCATCGTGCCGATGGGGAACTCGGCTGTGACGTTCTTCAAGTTGTTGGCACGTGCGCCCACTACTCGAAGGACTTGGCCTGGCTTGCCGGGCCGGCGCTCGGCGGGAACCGGCACCTGGCGAGTCCGGGTGAGGTACTGGCCGGTGAGACTGCGCGCGTTGCGCATGATCTGTTGCGGAGTTCCCTCGGCGATCACATGACCGCCGTGAACGCCCGCACCGGGGCCCATGTCGATAACATGGTCCGCCGCGAGAATCGCGTCCTCATCATGTTCGACCACGATTACCGTGTTGCCGATGTCGCGGAGGCGGACCAGGGTGGTTAGGAGCTTGGCATTGTCGCACTGGTGCAAGCCGATCGACGGCTCATCCAGCACGTACAAAACACCGGTGAGCCCCGACCCAATCTGAGACGCCAACCGGATGCGCTGGCTCTCGCCGCCCGACAACGTGCCTGACTGACGGGCCAGGGTGAGGTAGCCCAGGCCAACGTTGGTTAGGAACCCGAGGCGCTCGTTGATCTCCTTGAGAATTCGGCCGGCGATTTCGTTCTGTTTGGACGTCAAATGCGACGGCAAGTTCTCAAACCAAGTGCGGGCGTCCTCGATCGGCAGTTCGGATGCCTGCGCAATGTTGAGGTCGCCGACGCGAACCGCCAACGCCTCCGGTTTGTAGCGCGTGCCACCGCATGCCTCACACGGCGCCGTATTTTGGAACCGGCTCATGTCTTCGCGCGCCCACGCGGACTCCGTGTTGCGGAATCGACGTTCCAGATTCGGAATCACGCCTTCGAACGGCTTGGCGCTGCCAAAGGTCTTGCCACCATCATCGTACTTGATTGCGATCGTCTGATCGCCCGAGCCGTACAGGATCGTGTTCTGAACCTTCTCCGGCAAATCTTCCCACGGCGCCCGCATGCTCACTTTGAAGTGGCGGGTGATCGCCGCGAGGGTTTGCCCGTAATAGGGCGAGGGCGAACGGGACCATGGCGCTACCGCGCCATCTTCGAGGCTCGCCTTACTGTTCGGCACCACGAGCGCCGGGTCGAAGAACAGCTTGGTGCCCAGCCCGTCGCAGGTTGGGCAAGCGCCGTAGGGGTTGTTGAACGAGAACAGCCGCGGTTCGATCTCTTCGATGGTGAAGCCGGATACCGGGCAAGCGAACTTCGAAGAGAACGTAGTGCGCTCTCCGGTATCCGCGTTTTCCGCGAACACGATGCCGTCGGCTAGGCCCAGCGCCGTTTCCAGGCTCTCGGCGACGCGATTGCCTAGGTCAGGGCCCACCACCAGGCGGTCCACCACCACTTCGATGTCGTGCTTGAGCTTTTTGTTGAGCGCAGGCACCGCCTCGATGTCATAGACCTTGCCATCGACCTTGACGCGCTGGAAGCCACGCTTGAGCAGGGCTTGGACCTCTTTCCGGTACTCGCCCTTGCGGCCGCGCACGATGGGCGCCAGCACCAGTAGGCGGGTGCCCTGCGGCATCGCGGTGATGCGGTCGGTCATTTGGCTGACCGTCTGGCTTTCGATGGGGAGGCCGGTGGCAGGGGAGTAGGGGATACCGACCCGCGCATACAGCAGGCGCAGGTAGTCGTGGATTTCGGTCACGGTGCCAACGGTCGAGCGCGGATTACGCGAGGTCGTCTTTTGCTCGATGGAGATAGCCGGCGACAGGCCCTCAATCGAGTCGACGTCAGGCTTCTGCATCAGTTCCAGAAACTGGCGCGCGTAGGCCGACAGGCTTTCGACGTAGCGGCGCTGGCCCTCGGCATAGATCGTGTCGAAGGCCAGGGTGGACTTGCCGGACCCGGACAGTCCGGTGATGACGACGAGCTTGTCGCGCGGAATCTCGACGTCGATGTTCTTCAAGTTGTGCTCGCGCGCACCGCGAATCGATATGGACTTCATCGGTCTATCTTGATGGCGTGAGGGGGCACTTTGCCGGGGGCGAAACGAACCATTCTATTGGACCACGCGCCCGAATTGCGAATCCTCGGGCCACTGGTTAGGGTGGCCCAAGCGCGGGCGCGCACGGTGGTGGCGATCACGGGAGAGAGCGATGGCAGGTAGCGTCAACAAGGTCATCCTGGTGGGCAATCTGGGGGCTGACCCCGAGATTCGCCACACTCAGGACGGTGCGGCCATTGCCCACTTGCGGATTGCGACCAGCGAATCCTGGCGCGATAAGGCCAGCGGCGAGCGCAAAGAAAAGACCGAATGGCACCGCGTCGTGGTGTTCAACGAAAACTTGGCCAAGATCGCCCAGCAGTACTTGAAGAAGGGCGCCAAGGTGTACGTCGAAGGCCAGCTACAGACCCGCAAATGGCAGGATCAGGCGGGCGTTGAGCGCTACTCGACCGAGGTCGTGCTGTCCAAGTTCCGCGGCGAACTGACCATGCTCGATACGAAGGGTGGCGGTGCCGGCGGGAGTATTGGTGGCCGCGACGATTTCGGCCCGCCACCGGACGACGACATGGGCGGGGCTGCCGGCGGGGGCTCCAGCAGTCGCGGCGGCCCGAAGGGCGGCGGTGGCGGCGACCTGGACGACGAAATTCCGTTCTAGCCAGCGACGCCACCGGAGCGCGCGAGATGCCAAAGAAGCCGGAGATGGTCATTTACCGGCCCAAGGCAGGGCGGGAGGCAGAACTGCTCGCACTGGTACTCAAGCAGTGGCCAGCCTCGTTCAAAGCTGGCCTCGCCACCAGCGAGCCAGCGACCGTGTTCCGGACGACCGACAAGCGCTCCGGCAAGGTCGGGTTCGTCGAGTTCTTCTCGTGGGTGGACGAGGGCGCATCAACTAAAGCTCATACCAATCCCATCGTAGGGGCGGTGTGGGGGCCGATGATGCCGCTGATGGAGGGCATGGAAATCGCCACCATCGAGCTGATGACCAGCCCCGTGCGCGCAAAGGCCCAGCCGAAGAGAAAGGCGCCTGCAAAGGCGAAGCCGGCGGCGAAAACCACAGCTGCTAAGTCAAAGATTGCGGCCCGCCCGGCGGCAAAACGCACGGCTGCAGGGCCGAAGCGTCGCCCGCGGTAAGGCGCGGGGGATCTGCCCCCAAAAATCATTTTGTAATCAATCAGTTAGCGCGCCGGTCGGCCATGCCGGGCGGAGCGGATTGCATCGCCGGAACGCTTCCGTGCGTACCCATACCTCTGGTAGTATTGGCCTACCAATAACCCAATCTGTCGCGTCCGGACGTTATCGCCGGAGCGGCAACTTCGGACATACCTTTGGCCGACACCACACCGCTGCCCCCCGCACGCGACGTCACTCCGGTTAGCCTCGAAGAGGAGATGCGCCGCTCGTACCTCGACTACGCGATGAGCGTAATCGTTAGCCGAGCGCTGCCGGATGCCCGCGACGGCCTGAAACCCGTGCACCGCCGTGTGCTCCACGGCATGCGCGAGGGCGGCTACACCAGCGACAAGCACTACCGCAAGTCGGCGCGCGTCGTCGGCGACATCATCGGCAAGTACCACCCGCACGGTGAGGCGTCGGTGTATGACGCCCTGGTGCGCATGGCGCAGGACTTTTCCATGCGCCTGCCGCTGCTCGACGGGCAGGGCAACTTCGGCTCCATGGATGGCGATCCGCCCGCGGCCATGCGTTACACCGAGGTGCGCCTCGCGCCCGCCGGCGAAGCGCTGCTGGCGGACATCGAACTCGACACCGTCGACTTCGTCCCGAACTACGACGAGACCGAGCGCGAACCGGTGGTCATGCCGGCGCGGGTTCCGAATCTATTGGTCAACGGCGCCGGCGGTATCGCCGTTGGCATGGCCACCAACATCCCGCCCCACAATTTGGGCGAGGTGGTGGATGCCTGTTGCGCGTACATCGACCGGCCGGAGATCACTGTCGAAGAACTGATCCGGATCGTCCCGGCGCCGGACTTTCCCACCGGCGGCATCATTCTCGGCGCCAGCGGCGCCCGCAACGCCTACCACACCGGCAAGGGTTCGATCGTCATCCGCGGCCGCGTCCATTTCGAGGAATTCGGCAAGGACCGCACCGCCATCATCATCGACGACATTCCCTACCAAGTGAACAAGTCGAAGATGATCGAGCAGATCGCCGATGCCGCGCGCGAGAAGCGCATCGAAGGCATCTCGGAGATCCGCGACGAATCGAGCCGCGAAGGCGTGCGCGTCGTGATCGAAGTGAAGCGCGACGCCACCGCCGATGTAGTGCTCAATCAGGTCTACCGGCTCAGCGCCCTGGAGACGAGCTTCGGCATGAACATGCTGGCGCTGCTCGAAGGCCGGCCGGTGCTGCTGGACTTGAAAGCGTTCATTTCCGCCTTCGTCAACTTCCGCGAGGTGGTGATCTCGCGCCGTACCCGGCATCTGTTGGGCAAAGCCCGCGAGCGCATGCAGGTGTTGGTGGGCTTGGCGATCGCCGTCGCCAACATCGACGAAGTGGTTAAGACAATTCGCGCCGCCCCGGATCCTACCGAAGCGCGCACGCGATTGATGGAACGCCCGTGGGTAGCCGCGGACGTTGCGCCGTTGTTGGCGCTGATCGACGACCCGGCGCACCGCGTGCAGGCGGATGGCACGTACCACCTCAACGAAGTGCAGGCGCGCGCCATTCTCGACTTGCGCCTCCAACGGCTGACTGCGCTCGAACGCGGCAAGATCAACGAGGAATTGGAGGAGATCGCAGCCAAGATCCGCGACTACCTCGACATCCTCGGCAGCCGCACGCGGCTGATGAGCGTGCTGCGCGGTGAACTCGTCGAAGTCCGGGAGAAGTTCGCCAACCCGCGCCGCACTGAGATCAGCGACGCCGCATCCGACGCCGACGACGAAGACCTGATCGAGCGGGAAGACATGGTGGTTACCGTCACCAGTTCCGGCTACATCAAGCGCACGCCGCTGTCGGTCTACCGCGCCCAGCGCCGCGGCGGCAAAGGCCGCACCGGCATGGCGACGCGCGAGGAAGACGTCGTCACCCAGGTGTTCGTCGCCAACACCCACACCGAGGTGCTGTTCTTCTCGTCGATCGGGCAGGTCTACAAGACCAAGGTGTACCGCCTGCCGGCCGCCGCCGCCCACGGGCGCGGCAAGGCGATGATCTCGCTGCTGCCCATGGCGGCCGACGAGGCCATCACCACCGTGATGCCGTGGCCTGAAGTGGCCGAAGGCGTCGAGATGTCGCTGTTCTTCGCCACCGCCAACGGAAACGTGCGCCGCAACGCGCTGTCCGACTTCGAGAATATCAACGCCCGCGGCAAGATCGCGATCGGCCTGGACGACGGTGACCGCTTGATCGGCGCGCGCCCCTGCACCGACCAGGACGACGTGTTGCTGGCCGCTCGCGGCGGCAAGTGCGTGCGGTTCCCGGTGTCGGACGTGCGCATCTTCAAGGGCCGCACCTCCGCCGGTGTGCGCGGTATGAAGCTGGCCGAAGGCGACGAGGTCGTCTCCCTCAGCCTCGTCCGCCACGTCGAATCGACGACCGAAGACCGCGAAGAATACCTGCGCGCGTCCGGGGCCAAGCGCCGCCTAGTGAGCGGCGACTATGCCGATCGCGCCGACGACCTAGCCCGCGACCAGGAACTCTCCGCCAAGGTCGAGGAACCGCAGCCCATCGCCAAGATGGCGGCCAGCGAGCAGTTCATCCTGTCGGTCACCGCCAACGGCTACGGCAAGCGCACCTCGTCCTACGAGTACCGCATCACTAACCGCGGCGGGCAGGGCATCGTCAACATCGAGACATCCGAGCGCAACGGTAACGTCATCGCCTCGTTCCCGGTTGCTGACGACGACCAACTCGTCATGATGTCCGACGCGGGCCGCATCATACGCATGGGCGTCCACGACATCCGCATCGCCGGCCGCAACACCCAAGGCGTCACGCTGTTCAGCGTCGAAGACAACGAGCGCGTCGTCTCGGTCGCGCACCTCATCGGCGGCGGCGACGACGAGGCCGAGGTGGCCGACGACACCGGGCCCACCGACGCCGCTCCGGAAACCACGGAGTAGCCCATGACCGCCCCGCGCGTAGCGATCTACCCGGGGACCTTCGACCCCATCACCAACGGCCACATGGACGTCATTACGCGCGCGACCAAAGTCGCGGATCGCTTGGTGATCGCCCTCGGCGAGCATCCCGACAAGAAGACGCTGTTCACCGTCGAAGAGCGCCTCGCCATGGTCCGGGCCGAGATCGAGCCGGTCAACGGCATCAACGGCACCACCATCGAAGTGAAGGTGTTCTCGGGCCTGCTGATGCGGTTCGCCGAGGAAGTGGGCGCCACGTTCGTGATTCGCGGCCTGCGCGCCGTATCCGATTTCGAATACGAACTGCAGATGGCGGGCATGAACGCGCGCCTCAACCCCACCGTCGAGACGATCTTCCTGATGGCGTCCGAGCGGAACCTGTTCATCGCCTCGCGGCTGGTGCGCGAGGTCGCGCGGCTGGGCGGCGATGTCTCGACGTTCGTGTCGCCGCGGGTAGCCGCGAAGCTGACGGCGCGATTCCAGAATCGCCCTGCGTCCTAGTTCCCCCGCCGCCCGGGGATGAACGTCGCCGAGTTCGACTTCGACCTTCCGCCCAACCGAATCGCCGCGCGTCCCGCGCATCCGCGCGACGCCGCCCGCATGCTGGTGGTGGGGGAAGGCCTGGCTGACCGCACCGTCGCCGACCTGCCCCAACAACTCCGCCGCGGCGACCTGCTGGTGTTCAACGATACCCGGGTCATCCCGGCCCGGCTGGCCGGCCTGCGCACCGCCGCCCGCGGCACCGCCAAGGTCGAGATCACGCTGAACCGCCCGGTGGGCGGGAACCGCTGGAGCGTGCTGGCCCGGCCCGCCAAGCGGCTCAAGGTGGGCGACGCGCTGCAGCTTGGGGCGGGACTGAATGCTACCGTCGCCGAGTGCGCCGATGCGGGCGAGGTCATCCTCGAATTCGCGGCCGGGGTGGCGGACGTGATCGCGGCGGCCGAGCGCAGCGGCGCCATGCCACTGCCGCCGTACATGGGCCGCGATGCCGATGCCGCCGACCGCACCGACTACCAAACGGTCTACGCCCGTGACCCCGGGGCCGTCGCAGCACCCACCGCCGGCCTGCACTTCACGCCCCAACTGCTGGACGCGCTGGCCGATGCCGGCGTGGGCCGTGCGTTCGTCACCCTACACGTCGGCACCGGCACGTTTCTGCCTGTAAAGGTCGAGGACACCGACGACCACGTCATGCACCCCGAGCGCGGCGAGGTCTCCGCCGCCGCTGCCGCCGCCATCAACGCCGCCCGCGCCGCCGGCGGCGCCGTCATTGCCGTCGGCACCACCTCCTTGCGCCTGCTCGAAACCGCGGCGGCGGAAGACGGCACCATCCGCCCGTTCCGCGGCGAAACTTCCGCGTTCTTCGTTCCTGGCCACCGCTTCCGCTCCGCCGGCCGCCTGCTGACCAACTTCCACCTGCCGCGCTCCACCCTGTTCATGCTGGTGTGCGCCTTCGCCGGCACCGGGCGGATGCATGCCGCCTATGCCCACGCCATCCGTACCGGCTACCGCTTCTATTCCTACGGAGACTGCTGCTTGCTAGACCGCGCATGACCGCCCCGTTTGGCTTCCAGCTCCTGGCCACCGATGGCCTCGCCCGCACCGGCCTGATCACCACCGCCCACGGCCAGGTTCACACCCCGGCCTTCATGCCGGTCGGCACCGCCGCCACCGTCAAAGCCATGATGCCGGAAGCGGTCGCCGCCACCGGCGCCGAAATCCTGCTCGGCAACACCTACCACCTGATGCTGCGTCCTGGTGCCGAGCGCATCGCGGCCTTGGGCGGCCTGCACAAGTTCATGAACTGGCCCCACTCGATCCTCACCGACTCCGGCGGCTTCCAGGTCATGTCGCTGAGCCAGTTGCGCAAGATCGACGACGACGGCGTTACCTTCCGCTCCCACATCGACGGCAGCGAACACCGGCTCACTCCTGAGCGCGCCATCGCCATCCAAGACCTGCTCGGCTCCGACATCGCGATGGTGTTCGACGAGTGCGTGGCCTATCCCGCCACCGCGGAGCAATCCGCCGCCTCCATGCGCCTCAGCTTGCGCTGGGCCGAACGCTGCCGCGCCGCATGGCCCGGCCGCCCCGGCCACGGCCTGTTCGGCATCGTCCAGGGCAGCACGTTTGAGGATCAGCGCGCCGAATCCGCCGCCGGCCTCCGCGCCATGAACTTCGACGGTTACGCCATCGGCGGCCTCGCAGTGGGCGAGCCGCCCCAAGAGTTGCTGCGCGTCGCCGCCAGCACTGCCGCGCTGCTACCTACGGACAGCCCGCGCTATCTCATGGGTGTCGGCAAACCCGACCAGATCGTCGGTGCCGCGCTAAGCGGCGTCGACATGTTCGATTGCGTCCTGCCCACGCGCTCCGGGCGTAACGGCCAGGCCTTCACCTGGGATGGCCCGGTGAACATCCGCAACGCCCGCCACGCCGACGACCCCGCGCCCTTGGACGCCGCCTGCCGTTGCCCGGCCTGCCGCAACTACAGCCGGGCGTATCTCCATCACCTCACCAAGACCGGCGAGATGCTCGGTGCCATGCTGATGACCGCCCACAATCTGACGTTCTACCAGGACATCACCGCGGGTCTGCGTCTGGCGATCCCGGCGGGGAAGGCGGCGGAATGGGGGGCGCGGTTTGTGGAGAGATATGGGGCCAGCCGACCGCCCACGCCGGAGCCGGCCGTCGGCTAACGCGCCCTCCGTTCGCTACCCCCTCCCAACCGTCCGCACTCTGCGTCATTCTTATGACAAGGCCGGGAGAAAAGGGGCATGGCCGACACAGTGGAAGAACCGGGCGCCCGATTGCGGGTCGCTACAGCAACGAGCCGGGACGAGAGGGAAGCGGTGGCGCGGTTGCGCTATCGCGTCTACGTGGACGAGATGGGCAAGCAGCCGCCCAATGCGGACCACGGCCGGAAGATGCTGGCCGACGACATGGATGACGTGGCGACGATTCTGTACGTCTCCGATGGCGACGACGTGGTCGCGACGCTGCGCCATGTGTGGGCGCGCAACGCGCCCGGCTCCCGCTACGAGAGCATCTACGGACTTGTCGCGATGCCGGAGGTGTCCGCCGACGCAATATCGTTCACCTCGCGGCTGATCATCGCCCCCGAGCGCCGTCATACCCATGTCATCGGACAATTGCTCAACGCAATCTACGAACTGGGGCGCCGCAACGGCCTGTGGCTCGATTTCATCAACTGCGAACCGCGCCTTGTCGGCCTCTACGAGGCGATGGGCTACCGCCGCTTCCGGCCCACAATTCTCGAAGACCACGCCGGCCTTTGGGTTCCGCTGGCCCTGGTGGCCGACGACGTCGACTACCTCGCCCGCATCCAGTCCCCGTTAGCGCGGCTGGCACCGAGGTTCGCCAACGACCCGATGCATGGCCGCTGGTTCGCCGGCCGCTTCGCCGAGTACGCCCAGCCCAGTTGCGCCCGCCTCATGGGTGCCGACGAGTTCTGGAGCTATCTTACCGCCCGCATTCACGTCGACGAGCACCCTCTGCTCCACGGCCTCGGCCAGGAAGAAGCCCGCCGCATTCTGAATTCTGGCACCATCCTGCGGGTTAAGACCGGGCAGGGCATCGTGCGCGCCGGCGACCCCGGTAGCGACATGTTTATGGTGTTGTCCGGCGCGGTTGAAGTCCGAGCCACAGCCTCCGACGGCATGCCGCGAATCATCGAAACCCTGGGCAAGGGCCAGGTATTCGGCGAGATGTCGTTTCTCAATAGCCGCCCGCGCACCGCTGACGTCACGGCACTCAGTGACGTCGAGCTGCTGGCCCTCAACCGCGAGTTCTTGGAGCGCATCGGCCGCGCCGCGCCGGAGGCCGCCAACCGGGTGCTCCTCAACCTGGCGATGTTCTTGACCGACCGCCTGCAAGCCACCACGCGCAATCTGGTCGAACGCACCCCCGGTAATCTGGATTTGGCGGGGGCGAACGTTTAGGTCCGCTGCATGGAAACCCGCAGCACACCCCAACGCGAAGTCGCCCGCATCGACACTCCCGAATAACGGACCGGCACGACGCCGTCCCACCGCGTTCTCCCATTGGTGCCGATGGGTGATTGGACCGGGTCCGATCCCTTCCTTGCGCTGATGGAAGACTGATTCGCCTGGCCCCCGCCGATACCGATGCCGGCTCACCATCGCGGCCACGACGAGGCTCCGGGCCGCTGCTGTTCGCCGCCCGCTGCGCGAACCGGTGGTGGCCCACGGCCCGTTCGTCATGAGCACCCGCGAGCAGATTGTCCAGGCCTACCAGGACTCACCGCAACGGCGGAATCGGCCCCGTCGACGCCTGAGCAGTTGCCCGGGGTTTCTGCGGTGGTACTGTGCTCCCGATGGCGGCAAACAATGTCACCCCCCTCGACCCCGTTGCGCGGCACCGGTCCGAAGAACTGCGGCGCAAGGTGTTCGCGGGCACCCTCAGCATGCTCACTACCGAAGACTGGGACGCGATGATGAGCCGCGCCGAAACGCGGGTGTACCGCTATAACGAAGTCATCCTGCGCCAGGACGTTGTCGGCGAAGCACTGTTCATCGTCGCCGACGGCGAAGTGAGGGTGGAGCGCGAAGGCACCACCCGTTCGGCCCAGTTGGCGCGCCTCGGCCCCGGCAGCGTATTTGGCGAGATGTCGCTGCTCGACCAGGCAGGCGCCAGCGCCAGCGTCATCGCCGACGGCAAGGTCGAGGTCGTTTGTCTGGACAGTGAAGGCCTGATTGGCTTGGTGCGCGGCGATGCCGGGTTTGCCGCCCGGTTCTTTCAATCCCTGGCCACCACGTTGTCGCGGCGCCTGCGCGCCACCAACGAACTAATTCTCGGCCGGTTCTAAGCGGCGTGCGGGGCACTGCGCCGCAATTGACCGCAATCGGGCGCACGGCCTAGGGTGCCGCCCGTTCCGCAGAGTCGGGCGCGTAGCTCAGTGGTAGAGCGGCGGACTTTTAATCCGTAGGTCCCGGGTTCGAACCCCGGCGCGCTCACCACGCTGAGGGATTCTCAGCGTCGTGATGGGCCTCAGTGGAGGGCGCTATCGCCGTCAATCCGCGAGCCTTGGTCGATTTCACCGGCGATGCCGCGTTTCATAGGCTTCGTACGAGCGGCCGCCGCCGCGAAGCAATTGCCCGCGCCGCCGGATTCACGGGCGGCGCGACGCCCAGCGTCGTCGATGCTACCGCCGGATTGGGGCGGGACGCCTTTGTCCTCGCCGCACTGGGAAGCCAAGTCACATTGATCGAACGGTCACCGGCCATGCACGCAGAGTTGGACGCGGCGCTGACGCGGGCGCTTGGCGATCCAGAGGTGGCGGCAGTCGCAGCGCGCATGACGCTGATGCACGGCGATTCCCGGACGATTCTAGCGGGGCTACATGCGGATGTGGTGCTGGTCGATCCCATGCATCCGCCACGCCGTAAATCGGCGTTAGTGAAGCAGGAGATGCGCATCACCCGCGAACTGGTGGGCGACGATCCCGATGCCCTGGAAACACTGCGGGCAGCCATCGCGTGCGCGCGCAAGCGGGTCGTGCTGAAATGGCCCGCGCGAGAGGATTTGCCACTTGGTTGGCCGCGGCCGTCCCATGCAATTCCCGGCAAGGTAGTTCGCTTCGACGTGTTCATGATCTCGCCCGGTGCCGCCTCGGTTTCGGCTCCGTAGCGCCGCGGCGGGGTTCTTGACTGGCGCCAACCCGCCCGGGACAATGACCCATTCCTCGCAACCAGGAATCAGATCAATGACTGTGAAGACTTCGTGCCGCGTCGCGGCGTTCGCTGCAGCGGCCGTGGGCGTCTTTGTGCTGGCGGCTCCCGCGTTCGCCGATTTCGTCCCGACCAGCCCGGAAGTCCTAGGGCAGACCTGCACGGCGGCCGGCAAGTGCGGCGACCTGTTTCCGATCGACGGAATTCAGGATGGCACGGGCAAGCCCATTTTGCTGAAGTCGTTCAAGACCGTATCGAATTTCGACGCCGCCAAAGGCGAATGTCGCATTGATGTGAAGCCGGCAACGCCGGCCGACGCCGACATGCTGCCGTTCACCAAGGCCACCTATTTGCAGGACCAGCACGGGTCCATGGGCAAGATCACCGTCGACCACGTGTTCTTCCACTGCAAGCAACGGTAGTCCGTCTACGCTGAACCGGCCGCCCGCGTAGCGCATGCGCTGCGTTCGCGGGCCGTCCAACCTATAGGCGCGCACAGTGGACTTTCTGTTCGATCCGCAGATCTGGGCGAGTTTCCTGACCTTGACAGCGTTGGAGATCGTCCTTGGGATCGACAACATCATCTTCCTGTCGATTGCGACCCAGGGCCTGCCGGCAGACAAGGCCAAGCGTGCCCGCGGCATTGGTCTTACTGGTGCGTTGGGCCTGCGCCTCATACTGCTCGGCAGCATCGTCTGGATCGCCAGCCTCATCGAACCGATCGTCACGATCTACGGACACGCGATTTCGTGGCGCGACGTGATCCTGGGCGCCGGCGGCCTGTTCCTGCTGACCAAGGGTACGTTCGAGATCCACGACAGTGTCGAGGGATCGCACGAGGGGGGCGCACGGCCCCCAGCCAAGTTCTTCATGGTCGTGATTCAGATCATGGTCCTGGATATCGTGTTTTCGCTCGACTCGGTGGTCACCGCAGTCGGCATGGCCCAGGAATTCGGCGTGATGGCCGCCGCAGTCGTCGTGGCGGTCATCGTGATGGCGATTGCCTCGAAGCCGGTCGGCGACTTCGTTCAAAAGCACCCGACCGTGAAGATGCTGGCGCTGAGTTTCTTGTTGCTGGTCGGCATGGCGCTGGTGGCCGACGCCGCCAACTTCCACGTGCCGCGCGGCTACCTGTACTTCGCCATCGCGTTCTCGGCCGGAGTGGAAACGCTGAACCTACTCGCCTCCGACCGCCGCAACCGGCGCAAGGCGGCCGGCAGGCACTAGGCGTATGGGCCTCGGGCCTACGCCGACCGTGCTTGGCGTTCCATCCGGCACAGAGCAAGGGACTGCCGGGCTCGCTCCGACCATTCGCCGGCCGGGTCCAGGTCGAGGTAGCGCTCCCAGGCACGGATCGCGGCATCCCAATCCGATTCACGGGTCAGGATCGCCGCCAGGTTGAACCAGGCATCGGCGTACTCAGCGTCGCGCCGTAGAGCTACTTCTAGCTGGGCCTTTGCACCGTGCTCGTCGCCGTCCGCGTGCAACAGGTGGGCGAGGTTGTAGTGGGCCTCGACCAACCCGGGGTCCAGCACAAGCGCGCGCTCAAACGTCAGGCGCGCCTCGGGACGGTGCCCAAGCGCAGCCAAAACATTGGCGAGGTTGAACAACGCTGTCGGGTCACGGCGATCCGCGTCGACGCAACGGCGATACAGGTCCTCAGCGCCCGCAAGGTCGCCGTCCTCCTCCGCTGAATAGGCTGCCTCGAACAAATCGTCCGCCGCCGGGTTGCCCGGGTTACCCAGCGGCAGCGCGAGTTGCGCATCGCTGCGAGCGCGCCGCCCGCGCTCCGCCGCGCCCCGTGCCGGTGCCGCAACCATATCGCCCAGGATTTGCGCAAAGTGCTTGCCGTGGCCCAGGCGCCGCGCCACATCCTTCGCCGCCACCAGATCGCGAAATGCATAGGCCCCACTGGCATCGGGCTCGATCACGTCGAACAAGGTCAGCCAGCGCACCACATCGGCGCCCAGACCCGCGCCCTTGCCGATGTCGGTGGCCGACAACGACCGTTCGCCGGCCGCCAGCGGGCATCCCAGCCCGAGGAGACGGAGCAGGGTGTTCTCGCTGATCACCCGCGCCTTAGCGCGGGCCGCAGTGCCCAAGCGGCGCTCCAGCCGCCCAGTTTCAATCAGGGTGTAGGCCCGGTGTCCCACGGCGACTACGCGGGTCGCCCGGCTCGGCGCGCGGCGTAGACGGGCACCCCGGTCGGCCAAGGCCGCTTCCACATCGCTTAAGCTGAGGGCGCCCAAGAGCCCGACCACTGCGACGGTTGTCCCGGCTACGTCAAAAGGGGCGTTGACCGCCATATCCCCAGTGTAACCCAGTCCTAGCCCGCTGCGCGCTTGCGGGCGGGGGCCTTTTTCACCGCCGCAGCGGGCTTCGCCGCCGCCGGCTTTGCCACGGTCGCCGCGGCTGGTGCGCGGGTCTTGCTCTTGGCGGGCGGCTTGCTGGCCGCGCCTTCCTCGAGGCTGCGCTTCAGCGCGTCCATCAAGTTGATGACCTTGCCGCGCTCCGGCGCCCGGGCCAGTACCGGTTGTTCGCCGCGAATCTTCGACTGCACTACATCCAGGAGTGCTTCCTGGTACCGATCAATAAACTTGGACGCGTCGAACGGCGCCTCGAACTGGTCGATGATCTGTTCCGCCAGTTTCAGCGTCTTGGCGTCGGGCTTCTTGATCACGATGTCTTCGAACGCGTCTTCCGCGCGCCGCACCTCGTTCGCGTTGCGCAGGGTGGTCATCACGAACCCCTTGTCGCGCACCTGGATTACGACTTGCCGCTCGCGCTGGGACAGCACCACCCGGCCGGTCGCGGCTTTCTTGCGGTCGTTCATCGCCGCCAGGATCACCCCAAAGGTTTCTTGGGCCACCGGTCCGTCCGGCGCCATGAAGTAGGGGGAGTCCAGGTACAGATCGTCTAGCTCCGCCACATTGACGAACTGTTCGATGTTAATGGTCTTGGACGATTCGATCTCGAGCTTATCTAACTCCTCGTCGTTGACCACCACGTAGCGGTCCTTCTCGAACTCGTAGCCCTTCACCAGATCGGCGCGCGAAACCTCGCCCAACTCCGGGTCATAGGGCTTCATCTGGACACGGTTCTTGGTGTCCTTGTGCAGCATGTTGAACGCGATTCTGTTGCTGGTGGTGGTGGCCGTGAACAACTTCACCGGGCACGCTACCAACGATAGCTTCAAGTAGCCCTTCCAACTCGCGCGGACGGCCATGCGTTCACCTCTGCTGCGTGAGATTCATGCGCTGATTCTACTCCACCGGGAATCCGCTTGTGAATCCCTAGCTCTTAGCCGGGTGCCCGCTTGCCCAAGAGTTTGACCAATGGCAGCCGTACCGCCGCCCCGTCGATCCCCGCCCAGGGGTCGTCTTCGAGAGCATCGAGGCGCGCCGGCACTGAACGCCAGTCGAACGCCCGCGGATCGTCCAACGCCGCCAGTTCCTCCCAGGTCAGCGGCGTTGCTACCGGCGCGCCGGGGCGCGACCGCAGCGAGTACGACCCCACCGCGGTGGCGCTGCGCCCGTTGCGCAGATAGTCGATGAAGATCTTGCCCCCGCGCGCAGCCTTGGAAAGGGACGCAGTGAACCGCCGCGGCTGACGCTCCGCCAGCGCCACAACAATGGCCTGCGAGAAGTCCTTGAATTCCGCCCACGTGGCATGCCGTTCCACCGGCGTCACGATGTGGATGCCCTTGCCGCCGGTGGTGCGCGGGTAGGCCGCCAACCCCAGCGTGTCGAGGAATGCCCGCACTGCCTCGGCGGCATCCGTCACCATCCGCCAATCCAGGCCCGGGTCCGGGTCCAGGTCCAGCACCATCCGGTCCGGGCGCTCGGGTTTGTCGATGTGGCAGCCCCAAGGATGGAATTCCACCACACCGAATTGGGCCAGGGCCAGCAACCCTTTGGCATCCGAAAGGTAGAGAAAATCCGCCTTCTCCTTTTTGCCCTCCTCGGGCAGGGGAATGGTGCGGATGTCCTTCGGCATGCCGGTCATGGCATGGCGCTGGTAGAAGCAATCCTGCGGCTTGCCGGTCGGGCACCGAATCACCGTGAGCGGCCGCTCGGCTAGGCCCGGCAGCAACCAGTCGCTGACCTTCGCGTAGTAGACGGCGATGTCGAGCTTCGTCGGCCCGCCGTCGCCGAACATTCTCCGGTCCGGGTTGGTAATCCACACCGAGGCCAGGTCCGCATCGCTGACCACCCGCGGCGGCCGCGATCCCGCGATAACGGGGCGCGGCGCGGCGACATCCGCGGCCGGGCGCAAACTCTTGAACCGCGGCGCACGCAGGTGCCCTTTCGGTGTGCGATTGGCGAACGTGACTGTCACGAACAGCTTGGGCTCCACCCAGCGGACCTTCTTCGGGATATCCTTGCCCCTAAGCGTGAATACCGGCTCCTTACGCACAAGCGGCTGCAACCGCTTGAACAAATCAGCGGCGACTTTGCCGTTGAAACCGGTCCCGACCTTGCCAGCGTAGGTAAGTCCGTCGGCACTCGATTGCGCCACCAATAGCGCGCCGAATGGCCCTGAGTCGGGGGATTCGGTGTAGCCAACCACGGCGAACTCATGGTCGGCGGTGTCCTTCACCTTGACCCATGACCGGGAACGCTGTGGCTCGTATGGTGCATATGCGCGCTTGGAGACGATTCCTTCCAAGCCGAGCTTGAGCGCCTGATCCAGGAACGCCGCACCATCGCCGACTACATGTTCGCTGTAGTGGATGAAGGAGTCGTCGGCAGCCACCGACTGCACCAGTGACGCCAACACGCGTTTGCGGTCGACCAGCCGCACCTGCGTTAGGTCGTAGCCATTGAGATGGATCAGGTCGAACACCCAATAGACGAGTTGGGCGGTTTCACCGTTGGCGAGTGCGTCTTGAAGGGCCGAGAAGCTCGTCTTGCCGTCGGCACCTTGGACACAGACTTCGCCGTCCAAAATTGCCGTCTGGCAGGGCAGGGTGGCCAACGCGTCTGCCACCGGCCGGTATTTGTCGGTCCAGTCGTAGCCATTGCGGGTGATCAGCCGGACCGCCCCGTGATCGATCCGCGCCATGGTGCGGTAGCCGTCGTACTTGATCTCATGCACCCATCCGGCGCCGGATGGCGGCTTGGTCGCAAGTGTGGCCAGCTCCGGTGCGGGCACGTCGCCGAGCTCCGCCATGCGGGCACCCGTAAGTGTTGCGGGATCCGGCACCGCAATCTTCCGCGGCCGTTTGCGTCGCGCCTGCTCGGCCGCGGCACGCTGTTTGCCCATCTCTTCGACCGTGAGGCCGGAAATGACGCTTGCCGGCGCACGCTCAGCAATCGCGTCGCCGCTGCCTGGCTCGGCGTAGGAGTCGCTCTCCTTGATCAGCAGCCAGTTCTTGTCTTGGCCGCGCATCCGCACGAGCGCGAATCCGCCCTTGAGCTTATGCCCCGCGAGGCGGAATTTCAGATTGCCGGTGCGTAGGCCCGTCTCCACGTCGCCCATCGGCGCCCAGGTTCCGGTGTCCCAGATGATGACCGTACCGGCACCGTATTGCCCGCCCGGGATGGTACCCTCGAAGCTGCCGTACGAGACCGGATGATCCTCCACCGCCACCGCCAGCCGCTTCTCGGCCGGGTCCAGGCTTGGCCCCTTGGTAACCGCCCAACTGCGCAGGACCCCTCCCATCTCCAGCCGCAGGTCGTAGTGCAGCCGGGTGGCCGCGTGCTTCTGGATCACAAACAGGTCGCCCCCCGTCGACGGCGCCGATGCCAGTGGCTCGGGGGTAACGGCAAAGTTGCGCTTGCCGACGTATGGCTCCAGGCGCCCCCCTTTAAGGGGGCGGACCTTGGCAGAAGGTGGCTTGGAGCGCCCGGACGGCATGGGGTGACAATGCCGCGCCGAATTGAGATCGCCAAGCTGGGGACTTCCGGCTTGTTCCGCCCAAGCCCGGCGTCTAGGTTGCCCCTCACGCTGCAATGACTGGCCTTCCCGCCGACTTCCACCCCAGCCTGTCCGTCGTGATCCCTGTGCACGACGAAGAGGCCAACATTGTGCCATTGCTCGACGAAGTCGATGCTGCCTTGGGGACACTGCCGGGGGGCTATGAGGTCGTCGTAGTGGACGACGCAAGCCGGGACACGACCGTCGCAGTGCTGCAGCGCGCCATCGCAACCCATCCCCATCTGCGTGTGCTCCGTCACGGCCGCAACCACGGCCAAAGCGCCGCCCTACTGACGGGGGTGCGCGGAGCTAGGGCCGAGTGGGTGGCAACCCTGGATGGCGACGGCCAAAACGATCCTGCCGACATTCAGCGTCTGTGGGCCATGGCGACCGGCACACCCGGGCGATTGCTTATGGTGGCGGGCCATCGCCGCAAGCGCCGCGACAATTGGTTCCGGCGCGCCTCATCGTGGATCGCCAACGGTGTACGATCGCGGCTGTTGGGCGACAGCACACCGGATACCGGCTGCGGCCTCAAGTTGTTCCCGCGCGCACTGTTTCTCGAACTGCCGCACTTTGATCACTACCACCGGTTCCTGCCGGCATTGGTGCAGCAGGCGGGTGGAACGGTTGTCTCGGTGGAAGTTGGGCACCGGCCGCGCGCCCACGGCCGATCGCACTACGGCATCCACAATCGCCTGTGGGTTGGCTTGGTCGACCTCGTCGGTGTCCTCTGGCTGAAACGCCGCGCAGCACGCGGGCGGCCTGAAGTAACGGAAGTGTCAGGAGAACCGAATGAACGTTGATGCTTGGCTGACCTCACTGTCCTCGCCGTGGGTGCTGGTTGGGTTCCTCGGCCAGGCGATGTTTTCGCTGCGGTTTGTGGTTCAATGGGTGTCCAGTGAACGGCTTGGCAAAAGCCATATCCCAGTGGCCTTCTGGTACTTCAGTCTTGCTGGGGGTGCCATTCTGTTGGCCTACGTGATCCAGCGGCACGATCCGGTCCTGACGATTGGGCAGGGCACGGGCTTGTTCATTTACGCGCGCAACCTGCACTTGATCCTACGCGAGCGGCGCAAGGCCGCTTTGCCAGGCTGAGACAAGGACGGGCGCGCATTCGATGAAGCTAGCTCGCCCAAGCGCCGGTACTGTCGCACTCCTCGTTACGTGGATCGTCCTGACGTGGGTCGCGCTGACTTCCCGCCCGTTGCTGCCCTTGGACGAAACCCGCTACCTGTCCGTCGCCTGGGACATGTGGACCCACGGCAACGAACTCGTCCCGCACCTCAACGGCCAGATCTACAGCCAGAAGCCGCCACTGCTGTTCTGGCTCATTCAAGTCGGATGGAGCGTGTTTGGCGTCAGCGAGTTTTGGGGACGGATGGTGGCTCCGCTGTTCGGTCTCGGAGCCCTCTTCGCGGCCCGCAGCCTCGGGGCCCGTTTGTGGCCGGACGAGCCCGAGCGCGCCGCGCTCCTTCCATGGCTGTTGTTGGGCTCGCTTCTGTGGACGGTGTTCGCCACCGTCACGATGTTCGACATGGGCAATGTGCTATTTGCGGTGGTCGGCGCAATCGGCATCGTGCTGGCTTGGCAGGGCAGGGCCCTGTTCGGCTGGGCATTGGTTGCATTCAGCATCGGACTCGGCGTGCTCAACAAAGGGCCGGTGATTCTTGTCTACGTGCTGCCCATGGCGCTGGCCGTGCCGTGGTGGGGGCGCCCCGCGCTCGGCGCACCTTTGTGGCGCTGGTATATGGGGCTTGCGGCGGGGGTGGCCGGAGGGGCCGCGATCGCGCTGTCCTGGGCACTGCCTGCGGCATCGGCGGGGGGGCCAGCGTACGCGAACGCCATCCTTTGGGGCCAAACGGCCGGCCGGGTGGCCGAGTCGTTTGCTCACCGCGAGCCATTCTGGTTTTACGTTCCCCTGGTTCCCGTGTTGTTGTTGCCGTGGGCGGTTTGGCCTGCGGCGTGGCGCGGCATCGCTGCGGCGCTCCGTTCCCAGACCGTCCCCGTGCGGTTCGCGCTGAGTTGGCTCGTTCCGGGATTCATCGTGCTCTCGGCGTTCAGCGGAAAGCAGCCGCACTACCTGTTGCCACTATTCCCAGCATTCGCGATCTTGGTGGCCACCGGGATGCCGCTTGGGCAGATGGCACGCTGGAGTCGTGTGGTACCCGGTGCCGTCACCGTGGCGATTGGTTTGGCGCTCGCCTTCATCAGCATGTGGGTTCGCTATGGCACCGGAGCGACGACTCTGCGGTTGCCGGAGTACGCGCAAAACATCGGCCCGATGCTAGGCCTAGCAATCGTTGTGATCGGGGTCGTCGCTGCGGTCGTCCCGCTGAAGGCCAGCGTCGGCACGGTGGCCGTGCTGTCCGTGCACACGGTCCTAGTGGTCCTGGCGCTCCACGTATTCGGCGTGCGCCCACTGAACTATGCGCTGAACATTGCGCCGATCGCCTTCCAGGTGCGGGAGTTTCAACGCGAGGGACGGCCCATGGCGGTGCTTGATGAGTACCAGGGGCAATTCAACTTCCTGGGAAGGATCACGACCCCGCTACCGGTCTACAGTTGGGAGCAGGCTTATGGGTTCCTGCACTCCAATGTGCGTACACTATTGCTGACGTTCGTGGCCGAGCGCCCACCACGATGGATGGGTGCGCAGTACGTGTATCCATACCGTGGCGGCTATGTCGCTATCTTCAACGACAATGCTTGGGACGTGTATCGCACCGAAACCCAGCGCGAGCAGCGCCGTGTTAGCGCAGGGCCTACCGCGAACCGTTCCGCATTGGCGCCGGGTGCCAATGCCGTGCCCGTTGCTCCGCCTCACTGAGTTCCGAAGGCGTCATCAGCGGTTCAGTGGCCTGAAGAAGGGTAATTGCCTGCTGACGCAGGTCGTCCTCAGCCGAGTGCGCGGCAAGCAGTAGCCACGAGCGCGCCTCAACCAAGTCCTGGTAGACGCCCACGCCGCGAATATAGATGGAGCCGAATGCCAGTTGGCCGCCGGTATCTCCCTTGTCGGCGGAGTTGCGGAAATAGATCGCGGCGATCACGGGGTCCCGAGGAACGCCCGACCCGGTGAAATACATGACCCCGAGCATGAACTCAGCGCCCGGGTGGCCTGTCAGCGCCAAGGTTCGAAACTGGGTAAGCGCTTGCTCGTAACGGCCGGTCTGATAGCTCAGCAGGCCTTCCTGATAATCGGCCACGGCGACCTGCGGGATCGCCAGAAGAGCGCCAAAGAGCACTGCCAAAGATTTCATGCGCCGCTGGTGTCGGGTCCCTTGATCGGGCCCCCATCCTCTGCCCAGGGGCACGGCAACATAACGCCTGCCCCTGTGCGGAACTATAACGCCGGTGACCGAGCGCCCGCCAGTGTGGGCCTGGATTCGGGGCCTCCAGCCCCGGCTACCCGGAACGGATCAACGCGGCCGCGGCATCCCGCTCGAACAGGTACAGCAGCGCTCGGAGCGCCTCGCCCCGCTGTGTCGCCAATCCCGGATCGGAATGCAGCACGCGCATGGCATCGTCGCGCGCTACGGGAAGCAAGTCCCCGTGTGCGGCCAAGTCGGCGACCCTAAACTCCGGCAAACCACTCTGACGCGCGCCCAGTACCTCGCCTGCGCCGCGCAGGCGCAAGTCCTCCTCGGCGATGCGGAACCCATCCTCGGTTTGCCGGAGAATCTGCAGTCGGGCCCGGCCAGCCTCAGTCAACGACGGCGCGTAGAGGAGTACGCACGATGAAGCACCGGCTCCCCGTCCGACACGCCCCCGCAATTGGTGAAGCTGAGCGAGTCCGAAGCGCTCCGCGTGTTCGATCACCATGATTGTCGCCTGGGGGACGTCTACACCGACTTCGACCACCGTCGTCGCGACCAGAACCGCGACGTCGCCGGTTGCGAAGCGCTCCAGCGCCGCCTCGCGGTCAGTAGCCTTCATCTTGCCGTGGACGAGATCAACCCGCGCGCCGAGCAGTTCCCGCAGGGCCGCATAGCGTTCCTCGGCTGCGGCCAAGTCCGTAGTCTCGGATTCTGACACGAGTGGGCATACCCAATAGGCACGCGCGCCGCCGTCAACAGCGCGCCGTACCGCCGTCACCACTTCATCCAAACGCTCCAGCGGAATGGCCCTGGTTACAATTGGCTGCCGCCCTGGCGGTTTTTCCTCCAGCCGCGAGGCATCCATGTCCCCATAGACGGTCAAGGTCAGCGTTCGCGGGATGGGAGTGGCCGACATCACCAAAACATCAGTTCCCTTGTCCTGCCCGTCGGTCAGGGCGAGGCGTTGATAGACGCCGAATCTGTGCTGCTCGTCGACAACCACTAGGCCTAGATCCCGGAACTCGACGCCCTCCTGTAGGAGCGCGTGGGTGCCGATGACAATGTCGATCTCACCGGCCGCAAGTCGGCGCAACGTCTCTTGGCGCGGTCTACCACGGTCCCGGCCCGTCAATAGCGACACCCGTACTCCCAATGGGCGGACCAAATCCTCGATTACCCGCAGATGTTGACGCGCCAGAATCTCGGTTGGAACCATTAGCGCCGCCTGTAGGCCGCACTCGATGGCCGCCAACATCGCCAACAATGCGACGACGGTCTTGCCGCTGCCAACGTCGCCCTGAAGCAACCGCAGCATTCGATTCGGGGCCGCCATGTCGTTCAGGATCTCGTTGAGTGCAACCTCCTGCGCCGCGGTCAGGCGGTAGGGCAGGGCGGCGAGCACCGCATTCCGAAGCCGACCATCACCGCGAATGCTGCGTCCGGCCCTCCGGCGAGAACGCTCGCGGATCAACAGAAGCGCCAATTGGTTGGCCAAGAGTTCATCGTAGGCGAGGCGCCGCCGAGCAAGGGTTGTTGGTAGGACATCAACCTCGGACGCCGGCGCGTGGGCCTCGTGCACGGCCATTCGCCACGGCACCCACCCTTCGCGCGCTACGAGGGGAGCATCGAGCCATTCCGGCAGTTCGGGCGTCCGCTCGAGTGCAACGCGCATCGCCTTCTGGACGATGCTCTGGGCCAGACCAGCCGTGAGGCGATACACGGGTTCCACCGCAGCGACGATGTGACGGTCCTCCGGCTTGCCCACCTGATCGGGGTGAGTCATTTGCAGTTCGCCGTCGTAGCGCTGGATGCGCCCGCTCACGATCCTGGTTTCGCCCGCCGGCAGGAGCCGCTTGAGGTGCTCTTCGTGGCCGCGGAAATAGACGAGTGTCAAAGATCCCGTCTCGTCGTGGGTGCGAATGCGGTACGGCTGACGCGGGTTGCGCGGCACCAGATGCGCGTCGATTTCCACGGTGACCGTGGCCAGGGCGTCGCCCTCCGGCACGTCCTTCAAGACGGGCGAGAAACGCCGGTCGATGATGCCCGCCGGAAAATGCCAAAGGAGGTCGACGACGTTCGGGCCGCCGATCGCGGACTGCATCAACGCGGCGAGGCGCGGGCCGATTCCCGGCAGCGACCGCAGCGGGGCAAACAGGGGAAACAGGATCTCTGGTCGCATGGAACGCTGGGTGACCCTATCCGTGGATCCGCATCGCGTCGAATCCGGGCTCTGCCCGTGACAGACGGAACGCGACCCCCTATATCGTCTCGATGGAACATCGGCCCGCGAAGCCCATCGAGGAGCATCGCAAACGGTTACGATTCCGCAGTTGGCACCGCGGCACGAAGGAAATCGATCTGTTGCTGGGGAACTTTGCGGATGCTTGGCTCGATCGCCTGACCATCGAGCAGCTTCGCAGATATGAAGCCTTGTTGGAGGCATCCGATGCCGACCTGTTTGAGTGGGTAGTAGGCGGAGCCGCCGCACCGCAAGCCCATGACCACGACGTGCTTCGCCTGCTTCGCACCGTTCAGCTACGCACCGTAAGAAATTGATGAATATCAGTGAACTGCTGGCGGCGCGGGGCCGGACGATCCTGTCCGGCGCGCCGGATGGGGTAGATGCGCTGGCACTTGCTCAGGCCGCCCCTGGCCGGACGATCCTCCATGTTGCCACCCACGACATCCGCGTCCCGGCGCTGGCGCAGGCATTGGCGTTCTTTGCCCCGTCGGTCGAGGTTCTGACGTTCCCGTCCTGGGACTGCATGCCGTACGACCGGGTCTCGCCACGCAATGGACTGGTCAGCCAACGGATGGAGACGTTGGGCCGCCTTGCCGCCGCACCGAATGCACCTGCGGCCGGCCGTATCGTTCTTGCTACGGCATCCGGAGTGACTCAACGAGTGCCGCCCCGCAGCGCCGTGGCCGGGGCGAGTTTCGATATTCGCAAGAAGGCGACCCTCGATATTGCCGCGTTGACCGCCTACTTCGCCCGCGACGGGTATGCCCGAGTCGGTACCGTGCGGGAACCTGGCGAGTTCGCCATGCGCGGCGGGATTCTTGACGTCTTCCCACCGGGCCGCGAGGAGCCGGTTCGCCTTGACCTATTCGGAGAGGTGTTGGAAGGCATTCGGACGTTCGACCCGCTGACTCAGCGCACAACAGGAGAAATCGAGTCCCTGGAGCTGCGCGCTGCTTCGGAAATTTTGCTCGACGTCGCATCGATCGCGCGGTTCCGCGCAGCGTACGGCTCTCGCTTCGGTGCAGTAGGTGACGACGACCCATTGTATACCGCGATAAGTGCGGGACGACGCCACGCCGGCGCCGAACAATGGCTTCCCCTATTCCACGAACGGGTCGAAACATTGTTCGACTACTTGCCCGGGGCGGCGATAACGCTGGATCACGGATTGGAGGATGCTCGGCAGGAACGTATGGGCCTGATTGCGGAATCCTACCGCGTGCGTTCCCGCGCCAGAGACGAAGACGACGGCGTGCCGTACCGGCCGCTGCCGCCAGACAACCTGTACCTGACTAATACCGAGTGGGACCAAGCGCTAGCGGACCGTGCGGTGGGGCAGTTTTCGCCGTTCCGCATGCCCCCAGGGCCGGGCGCCGTTGACGTCGGTGGCGTTCAGGGCCGCAACTTCGCTGTGGAGCGCGTTGCGTCCGGGCCGTCCGCTGGTGGCGGCCTCGTGCTCGACACCGTGCGCGATCACATCGCCAAGCAGCGCGCCGCTGGGCGCCGAGTGATCGTAGCAGGCTACACCGCGGGGTCCCGCGACCGTCTCGGGACAATGCTCCACGAGCACGGCGTTGATCCGCTGATGGCCGTTCGGGAGTGGTCGGATGCCTTGGCGCTGCCGCCGGAGGCCGTCGCACTGGCAATCCTGCCAATCGAACATGGCTTCGAGGCCGATTCGATTGCCGTCTTGGCGGAGCAGGACATCCTGGGCGAACGCATGTCCCGCCCCGGGCGCCGTAGCCGCAAGGCAGAGGACTTTCTCAGGGAAGTCTCTGCGCTGTCGCCAGGCGACCTCGTGGTGCACGTCGACCACGGTATCGGCCGGTTCCTCGGACTGGAAACGCTCGACGTACAGGACCGCCCCCACGACTGCGTTGCGTTGACCTACGAGGACGGGGACAAACTCTACATCCCCGTCGAAAACATCGAAGTCATCTCCCGCTACGGGGGTGACGAGAGCGAGGCGATCCTCGACAAGCTCGGCGGATCGGCCTGGCAAGCCCGTAAGGCGCGTGCCCGCAACCGCATCAAGGAAATTGCCGGCGACCTGCTCAAGGTGGCAGCGGAGCGAGCGCTCCGCGAGGCCCCAAAATTGGTTGTTGCGCCGGGGCTCTACGGCGAGTTCTGTGCGCGATTCCCCTACGCCGAGACGGAGGACCAGGAGCGCACGATCGCGGAAGTTCTGGCCGATATGTCGTCCGGCCGGCCAATGGACCGCCTAGTGTGCGGTGACGTGGGCTTCGGCAAGACCGAAGTGGCATTGCGCGCCGCATTTGTTGCGGCGATGGCCGGCAAGCAAGTGGCTGTCGTTGCGCCTACCACCTTGCTGGTGCGGCAGCACGCCAAGGTGTTTCGCGAACGCCTCAGCGGTTGGCCCATTCGGATCAACTCGCTCTCGCGAATGGTCAAGGGCAAGGAAGCCGATGAGACCCGTCGCGAATTGGCGGACGGCAGGACCGACGTCATCGTCGGCACGCACTCGCTGCTCGCCAAGAGCATCCAGTTCAAAGACTTGGGCTTGCTGATCATCGACGAGGAACAGCGGTTCGGGGTGACGCACAAGGAGCGGCTGAAGGAGCTGCGGGCGAACATCCATGTGCTGACGCTCACGGCGACCCCGATTCCGCGAACCTTGCAGATGGCACTGGCCGGAATTCGTGAGTTGAGCCTGATCGCCACCCCGCCAGTGGACCGCTTGGCGGTTCGGACCTTCATTCTTCCGTTCGATGCGGTGGTGGTGCGCGAGGCACTGCTCAGGGAGCGAGCACGGGGGGGGCAGTCGTTCTATGTGTGCCCGCGCGTTTCGGACCTGCCGGCGGCGGTCGAGTTCATCCAGCACCAAGTTCCTGGAATCCCAATATCGGTGGCCCACGGGCGCCTGACCCCAACCGAACTCGAACAGGTCATGGGGGAGTTCTATGACCGCAAGACCGAAGTCCTGATCGCGACCAACATCATCGAGTCGGGCCTCGATATTCCGAGCGCGAACACAATGATCATCCACCGCGCCGACATGTTCGGACTGGCGGAGTTGTACCAGCTCCGCGGTCGCATTGGCCGGTCCAAGGTCCGCGGGTACGCGTACCTCACTACACCTGCGGGCCGCACACCTAGCGCAGGCGCGGAGAGACGCCTTCGTGTGATGCAGGCGCTCGACGAACTCGGCGCCGGCTTTACGCTCGCGAGCCACGACCTGGATATTCGCGGTGCCGGCAACCTCCTTGGTTCCGAGCAGTCCGGGCACATCAAAGAGGTCGGGTTCGAGCTCTATCAGCGAATGCTGGAGGAGGCAGTGGCTGCCGCCCGCACAGATGTCGCGACCGAGACCGCAGCGGAAGAAATGTGGTCCCCGCAGATCAACGTTGGAACAGCTGTGCTTATCCCTGAGACATACGTTGCAGACCTAGATGTTCGGTTGGGTCTGTATCGACGTGTCGCAGAGTTGCACACGGACGCCGAGGTGCAGGCCTTCGGCGCCGAGTTGATCGACCGCTTTGGTCCGCTTCCCGAGGAAGTGGAGCACCTGCTCCAAATCGTCACGATAAAGCAGCTACTCCGCGTCGCGGCCGTAGCCCGATTGGACGCGGGCCCGAAGGGAGCGACCGTCGTGTTCCGAAACGACCAATTCGCCAACCCCGCCGGTCTCGTGCAGTTTATCGCCGCCGAACGAGGTCGCGCCAAACTGCGTCCGGACCAACGCCTTGTGTTCTTGGCGGAGTGGGCGCGCGAAGGTCATCGCCTAACCGGGGTTCGTTACCTCGCCGATCGCTTGGCAAGGATCGCCACTTCGGCCGACCAAGCGACGCGGCAGGCGGAGGCCAAGCTGATCAAGCAACCGGCCCGCGCCCCTGGCCGCTAACGACGCATTGACTGCATTCTTCGGATCGGATCAGGTTCGCACCCATGATCGAACGCAACATCGAACGCGCCCTGTTTGCCAGCCGCTGGCTCATGGCGCCCTTTTTTCTCGGCCTGGTGGTCGCGCTACCGCTTGTCCTCCTGAAGTTCGTGCAGGAGCTGATTCACTTGGCGCCAGGCGTCCTCTCGATGGATGCCAACTCAATGATCTTGGCGGTCTTGGGCTTGATTGACCTCACGCTGGTTGCCGCCTTGGTGCTGATGATGATCTTGGCTGGGTACGAGAACTTCGTTTCCAAGATCGAGACTCCCGACCATTCGGATCGGCCGTCGTGGATGGGCCACGTTGATTTCGGCGACCTGAAGCTGAAGGTGATTGGTTCTCTCGTTGCCATTTCCGCAATCCAGCTGCTCCGGGCGTTTCTGGAGATTCAGGACTACACGACCAGCGACCTAGGATGGCTCGTTGGCATCCACCTGACGTTCGTGGTCTCGGGTGTCTTGCTAGCCTTGATGGACCGGATCGCCGAGGGCGGCGGCAAGCCGAAGCACTAGGGCTTCCTTGGCATTAGCGGGCGGAGGGGAGTTCCTTCCCGCCGCTCACCAGCACCGCGCAGTCGTACAGCGTCGCGGCGAGCTGGATGCCACTCGAGAGTACCAAGTACCGAGGGGACCATTCCGGCGCAAACTTGTCGGCGCTCCCCCGAATCGCCTCCAAATCCGCGCCCGGCGATCCGTCGCCGTAGAGGTATCGCCCGACGCGGCGCCAGATCGGGGCCAGCGGGTCACTGGCAAGCTCCGGCATGGGCACCAACCCCAAGTCGAACCAGAGCGCGCGCGTGCGCGCCCAGGTAAGTACTTCTGCCCTCAGGAAGTCCCCCATCCCCGCAGGACACGATGGATCCCAACGAAGCAGATCGATGGCTACGTCGCCGCCTTCCGCACCGACCAAGATGGTAGCGAACGCCACCACGGCGCCTTCCCGTCGGACGACGGCGCAGGGCGTGGTAACCACGTAAACCGGATCGAACAATCCGAACGCAAAGCGCCGCTCGTTGCCCCCACTGGCACCTAACCAGCGCTCTGACACCCGGCTGAGATCCGGCAATAGCGCCGCTACATCGGCGCTTGCGACAACCTCGAACTGATACCCGGCGCGCGTCAGGTCACGCGCCTCGGCGATCGCCGCATTGGCCGAAGAGAGCGACGACAGAGCAACTCGTGCCTCGTCGCCGATGCGAAACGTCGTAAGCCCAACGTCGGCAAAGGTCGCACTCAGACGGTCGCTTACTTGGTAGATCACTGGGCTGGCGCTGAACCATTCGCACAGCTCGCGAAAATGCCAGATCAAGTCGGCGTGCTCTTCCTCGGGCCCAACGGGCTCGCCCAGTGCGATCCAACTCTTGCCGTGAATCCCATACATGAGGAACGCACGGCCACTTTCACTAAAGAGAATGCGTTTATCGCCCAGCAGCGCTAGGTGCCCGTGCGCGGCGTGCGAAACGTGAAGGATGGAGCGAACCACGCTCATGTCGGCAGCTATCGGCAGGCCAGGGCGTGGCGTGCGCCCACGAATCATGACGTACAGCACCAACAGTACCACCGCGGCGAGCACAATCAGCTCCGCACGCACGAACCGGGGCGTGTCCGCGGCGTACGAGAATCGCGTCAACTGCAGTCCGCGCAGGGCCCCCATTCGGTGTAGGAGTACGCCGATCCATGCTGCCGCGGCTGCGACGACGACCATCCCTGCGGCCCAGGTTGCTGGCAAGGGCAAGGCGACGAACGAACTGCGCCGATAAAATGCGGCACGCGCCGGAATCAGCGCTGCCAGCACGACGCTGACGCCGATTGCCTCTTCGTAGTCGAGGCCTTTCAGCAACATCGCAACGATGCCAACGCCAAGCAGCCCGCTGGCGAGCCAATACGCCGTTGCGAGACGGCGATAGAGGCCGCGCGCGACCCACATCAGCGCGAACCCGGCCAAGCAACTGATCGCTTGCGCGGCCTCGATCATCGGCAGGGGTATGGCTTGCCGCAGTACTGCGATGCGCGCAGCGGACGCCGGGGTGGCGCCGCTGAACATCAAGATCGCTCCGCCGACGAATGCGCACAGGCCCAGTAGGGTAGGGGACAGGCGCCATACCGCGGTGCCCGCTTGCGCGACGAACCTCCGCCCGCGAATCACCTCCGAGGCGGTCAGCGTGATCGCAGCGACGCCCAACGGCACCAAGTAGTAGACCAACCGGAATGCGACCGCACCGCCGAGTACGGCTGCGGAGGGTGCCTCGGGGAGCAAGAGCAGCAGCGCCGATTCAAACACGCCCAAACCGCCGGGCACGTTGCTGATTAGGCCCGCCGAAACCGCCAGGGCGTAGACACCGACGAATACAGGAAGCGACACCCCCACGTCGGCGTGGAGGAGCGAGTACAGTATCGTTCCCGCTAACGAGAGGTCGGCAACCGCCATTGCAATTTGGGTCAGGGCGACCTGCGGTTTTGGAATCGGCACGTTCCAGGCGCCGATTCGGATATTCCCGGTCCGGAAGAAGCAGATCACCGGGTAGGACGCGACCGCCAACAGGGTAAGCGCACCGCCGATACGGATCGGCAGCAGCGGCAAGCCGACGACCGCCTGGGCGGCGCGCGGCTCGAACAACAGGGCGCAGCCGACGAGGGTGGTAGCGCCGAGAGCGACGCTAAATGCGCAGAACACGGTGACGATCGCGATCTCGGCGGGGCTGACGCCAACTTCGCCGTGAATGCGATAGCGCAGGGGAGCCCCGGTGACGAAGCCGAAACCTGCGTTGTGGCTGACCGCAAAGCTCAGGAACGACGCCAGCGCGATGCGCCAATAGGCGATTTTGCGGCCAATATGGTGGAACGCCAGCACATCGTAGAGCGTCAGCCACCAGTAACTTGCCGCCGCAAGGGCCAGCGCCAGGAGCACTTGGCCCGTCTGCAGGTTCTGGACCGCTGTCATGATCTCGCGCGGGCGGATCCCGCGCAGCTGGTGCCAAAGCAGCCACGCGGCGGCGACAAAGATCACCACCGTAATGATGGGCGTAAGACGCTTACTCATGCGGAACACAACCTAGGGGGTCCGCCCGCCGTAGCAAAGAGCGTCCAGCCATAGCGCTGTTGTGAAACGGGAAGCGGTGGATTGGCCGCGCCCGATTGGTCACAATCGTCGCCTTGCCTGCAGGGAGATAGCCTATGCCAGCCATCGTCACACGTCCCCTTCTTGGTGCCGCATCTGCCGCGATCTTGGCCGCAATCGCGACGGTCGCCAGCGCCCAGCAGGTGCTGATTGTCGGCAACGACAACAAGAGCCAGGGCTTGGGCAAGGACCAAATCCAGATATTCGACATTGCCGACCCGGCAAACCCGAAGCTAAGCGTCAGCCTTGCATTGGAAAACTCCCTCTCTGGCCCGCCGACCAACATGGCAGTGGTTCCGGGGAATCAGATTGCGCTGGTCGCCAACTCTGTTCACGCGACCGAGGAAGCCGGTCGTCGGGTTCAGAACCCTGGCAGCCAGTTGTACGTCATCGACCTGACGGCAAGACCACCTGCGCTATTGGCCACGATCGAGACCGGAAAGCAGCCGTCCGGTCTGGCGGTCAGCCCCAAGGGCGATCTGGCCATGGTCACGTTCCGCAACGACAACGCGATCGGCGTGTTTTCGATCGCGGGCAAGGCGGTCAAGCTGATCGATACCATCGCCATGGGTGACGCGGTTTCCGCTGTTACGTTTACTCCGGACGGCAAACACGCGTTGGCCGCCAAGGTCAACGTTAGCAAGATCGCGTGGCTGGACATCGACGGCACCAAGGTCACCTACAACAAGTACGACATGACGGTTGGCGTGTGGCCCTACAACGTTGTCGCGTCCCCTAAAGGGGACATTGCGCTTGTCGCCAACACCAGCAACAACGGCGGCGCCGATGGCGGCGTGGACACGGTTGCGGTAATCGACCTCACTGCTACGCCGGCGCGGGTGATCGACTATGTGACGGTCGGTGATGCCCCCGAAGGCCTGGCCTTTAGCCCCGCTGGCGACTACGCCGTAGTGGCAATTCAGAATGGCGGCAACGCGCGCCCCGACGCGTTCTATTTCCACAAGAACGGCCTGGTTCAACTTTTGCGCGTCGACGGCAAGAAGGTGACCCGGGTGGGCGCGGCCGAGGTCGGTGGCTTCCCAGAAGGCATCGCCGTCAGTCCAAACGGTAAGTACGTCTATGTTGGCGGGAACGTTTCCAACGACCTCGCGGTGCTTGAAGTAAACGGAAACACGATCAAGGAAGTCGGAACCAGGATTAGCCTGCCGGGGCAGATGCCGGCCTCAATGGCGGCGTCCCCGAAGTGATTCGCGCCACCATCCTGGCTGCGGTCCTGGCAGTTGCTGGTACGGCATCCGCGACGGCCGCGACGCTGCTAGAGGCCGACACGGCCTATTTGCGGGGCGACTACACGGTTGCTGAGCGCGACTTCCAAGCACTGCGCGAAGCGAGCGCATCGCAGTCCGGCGAGCAAACTGTCGAGTACGCGACCTTGTTGGCCAAACAGGCCAACGTCTATCGCGAACAGCAGCGCTATGACCTGGGCGTGCCGATGGCCGAGTGGGCGGTATCCGTGATGAACGGACTCTTGGGATTTGACGACCGCGGCAGTGCCTTCGCATATGCGACCTTGGCGACCATGTTTCGCGTGCAGGGCTATGAAGCAGAGGCCTATTTTGCCGAACGCTCCGACAAGTTTATGTGGCAGTCGCTCAAGCTCCTGGAGCGGGAGCGCCGAGCGGACAGCGACGAGATCGCCGCACTTCTATTCATCTACTCGACGGTGTTCCACGAAAACGCGCGCGACGTCGAAGGCGATGACCTCGACATCCGCCTCCGCGCGCTCGGATACGGCGACGGCCGGCTGACGTACACAACCCGGCGACCGTAGACCTAGGCACCGGCCCAAAAGGCTGGCTTTCCGCCATTTGTTCGTCGGTCGTTCAATTGACCGTTGCAGACGCCCTGATACAGCTCGTGGTCATGGCGATGGGGATCGCCGACGTCCTCGGGCCGCAAAGGTATTGCGCCCAAAACTTCTGGGAGTGACCTGAGCCCCACGCTGCTGAAGGGCGGGCTTTCAGTCCTGGCAGCGGGCATTGCTTTGACCGTACCAACGGTCAGTTCCTGTACGGCCAGAAGTACCCGAACGTGGTGACATGGACCGACGGCATCGACCCAAAGACCGGCCGGCCCCTTTCCTACGTCGCGGGGAAGCCGTTGCAGCAGTACAACCCCGGCACGGTCGTGAACCCCCGCGGCAACGGCGTGGCCAACGTCTGCCCGGCCACGACCGGCGGCAAGAACTGGGAACCGTCGGCATATAGCCCGCTCACCAAGTCGCTCTACACCGACTCGGCAGAAGGCTGTGTGCAACGCGCAGTTGTGAAGCTCGATGCTTTCGAGGCGCAGGGCGGCACGGTGAAGAAGCGCGCAAACTGGACGGGCGGCGGGACGGTTCCGGCCGGTACGCCGAATACCAACCCGATCACCACCATCACCCGCTACTCGATCAGCAAGATCAACCCGGTCGACGGTAAGGTCAGCAAGAAGATCATGACCGACTCGAAGAACTGGGGCCTGCTGACGACGGCTGGCGGGCTGGTGTGCGGCGCCACGTACCTCGGCGATATCACCTGCTACGACGCGGACACACTCGACATCCTTTGGGTCTACAACGTGGGCACGGCGATTGGAGCTCCACCCATGTCCTTTGCGGTGCAGGGCAAGCAGTACATCGCTATCGAAGTCGGTGGCGCGGCCGGTGCGGCAGAAACCGCCCAGCGGCCGGGGACCAAATTCTTTACGCCGTCTAACTTCTTGATGGTGTTTGGTCTGTAGGGTTTCCGTTCCATAGGCCCGGTGGGCCCAGTAACGGTCGCGACTACTGCGGGGGAGGTCCAAATGGGCCTCCCCCGTCTCGTTTTCCCGCTATAGGGCGGTGCCTGCGCCGCGAGGCGTAGTCGTCGTTGCGACGCCACCCGGCATCGGCACGACCGCGCCCATGGACTCCTCGGTCCACGCGACAATCGCAAATGCCGTGTCGCCCGCGCCTTCGGGCGGTTCGACGTACTTCACTTCGTCCTGCGGGCACTTACTCTGCACCAACCGCGACACGACGATCTCACCCGGACCAGCCCGGCCGCATAGGCGAGCGGCCTCGGGCACAGGGGAACCAGTCAATCCATCCTTGCCTTGCACGGGTCGTCCCAAGGCAACTCCAACCGCGAGGTCGAGCGGGAGGTCGGGATTGGCCCGCGAATAGAACGCAGTGGCCCGTTGCATGGCGACCGCGGACCGGATCGCCTGCAATGGCTCGGCAAAGGCGATCAGCATTCCTGTCCGTCCGGTCGTTCCGTCACCTGGCATCGACTTGATCTCCTGCCCACCGAAGCCGTCCAAGGACGAGCGAATGATGCGGTCGTGGAGGCTCGCCAGCACGCGCTGATTGGTTTCGTCCCCCTTGATACCCGGCGCGCGCATTCCCGTAGGCGCACCCGTAACAACCACAGTGACCACGCCGCCGCCAAACAGGATGCCGCTCGGTGCCCCGGCCTTGGCAATCCAACTATCGAGGGAATTCTCGAGGAACATTCCGATGTCAGTGCGCTGTTCGCCGCGCCACCGTGCTTCATCGTTGGCCGCGAGAGTCCCGTCGGCGGCCTTGGCCAAGACTTCGTCATCCCGCAAGGAAACCGTCATGGCCTCGCGTCCGGCGCGAAACACTTCGAGGTTCCTAGGTTCCAGCAGGTAGCCCTCGAGGTTGCGCGAGAGTTCCGTTGCGCGATCAAACGTACGGGCCGCTGCCAGGAGGCACGCGGACACCAACTCCTTGCGCTGTTCCGCCGTGGCGTTCAGCGGAGCCGCAGCCTCCGCCGCCCCAAGCAAAAAGAGGTCGTGCCCCAACTGCGCCTGGGAGTCGATCTTGCCATCGCGAAGAAACCGCGAACCGGTGATGGAAAGAAATCCCAAGCACCGCGACATGAGCCCAACTACCGCCGCCTGTTGCTGCACCAATTCCCTTGCGACGGAGTTCACGGGTGCGGTCCCGGCCGCAGTCGCGTTCGGTGCACTGGATCCGGCCTTAGCGGGCAGGGGAGTAGCTGCGGCAGGAACCGCCTGTGCCGGCGGGGCAGCAACGGTCGCTGCAAGCACGGGAGAGGGCTCGTCGCGGAGTTCGCTTCGCGGAAGCACAGTGGGTTGGCGCGGTTCCAGTTGCGGTCGTAGGCCCGCCGCAGGAGCATTGACCGCGCGACGAATCGCGATGCGGGCGGCAATCACGACGCCGACAAGCACCAGTGCCAAGGCGGCGACGGGGACGATCTGCCGCCCTAGTGAGGCAAGAGCGTCACCGCCACCAAACCCTGCGAGCACGTACACACCGGGAAGCAAGAGGCACAGGGCGAGTCCTGCCGCCACCATGGTGCCGGAGGCGCCCCGACTCTTCGGGCCGTGCGAACCGGCAGTGTAACTGCGGCCCCGCAGCGCCTGCCGGCGCCGCCGCGCCTTTGCCACCATCGCGGCCAAGTCGGGGACGCCGGGGAGGTGGGGAGTCGTGAACACGACATCCTCATCGGTGTCGCGGGCATCGGCATCGGTGACCTCTTCGACCACGGCCGCGCTGAGAGCGCCGGTCGCGGCGGGGGCACCGGTTGCGGCAGCGATCGCTTGACCGCGTTGATCCGCGCTGAAACTGCGGGGATGTCCCGCCCATTGTTGAAAATCGTGTGGCAGGCGTCATTGGTTGAGCAGGCTACGCAGCGTTGGCCTGCGGTTCAAGAGTAGCGTCGACCTCGTTCCTGGGGTGGCGGGCAGCCATGGCGGCGCGCAGGATGTCGAGTTGC